>CAYYUV010000001.1:0-161375 GCA_964474405.1 uncultured Oscillospiraceae bacterium
AAATGCGCGCCTGTCCTTCTTTTTGTGTCTGTAGCCGTTTTATTGCCCTGCGAGCGCGGCAACCGCGTTGGCAACCACCGCATCCGCCAGCCGCTTTCTTGCGTTTCTGGTAAAGCCGGAGCCCTGTCGCCCGATGATGATGTTGGGGCTTGCCGCATAGTCCGAACGCAGCGGATCCCCGACGGCGCACGCATCCAAAATGGCAAAGTTTTGGGGATCGGCGATCCATCGCAGGAAGGCGGTCTCGTCATAACAGGGCTGCAAGCCCGTATTCATGAGGATTTTTCCGCTGCCGAGGCTGGAAAACTGCGGCTGCTGCAGAAGGACGACGTGCCTGGGCAAATGCGCGGAAATCACGCTGCACGCGGACAAAAGCTCGTCAATCTCCATATAAGGATAGGCGACGTCCGCATACCGTGTGCGGCTGTGATACCGCACATCCATGCCAAAGGCGGCGCCGACGGCGGCCACCATCCGTCCTACGGTGCCCAGTCCCACAATGCCCAGCGTCATGCCGTTCAGCTCCAACGATTCCTCGCACAGACGTTGCTCTCCCAACCCCTTGACCAGCCGGATCAGCTCGGAAAACAGAAATTCAACCACACCGTTGTCGCCGTAATCCCGCACGCCCTTGACCAGAATTCCCCTCTCGCGCGCCGCGTCCAGATCGACATTGGACGAGGAGCCCTCGTACAGGGTGCAGCACAGGCCGATATAGCGCAGATCGGGCAGCGCGGCAAGAACCTGCCGGGACAGATGGGTGCGCCAGCTCAGCAGCACGGCGTCCGCGCCCTCTGCACGGGCCACAATCGCCGCGTCAGATGCGGGATCGTCGGTGCAATCAACAAAGGTGTCGCACAGATCCGCCAGTGCGTCATGGGCAAAATCGCTGATTCCCGTGCAATCCAGCGCCACCATTTTATGAAACTTCAGCATGCGTCGCCTCCCGCGCCTGATATCGCGTCCACGTCGCAGCTCGGGCGGATGGGCAGGCCGTGCTCGATCAGCGCGCGTCTCAGCTTTGGCACGTCGCCGTGAAAGACGATCCCCGGCATACCTACATAATGCGCGCCCTCGACGTTCATGGGCAGGTCGTCGATAAAGCAGCATTCTGCGGGGTTTAGAGAAAACGTGTCGAACAGCAGGCGGTAGATCTCCGGCTGCGGTTTGACAAGGCCGACGTCCGCCGAGACAAGCGTGCCGTCAAAATACCGGCTTGCAGGGATGCGCGGCCAGTAATCGTGCTGACGCAGGCTGGCGTTGGACAGCAGATAGATCCCGCAGCCCGCCTCCTTCAGCTCGGCAATCAGCGGCTCCATGCCCGCAATCGGCAGGATGGGGCGATCCCACAGGCCGATCAGCTTGGATGCAGCGTCGTGCAGATGCGCGGGCAGCCGGCGGCAGACCCTGCGGATGGCGTCCTGCTCACAGATGGCGCCGCGATCCATCAGCGCCCATTCGAGCGAGATAAACACCTCCGTCATCAGAAGCTGCATGTCGCCGGGCTCGGTGACCCCCGCGCGCGCAAGGAACAGCTTGCGATCAAAGCGGATCAGCACGCCGCCCATATCAAATACTACATTACGAATCATGATGCATTCCCCTTTCCGGCCTTCGGCGAGCCCCCCGCCAAACGCCGCGCGTTTTCCGTTATTCCGCCGTCGGTGGCTCCCCCTGCCGCGCAAACGCCGCGCGGAGCGCGTCCGTGCGCCGTCTGATGCAGGAAAGGACGTACGCACAGCGGCTTATCCCGTCAAAGCCGTGCATGGTTCCCGCCGTGTCAAAGCGCTCGACGCGGACGCCCGCGCGGCTAAGTGCGTCCGCATACGCCGCGCCTTCATCCCTCAGACAGTCATACTCCGCCGTTTCCACATATGCGCCCGGAAGCCCGGAGAAGTCGTCCTGCTCGAGCGGCGCAGCGTCCGCCGCATCACAGTCCCGGGGAAGATACCAGCGCCACATCCGCCGGTTGAGCCGCGCGTTCCACATGGGCGTATCGGCAAACGCGCGCATCGACCCGGTGTCCATCCGCGTGCTGGTCACGGGATACACAAGCAGCTGAAAGCACGGCACGCCCCCGCCCGCATCCCGCGCCCGCCGGCAGACATTGGCCGCCAGACAGCCGCCCGCGCTGTCGCCGCCGACGGCAATCCGCGTGCGGTCGATGCCCAGCGCCTCTGCGTGTGCCGCCGCAAACAGATATGCGTCCGTGCAGTCGTTCTGCGGGACCGGGTATCGATGCCGCGGGGCAAGGCGGTAGCGTACCAGCAGCACCGCGGCGGAAGCCTGTTCGGCATAGGTCGCCGCAAGCGCATAGTGGCTTGGCGCCGGTTTCATGACAAAGCCGCCGCCCGGATAATAGATCAGGCAGGGCGCAGATTCGCACAGCGCCGCCGGCCGGTACAGAAGCGCCGAGAGCGCCGCACCGTCCCGCGTGGGGATGCGTACGCGCCGCGGCCTGAAGCCGCTCCGCTTTCGCGGCAGCAGCCCAAGAATCAGGTTGATCAGCGGCAGCAGCGGCCGCGTCACCGGCGGGTTAAAGCGGGCAAACGCTCCGAATTCCGGGCGAATGGGATACGGCATGGCTGCCTCCTAAACGGTTGTGATACAGGGGGATGCGCGTCCGGCAAAAATAAACCCGTCCGCTCCCCTTATGGCTGCTCCGCCGCTTCCAGAGACAGCTTGCGGTAATCCGTAGGCGTCACGCCGAAAGCCTTTTTGAACAGCTTGGTGAAATAGTTATAGTCGCGTATGCCGATCAGGTACGAGACCTCGGAGATGGAGTGGCGCGTGTTCTGCAACAGCGATTTTCCGACGGCCATACGTTTGCCAAGCAGCATCGTGTTGACCGTCGTTCCGTTCTGAGAGGCGATCTGGCACAGACGCGTTTTGGACCTGGACAGCGCCTTTGCGATCGTATCCAGCGAAAGCTCCTCCATATAATGCTCGGACAGGTAGGCGTTGAGTTGTTGAATGTCGCTCATCTGGCCGGAGTTGACCACGCCCTCCATCCAGATGTAGGAGGAGCAGGCCAGCATGATGTCCGCGCAGCCGTCGATCAGCTGCCGGTCGACGCGCCGAAGGTGCCAGAACGCATCCTTCAGCGAGTCCGCGTCCGGATACCACGACAGCAGCCGCCGCGTCTGCTCCCATCGCGCGTCCACGTCGCTGCTGTCGATCATCTGCCCAAAGAAGATGTAGGCCACGGTCTCCCCATGCGCGCGGACGCAGATCACAGTTTCCGTCAGCCCGGCGTGACAGCGGTAGGTGTAGGTGTTCGACGGGCAGCGTGACACATGCGCCAATGCCCGGGCGTCACAGTCCACACAGCGCGTATGCCCCTCGGGCAGCGCGTTGATGCGGCCGCAGAAGCCGGAAAAATCGCTTGAGGTAACCAGCAGGTTGTTGTTCTCATCTGCCAGCGAGTAGCGCACGCCGCTGATCTTGTAAAAGCCGGACAGCAGGCGCTTCATCTTTTCAAAATCAAACGTGACAGCCATATGTGCGGCCTCCCAACCCAGTTTGTATACAGTATAGCAGATTCAGACGGGAAGTAAACGATTTTACTATTATTCCAACCAAAATGAATTATCATTCCGCTATGCCCAATGATATACTCATGCTATCACGGATGTAAAAAATGCGTAAGACGCTTGTAAGGGATCCGTACAACCGACCAACCACAACTTAGAGGAGGAAAACAATGAAGAAGTCCAGATTTTTTGTCGTGACAGCGCTGGTTCTGGCTTGCCTGTTTATCTTTGCGGGCTGTCAGACGCCGAAGCCGGCGGATGACCAGGGCGCATCCACCGAGGGGGGCAAGACCATCGTCTACTGGTCGATGTGGGAATCGACCGAGCCGCAGGGGCAGGTGCTTTCGCAGGCCATCGACGCCTATGAAGCCGCCACCGGAAACACCGTAGCCGTTGAGTTCAAGGGCCGCACGGGCATCCGTGAAGGCTTGCAGCCGGCGCTGGACGCAGGCACCGTGATCGATGTGTTCGATGAGGACATCGACAGAATCAACACCACGTTTGCGCAGTACTTGCTGGATCTTGAGGATCTGGCCGCCGCTGCCAAGTACGAGGAGACCGCCAACGCCGGTCTGATCGCTGCCTGCCGTGCCGCGAACGCCGATGGCAAGCTCAAGACCATCCCGTATCAGCCCAACGTATTCGCCTTCTTCTACAACAAGGATATCTTCACCGCTGCCGGCATCGAGGCCGTGCCCACCACCTGGGACGAGTTCCTTGCCTGCTGTGAAAAGATCAAGGCCGCGGGCTACATCCCGATGACCTGCGACGATGCTTACATCGATTGCATGATCGGCTACCATCTGGCGCGTCTCGGCGGCGAGGATGCCGTTGTGGATATCGTCAACAACGGAAACTGGGCGGAGAACCCGATCGTTCTGCAGATGGCGCAGGATTATGAAGAGCTGGCCTCCAAGGGCTATTTCTCCCCCAATCTGGCAGCCAACGTCTGGCCGACGGGTCAGAACGGCGAGTTTGCACTGGGTGAGGTTGCCATGTATCTGAACGGTTCCTGGCTGCCCAACGAAGTCCGCGGCATCACCGGGGATGAGTTCCTCTGGGGCTGCTTCAGCTATCCGGGGCTTGACGGCGGCAAGACCGGCGTCGAGGCTTCCAACTTTGGCGCGCAGGTGTTTGGCATCAACGCCAAGACGGCAGTGGCACAGGAGGCCTTTGACCTGGTGTGCTGGCTGACGCAGGGCGAATGGGACAAGGCGCTGGCCGACGGCTCTCTGGGCATCCCGGCCGACACCAGCAACACCGAATGGCCGACGCAGCTGGCCGAGGTCGCACCCGTTATGGCAAGCCTGACCACGCGTTACACCTGGGCCGCGGGTATTGAGTCCAACGTCGATATGACGCCCGTGATCAAGGAGAACTTCACCAAGCTCTGCGCCGGTCAGATGACCGCCCAGGAGTTTGTGGATGCGATGGAAGCGGCGTCCAAATAACGGATTCCTCCGCAGCAGCTTCTCAAACGACCTAACACGATGCGGCGGCAGCAGATCGCTGCCGCCGCATTCCTCTTTCCGGTCAAGAAAAAGGGGGCCTAGCCGTGAAAAAAAGCAAGTCCATGATTGTCTGTTTTCTGACGCCGGCACTGGTGATTTTTTCGCTCATCTTCATCTATCCGATCCTGCGCACCATGGTCATGAGCCTGTTCAAGGTGGAGAATATCACCGGAGACGTCAGCGCGTGGAAGTATGTCGGCTTTGACAACTATGTCAGGCTGATCAACACTAGCCTGTTCCGCACCTCTTTATGGAATCTGTTCCGCATCTGGCTGATCGGCGGCGTCATTGTGCTGTCGCTGGCGCTCTTGTTTGCGGTCATTCTCAACAGCGGAATCCGCGGTAAAAAGTTTTTCCGCGCAGTCATTTACATGCCCAACATTGTCAGCGCGGTGGCGCTTGCAACCATGTGGCTTCAGTTTGTCTACAACAACCGATTTGGCCTGCTGACCACCGTTTTTTCCAAGCTGGGTCTTGACCGGCTGGCCGAGGTCGCGTGGACGGACGCCTCTCATAAATTCTGGGCGCTGCTGATTGCCTATTGCTTTGGCATGGTGGGCTATCATATGCTGATCTTCTCCAGCGGCATTGAGAAGATTCCGCAGGATCTTTATGAAGCGGCGACCATCGACGGCGCCGGACAGGCAAGAAAGTTTTTCCATATCACCTGGCCGCTTCTGCGCGGTGTGCTTCGCACCAATATCACCATGTGGAGCATCACCTCCGTCGGGTTTTTCGTCTGGTCGCAGCTCTTCTCCAATGTGACGGCGGACCTGCAAACGATCACGCCGATGGTCTATATGTATACCCAGACCTTCGGCACCGGCAACACCGTGACCGAGCGCAACGGCGGCCTAGGCGCTGCGGTCGGCGTGATGCTCAGCATCATGGTGGTGCTGGTTTTTGTGGCGACCACAAAGCTCCTAAAAGACGACGACATTGAGATGTGAGGAGGGCGCTGTACGATGAAAGCACGCAAAAAGGGACGTGATCGCGCGGTTGCCCGCGTCAACTGGAAGAAAGAGGCCAGGCTGCTGCCCGGTTACCTGATTCTGACCGTTTGGGTGATCTTTACGGTTGTGCTGATCGGCTGGGTGTTCGCGGCCAGCTTTTCCACCACCAAGGACATTTTTCAGGGCGACGCGCTCAAATTCCCCACCGGCATTCACCTGGAGAACTATGCAAAGGCATGGAATTCGCAGAATGTTTCCATCTTTTTCGGGAACTCGCTGCTGTATGCGTCGATTTCTACGGCGTTGCTTGTCGTGATCTGCGCGCCGGCGGCGTATGTGCTGTCACGGTTCAAGTTTTTTGCCAACCGCACCATCCAGAGCAGCTTTGTCGCTGCCATGGGCGTGCCGATTGTGATGATCATCCTGCCGCTGTTCGGCATCGTGACGCAGCTGAACCTGCTCAAGCAGGATCTCACCATCCGCGTGCTGATGATCTTTCTGTATGTCGGCATCAACATCCCGTATACAATCATCTTTCTGCTGACATTCTTTACCAATCTGTCCCGCTCGTTTGAGGAGGCGGCCGCCATTGACGGCTGTTCGCCGATCAAAACCTTTTGGAAGATCATGCTGCCGCTTGCCCAGCCGGGCATCATTACGGTCAGCATCTTCAACTTCATCAATGTCTGGAACGAGTATTTCATGTCTCTGATCTTTGCCAGCAGCAACACCGTGCGGCCGGTGGCCGTCGGGCTGTACAACATGATCAACTCCATGAAGTATACCGGCGACTGGGCGGGCATGTTCGCCTCGGTCATCATCGTGTTTCTTCCGACGTTCATTCTGTACCTGTTCCTGTCCGACCGTATCATTGCGGGCGTGACCGGCGGCGCAGTCAAGGGCTAAGCCTATGCAGACTATCCGCTTATCCGTTATCCGTATGCCCGCGTGCCGTCCGCCCGCGGAGAACCCGCTGCCGCAGCTTCGCGCGCGCGCCTTCGATCGGGATCTGATCGACAGCGGCCTCACCAAGGCCGAGAAAACGGGCTTTTCCTATTCGACCGGCGATCGCGTTCTGCCGTACCGGGTGCAGGACGGCTATGACCGTCAGCGGCGCGTGGAGGATGTCCGCGCTGTCGTGCTCGAAAATGACGCGTTGAAGGCCGTGTTTTTGCCGGACTACGGCGGGCGGCTGTATTCTCTGTATCAAAAGAAGAGCGGGCGTGAGCTGCTGTTTCGCAACCCCGTGCTGCAAATGGCGAATCTGGCCGTGCGCAACGCCTGGTTTTCCGGTGGGATTGAATGGAACCTTGGCCAGTACGGGCATTCCGCGCTGACGGCCGAGCCGGTCTATTTTGCGTCCATCCCCGCGCCGTACGGCGGGCAGTTTTTGCGGCTGTACGCCTATGAGCGCATCAAGGGACTGTTTGAACAGCTGGATTTTCATCTGCCGGAGGGCGCGGAGGAGCTAACTGTGCATGCGCGGCTGTACAACCCGCATTCGTCCGCGCGCTCGTTCTATTGGTGGACGAACATCGCCGTGGAGCTTAGGCAGGGCACGCGTGTGCTGTCCGGCACGGATCAGGTGATCGCTACGGCGCCGGTGGACGGGGTCAACACCTTTTCACATGACGTCATGCCGCATCTTCGGATGCTGCCCGATGCCGATGCAAGCTTTCCCGCGGCGTTCCCCTTCTCGGCGGAATACTTTTTCCAAAACCCGGAGGACCCGGCGCTGACCTTTGAGGCCGCCGTGCATCCCGACGACACCGTGTTTTTTGAGCGCTCTACGCCGCGGCTTCGCTACCGCAAGATGTTCTGCTGGAGCAATCAGGCGGGCGGACAGCACTGGCAGCAGCTGCTTTCCGAGCCGGGCGCGTCCCCATATCTGGAGATTCAGGCGGGCGTATGCCCCACGCAGGTGCACGGCTGTGACCTTGCGCCGGGCGGCGTCATCCGCTTTACGCAGGCGTTCGGCGGTCTGACGGGCGC
The DNA here is from genome assembly GCA_964474405.1 of uncultured Oscillospiraceae bacterium. Classification (GTDB taxonomy): domain Bacteria; phylum Bacillota; class Clostridia; order Christensenellales; family CAG-138; genus CAYYUV01. The sequence goes on from CAYYUV010000001.1 coordinate 7,990, forward strand.
AGATCCTGCGCTGCGGACGGAGGCGTTTTTGCCGGCGTGCCGCCACGCGGGGCAGCTGGTGGAGCAGGCGCTCCCCTATGCGGAGCTTGCCAGGCGCGACCGGATGTATACCCGCTGCGAGACAATTCCCGCCGACGCCGTTCTGACGCAGGGCAGCGCGTTCGCTTCCGTGGAGGAGCTGCGCGAACCGGGGTTTATCCCGCCGTGGCTGACCTTTGCAGAGCCCGGCCCCGCCGAGCAGCCGTGGAAGCAGCTGCTTACAGAGGGCGTGCTGCCGCCCGCCATGGGCAGGTCGCCGCGCTCGTTTGAGACCGATCTTGACTGGATTCCCGTGCTGGAGCATGCTTATTCGCTCACGCAGGATACAGCCACGCTGATGCATCTGTCCCTCGCCCTGTATGAAAACGGCTGCTTTGCCGAGGCACAGTGCGGCATGCGCCGCGTGGCGCAGGAGACCTCCTGGCCGATCGCCTGGCGCACGCTCTGTGGCATGCTGCTTGCCGACGGAGAGACAGAGGAGGCGCTCGCCTGCATGGAAAGAGCTATGGCGGCTGACGCGCTGCCAGCGCCGTATTATGTTGAGTCAATCCGCCTGTTCTGCCGTGTTCAAAACTGGCAGGCCGCGTGGGATTGCTATGCGTCCGCGCCGGCTGAGATCCAGGGCGATGAGCGTGTGCGGCTTTCCGTCGCGCCCGCGGCGCTGGAGCTCGGACGGTATGCGTTTCTTGAAGCGCTGTTTTTGACGGAGTGCGCCGGCGTCCGCGAGGGCGAGGTTTCCCTGACGGAGCTGTTTTTCGGCATGCGCGCCGCACAGCTTGCGCGGGCGGGCGGGCTGCCGCCTGAGGAAGCCATGCGCTTGGCACGGCAGGAAACGCCGCCGGCATTGATTGATTTTCGAACCAATTAGGGCGTGGATTCGGGCTGCCCGCCCGTATGCGCGGGCGGCGGAATGAAGGCGTGAAAGGAACCAACGGCGAAGGAGATACCAACATGGAACAGATCGACACCCCGGCCCGTCATGCGGCGCAGTTTTCCGTCGAGGGCCGGCTTATCTCGACAGAGCCCTATGGCAGCGGCCATATCAATGACACCTTTCTGGTGACGACCCGGGCGGGCGATACCTGCCGCCGCTACATCATGCAGCATGTGAACGCGCATGTATTTCGAAACCCCCGTGAGGTGATGGACAACATCCTGTCCGTGACCGGGCATCTGCGCAATGCCATCGACAGGGCGGGGGAGGATCTGCAGGTGCTGACCGTCGTGCTTACCCTGTGCGGCGACGCGTTCTGGACTGATCCGGACGGCTCCATCTGGCGCATGTACCGGTTTGTCGAAAACGCCGTGTCCTATGACCGTGCCGACACCCCGGCGCTGTTTTGCGAATCCGGCCGCGGCTTCGGCGATTTTTTCCGGCTTCTGGCGGATTATCCGGCCGAAACGCTGTTTGAGACCATTCCGCATTTTCACGACACTCCCGCGCGCATGCGTCAGCTTCATGAGGCGATCGTCCGTGATCTGGCCGGAAAGGCGGCCAACGTACAGCGCGAGATCGCCTTTGCGCTGGAGCGGGAGACGCTTGCGGGCGCGCTGTACGCGGATCAACAGTCGGGAGCGCTGCCGCTTCGCGTCACACACAACGATACCAAGCTCAACAACCTGCTGCTGGATGCGCGCACCGGCCGCAGCGTCTGTGTGATCGATCTGGACACCGTCATGCCCGGGCTGATCGCCTATGACTTTGGCGATTCCATCCGTTTCGGGGCGAGCACCTGTCCGGAGGATGAGCGGGAGCTTGCCCGCTGTCACTTCTCCATCGAGATGTTCGAGGCGTTTGCGCGCGGTTATCTCGAGCGGGCGGGCGGCTGCCTCACCGATGCGGAGCTTCGTTCCCTGCCGCTCGGCGCGATCATCATGACGCTGGAATGCGGCGTCCGGTTTCTCGCCGATCATCTCAACGGCGACGTCTATTTTAAGATCCACCGCCCGGATCACAACCTCGACCGCTGCCGCACCCAGTTCCGGCTCGTGGAGGAGATGGAGCAAAAACGTCCCGAGATGGAGCGCATCATAGCCGCAATCCGCCGTTCTGCGGCGGCGCGTTGATCCCCACAGGCGCAAACGCGTCGGTATGCGACGTCGTTGTTTGGGACAAATCGGTGTTTTAGCAGAAAAACGGGAGCCGTTCGCCGCGTGCGGACGGCTTGTTTGCATGCATGCGCGGAGAATCGGAAAAAAGCCCTGCTCCTGCGGTGAAGCGGGCACAGAAGCGGCCGTGCCGGTTTTTTCCTGTGCACGCTGGCCGCGGTTGTGCTATACTGAACAGTAACCGCCCGACGGGCGGAAAGGAGCGCGACATGGAGCATCGACAACCGCTTACGGAGGATCTGCTGGACGCGGCGGCTCGCGGGGAGCCGGAGGCGGTTCAGACGGTTCTGGAGCATTTCGCACCCGAGATCGACGCGCTCTGCACCAAAACCGCTCGCAGGAGGGACGGCACGCTTGTTTCCCATATTGATGAGGATATGAGAAGCCAGATCCGTCATCGCTTCCTGGATGATCTCGCCAAAAGAAAAAAAAGACCGTAACGCGCGGCCGCAACCTTATGTGCGGCTGCGCCGTATTTGCGGTAGGAGGAATGTATGATGAAAAAACATAATGTAATGCTGCCGGCATTGCTGCTGGCATTGACAATGGCGCTGACCACCGGCTGCACGGCGGGCGCCGCAAACGGTGCCGAACCGCCTGTGACCCTGCCGGCCGAGACCCAGCAGCCTACCGAAGCGCCAACCGAGACTCAGCAGCCTGCCCAAGCGCCAATCGAGACCCAGCAGCCTGCCGAAGCCGAGATTCCCGCCGCCTATGCCGCAATCCTTGCACAATATGCCGACGCCGAAGCGAACGGGTATTATCAGAGCGTGGATGCGGCGGATCGTGACGCCGCCTTTGGCGTAGACACGGCGCTGGAATGGCGCATCAACCCGCGACCCGCCCAGTATGCGCTTTGCGATCTGGACGGCGACGGCACGCATGAGCTGATCATCGCCGCGGCGGCGGAGGACGGCGAGTATGTCAACTATGACATTTGGGCCATGGACGGCGACACGGCCGTGCGCCTGTTTGATTTTGATTTCGGCTACCGTGCAACCTTTGCCGTATACGCCGACGGGCTGATTGCCGTGACGTTCAGCAACAGCGCCTTTGAATCCGGCGTGGATATGTATCGCGTTGATGGCGCAAAGGCACGGCTGGCGGCTTCCTTTGTGACAAGAAGCAGCGAGGACAATCCGGATACGGTGGAATATCTCTCCGACGGCGCGCCGCTTACCCAGGAGGAATGGGACGCGAAGATTGCGGAATTTACCGCGGCCGGCATGCTGACAATCGCGTTCATTCCCGTCGTCGCCGGCTGATGTCTTAAATCAGCGCAGCAGTGACGCTGCTGCCGGATAATTTGGCCGCCCGCTTGGCGGCAAAGAGGGGGCAAGGACGCATGATCGAGGGGTTTTCCCGCCGCGCGGCGGCCTATCTGATGGAGGAACACAACCGTCTGGAGATCCGGCGGTATGTGGACATCTATTTTTCGATGATGCGTCTTTTGCCTTCCGTGGACCCCGCGTCAGACGCCGCGTTCCGCCGTCTGTACAATGTGTTCTATAAGCTGCGCTTTGCCGGCAGCAACGGCCATGCAAGCGCCGAGATCTATGACGGTTATTACCGTCTGCTTTGGCTGCATCGGGACAGCGCAAAAATGCCTGCCGTCGAAGAGGTGCTTTCGGAGCTGTATGCGCTGACGGGCAAGGTGCATCTTTCGTTTTCTTCCAAGCTGATCGCCACGCTGTATCCCGACTGCGCGCCCGTGTGGGACAACAATGTCCGCGTGCTGGTCGGCATCCCTTACGACGCGGGACAGCGTTCGGACGACAGGCGGCTTGCCGCGGCGGCGGATGCCTATCACGCGCTCAAAGCGCGTTACGACGCGTTCTTTGACACGGCCGAGGCGCAGGCGGTCTGCGCGGTGTTCGACGGCGCGTTTCCCGACGCGGCATGGATCGCCGCCTGGAAGAAGATCGATTTTCTGCTCTGGCGCATGGGCAGCCGCCGGAGCCGTCAAACGGCATAGAAAGGGAGGCTCCAAAAGAGGATGAACGACGCGGATTTTCGCCCCGGCCGGTACCGGCATTTTAAGGGAAACGAATATGAGCTGCTGTATGTGGCGCGCCATTCCGAAACGCGGGAGGACATGGTGGTCTATCGCGCATTGTACGGCGAGGGCGGCATATGGGTGCGTCCCGCCGCCATGTGGAATGAGACGGTGGAGCGCGACGGCAAGACGCAGAAGCGCTTTGCCTATATCGGCCAATGACCGGCAGTCAGACAGTCAGTGCGGCGATGTCGGGGGAGGACGGAGCGGTGTCCGGCATCCGGCGCACGCTTTTTTCGCTTCAGGACTCGGGCTATCGCACGTTTATGCAGAGGCTGATCCCAAACGTGGCGGCGGAGCGCGTCATCGGTGTGCGCACGCCGATGATCAGACAGTATGCAAGGGAGCTTCGCGGCACGCCCGCGGCCGCGGTTTTTCTTTCCGCTCTGCCGCATCATTATTTTGAGGAAAACAATCTCCACGCGTTCTTGATCGCGGCGGATCGGGATTACGATCGGACGGTTCGCGCGCTCGACGCGTTTTTGCCGCAGGTCGATAACTGGGCAACGTGCGATCAGATGCGCTCCGCCGCTTTTTTGCGCCGTCCCGTGCCGCTTGACGCGCAGCTGGACGCCTATCTTTGTTCGGAGCATCCCTACACCGTCCGCTTTGGCATCGAGATGCGCATGACCCATTATCTGGGTTCGGCGTTTTGTCCCGATCAGATGCGGCGGATCGCCGAGATTAACAGCGGGGAGTATTATGTCAACATGATGGTCGCGTGGTATTTTGCCACCGCGCTGGCCAAGCGCTGGGACGATGCGCTGCCGTATGTGACGGAGCGACGGCTGGCGCCTTTTACGCATGGCAAGACCGTGCAAAAAGCGATCGAGAGCTTTCGCATCACAGACGAACAAAAGACGCTGCTTCGCGCCTGCCGCCTGCCTTAGCGGATATCGGCGCGTCTCCAGGGGGCGCACCCTGCATACCCGCGCGCCGGTTGTGATGGCGTCCGGGGTGCGGCTGTGCTATAATCCCGGTATATGAACGACATTCTGTTTTTCCTGGTCATCTTTTTTGCCACGTTTCTTCAGGGCATCACGGGCTTTGGCGGCTCGGCGCTCGCCATGCCGTTCGGGCTGATGCTGGTGGGCTACGGCGTGGCAAAGCCCGCACTTAGCGTGGTCGGCCTTCTCGGCGGACTGTTCATTGTCATAACCTCGTTCCGGCATATCGACTGGAAGGAGCTTGGCAAGATCCTGCTGCTGATGGGCGTGGGCATGGCGGTGTCTGTCGCGCTGTCCGGCGTGGCGGCCGATCATGAGACGACGCTCGGGATTGTGCTGGGCGTCTTTGTGCTTCTGCTGGCGGCGCGCGGCATCGTGATGCTCTATCTTCCGGCGCGGGTCAACGCTGTGGCGGGGAAGTCCGGCATATTTGTGCGGATTTGGCACGCGGCGCTGCTTTTTTTAGCCGGCGCCGCGCAGGGCTTGTTTGTGTCCGGCGGGCCGCTTTTGGTGGGATATTTAGCGGATCGCATGGATGATCGCCGCGCGTTCCGCGTGACGCTGTCCGCCGTCTGGGTGATCACCAACGTCGTCACCATCGTGACCGACGCGCTTCGCGGCGTGTGGTCATGGCAGCTTGCGGGCAGAATCTGGCCGGTCGCGCCCGTGCTCATCGTGTCGATGACGCTTGGCTCGCTTCTCAGCGCCAGACTGCCGCAGAAGGTGTTTTTGCTTGTTACCTACGGCCTGCTTGCCGTCTCCGGGGTGCTGTTGCTGCTGCGGTAACGGACGCCGCGGCTCCTTTTCTCCGCGCCGCCTGCGCAGGTAAAAAACAACATGTATGCCGTATCCGCGCATGGCATACGATAGAGCATGAAAAAGAAGCTCCGTCCCGCCCGCGCGGCGCTCGCGGCGCTGGAACTGCCGCAGGATCTCGACCCCCGCGTATTCCGCGTGACCTTGTTCGGGCGGGAGCGCGCCGTGGTGGAGAATCATTGCGGCATTCTGTCTTACAGTGCCGAAAGCGTGCGCCTGTTGACGGCGGATGGCGTCATGTGCTTCACGGGAGAGGGACTTACCCTGGCCGAGCTTGGCGCACATCGCGCCGTGATTGAGGGCGCCGTCAGCGCATGGAGCACGGAGGCCACACGCTGATGTGGCGTTTTATAGGCGGGTATGTTATAATTCAAATTGAGGGATTGTCCCTTGAGCGGTTTTTGAACGCCATGCTGTCTGCCGGCACACCTGTCTGGGCGCTGGAGCGGACGGGGCGCACCTGCGTGCGGCTCCGGATCAAGAGAAAAGATTTTTTTCGTCTGATCCCGATCCGGCGGCGGTATCGCTGCCGCGTGCATGTGCTCGAAAAACGCGGCCTGCCCTTTTTATGGGGCGCGCTGTGGCGGCGGAAGGTGCTTCTGTTCGGGTCCGTGGCGCTGGCGGCGGGGTTTGCTTTTCTGTCGACGCGGGTGCTGTTTGTTCGCGTGACGGGTTGCGAGCGCATGGAGGAGGATCTGCTCATGTCCGCGCTTGCGGAAAAGGGTGTGACGCCTTTTATGCCGTGGCGCGGCGTGGATTATGTCCGTATCGCAAACGATACGGCGGCGCTGTTTGATGAGATCGCATGGCTCGGGCTGCACCGCGACGGCGTGTTTCTGACCGTCGAGGTTCGGGAATCGATTCCCCTGCCCGAGATCGAGGATTATTCCGTCCCGTGCGATGTGGTGGCGACAAAGGCAGGCGTGGTGGTGGACATCACCGTGCTGCGCGGCAAAGCGGCCGTTCGGCCGGGGGATCGGGTCGTGGACGGGCAGGTGCTGATATCCGGCACCGTGCAGTATAAGGATACGCCGCCGTATCTGACGCGCGCGCGCGGCACGGTTTCGGCGGCGATTGTGTACGACGTGCGGGTGGAGGCAAAAAAGACGGTGCCGGTCATCCTTGAAACGGGACGCACGCATCGCTATGTGTGCATCTGCATCGGCAGCCGCGTGATTTACCAGACGCCGTCGCCCTACCCGCTTGCATATGTTGAAGCGGGCGCGCCCGTGGTCGTGAGCCAGCTGCTGACGCCGGTCACGGTCGAGTCGGGCGTATGGGTGGAACAGAAAGAGAGCGAGCGCACGCTGCTTGCTGACGAACAGAAAGAGACGGCCTTGGTTGAGGCGGAAAAGACCGCGCTGCTGCTGCTGCCGGACGGCGCGGATATCATCGTCAAGGCAGCGTATACGGAAACCGAAAACGGCGTTCTCTACGGCCGGTGCCGCATCACCACCGTGGAGACGATCGGAATACAAAGGGAGATAACGGATGGAGCAACGGAATGAACCTGTCTGCATTGAGCTTGAATCGATGGACGACGCCATCGGCCTGTTCGGTGTGTTCGATGAAAATCTTGCCGTGTTTGAGGAGGAGACCGCGACCACAATCCGCGTGACAGCGGACGGGATCGAAATCGTGGGGGAGCCGGCGGCTGCGGAGCTTTGCAGAAGCGTGCTGGACAAGCTGCTTGTGATGCAGCGGCGCGGCGAGCCGATCAACCGCTCCCGCATCCGCTATGCCATCGATCTGGCCAAGGACGGCAACGCCGATCTGATCTCCCAGATCATGGGCGACGTGGTCGCGCTGAACCATCGCGGCAAGCAGGTCAAATGCAAGACGCTCGGCCAAAAGAGATATGTGCAGCAGCTCCGGGAAAAGGATCTTGTGTTTGCGGTGGGCCCCGCCGGCACGGGCAAGACCTATCTTGCGGTCGCCCAAGCCGTTTTGGCCTTCAAAAACAAGGAGATCGAGCGGATCATCCTTACCAGACCCGCGGTGGAAGCGGGTGAAAAACTCGGCTTCTTGCCGGGCGATCTGCAAAACAAGGTCGATCCGTACCTGAGACCGCTGTACGACGCGTTGCAGGAGTTTTTGGGATACGACACCTATCGCGGCCTGTTGGAGCGCGGGGTGATCGAGGTCGCGCCGCTGGCATACATGCGCGGTCGCACGCTGAACAACGCCTACATCATTCTGGATGAGGCGCAGAACTGCTCGGTTGAGCAGATGAAGATGTTTCTGACCCGTTTTGGCGAGGGCTCGCGCGTGGTGGTGACCGGCGATATCACGCAGATCGACCTGTCCTATGAACGAAAGAGCGGGCTGATCCACGCGCTGGAGGTGCTTGACGGCGTGGAGGGGATCGCCGTCGTGCGGCTGACGCATAAGGACGTGGTGCGCCACGAGCTTGTGCAGCGAATCATTCAGGCATACGACCGGCATGAAAACGGGTCCAGAACCAGATAGCAGAGGAACGGATATGGCAAAACGTCGCAAACAGACATCGGGAGCCAGACGTCAGGTCAGACGGCTGACGGGGCTGTGCGCCCTGATGCTGCTGGTCGTGTTCGCCGCCAACGCCGTTTTGCTGGTGCTGGAGTTTCGCGCCGAAAAAATTGATTTGGCCGAGGGCGACATTCTGACAGGCAATATTTCCGCCGCGAGCGGCGGCATCGACCAGTATGCCACCGACGCCGCGCGGCAGCAGGCGCGCGATGCGGTTCAAAGGGTCTATGTGATCGACGAGACCGTGCTGCCCGAACGGCTGGCGGCGGCCGATGCGTTTATGGCCGAGCTTGATACGTTTGCCGCGGAGATGCGCGCCGTGTGGGAGATGAATGCCGAGGACGCCTACGGGGACGGCACCTATCTGTCCAACAACAAGGCATGGACGGACATGCTCTCCGACGCGGTTATGGAACAGAAGCTTGCAGACTATGCCCTGTCGGATGCAATCAGCGTCCGCCTCGCGTTTTCCGCGCTGGCGGAGTGGATTCCCGGCGGCCTGCGCCGACAGAACGACCCGGTGGATCTTTCCGCGCTCGCGGCGGCGGTTAAGGCGGCCGTGACCGATGCGATGAAGGACGGCGTCTTTTCCGACGCGCTCGACACCGCCCGTGAAAGCGCACGCGCTTCGCTCAAGCGGACGCAGCTGACCATCACCGCCAAGGAGCTGGCGGCAGGCATTGCCGATACGTTTTTGCAGGGCAACATGATCGAGGATGAAGCGGCGACCGCGCAGGCGCGCACCGCCGCCGCCGACGCGGTGGAGAATGTCGTGCTGCGCCGCAGCCAGCTGCTGTATCCGGCCGGCGAGACCGTGACGGCCGGCATGCTTGCGCACCTTGCGACGCTGGACATGCTGGCAGATGAGGACACCCTGCCGCGCGATACGGCGGCGTATATTCTGTACACGTTGATTTTCTACGTCCTGCTGTGGGCGTATCTGGTGCTGTTCGGCGGCGAGGCGATCCGTCAGCCGCGCGCGCTGCTCAGCATCGCGCTTTTGATGCTTTTGAACACCGCGCTGGCGTTTCTTGCCTGTCGGGCGCAGGCGCTGCTTGCACCGGTGCTGCTTGCGCCGCTGCTGGTCGCCACGCTGCATGACAAGCGGATCGCCATGGCCGTCAATCTTTTGACCGCGCTGACGGTAACTGTGATGCTGTCCGCCCGCGCAGGGTCGCTGTTCAACGCGGATTCGCTGTGCTTTGTCGCCGCGTCGTTTGTGACCGGACAGCTGGCCATTTCTGTTTATGCTCTGGATGAGAAGCGCAGCGGCATGATCGTTTCCGGGCTGGTCGGCGGCGCAGGGGGCGCCGTCATCTTTGCCGCACGCGGCATGCTGGCGGGCATGACGTTTTTGGAGACCTTTCTGGATCTGATTTTGTTCTTCGCGGGCGCGGTCATTGCCACGGTGCTGGCGCTCGGGATCGCGGTCGTGTGGGAGATCCTGTTTGATCTGCCGACGCAGGCGCGCATGAACGAGCTTTTGAACGCCAATCATCCCCTGCTGCGCAAGATGATGAGCGCCGCGCCCGGGACATACCACCATTGCATGATGAGCGCCCAGCTTGCCGAAAGCGGAGCGGAGGCCATCGGTGCCAACGCCGCCCTCGCGCGTGTGGCGGCGACCTATCACGACGTGGGCAAACTGCGCCGGCCGCAGTATTTTGCCGAAAACCTAGCGGGTATGGCCAACCCCCACGACGATATGCCGCCGATGGAAAGCGCCGCAATTCTGGCCGCGCATCAGAAGGATGCCGACGCCATTTTGCAGAAATATCGCATGCCCATGGCGGTGAGGCAGATCGCAGCCGAGCATCACGGCAACACGCTCAAGGCATACTTTTATCACAAGGCACAGCAGCAGACCGGGCAGAAGCTGCCCGAGAAGCTTTTCCGATATGATGCGCCCCGGCCGTCCAGCCGGGAGAGCGCGGTGGTCATGCTGGCTGACAGCTGCGAGGCTGCCGTGCGTTCGTTGCAGAACCCGGGCGAGGAGGACGTCGCGCGCATGGTGCATTCGGTGTTCCGCGGCAAGCTGGAGGATGATCAGTTTGCGCTCTGTCCCATCACCATGCGGGAGCTGAACCGGGTGGAGACAGCGTTCCTCTATACGTTTACCGGCATCATGCACGATCGGATCGCCTATCCTAACGAGGAGGAGGAAACGGTTTGATTGAGCTGATTGCGGATGCGGTTCCGCTGACAGACGAACAGAAAGATGTGATTTTGACCGCCGCAGCCAAGGCGCTGGCGATAGAGGGCAGGACGGGCGATCTGTCCATCCGCATCGCGCAGCCGGACGAGATACGCGCCCTCAATGCGGAGTTTCGGCATATCGACCGCGTGACGGATGTGCTGACCTTTCCCGCCTGGGAGGGGGAACAGCTTTTGTCGCCGCCGGACGGTTATCTGGGTGATATCCTGATCTGCCTGGACCGCGCGGTGGAGCAGGCGGCCGAATACGGCCACGGCGTTCCACGCGAGCTCGGTTTTTTAGCGGTTCACGGGGTGCTGCATCTGTTGGGATATGACCATATGCAGCCCGAGGAGGAGCGCGTGATGCGCCAAAGACAAACAAATATTCTGGAAGGAATCGGTTTATCACGATGAGTACCCTTGCAAACGACGTGCAGCAGCGGCTGCTGGATCTGGCATATGAGGCGCGCGGCCGCGCCTATACGCCCTATTCTCATTATCGGGTGGGCGCCTGCCTGCTGTGCGCGGACGGCGCGACCTATCAGGGCTGTAATATCGAAAATGCGGGTTTTACGCCCACGGTCTGCGCCGAGCGGAACGCGTTTTTCAAGGCAGTCTATGACGGCCATCGCGCCTTTACGGCGATCGCCGTTGTGTCCGACGGCGATACGCCCGGCTTTCCCTGCGGCGTATGCCGCCAGGTCATGGCCGAGTTCTGCGACGACGATTTTTTGATCATCACGGCGGACAAAGACCGTAACGTTATTTGCATGACGCTAAATGAGGCGCTGCCGCACCGATTTTCACCGAAGGATTTGAATGTGTTATGAGTTATCAAAGTGGGTTTATCAGCATTATCGGCTGCCCGAACGTCGGCAAATCGACGCTTCTTAACGCGCTAGTGGGGCAAAAGATCGCCATTGTGACCAACAAGGCGCAGACCACGCGCAACAAGATCACCGGCGTGCTTACAGGGGATGCATATCAAATGATCTTCCTGGATACGCCGGGGCTGACCGCGCCCAAGAACAAGCTCGGCGTCTATATGCAAAAGGTCGCCGTCGAGGCGTGGAACGATGTGGAGGCGATCCTCTTTGTCGTTGACGCCAAAGGCGGCATGCGCGAACGCGACGTCGCGATCATGGACAGGCTCAAGCACGTCCACGCGCCGGTGCTGATCGTGCTGAACAAGATCGATCTTGTCGCCGAGGCGGAGCAGAGCGCCATCCGCGAGGCGCTGAAGGAACGGGATTTTTATCGGGGTGTGCTGTCCGTCAGCGCCAAGACCGGCGAGGGCTTGCCGGAGCTTATCGCGGCGCTTCGCGGCTATCTTGTCGAAGGCCCGCAGTATTTTCCGCCAGATATGGTGACCGATCAGCCGGAGCGCGTCATCTGTGCGGAGCTGATCCGCGAAAAAGCGCTGCTGCTGCTCAGCGAAGAGGTGCCGCATGGCGTGGGCGTGGGAATCGATCAGATGCAGCTCCGCGAGGACGGCACGCTGATGGATATGTATGCGACGATTTATTGCGAGCGGGAAAGCCACAAGGGCATTTTGATCGGCCGCGGCGGCTCCATGCTCAAAAAAATCGGCTCCTCCGCGCGGCAGGACATCGAATGGCTGCTGGGCGTGCATGTCAATTTACAGCTTCATGTCAAGAGCAAGGAGGACTGGCGCAACCGGCAGGGCATGCTGTCCGAGCTCGGTTACCAGTAAGAGATTGCCAGCGTGCTTTTTTCTCGGCGGGGCAGACTAACCCCGTGGAGGTGAAGCGCATGGACGATTATGACAGAATCGCCTGGCGACGGTTTATTGAAAACGGGAGCGTGGAGTCGTACCTTCGCTTCCGTGCCGTCAGGCGCCTTCTGGATGAAGAAAAACCCGACTGATCGGGGAAAGGGACGGCATGGCAACGCTATGTGTCAACGGCATTGTCACGGGCTATACCGATTATCGCGACAATGACCGCATTCTGACGCTGTTTACCATGGAACAGGGACGCGTGGACGCCAAGGCAAGAAATTGCAGGCGGACGACGGCGCCCCTGCTTGCGTGCGCCCAGCCGTTTGTCTCGGGGGAATATGAGCTGTTTTTCAACAAAGGCAAATATACGGTCAATCAGTGCCTGGTGCGCGACAGCTTTTATCCCATCCGCGAGGATATGGACAGGTTCTCCACCGCGTCGCTTGCGGCGCGGCTCTGTCAGGAGGCCGTGCAGGTGAACGAGCCAAACCCGCCGCTGTTCCAGCTACTGACCTATACGCTTACGCTTTTGAGCTATGGCGACAACGCGCCGGAGGATCTTTTGTGCGCCTTTCTGCTCAGGTTTTTGGCTGCGACCGGCTATACCCCCGCCATCACCTGCTGCTGCCAGTGCGGCAGGGACATCCGCGGCGATGCGCGGCTGTATTTTTCGTCCGACCGCGGCGGCGCGCTGTGCGCCGGCTGCAATCAGAACGCGCGTCCCGTCTCCAAGCTGGCGCTGGAGGCGATGCGCCGCATGCTGCTGCTGCCCGACGAGGCGCTTTTGAAGGTCGTGCTGACACCCGCGCTCCGCAAGGAGCTTGCTGCGCTGCTGCTGCCGTATGCCGAACAGATGCTGGGAGCCGAATCCAAAACGTATCAGATCTATCTCTCGTTGCACACGCGCGCCGGCTGAGCAGACGCCGCAAATACCGTTTTGCGGCATCGCTTGCGCGCTCCCTGTGCGCGGGCGCCGACTGAGGAGGGACGGGTTTCGGATGCCGACCGGCGGGTCTGTGGCAGACGCACCATTTTTTGTGGGATTTCCCTCATTTTTTACTTGAATTACGTATAGCTCGTTGCTATAATAAATTGTTAGGTTTAGATATGTGAGGAGGAAGACAATTTGGCGTACAAGTATGTATATCTGTTCAACGAGGGGAATGCGGGCATGCGCAACCTGCTGGGCGGCAAGGGCGCGAACCTGGCCGAAATGACGGGGCTCGGGCTTCCGGTTCCGTTTGGTTTTACCGTGACCACAGAGGCGTGCACGCGCTATTATCAGGACGGCAAGCGGATCTCCGATGAGATCGTCGATGAGATTTTTGCCGCGCTGACCGTGATCGAGAAGCAGGCTGGCAAGACGTTTGGCGATGTGGGGAATCCGTTCCTCGTGTCCGTGCGTTCGGGCGCCAGAGCTTCGATGCCGGGCATGATGGACACCATTTTGAACCTCGGCCTCAACGATCAGACGGTGCAGGGACTTGCCAAGCTCACCAACAATGAGCGTTTTGCGTTTGACAGCTATCGCCGTTTTATCCAGATGTTTTCCGATGTGGTCATGGAGGTCGAGAAGGCCAAGTTTGACGAGATCTTTGACGGCGCCAAGAAGGCCAACAACTGCAAGCTCGACACCGAGCTTACCGCGGAAAACCTTAAGGACATCGTGAAAAAGTATCAGGCGCTGTATCTCAAGGAAAAGGGCGAGCCCTTCCCGCAGGATCCCAGAGTGCAGCTGATCGAGGCGGTCAAGGCGGTGTTCCGCAGCTGGGACAACCCGCGCGCCATCGTTTACAGAAGAAAGAACGACATCCCGTCCGATTGGGGTACCGCCGTCAACGTGCAGTCCATGGTGTTCGGTAACATGGGCAACGATTGCGGTACGGGCGTCGCGTTTACGCGCAACCCGTCCACCGGCGAGAAAAAGCTTTATGGCGAGTTTTTGATGAATGCCCAGGGCGAGGACGTCGTGGCCGGCATCCGCACCCCGCAGCCCATCGCCGCTCTTGCGGAGACGCAGCCCGAGGTGTACAAGCAGTTTGTCACTATCGCCGATACGCTGGAGCAGCATTATCGCGACATGCAGGATATGGAGTTCACCATTGAGCGCGGCCGCCTGTTCATGCTTCAGACCAGAAACGGCAAGCGCACCGCCGCCGCGGGCTTGCAGATCGCCTGCGACCTCGTGGACGAGGGCATGATCACCCGCGAGGAGGCGCTCATGAAGATCGATCCGCGCTCCCTCGATTCGCTGCTGCATCCCACGTTTGAGCCGGCCGCCCTCAAGAAGGCAAAGCCGATCGCCGCGGGGCTTCCGGCGTCGCCGGGCGCTGCCTGCGGTCAGGTCTGCTTCCATGCGGTGGACGCCATCCGTAAGAAGGAGCTTGGCCAGAAGGTCGTCCTCGTGCGGCTTGAGACCTCGCCTGAGGATATCGAGGGCATGTATGCCTCCGAGGGCATCCTTACCGGCAGAGGCGGCATGACGTCGCATGCGGCGGTTGTCGCGCGCGGCATGGGCACCTGCTGCATCGCGGGCTGCTCCGAGCTGGTCATTGACGAGAAGAACCGCACGTTCACCGTCGCCGGCACCACCTATACCGAGGAGAGCTGGATTTCTCTGGACGGCTCCACGGGCAATATCTACGGCGAAGCGCTGCCGACCGTTGAGGCGCTGGTTTCCGGCAACTTTGCCACCATCATGAAATGGGCGGACGAGGTTCGTACGCTCAAGGTGCGCACCAACGCCGACAACCCGCACGATGCGGGCGTTGCCGTCAAGTTCGGCGCGGAGGGCATTGGCCTGTGCCGTACCGAGCATATGTTCTTTGAGGAGGATCGTATCCCCGCCGTGCGCGAGATGATCATCTCGAGCGACGAGCAGAGCCGCCGCAAGGCGCTTGCAAAGCTGCTCCCGATGCAGCGCGGCGATTTTAAGGGAATTTATAAGGAGATGGCGGGTCGTCCCGTCACAATCCGCTTCCTGGATCCGCCGCTGCATGAGTTCCTGCCCACCGAGGAAAAGGACATCCGTTCGTTGGCCGCCGAGATGGGGCTGACCTATGAGCAGCTCAAAAAGACCGTTGATTCCCTGCATGAGTTCAACCCGATGCTGGGGCATCGCGGCTGCCGTCTGGCCGTCACCTATCCCGAGATCGCTGAAATGCAGACCCGCGCCGTCATCGAGGCGGCGATCGAGACGCGTCAGGAGCTCGGCCTTGACATCCTTCCGGAGATCATGATCCCGCTCGTCGGTGAAGCCAAAGAGCTTGCCTATGTCAAGGAAGTGGTTGACCGTACCGCCAAGCTCGTTATGGAGGAGCGCGGTGTGAAGATCGAATACATGGTAGGCACCATGATCGAGATCCCGCGCGCGGCGCTGACTGCGGACAAGGTCGCCGAACATGCCCAGTTCTTCTCCTTCGGCACGAACGATCTGACCCAGATGACGTTTGGCTTCTCGCGCGATGACGCGGGCAAATTCCTGGATGATTATTACAAGAAAAAGATCTATGAGTTTGATCCGTTTGCGCGTGTCGATCAGGACGGCGTAGGCCGGTTGATGAAGATGGCCGCCGAGCTCGGACGCTCCACACGACCGAACATCAAGCTCGGCATCTGCGGCGAACACGGCGGCGATCCCTCGTCGGTCGAGTTCTGCCACAAGTTGGGTCTGAACTATGTGTCCTGCTCGCCGTTCCGCGTGCCGATCGCACGCCTTGCCGCCGCGCAGGCCAAGATCAGCGAAGAACAGTAAGCAACCCCGCCATATCAGAAAGCGGCTCCGTCAAGGAGCCGCTTTTTTGCGTGATGGATGGGCGACACGCCGCAAGGCGGCGCATGGAGAAAGTGTGCAGAGCTACTGCACGCCGCGCTGGAAAAGGCCGCGCGTCATCGGAAAATCCGCCGCGGCATGGGCAAGCGCCTGCTGATACCGCGCCCGGCAGAGGGCGGGGGACTCGTCAGAAAACAGAAGCATGATAAAATCCGCCGGCGGAAGCGGTTGATCCATCCGATAGTGCGGCACGCTGTTGAACATGGTCGAAAACCGTTTGTCGCGGCACAAAAGCGGGAAGGCCGCGCCGGTCCGGTCGGTAAGGAGCGCGCTGCCCGGGCAGGCGCCGCAGCCCGTGTCACCCCGCGCGGGACAGCACCGAAGCTGCATCAGTGGCAACCGGCCATAACCAAGGATTCCGCGTGCCGTCCTTCCGCCAAGCGCGGCTACGGCCGCCCGCCCCAGCTCGGGTGAAAGCATGGCGTCGCATACGCCTGCCTCCGCATAGGCTGTCAGCGCGCGCGTGTTGAAAATGTTGAGTCCCATGCCGCCGTGAACGGAAAGGCCGGCCTCTCTGCCGATGCGCAGCGTGCCGATGTTGTCGCAGCTCACATGCCTGAGCCCCTGCGCCTTCAATGACAGAAGCAGGGCGCAGAGCGCGTCTTCATCGCCGGGATACACGAGATAAGGCAGCTCGCCGATCAGCGTGTCCGCGTGCGCGGACAGGAGTGCGGGCTGCCGCATAAGCTCGCCCACGGGCAGCGTCACATACTCCGATTCCGGCGGGAAAAACGCCTGCTCCGCCGTCTCAAAGCGAAGCCGAAGGGAAACGGTCGCGTGCGGCGTATGCGGGGTGGGGGCGGACAGCACGGCGGGCGTGCAGACCCTTTGCGGGGGCGCGCCCCGAAGCGCGGTCAGCTCCTCCAGCACATCGCGCCGCATCGCGTTGACGGAGGCGGCGGACAGATACAGCCCGGGCTCCGGCTCCGCATGCACCGAGACTGCCAGATACGGTGTGTTGCCGGTTTTTTCCAAAAGGCGCTCGAGCGATTCCTGCGTGACGCCAGCACGCTCCGCACATTGCGGCACGTCGCCGGTTACACAAACGGTCTGCGCGTCGCAGCTGACACAAAGCTCTGCGGGACGGCCGTGCCGCACCGTCAGAGAAAGCGAGACAGGCACCCGCGGGCATTCCCGCCGATAGCTCTCGCGAAGATGCGCCAATACGTCGCGTGCGCGCTCGGCGTCCTCACGCGTGCGTACGCCGAACATTGCGCGTGTGCGCCGGCCGGTCAGATAGCCGTCGGTAAACCCGCTGCGCGAAAACACCGCGCGCAGGGTTTCGGTGTCGAACGGCCTGCCGTCCCGCGCGGCGACCGCGGCGGCGACCGCAGCGGCGACATACTCCGGGCGCTTCATCCGCCCTTCGATCTTGAGCCGCGTTATGCCGGCCGAGGTCAGCTCCCCAATATGCGAAAACAGGCACATGTCCTTGAGCGAAAGCGCGTAGTCATGTCCGTTGCAGGCAAAGGGCAGGCGGCACGGCTGCGCGCAGAGTCCGCGGTTGCCGCTGCGTCCGCCGAGCGTCGCCGAAAGATAGCAGCAGCCCGACGCGCTCATGCAGTGCGCGCCGTGGACAAACGTCTCCAGTTCGGCGTCCGTACCGGCACGGATGCGGCGGATCTCGTCAAGCGTCAGTTCACGCGCGAGCACCACCGTCGAAAACCCCATCCGTGTCAGCTCCTGCACGCCCGCTGTGTTATGCGCCGCCATCTGCGTGGAGGCGTGCCGGCTGAGCGTGGGGCAGATCTCCCGCGCAAGTGCCGCCGCCGCCAGATCCTGCAAAATCACGCCGTCTGCACCGCTTTCTGCAATCGCATACAGCAGCTTTGCCGCGTCATCCAGCTCGCCGTCACCCAGCAGTGTGTTGACGGTGATCAGCGTTTCCACGCCGCGGGCATGACAATACGCCACCGTCTCCGCCAGCGTTTCCATCGAAAAGTTTTCCGCGTTTTGCCGCGCGTTAAAGCGGCTCAAACCAAAGTAGACCGCGTCCGCGCCGCAGCGCACCGCCGCCGTCAGCGCTTCGGGGGAGCCCGCCGGGGCCAAAATGCGCGCGCTAGTCATGCGTGTCATGCGAAGGCGCCGCAGCTTCCGCAGCATGCGCGGCGTTTGCCGGGCTTGCTTTGGCATCGCTTATGGACGGTTGACCGTCTGCGGGGCTGACGGCAGGGCGCGCCCTTTCCGGCAGAGCCAGCAGCACGACTGCGGCGATCACCAGCGCGATGCCAACCAGGTTATACCAGAAGAATCCCTCGCGAAAGACCGCGATCGAAAAAAACAGCACGGCCGCGATCTCCACCGTGACGATGATGTTGGCGCGGCTGACATCCACGCGCGTCAGGCCGTAGGTGAACAGCAGGTACGGAATCACCGCCGCGACAAGCCCGACGCCCAGCACATACCACCAGGTTGCGGGCGTTTGGAGAAGATAGCCTGCGATCTCGCTGGGCTTGGACAGGGGCAGCGCGCCGACAGACGCGAACAGGAACGTATACAGGTTGACCGTAAGCGCGCTGTATCTTTTGAGCGCGAACCGTGAAAAAATGCTGTACAGCGCATAAAAAAGCCCTGAGCAAAGGCCGATCAGCACGCCGCCCACGCTGAGGCCGGAGGCGCCCGTCCAGATGCCGGTGGCCACCACGCATCCCGCAAACGCGACCACGAGCGCCAGCACCTTTCGCAGGGTGATGCGCTCACGGAAGATCAGAGCCGCCAGGATCGTTGCAAACGCCGGTGAGGTGTACATCAGTACGCAGGCGACGGACAGGGTGGTCTTAATCATGCAGGTAAAATAGCACCAGTTGAAAACGACCACGCTGACGATGCCGGTGCCGAAAAACATCCACACGTCGCGCAGGCGGATCCGAAACGCGCCGGGATTACGTACAAGCGCGATGACGGTCAGGATCACAAAGCTGATCGCCGAGCGCGCGGCCACGACCTGCATCGTGGTAAACCCCGCCGCGTTCAGCTTTCGGACAAACAGCCCGGCGCTGCCCCAGAACAGCCCGGCCAATATGACGCACAGCACGCCGATATTCTTGTTGTTGTTCATGCATTTCTCCGTTTCTTTCTGAATTATACGCTACACGCCGCGGCTTTGGCAAGCTACATATCGCTGCAACTGCCCGCATATATTCCTGTATGGAACAAGACCCGTGGAAAATGCACATTCTGCCGCTGCTGCCGCAAAGGGCGCGCTCGATCGCGCAAAGCGTCGCGCCCGGCGCACCGCTTCTTGAAATCCGGCTGCGCGCGGGACAGCCGATGCAGCTGGTCTTCGACGGGTATGACCGTGTCGTGTACGCGCCGGGCGGCGCGGCGGCGCTTTCACGGGAGGAATGCGGGGCGCTGCTTAGCCGCATCTGCCAGTACAGCGTCTTTGCATGGGAGGAGGAGCTGCGATCGGGGTTTGTTACGCTGCCGGGGGGCTTTCGGGTGGGGGTATGCGGCCGGGCGGTGTCGGGCGCGGGCGGTATCGAGCGGTTTTCGGACATCGTGTATTTCAGCTTTCGCATCGTGCGCGAGGTCCGGGACTGTGCGCTGCCGCTTCTGCCCGCGCTGCTGGACGGCTGCGGCCGACTGTACAGCACGCTGATCCTTTCTCCACCGGGACGCGGAAAAACGACACTGCTTCGGGATCTTGTCCGGCTGCTGTCCGACGGGCTGGGCGGCGCCGCACCGCATCGGGTGTCGCTGGTGGATGAGCGTCTGGAGGTATCGGGGGCGGTCGGCGGCGTGCCGACGTTCGATGTGGGGGTGCGGACGGATGTGATCACGGGGTCAAAAAAGGCGGACGGGCTGATGCGCATGCTGGCTGCAATGACCCCGGATGTGCTGGCCTGTGACGAGCTTTCGCGGGAGACGGATGTGGACGCGGCGCTGGAGGCGGACAGCGCGGGCGCGGCGGTGCTTGCCACGGCGCACGCGCGCGATCTTTGGCAGCTCCAGAAGCGTCCCCCGATGCAGCGGCTGTACCGTGCGCACGCGATCCGGCGCTATCTGTCGCTGGCGGGCGGCGGCGAAGTAGGCAGGGCGGAACGGCTTTGGGACGACGAGGGAAAGGAGCTGCCGATATGCTCAGGATAACGGCGATCCTCGTATGCTTCGGGGTGTGCACGCTTGCGGGCGTACGCGCGGCAAACAGGCTCGGCCGACGCGTATCGCAGCTAAGCGGCCTTGCGGCGGGCGCGGCGCGGCTGATCACGGCTGCACGGGTGAGCCGTGCGCCGCTTGCGGACCTGATCAAGAACGAGCGGGATCTGCCTTGCGCGGCGGTGTTCGGGGCGTTCATGGCGGGGATTCGGGAGGGGCGGGAGCCCCAGGAGGCGGCAACGCGCGCGCTTACATCCGTTGAGGGATTGACGGCGTCGGATCGGACGGCGGCGGGGGATCTGCTCTGCTCGCTGGCGGCAGGCGACCTTGTGACAACGGAGCAGCGTTATGCGCAGGCGGCGGCGCGGCTTGCGGGCGGCTTACAGGAGGCGGAATGTGACAGGAAGGACAAGGCAAAGCTTTACCGCATCATCGGCGTCCTCGGGGGCGCGGCGCTTGCGGTTCTGCTTTGGTAGGTGGCGGGATGGACCTTGGCGTATTGCTGAAGATCGCGGGACTCGGCATCCTGGTATCGCTGCTGTCCCAAGTGCTCAAGCAGAACGGGCGCGACGAGCTGGCCACAATCACGGTGATCGTGGGGCTGATCCTCGGCACGCTGCTGATGCTGTCGATGTTTACAGAGCTGGTCGCCACCGTGCGGCAGACCTTCTCGCTGTATTAACGCGCTATGGCCGAGCTTGCATTGATCGCGCTGATCGGCACGGTGCTGACGGTGCTTTTACGCACCGTGCGGCCCGAATACGCGCTGTATGCGGGACTGGCGACGGGGCTCGTCCTGCTGTTGTCGGTGCTTGGCGACGCGGCGGGGCT
Source organism: uncultured Oscillospiraceae bacterium (assembly GCA_964474405.1). GTDB lineage: Bacteria > Bacillota > Clostridia > Christensenellales > CAG-138 > CAYYUV01. The sequence goes on from CAYYUV010000001.1 coordinate 29,163, forward strand.
GTTCGATGCGCTAAAGCGTCTGGCGGAGAAATTCGGCGTGGACACGGTGTTTGTGACCACGGTCGTGCGGATTCTTGCGTTGGCGTATCTGACCCAGTTCGGCGCACAGCTCAGCCGCGATGCGGGGCAGGGAGCCATCGCCCTGAAGCTGGAGCTGGGCGGCCGCATCCTCATTACGGCGGTCGCGCTGCCACAGGTGATCACGCTTGTCGAAGTCGGCGCCGCGCTGCTGTCATCGTTATAGGCTTGCTGCTTTTGCTCCTGCCGGCGGCGGCATGGGCGGAGCAGGAGCCGTCCGACGAAACGGACGAGCTGACGGCATATATCCTCAGCAGGATCGACGTATCGGAATGGGACGCCTTCTTTCGCGCGCAAGGCGGCGCCGCCGCGGGGCTGCCGCTGCCATCGGAGCTTTTGACGGCGCTCGTCAGGCGGGATGCGACCGCGGGTGCGGACGGCTGGGAGGCGAGGATCTTTTCCCTGTGGAAGCAACAGCTCCCGGGCGCCACGGCGCTTTTGCTGGCGCTGGTCGGGCTGGCGGTGCTGGGCGGCACGGCGGGGCAGCTGCTGCCGGATACGGGTGGGATGGGAAACACCGTCTTGCTGGTGCTGCGCGCGGCGGCGGGCGTGCTGATCCTCTCCGCCGTTATCCGCCAGACGGCGGCTTGCCGGGAGGCACTCTACACGCTCTGCACCCTTGGAGAGCTGCTCCTGCCGGTACTGCTCGGGCTGCTCGGGCTGTTTGGCCTGCCGGGCGCGGCGGGCGTGCTGCAAGCCTGCTCCGCACTGCTTGGCGGCGGTATTCAAAAGGTGCTGGCGGGCGCGGTGCTGCCGCTTGGAATCATCGGGGGCGTAACGGGCGTGATCGACGCGCTGGGTGAGCGCGGGGAGGGGCTGTCGGGGCTGTTCTTCGGGGCGTGCAAATGGCTGATCGGGGTGATCACGACGGGCTTTGCGCTGTTTGCTTCGGTACGCGGGCTGGTGGCGTCGGCGCAGGACGGGCTGCTGCTGCGCACGACGCGGCTTGCGGCGGGCTCGCTGCCCGCGATGGGGTCGCTGGTCAGCGGGTCGCTGGACGCGGTGTTCTCGCTGCTGACCGTCGTCAAAAACGGCGTTGGCCTGACGGGGATCCTGCTTGCGCTGGCGGTGCTGCTGCGGCCGGCTGCGGCGCTGCTCATGTATCTGTTCGCGTTGCAGCTTGCTGCGTATCTCTGTGAGCCGCTCGGCGCAAAAAAGCTCTCCGCCGTGATCAAGAGCGCGGCGCGCATGCTGGGGATCCTGCTTTCGGCACTGGTGGCGGCGGCGGCAATGCTGGCGGTGACGCTGGCGGCGGGTCTGACGATTGGAAAGGGGGTGTAAACCGTGCAGCAAGTGACGCAGTTTGCGCTGTCAACCGCGGTGCTTGGCGCAGTGCTGGCGGCGCAGGACGCGCTTATGATGGGCGGCGGCATGCGCGGCGTCGTCCGCGCAGCCAGCGGACTCAGCTATCTGGCGGCGCTGGTGCGGCTGGCGGCGCAATGGCTGGGGTAAGGGGGGATGCGATGAACGCGGAAAGAACGCGGCAGGACGGCGCGCTTCGACGCCTTCTTGCCGCCGTGCGCCGGGATAAGCGCCTGGAATGGGCAATGTATGCCGCCGTGCTCGTGCTTTCGCTGCTGCTGTATTTTGCGGGAGACAGCTGCGCAGGCGGGTGCGATGGGACGGACGAGGGGCCGGAGCATACGGCGCCCGCCGTCGCGTCCGGCGACACGCTGGAAACGCGGCTGACCGCCGTGCTGTGCCGCATTCGGGGCGCGGGAAAGGTGGCGGTGCTGATCACCTATGAGACCGGGGGCGAGACGGTCGCCGCCATGGCCAGCACAAAGGATACCAGCATCCAGACGGCGCAGAACACCGCCACGGAACAGGTTCGAGAGGTGACCGAACCGTATACCGTCACAACCGACAGCGGGGAGCAGCCGATCGTGCTGATGGAGATTGCGCCCGCCGTGCGCGGGGTGATCGTGGTGGCGGAGGGCGCGGCGGATCCCACCGTGCGGATGAACCTGCAATACGCCGTGCGGGCGGTGACGGGCGCGCCGCTGTCGAGCATCGAGGTTTTTGAGATGACGGGTGAGGAATGAACGCGGCAATAACGCTATACAATGAAACATAACAAAGAGGAGGCAGGCATATATGAGCAGGATCTCAATGACCGGTGTAAAAAAATTTGTCAACAAGCGGGTGCTGACGCTCGCTGGCGTGTGCCTGCTGCTTGTGGGCGCGATCGTGGCGAACGTCGTGTTGTCCCGCAGCAGCAAAAAGGAGGGGGAAGCTGCTTCGGCCGCGGCGGAAGGCGACGGCGCGGTAAGCGTCTCCTCAACACAGCAGGACGGCTTCTTTGACCTCTATCGCGCGGAAAGGGACACCGTGCGCACGCAGGAGATCGCATATCTGGACGCGATCGTTGCCCAGGGCGCGGATGAGGAAACGCTGTCCGATGCGCAGAAGCAAAAGCTGGCGCTGATCTCCTATATGGAGCTGGAGCTGACGTGCGAGAACCTGATCAAGGCAAAGGGCTTTTCCGACGTCATCGTATCCATGCACGCGGGCAGCGTCAACGTCGTGATTGGCTCGCAGGAGCTGACCAGTGAGGAGGTTGCGCAGATTTTGGACATTGTGCTGCGCGAGACAGGGCAAACCGCCGAGAACGTCAACGTGTCCACGTCCGAAAACTGACGGCTCACAGGAAGGATCCGGGCAGGGCGCGCCGTTTTTGACGGCGCGCCATTTGTGCGTTTACTTTTGCCGGCAAGCATGGTATACTTCATTGTGTATACTTGCACAGATTATTGAAAGGAGATATTGGCAATGGATGAAAATACAACCCTTACAACCGAAGTGAATCAAGGCGGAAAAATCGTCTTTGCGGAGGACGTCATCGCCACCATCGCCTCCCTCGCGGCGAGCGAGGTGGAAGGCGTTCATGCCATGAGCGGCACCGCCATGGAGGGTCTCGGCGAAAAGCTGGGCAAAAAAAGCTACACCAAGGGTGTTAAGGTGGAGATCGGCACGGAGGAGTGCGCGGTGGATATCAGTGCCGTGATTAAGTACGGATATCGGATTCAGGAGGTCTGCCAGAGCATCCAGAAGGAAGTCAAGAACGCCATCGAGACGATGACCGGCCTTCGCGTGGTCGAGGTCAATGTCACGGTTCCCCAGGTCTACTTCCAGCCGGAAAAGCCCGCCCCTGCGGCCGTTGCCGCGGAGGAGGAGCCCGTGTCGCCGCGCGTAAAATAAACGGTCTTTGGCCGGCGGGACGGCGGGTTTTGCCGTCGTCCCCCCGTTTCTGATTTTTTTCCGGTGAGGGGAGTTACAAATGAAAGGTTTTGACAAGTTTTTGCTCTGCCTGATGGCGGTGATTGTGATGGTCGTTTGCGTCGCCTTCGGCATGCTGGCGCTGCAATGGCCGTTTTCGGTCTCCTTTTGGCAGCAGCTCGTTGCCTGTATCGACAATACGACCGCGGCCATTGTCGTGGGCGCCGTGGCGCTTGCGGTGTTTCTGATCTGCCTTAGGATGTTCTTTGCCATCCAGCAGAAGCGGGAGCCGGAGGTGCGCAGCGCGCTCGTTTCGCAGACGGAGATCGGCGGCACATTCATCACGCTGGCCGCGATTGATTCCATGGTGCAGAAGCATATCCGCCAGAACAACCGGGTGCGCGACTGCGTGACCGCGGTCCGCGCGGCGCAGGATGGCGTCGTGCTGTCGGCACGGCTGACCGTTCTGCCGGATACGCAGCTGGTGGAGCTGACAGGCGCCCTGCAAAAATCGCTGAAGGAATACATCGAGACCCTGTGCGGCATCCGTGTGTTGGAGGTCGGCATTCTGATCGAAAGCACGGCGTCCGGCGCGGGACGCGTGGACTAAGGGTGGGATGATGGAGCGGTTCCTGGCGTTTATCAAACAACACAGATGGACAGTCGGCTTGGCAGCTTACGGGCTGCTGACAGCGATTTTGATGCTGACCATCAATTTCTGGCGCACGCTGCTGATTCTGCTGCTTACAAGCGTCGGCTTTCTGATCGGCTGGCTGATGGATCGGGGCGGCGCGGATGCGGTCAAGGAGTTTTTTTTACGACTGTTTAAGAAGGGTGGCGGCGCATGAGCAAGAGATATCTGGCGCGAGAGATCGCCATGAAGGTTCTCTATGCTCGTATGTGCGGCGGTGAGGATCGGATACCCGAGGTGCTGGAGCAATCGGAGCTGGAGAGCGACATGTCCGAGCGCGATCAGGCGTTTTTTGACGCGCTGGTAGCTGGGGTGACGCTTCACCGGGAGGAGATTGACGCGGCGATTTCGGCGCACGCCCGCGGCTGGCAGCTCAGCCGCATCGCACGCGTGGATCTGTGCATCCTGCGCATTGCCATATATGAACTGATGTTTGAACAGGATATCCCCGTCGGCGCGTCGATCAACGAGGCGGTGGAACTGGCCAAATCCTTTGGAGAGGAAAAATCGCCCCAGTTTATCAACGGGATTCTGGGCGCGGTCGCGGCGGAGCTTCCCGCGTGAGCGCGCTTTCCATCGGCATTGACACAAGCTGCTATACGACCTCGGTCGCATGTGCGGACAGCCAGGGCATCGTCTTTGATCAGCGGACGATGCTTTCCGTGCCTTTTGGCGGCCACGGGCTGCGGCAGTCGGACGGTGTTTTTTTGCATGTAAAGCAGCTGCCGCCGCTTGTGGAGGCGCTGTTTGAGGCGGTGGATCGCACACGCGTCGCATGCGTTGCGGTGAGCGCCGCCCCTACCGGGCGCGACGGCTCGTATATGCCGGTGTTTCTGCCGGGCGCGGGTCTGGCGCGCGCGCTTGCTTCCTCGCTCGGCGCGGAGCTGATATTGACCGATCATCAGAGCGGGCATCTTCGCGCGGCGCTCTGGGGCAATGAGGATCTGCTGCGGCTGGACTCGTTTTTTGCTGTGCATCTGTCGGGCGGGACAACGGATCTGATGCGTGTGACGCCGCGGCGGCCGCGCGGTTTTTCGGTGGAGGTGCTCGGCGTTTCGACCGATCTGCACGCGGGTCAGTTTGTCGATCGTGTCGGCGTTGCGCTTGGGCTGACGTTCCCTGCGGGCAAGGCGCTGGAGGCGCGCGCCCGCGCGTTTGCGGGACAGGCCGAACGGCTGCCTTTTTCGGTTCGGGGGACGGACTGCTCCTTCTCCGGGGTCGAATCCGCCGCGCAGCGGCTGCTGCAAGCGGGCGCGGACAGGGATATGCTTGCCTCCGCGGTGTATGATTGTCTCACGGGTACGCTTACGGCCATGCTCAAAAACGCGATGCGCGCGCATGGCGACGGGCCTGTGCTGCTCTGCGGCGGCGTGGCGTCAAGCCTGCTTCTGCGTGAGCGGCTGAATGCGCGCATGCCGGGCGTGCTGCGCTTCGGTGAAAGCCGCCTGTCTGCGGACAACGCCGTGGGCGTCGCCCTGCTGGGTGCGGACGGGAGGGAGGGCGCGCCGTGGAGCTAAAGCCGGTGTTTACCGTGTCCGAGCTGAACGAGTATGTGCGCCTGTCGCTTGCGCAGGATCCCAACCTGTCGCGTCTTGCCGTGACCGGCGAGATCAGCGGGTTTCGCCGTCCCAGCTCGGGACATCTGTATTTTTCGCTGAAGGATGACGGCGCGCAGGTGCGCTGCGTCATGTTTCGCGGTGCGGCAACGGGGCTGGACTTTCGTCCGGAGGACGGCATGCAGGTGCGCGTCGTCGGGCGTGCCGATCTGTATACGCGCGACGGCAGCTTTCAGGTCTATGCCGACAGCATGCTCCGTGAGGGCGCGGGCGCGCTCTATCAAAGGTTTTTGCGCCTGAAGGCGCAGCTCGAACAAAAGGGTTATTTTGATTCCGCGCACAAAAAGCCGATTCCCGCGCTGCCGCGCGCGGTGGGCGTGGTCACCTCGGGCACCGGCGCCGCGCTTCAGGACATCCGCAACGTGATCGGCCGCCGGTTCCCTGCGATGCCGGTTCTGCTGTATCACGCGGCGGTGCAGGGCGCGGGCGCGGCCGCTGAGATCGCGGACGCCATAAAAAAGGCGGATCTGGAGCAGCGTGTCGACGTGCTGATCGTTGGCCGGGGCGGCGGCTCGCTTGAGGATCTGTGGGCGTTCAATGAGATCGAGGTTGCGGAGGCCGTGTTCGGCTGCCGCATCCCCATCATCAGCGCGGTGGGGCATGAGACGGATTTTTCCATTGCTGATTTTACGGCCGATCTGCGCGCGCCAACACCGTCGGCGGCTGCGGAGCTGGCCGTGCCGGAATATGCGGCGCTTTCCGCCGGATTGATGCAGATGCGCGCCCGGCTGGACCGGTCGCTTTCCGCGGGCGTTTTGCAGAAGCGTCAGGCGCTGGAGCGCATGGGCGGCGCCGCGGCGCTGCTCCGTGTCCGTCATTCGCTTGAGACCGAGCAGCTGCGGCTGGATCGGGCGGAGGAACGGATGCTGCGCGCGTGCCGTGACCGGCTGCAAAGGACAGGCCACGCGCTTTCGGAGGCGGGGGTGCGCCTGGACGGGTTTGACCCTGACAGGACGCTTAGGCGCGGGTTCGCGCTCGTGTACGATGCCGCGGGCGCGCCGCTTACAAAGGCGGATCGCGCGGCGGCAGGGCAGCGGGTTTTGATCCGCTTTGCGGACGGAGGCGTGCGCGCCAAGGTCACGGGAAAGGATGATACGGATGGAACAGACCAAACGGACGTTTGAGCAAAACATGAAAGATCTGGAAGCGCTGACCGCCCGGCTGGAGTCGGGTGAGGCGCCGCTTGAGACGATGATCAGCCAGTATGAGCAGGGCGTGGCGCTGTATCGCGCCTGCCGGGAGGAGCTTGACGGCTATGAGCGGCGGCTGAAGGCGCTTGCGGAGGCGGAGCAATGAGCGTGTTTGACCGGATTCCCGCCGTGGAATCGGCGCTAAACGCATATCTTTCGGCCGCGGATGTGCCGCCGATGATGCTAGACAGCATGTCATACGCGCTTCTTGGCGGCGGCAAGCGCGTCCGTCCCTGCCTGCTGCTGGAGGTGAACGCGCTTCTGGGCGGCGAGGAGAGCCGTGCCATGCCGTTTGCCTGTGCGCTGGAGATGATCCATTGCTATTCGCTCGTTCATGACGATCTGCCTGCGATGGACAACGACGATATGCGCCGCGGCAGGCCGTCGTGTCACCGGGTGTTCGGCGAAGCCAACGCCATTTTGGCCGGCGACGCGCTGCTGACGCTGGCGTTTTCCGTGCTGGCGGAAGCCCCGGGGCCGGAGACGGCCAAGGCGCAGGTGGCGCGCGGCGCGCTGGATATGGCGGCGGGACAGTCGCTGGATCTGAACGCCGTGCCGGCGGATGAGGACGCGCTGATGGAGCTGCATCGCAGAAAGACCGGCGCGCTGTTTCTTGCCGCTGTGCGGGCGGGCGCCTGCCTTGCGGGGGCGGATGCGGAAAAGACCGCCGCGCTTTGTGCGTATGCGGAGGCGCTCGGGCTGCTGTTTCAGCTGACGGACGATCTGTTGGATGCCAAGCCGGATGCCGCCGCGGGCAGTGTCTCGTTTGTGACGCTCGGCGGAGAGGAACGCACGCGGGCGCGTGTTACGGAATGTGCAAAGGCCTGCGCTTGTGCGCTGGACGGTTTTGCGGGCGCGGAGACGCTGCTGGAACTGGTGGCCGTGCTGAGGGAGCGGGTGGCATGAGCGAGTATCCGATTCTTGATACGATCGACAGTCCGGATGACGTCAAGCGTCTGGACAAAAGCCGGCTGCCCGCGCTTTGCGGGGAGCTGCGTCGGTTTTTGATCGAAAACGTATCCAATACCGGCGGACATCTGGCCTCGTCGCTTGGCGCGGTTGAGCTGATCGTTGCGGTTCATCGCGTGTTCAACAGCCCGCAGGATCCGATCGTCTTTGACGTGGGGCATCAGGCGTATGCCCATAAGATTTTGACCGGCCGCCGCGACGCGTTTGCGACGCTTCGCTGCTCAGGCGGCATTTCCGGCTTTCCCCGGCGGGAGGAGAGCGTATTTGACGCGTTTGACACCGGCCATGCCTCCACGTCGATCTCGGCCGCGCTCGGTATGGCGCGCGCCATGCGTCTGTGTGGGGTGACGGGTACGGCGGTTGCCGTTATTGGCGACGCGTCGCTGTCGGGCGGGCTCGCCTTTGAGGCGCTGAACGATGCGGGCGTGACCAAGGAGCCGCTCGTCGTCCTGCTCAATGACAACGCCATGGCCATCTCTCCGAGCGTGGGCGCCGTGCATCGCGCGCTCAACGACATGCGCGCCAGCCGCGGCTATAACCGCTTTAAGCGCGCCGTGGTGCGTTCGCTGGATACCAGCCGCTTTGGAAAGTGGCTTTCAAGGTATATGGAGCGGTTCAAGAACCGCATCAAGAATTTCTTTTTGCCCAATCTGTTTTTTGAGGAGATGGGCTTTGCCTATCTTGGCCCCATCGACGGACACAATCTCAAAAAGCTAACCAGATATCTTAACAACGCCAAGGCGCTTCGAAAGCCCGTCATCGTGCATGCCGTCACGCAAAAGGGGCGCGGCTATTCGTTTTCGGAGTCCAATCCGGAGAAGTTTCACGGCATCGCGCCGTTCTCGGTCATGACCGGCAAGGTCGCCAGCGAGGGGCAGCCATCCTGCTCGGAGACGTTTGGCGATGCGCTGGTGCATCTGGCGCATGATAACCCGCGCGTAGTCGCCGTCACCGCCGCGATGGAGTGCGGCACGGGTCTTAAGGGCTTTCACTGCGCATACCCTGACAGGTTTTTCGATGTCGGCATCGCCGAGGAGCATGCCGTAACGCTGGCCGCGGGCATGGCGGCGGCGGGGCTTCGGCCTGTCGTGGCGATTTATTCTACCTTTTTGCAGCGGGCCTATGACGAGATTCTGCATGACGTTTGCCTGCAAAAGCTGCCGGTCGTATTCGCCGTGGATCGCGCGGGGCTGGTCGGCGAGGACGGAGCGACGCATCAGGGCATTTACGATCCCGTGTTTCTCAGCCGCCTTCCCGGCATGTCCGTCTATGCGCCGTCCACGCCAAAGGAGCTTGAAGCCATGCTGGCGATGGCGCTTTCCAGGACGGAACCCGCAGCAATCCGCTATTGCCGCGGTGCGCTGCCAGATTTGCCGACAAGGACGCCTGTGGAGTACGGCAAATGGGAATGGCGGGAGCCGGCGGGGGACACGGTGCTGATCGCGCATGGAACCATGGTGCCGTTTGCGCATTGGGTGGCCAAAAAACGCGGGCTCGGTATGCTGAACGCCCGGTTTTTACGGCCGCTCGATACGGAGGCACTGGATCTGCTTTGCGCGCGTGGGGCGCGCGTGCTGGTGGTGGAGGAGAACGTCCTTTCGCTCGGCGCGGATGTGGCGCTTTATTGTCGCGGACTGCATGTGCAGACGCTTTGCATCCCGGACACCGTCGTTCGGCAGGCGTCCGTGTCGGAACAGCGGGCACGGTTTGATTTGAACGAAGCGGGGATTGAGCGTGCGCTGGGCGCGCTGTGGGCGGAAGCATGACAAAGATTCGACTGGACATGGCCATGCTGGAGCAGGGGCTTGCGCCAAGCCGTGAGAAGGCGCGCGCGCTGATCATGGCGGGCGTGGTAACGGTTGACGGCAGACGCGTGGACAAGGCGGGGCAGGACATCCCCGATTCGGCGGTGATCGCCGTGACGGAGGACATGCTTCCGTTCGTGAGCCGCGGCGGGCTGAAGCTCGACAAGGCGCTGAAGGTCTTTCCGATCACGCCCGAGAACCGCTTTTGCCTGGATATCGGCGCGTCTACCGGCGGCTTTACCGATTGCATGCTGCAAAACGGCGCCCGGTGCGTGGCGTCGCTCGACGTGGGCTATGGCCAGCTGGACTGGAAGCTGCGCTCCGACCCGCGCGTGACCGTGATGGAGCGAAAGAACGCGCGGTTTATCGAGCCGGACTGGTTTCCCGAGCCGGCGGGCTTTGCTTCCATTGACGTATCGTTTATTTCTTTGCGGCTGATCCTGCCGCCGCTGCATGCCTGCCTGAAGGACGATGCGGACTTGGTGGCGCTGATTAAGCCACAATTTGAGGCAGGGCGCGCGGAGGTCGGCAAAAACGGCGTGGTGCGCGACGCCGCTGTACACCGGGCGGTTTGCCAAAGCATCATGACCTTTGCAGACGGCGCGGGTTATACGGTGAAAGGGCTTTCCTATTCGCCCATCACAGGGCCGAAGGGCAACATCGAGTTTCTGCTGTGGCTGTCGCCCGGCGGCGGCAAAAACGTCCCAACCAGTGACGATTTCTTCGCGCTTGCCCGGGAAACGGTCGAGCGCGCGCACCTCGATTGCATAAAGAGTTCATAATCTATTCATAAAACGGTTGAATTTTCCCGGGCATGATTGTATAATACGGGTACAATATGCAATCGGAACGGAGTAGACGCGTTGAAGCTGTTGTTTGCAAGCAATCCGGAGCGGCCGGCAACCCGCGCGGTCATGCGCCGTCTGATGGAGACGGCGGCCAGAGAGGGCTTTTGCTGCGGCACGGCAGATGACGGCGGCGACTATGCCAACGCGGATGCGCTTATCGTCATCGGCGGCGACGGTTCGCTGATCCATCGTGCGCGCCTTGCTGCGGAGCACGGCCTGCCGATGCTGGGCGTGCATTGCGGACGCGTGGGCTTTCTGGCGGAAACGGATGAGCAGCATTTTTCCGAGGCGCTCGGGCAGCTTGCGGCGGGGACGTACACGGTCGAAAAGCGCTCGATGATCGCCTGTACCATCGGCGGCGGCGAGCCGATTCAGTGTCTGAACGATCTGCTGGTGTTCAAGCATTCGTTCTCCGGCGTGGCGCAGATCGAGCTGTCGATCGACGGCGTGCCTGCGGGAACGGTGTTCGGCGACGGCGTGGTTGTGGCGACGCCTACGGGATCTACGGCCTATTCGCTGTCGGCCGGCGGGCCGATCGTCGCGGTCGGACATGAGGCGATGGTCGTCACCCCCATTTGCTCACACACGCTGCACATGCGCTCCATCGTGGCGGATATGCGCTCGGTCATTACGCTAAGAGCGGTCGATCGCTGTGTCGTGGCCGCGGATGGCGAGCGGGTTTCGACGCTTGCGGCGGGCGATACGGTGGTTGTGACAGGCTCTTTGCACACGGTTTCGTTCCTGCGTTTTCACAAGATCAATCTTTACCGGCAAATCCACGAAAAACTGACATAGGGGCATAAAACAATGAAAGCAAAACGACATGCGATGATCATTCGGCTGATCACGACTCAGAACGTTGAAACGCAGGAGGAGCTGGCGCGGCTTTTGGGCACGCAGGGCTTTTCCGTCACGCAGGCGACGGTATCGCGCGACATCAAGGAGCTGCGTCTGATCAAGGTGCTGACCGGCGACGGCCGCTACAAATATGCCACGGTGGAAAAGGCGGAGTCCGACATGCAGGAACGGTTTATCCGCCTGTTTGCCAACTGCGCCGTCTCTATCACCGCCGCAGGCAATCTGATCGTGATCAAGACGATGGCAGGCAGCGCCAGCGTGGCGGGCGAGGCCATCGATTCGCTCAAATGGTCGGAGATTGCGGGAACCATCGCGGGCGACAACACCATCTTTGTCGCCGTGCGCGAGGGCAAGAATGTGCAGGAACTGATCAAACGGTTCCAGAAGCTCATCAAGTAGCGGAGGTATCGTTCATCCGTGTTGAATCGGCTGCAAATTTCGCATGTGGCGCTGATCGACCAGCTCGATATTTGTTTTGACGCCGGCTTTTCCGCGTTGACGGGCGAGACCGGCGCCGGCAAATCGATCCTGCTGGAGGCGGTCATGTTTGTGCTGGGCGACCGTGCGTCGCGCGACAGCATCCAGACCGGCGCGCCCAAGGCGCAGGTTGAGGCAACGTTCACCGTTGCGCCTGACGCATCGGTGTCCCGCTATCTGCGCGAGCAGGAGCTGTACGACGGCGCGGAGCTGACCCTTTATCGTGAGCTGTCGCAGAGCGGCAAGAACGTCTGCCGCGTCAACGGCACGCTGGTCAGTGCCGCCGAGCTCGGCCGGATTGGGGATCTGTTGGTGGATATCCACGGCCAGCATCAGCATCAGCAGCTGCTGGATGCCCGCACGCATGCGGGGCTTCTGGACGCGTTTGCACACAGCGACGCGGATGGGCTTTTGTCGGCGATGCGTGATCAGCGCAGACGCGCCGCCAAGGCCGATGCGGATCTGCGCGCCCTTGAACAGGACGCGGCGGAGCGCGCGCGGCGGGTGGACGTGCTCAAATATCAGATTGGCGAGATTGATCAGGCGCAGCTGTCCGACGGTGAGGAGGAGCGGTTGCTGGCTGACAGAACGCGCATGCAGAACGCGCAGACGATTGAGGAGGGGCTGAACGCCGCCTATGACGCGCTGTACGGGGACGATGCGGCGCTGTCGCGCCTGACCGGCGCGCGGCACGCGCTGTCCGGCATCGCGGGCTATCATCTCGATTGGGCGCAGGCGCAAAGGAGCGCGGACGACGCCTATTACGCGCTGGAGGAGGTCGCCTTTACCCTGCGCGACGCGATTGCCGATTTTTCGTTCGATCCGGCCGCGCTGGAGCAGACGGAGAACCGGCTGTATCTCCTTTCCCAGCTCAAACGCAAATATGGCGCCGATTATGCCGCCATCATGAAGTATCGTGCCGAGCGGGAAAAGGAGCTTGCCCTTTTAGACGACAGCAGCGAGAACATCACACGCCTGACGGAGGAGCGCGCGCGCGCATTTTCCGCGTTTGCCGCCGCCGCGCAGCAGCTGTCGCTTAGACGGCAGGCGGCCGCCCGGGAGCTGGAACGTCAGATCGTGGACAATCTGTCCGATATGGGCATGCGGAAGGCGACGTTTGCGGTGCACTTTTCGCCCGTTGCGCCCGAAACGCTGTCCGCGCAGGGCGTTGATGAAATCGAGTTTTTCCTTTCCGCGAACCCGGGCGAACCGGAAAAGCCGCTGGTGCGTGTTGCAAGCGGCGGCGAGGTGTCGCGCATTATGCTGGCGTTCAAGGTGGCGATGGCGGGTGCGGACGATATTGATACGCTGATATTTGACGAGATTGACACCGGCATCTCCGGCATGGTGGCCAACGCCGTCGCCGAAAAGATGCGGCGGCTGGCGCGCGGACATCAGGTGCTTGCGGTGACGCATCTGCCGCAGATCGCCGCATATGCCGACGCGCAGTATCTGGTGCATAAGGAATCGGACGAAACGTCCGCCCACACGCATGTGCGGCGTCTCTCGGACGGCGAGCGCCCGGCGGAGCTGGCGCGCATCATGGGCGGAGGCGAAAACGACGCGGCCGCCATTCGTCATGCGGAGGAGCTGTTGCGCACGACCGCGCACATGTAGGACGGTCTACGGGCATTTGACATGCTGCCGGTGCAAAAAAGCGCCGGCAGCTTTTTGCGCTTTGCGGCATATCCTTCGCGTTCGTGCGGAAAGCTAGAACGAAGGCGGAGGTGAGAACATGAAAAAAGCCGGACGTGTGCTGTCGGCGCTGTTGACGGTGGCGCTGCTTGCGCTGTACCTTTCGCCGCCGGTGCGGCAGCTAAACCGCACCCCGGACGCGGTGACGGGGCCAGCGATGGTCAGCGGCGCGCTGCTGTCGGTTGAGGGTGGCGCGGTCGCGGTACGGGGCACGGGCGACGAACGCCTGTCCGAGGCGGCGGAGCAGATGTATACTGTTTCGCTGTTCGGACTCATCCCGCTGCGTCAGATCACCGTTGTCGGCGCCGCAACCGAGGTGTCCGTCGGCGGCGACGCCATCGGCATCGCCATGAATGTGCGGGGCGTGCAGGTCGTGGGCATCGGCAGCGTATCGACAGATAGCGGTCTCAAAAGCCCGGCGTCTGCCGCGGGGCTGCGCCAGGGCGACACCCTGCTGTCCGTTGACGGCATCGAGATTAAGAATGCTGCGCATTTTGCCACGCTGACGGGCGATGGCGCGCACCCGCTGTCCATCACCTACCTGCGCGACGGGCAGGAGGCCACCGCCACCGTGGTGCCCGCCGTCGATAAGCAGGACGGCGCGGCGCGGATCGGCGCCTGGGTGCGGGACAGCACGTCCGGCATCGGCACTCTGTCGGTCATTGATCCGCGCACGGGCAGGTATGCGGCGCTCGGCCACGCCGTGACGGATATTGATACAGGAACCATCCTGACGGCAGGCACCGGCGTCATCTCTCTGGCAAAGATCACCGACGTCCGCCGCGGCGCGGTCGGAACCCCGGGTGAGCTGATCGGCACCTTCCTGACCGCAGGCGCGCTCACATGGGGCAACATCGACACCAACGGTGATTTCGGCATCGCGGGAGACGTGTATGCGGGCGCGCTGCTTTTGCGGGATAAGGTGCCTGTCGCGCGAACGGATGAGGTGGTGCAGGGCGCCGCCACGCTGTATGCGACCATCGATGATACCGGGGTGCAGGCGTTCTCATGCACGGTGATCCGGCTGGAGGTGCAGGCCTCGCCGATGACGCAGGGCATGATGATTGAGGTAACGGACGACCGGCTGCTTGCCGCGACGGGCGGCATCGTGCAGGGCATGAGCGGCAGCCCGCTGATGCAGAACGGCAAGCTGATCGGCGTGGTCACACACGTGTTTGTCAACGACCCGACCCGTGGCTTTTGCCTGTATGCCGAGTGGATGGTGGAAAAGCTGCTGTGATGCGCGGCGGCAAGTAAGACCGCGCGCCCCGCGCCCCGCGCCCACAAGCATCCCCGCCCCGCGCACCCCATGCCCGCCGTGTGACGGCGGGTTTTTTTCTGTATTTGCGGTCGATCGTACCGAAAGTTTACACAAGTGTCTGTTTCCTTTTTATGTATAAAATGGTATGATACATAAAGAGAAGTTGTGAACCGGGAGGCACCATGGCACATCTGTCCGATCTGGAGCTGTATTATTTTAACGAGGGAACCACCACCGTGGCCTACCGCTCGTTGGGGTGTCATCATATCATCGATGTGGACGGGTTTGAAAAATGGCGGTTTGCCGTCTGGGCCCCCAACGCGCTGAAGATCAGCGTCGTGGGGGATTTTAACAGTTGGAACGATCTGGCGGATCCGATGACGCGCGTCGGCACCACCGGCGTGTGGGAGGCGCGTATCGGCATCGCCCTGAAGGGTCAGCTTTATAAATACGCGATCCGTACGTCTGACGGTGCAACGGTATACAAGGCCGATCCCTATGCCGTTCGCGGCGAGAAGGAGGGCACGGCCTCCATGGTCTGGGAGAACGCGCCGTATGCATGGACGGACGGCCCCTATCTGCAAAACAGGGGCGACCCGCACATCGGCCCCATGAACATCTATGAGGTGCATCTGGGCTCCTGGCGCAAGGGTCTGTCCTATCGGGATCTCGGCGAGACGCTGGTGGATTATGCAGTGGATATGGGCTATACGCACATTGAGCTGATGCCCGTGATGGAATATCCGTTCGGGCCGAGCTGGGGCTATCAGGTCACCGGATATTATGCGCCGACCGCCCGCTACGGCGCGCCGGATGATCTCAAGTATTTTGTCAACCGCGCCCATGAAAAGGGCATCGGCGTCATTATGGACTGGGTGCCTGCGCACTTTACGCGCGACAGCTACGGCCTTGCGCGCTTTGACGGCACGCCGCTCTATGAACATCCCGATCCGCGCCGAAGCGACATGAAGCAGTGGGGGACGCTGCTGTTTGATTACGGCCGGCCGCAGGTGCAGAGCTTTCTGGTGTCCAACGCCGTGTACTGGCTGTCGGAATTCCATTTCGACGGGCTTCGGGTGGACGCCGTGTCGTGCATGCTGTATCTGGATTATGGGCGGCAGGACGGCGAATGGCTGCCGAATATCTATGGCGGCAACGAGAATCTGGAGGCGATCGGCCTGTTTCACAAGCTGTCCGCCGCCATCAGCGAGCTGCCGAACCATAAGCTGCTGATCGCGGAGGAGAGCACCGCGTTTCCGAAGGTCACGAAAAAACATGAGGAGTCGCTGGGGTTTGACTTCAAGTGGAACATGGGCTGGATGAACGATCTGCTGTACTACATGCAGATGGATTCGCTCTATCGCAAGTGGCATCATGACAAGCTGACCTTTTCGATGGTCTATGCGTTTTCGGAGCAGTACATCCTGCCGTTCTCTCACGACGAGGTGGTGCACGGCAAGCTGTCCATGCTCAACAAAATGCCCGGCGATTACTGGCAAAAATTTGCGCAGCTCAGGCTGCTGTACGCATATATGATGGCGCATCCCGGCAAAAAGCTGACCTTTATGGGTATGGAGATCGGCCAGTTTATCGAGTGGCGCTTTGACGAGTCGCTGGACTGGCTGCTGCTGGACTATGAAAAGCACGAGAAGATGCAGGGCTTTGTGCGGGAGCTGAACCGGCTGTATCTGGATATGCCCGCGCTTTATGACATTGATGATGACTGGACGGGCTTTACCTGGGTCGCGGTGGACGACACGCAGCATTCGGTGCTGTCCTTCCTGCGCAGGGACAGGCACGGCAACCAGCTTCTGTGCTGCTTCAACTTTACGCCGATCCCCTGGGATGATTATTGGATGGGCTGTCCGGTGCCCGGCTTGTTCCGTGAGGTGTTCAATTCCGACACGGAGAAGTACGGCGGCACAGGCCGCTATCATAACGGCGTCATCCGAACCGACGCCTGCGCGTGCGATGCGTTTCCGAATCGGCTGCATGTCAAGCTGCCGCCTTACGGCGCGGCATACCTGCTGCTGGAGCCCGAACAGAAAGGAGAGATGAGATGAAAAAGACCATAGTCGCCATGTTGCTTGCCGGCGGTCAAGGCAGCCGGTTGGGGGTTCTGACCTCAAACATGGCAAAGCCCGCCGTGCCCTTTGGCGGGAAGTATCGCATCATCGATTTTCCTCTGTCCAACTGTACCAATTCCGAGATTGACACCGTCGGCGTGCTGACGCAGTATCGGCCGCTGGCGCTCAACTCCTATCTCGGCACCGGACAGCATTGGGATCTTGACCGCAACAGCGGCGGCGTGTTTGTTCTGCCGCCGTACATGACCGAGCGTGACAGCCAATGGTACAGCGGCACCGCCAACGCCATCTATCAGAACCGTGAGTTTGTCGATCAGTACGATCCCGAGTATGTGCTCATCCTTTCGGGCGATCACATCTATAAGATGGACTATGCGCGCATGCTGCGCCATCATCGGGATCAGCGCGCGGATGCCACCATCGCCGTCATCCGGGTACCCATGGCGGAGGCGCATCGCTTTGGCATCATGAACACCGATGAGAAGGGGCGCATCGTCTCCTTTGAGGAAAAGCCCGCGCATCCGCTCTCCGACAATGCGTCGATGGGCATCTATATCTTTAACTGGAAGCTGCTCAAATCCTATCTGGAGCGGGACGATCTGAACGCCGGATCCGACCATGATTTCGGCAAGAACATCATCCCCGCGATGCTAACGGACGGATGCGCCATGACCGCCTATCCGTTTGCGGGCTACTGGAAGGACGTTGGGACGGTTCAGAGCCTGTGGGAGGCGAACATGGACATGCTGGGGGATTCGCCCGTGCTGGATCTGGACGATCCCGCCTGGCGCATCTTTACCCGCAACCCCTCCCTGCCCGCGCATGTCGTGGGCGAGCATGCGAAAATTTGCAACGCGATCGTGGCCGAGGGCTGCGAGGTATACGGCAGCGTCAAAAACTCCGTCCTGTTCTGCGGCGCGCGCGTGGACGAGGGCGCCGTGGTCGAGGACGCCGTTTTGTTGCCCAGCGCGCATATCTGCGCCGGCGCAACGGTGCATAAGTCGATCATTGGCGAGAACTCGTCGATCGGTAGCGATTCTGTCGTTGGCGGCGCACTGCGCGAGGGGGAGAAGGTGGACAACCGTCTGACGGGCGACATCACGCTGGTCGGCAACGACGTATGCACCCTGCGCGGGTCGTATTTGCCCGCCGGCATGGTGTTCACGGCGGATACGGACGATGACCGTCCCTGCGAGGAGGTATAGCCATGAGAAACAATGCGTTTGGGCTGATCTACACCGGCGAGAACAACCTGCGGCTCAAGGATCTGACCCTGTCGCGTGCGGTGGCCGCTGTGCCGTTTGGCGGAAGGTATCGCTGCATCGACTTTATCCTGTCCGACATGGTCAATTCTGGCGTGACAAACGTCGGCCTCATCACACAAAAGAATTATCATTCGCTGATGGATCATATCGGCGCGGGCAAGGAATGGGATCTGCACCGCAAGCGCGAGGGGCTCTTTTTCCTGCCGCCGTTCATGACGAAGGAGAACATCGGCGTTTACCGCGGCTCGGTGGACGCGCTGCATTCGGTCATGGGCTATGTGCGCCGCAGCAGCGAAAAATATGTGATCCTGTCCGGCAGCCACACCATTTTCAATACCTGCTTCGGCGATTTGATCGCATCCCACACCGCGTCCGGCGCGGATGTCACCGTCCTTTACAATGAGGAGGCGGCGTTTGACCCGGACGATCAGAATATGGATCTGAGGCTGATCCTTGACGACGGCGGCCGCGTCCGCGAGATGGAATATAACCCCTATCGCCCGCGGAGCAACGCTGCCAGCTGTGACGTGTTCGTCATGGAAAAGGTGCTTTTGGAGTATCTGGTGGAGGAGGCCTATGCCCGCGGCGAGGCGGACTTTATGCGGGATGTGCTTTTGAAGCGGTGCGGCACGCTGCGCATCATGGGCTGCCGGTACGACGGATATGTCGCCCGGCTCAACTCGCTCGGCGGATACTTTAAGCACAGCATGGCACTGCTTAGGCCCGAGGTGCGTGAGGATCTGTTCTGTCGGGAGCATCCCATCCATACCAAGGTCAAGGACGAGGTTCCGACCCGCTACGGCGCCAACGCATCTGTAAAGAACGCGATGCTGGCCGACGGCTGCCGGATCGACGGCACGGTGGAGAACAGCATCCTTTTCCGCGGCGTGTCCGTCATGAAGGGCGCTGTTGTGAAAAATAGCATCGTCATGCAGGCCACCGCCATCGGCGAAAACGCGACGCTGGATCATGTCGTGCTCGACAAGGGCGTGATCATCCGCGCCGGCCGTACGCTGAACGGCTACGACAGCTTCCCGATCATCGTGCGCAAGAATCAGACGGTATAGCGGCACCGCCCTCCTTTCGGCAAAAGCGCGCGGCACAGGAAATCGGGCGCAATGTCAATGTTAGGGGCGAAGAGCCGCCGGACGAAACAACAGACGGAGCCATTCGCGCAAAAGCGCGCGGCATATTGGGAATTCCTTTCGGCGGGGCGGCGATGCGTCCCGCCTTTTTTGTTCGCCAAAATTGTCCGCAAGCGGAGCGTTGCGCAGCGAAAGGTTTTGTGATAAGATGACAATGGGAAAGAAGGGAAAGGAGCATGGCCATGCAAGCGGAGGAGCGCACGATGAAGGTTTTGTTTGCCGCCAGCGAGGCGGTTCCGTTTATCAAGACCGGCGGTCTTGCCGATGTGGTTGGCGCGTTGCCGCGCAAGCTTCGGGATGAAGCCACCGATGTGCGCGTCATCCTGCCGAAGTATCGGCTGATCGCGTATGAAACCGTCTGCCGCATGACGCATGTGTGCGACTTTACGCTCGACATGAACGGGCAGAGCGTGTACTGCGGCGTTGACACCATCACCGAAGGCGGTGTCCCGTTCTATTTTATTGATAATTTGGCGCTGTTTGGCTCCGACCGGGTATATACCGGCGATGCGCGGGAAGGCTTTCGCTTCGCTTTCTTTGCACGCGCGGTGCTGGAGGCGCTGCCGCGGATCGGCTTTTTCCCCGACGTGCTGCACTGCCATGACTGGCAGACCGGCATGATCCCCGTGCTGCTGAACGGCCAATATGCTGCGGATGCGCGTTATCAGGGCATACGCACCGTATTCACGATCCATAATCTCAAGTTTCAGGGGCTGTTTTCCTTTGACAGCGTCCGCTCCTCGCTGGGACTAAACGACGGCTACTTTACGCAGGACAACCTTGAGTTTTACGGCGTGGTGTCCTATATGAAGGCCGGGCTTGTGTTCTCAAACTGCATCACCACCGTCAGCCCCGCCTATGCCGAGGAGATCCGCACCCCGTACTTTGGCGAGCGCATGGACGGCATCCTGCGAAAACGGCAGGATGTGCTGACAGGCATTTTGAACGGCATTGACACCAAGGTGTACAATCCGCACACCGATCCCGCCCTCGCCGCGCGTTACGACAGGCGTGACCGCTCCGGAAAGACGCTGTGCAAGGCGGCGCTTCAGGAGGAGCTGGGGCTTTGCGTCCATGCAGACGTGCCGCTGATCGGCATGGTGACGCGTCTCACGCCGCAGAAGGGGCTGGATCTTGTCACGCGCGTTTTGGATGATATCATGCGCACCGACGCACAGATGGCTGTGCTCGGCACGGGCGATGCGAATTTTGAGGATTTTCTGCGCGACGCCTCACGTCGGTATCCCGGCCGCGTCGCGACCGTCATCCGCCTGGACGAAGCGCTGTCGCGCCGCGTCTATGCGGGCAGCGACCTGTTTTTGATGCCGTCGTTGTTTGAGCCGTGCGGGCTGTCCCAGCTGATCGCGCTCCGCTACGGCAGCGTGCCCGTCGTCCGCGAGACCGGCGGCCTGCGGGACACCATTGTGCCCTACAACCAATATGCCGACAGGGGCAACGGTTTTTCGTTCCGTGATTACAACGCGCACGAAATGCTGTATACGCTGGAACGCGCCTGCCGCCTGTATTCCGAGGAGCCGGAGCGGTGGAGCCAATTGGTCGATCGCGGCATGGCGGCCAATTTCTCATGGACGGCATCGGCAAAAAAGTATCAGCAGCTGTACATGCAGCTTCTTGATTAAGAAAGGATCACCTATATGGAAGTAAAGAAACTCAGACGTGTCGGCATTTTGACCAGCGGCGGCGACGCCCCGGGCATGAACGCGGCCATCCGTGCCGTCGTGCGCAACTGTCAACAGCATGGCGTGATCCCCGTCGGCATCCGGCGCGGGTTTAACGGGCTCATTCATGCCGATACGGAGGAAATGGACGCCAGGAGCGTCAACGGCATCACCGCGCGTGGCGGCACCATCCTGTTTACCGCCCGCAGTGAGGAGTTTAAGACCGAGGCGGGGCTCGAGAGCGCCGCAAAAACCTGTCGCTATCTCGGCATCGACGGCATCGTCGGCATCGGCGGCGACGGCACGTTCCGCGGGCTGGAGGCGTTGTCCAAAAAAGGGATCAACACCATCGGCATTCCCGCCACGATCGACAACGACATCGGCTGCAGCCATTATACCATCGGCTTTGACACCGCCGCCGGCACCGCCGTTGGCGCAATCGACAAGCTTGGCGACACGATGCAGTCGCATGAGCGCGTGTCCGTGGTCGAGGTCATGGGCAGAAACGCAGGACATCTGGCGACCTATGTGGGCCTTGCCGTCGGCGCAACGGCCATCCTCGTGCCGGAGTTTCCGTTTGATTTTGAGCGTGACGTGGCGGAGAAAATCCGTGCGGGGCGCTATCGCGGCAAGAACCACCATCTGATCATCGTTGCCGAGGGCGTCGGCCACACGCAGGAGATCGCCGACCGTATCCGTACCGATACGGGCATGGAGGCACGGATATCCATTTTGGGACATATCCAGCGCGGTGGCAGCCCGTCCCCGCGTGATCGCGTGATGGCGTCGCGTATGGGGCATTTTGCGGTAGAAAAGCTGATTGAGGGGCAAAGCTCCGCGGTCGTGTGCTATCGCAGCTCGCAGATCGTGCTGACGCCGATCGACG
Organism: uncultured Oscillospiraceae bacterium; assembly: GCA_964474405.1. GTDB lineage: Bacteria > Bacillota > Clostridia > Christensenellales > CAG-138 > CAYYUV01. The sequence goes on from CAYYUV010000001.1 coordinate 50,932, forward strand.
AAGCCATGCAGATGCAAAAGTCGCTCGACAGCTATATGTTTCAGGTCGCCTACGACATCTCCATCTAATGCGGGCGGACACCGGCGTACTTCCCGTCCGAACAAAATAAGCACCCCGCTGTATAAAACAACACCCGCCGAACGTCCAACGCTCGTCGCGGGTGTTGTTTTTTTACGGTTCCTTGCGACAGGACAGGGTTTCTTTATTGCGGTTCCTTGCGGAAAGACAGGATTTCTTTGCAGATCTTGTCGAGCGGCTTATTCCCGTTGACATGGACGTCGTGCGGCTCACCGTCAAAGCAGCCGTGCTTCCGCTCGAGCATCGCCGTAACGGGCGCGGGCAGATTTCCGTGCATACGCGCAGAAAAACGCGCCTGGATGACCGCCAGATCTGCCGTCGCCAGCACGCGCAGCGCGCCCTGCGGGATCAGTCGCAGCAGCTCCGTCTCTGACAGGACAAAGATCAGGCATTCATCCGCCTTGACATGCTCCGTAAGCAGCTCCTGAAACACCCGTTCCGCGTCTTTCTCGTTTTTGGCCAGCCGCAGATAGTCCTTCCCCGAAAAAACGCGCGCGCCGGTCTGTTGCTTCAGCGCCTCCGCAATGGTTGATTTACCGGTGCAGCTTTCCCCAAAGATTGCAATGACCATACCATGCTCCCTGCTTGCCGGTTGTTATTTCAGATGGTTTTTGAGAAGCAGCGCAGATGCATACGCGCCTGCGACGCCCACGCCGCTTTGCAGCACGTTCCAGGGGATATCCGCCACAGCCGCCTCGTGAAAGACAAAATATTCAAACCCGAAGTATCCCAGCGGGATCACCACCGCCGCAGCCAGCGGCGCGATAAACCACAAGCCCGTCTTCATCGGCCGCACAACCTTCAAAAGCAGCGCGCACAGAAGCGCCGCCAGCCCCTTGATCACAAAGGTGGCGGGCGCATACAGCGCAAACCCTAAAATCAGGTCGGCCAGCGCCGCCCCAACGCCCGCGGCCAGCGCCGCCCAGCCCATCGGCAGCGCAAATGCGGAGAACAGCACCGCCACGTCGCCGAGGTTGAGATAGCCGGCGGGCAGGGGGATGGAGATGAGCGTCAGCGCCAGCGTCAGCCCGCACAAAAGACCCGCCCAGGCGAGTGTGCGGATATTCTTGTCCTGTGTCATGTTATCCTGTTTCATCATACCGATTGACAGCGGCATACGAACGCACAGTCCGAAAGCTGCGTCTCAATGCCTGCCGCCTGTTCCTCCGTTTCACATAATGCAAATACCGCCGAACCGCTGCCGGTCATGGCGGCGGCCGGTGCGCCGGCGTCCAGCATGCGCTGCTTGATCGCCGCGATCTGCGGCACCAGCTCCGACGCCGCCGGCTCCAGCGCGTTGTGGATCAGCGGACAGAGCGCCCGCATATCCCCGCGCCCCAGCGCGGCCATCGCCGCGTAGGCTGAGCCACGCGGCAGAATCAGCGGCAGAGCCTCAAACAGCGCGCGCGTAGACACGCCCATCTCCGGCTTTGCCACCACAAAATACAGCTTAGGCCCGGAAAAGGCGGTCAAAACCTCGCCGATGCCCTCCGCCCGCTGCAAGCCACCCCGGATCATAAACGGCACATCCGCGCCGACTGACAGCGCAATGCGGTACAGATCGCGGTCATCCAGCATACGGTGCAGCTTTTGCAGCGCGCGCAACACCGCCGCCGCGTCCGCACTGCCTCCGCCCATACCCGCTTCCGCCGGGATGCGCTTGAAGCATCGGACAAGTGCGCCGCAGCCCGTCGCCTTCTTGTAAGCCATGGCCGCCCGGTACATGGTGTTGTCCTGTGGCAGCTGCATGCCGGCAACGTGGACGTCCACCACCTTGGCCTTTTCCACCGCAACGGTGTCATACAGATCGACCGTCTGCATGATGGTGTCCAGCGCATGGTACCCGTCCTGCCGGCGGTACAGCACATCCAGTGTCAGATTCAGTTTCGCGTATGCACGCTCCTCCACAGCCATGCGGGTATTGTACCACACACGGGTCAAAAGCACAACACGGCCGGACGCCGCCCTGCGGGCGGCTACGCGTTCGCAAAAGCCGCAAAAAGACGATGCGCGGCCGGGCGCGATTGGCTCAATAAACAGGCGTTATTCCGCAATCTCCGGGAAGCAGTGTGCGTGTGTCTGACCCAGCACGCGATATCCGTCCGCAAGCCCGCAAAAGCGCCGAAGCCCGAAACGGAGCGAGCGCAGCCGGTAATATAGCCCGATCTGCCGCCGTGTCTCGTCCGAGAACTGCGTTTTGTGGCACAGAAGCGCCGCGTTGCGCGCCGAAAAGGTTTTGCGCACCGGAACATACGCGTTTGGATGCGGTGAAAAATACAGCGCAATTGCGTCAAGCGCATGGCTGCCGCTGATGCCAAGCCGCGCGGTCAGCGGGGCAAACGCCGTGATGCACAGCATGGCCTTGGCCGCCTGTCCCACGCGCAGATGGTCGCGGTGACATTCGCCCGCGTTGTCCGGATCGGGCGCAAAGATGACGTCCGGCCTGCTTTCAATGATCGCCGCCGCCATGGAGCGGATCAGCGTCTCCTCCTCATACAGACCGCCGTCCGCAAGCGGAAGAAACGTCACATCCGTCACGCCGAGAAGGGCAGCGGACGCCCGCGCCTCCTCCTGTCGCATCCGGGCAAGCCGCTCCCCGCACAAACCCGGCTCAAGCGCGCCGACACTGCCGTCCGTCACGACAAGAAAGGCGACGTGCTTTCCCTGCTGTGTCAGAAGCCGTATCGTCGGCGCACAGCCGATCTCAATATCGTCCGGGTGCGGGCCTATGAACAGATACCTGTCAAACTGCATCAGATCAGGCAGAGGCGCCGCTTTTTTAAGAATCCAACGAAACATGCGCTTTTCACCCCCTATATGGGCAGTATAGCGCAGATCGCCGCATTATGCCAGCATCAGCCGCGAGGAAAGATAGCGATCAAACGCGTGGGAGATCAGCTCCTGCCCGCGGGTGTTCGGGTGGATGCCGTCCTGACAGTACAGATCGTCAATTCGCCGGGAGGACAGAAACGCGCCGCGCAGATCCACCAGCGGCGTATGGGTTTCGCGGGCGATCTGCTCCACCGTGCGGGAGTAGTTCTCCTGAAAGCGGTAGATCGTCTCCGCCGAACCCAGCCAATGCAGGATATTCTCCTTGGACAGCCCGTCCCGGCAGATCCAGTCCAGATACCGTTCCGCAAGCACCGGCGGCAGCGTCGTCATAACAGGCGTTATGCCATTGGCCGACAGCAGCGACAGGATCTCGCGGTAAATACGCGAAAACTCCGGTAGCGGCGTGTGCGGCAGATGCTCCCCGTCCGGCGCCGCGGCGACCGCCGCCCAGTCAAAATCGCTGTCGTTTCCGCCAAAGTCCATCACGATCACGTCACCCGCCTCGCCCTTTTCGACCGCGCGGCAAATGAGCTGCCTGCCCTTTTCGACCGTGCAGCCAAAGCGCGAGCTGTTCTCAATATGCAGGCCGTACTTTTTGCCGAGCCCCTCCGCGTCCAGGTGGTTCTCCACGCAGTAGCGCGTCCCGCCCGCCGGCACCTGTATGCCCTTCAAAATGGAATCCCCAAGCAACAAAATCTGACGGATCATGTTCGTTCGCCTTTCAACATCTGGTTTTCAATACCAGTATATGAAGCTTACAACACCGCGTCAAGCGATTTGCAGGAATTTCACATTCCCGCCGCCAAAAGCGCGTCTTTTGGCTTTTTTTAAACAAATGGTAAATCCGGGAATAAATGGTAGCCGTCCACACAACATGTTGTGGTATAATAGTGCGGATCATTCTGAATCTGGCGCGGTGGCGCGGCTTTACGGAGGCAATATGTCATCGGATTATTCCGTTTCCGACATCAAAATTATGGAGGGGCTGGACGCCGTGCGCGCCCGTCCCGGTATGTATATCGGCACCACGGATCTGCCCGGGTTGCATCATCTGCTATGGGAGATCGTGGACAACGCCATCGACGAGGCGGCCAACGGCTACGGCAACGAGATTGCCGTGACGCTGAACCGCGACCGATCGGTCACGGTGGCCGACAACGGGCGCGGCATCCCGGTCGGCATCCATCAGAAGATGGGCGTATCGGGGGTGGAGGTTGTCTTTACCCAGCTTCACGCGGGCGGCAAGTTCGGCAACGAGGCCTATGGCTATTCGGGCGGCTTGCACGGGGTAGGCGCTTCGGTGGTCAACGCGCTGTCCCAATGGCTGACAGTTGAGGTGGCGGTGGAAAACCGCCTCTACCGGCAGGAGTTTGAAAGCACCGTGGATCCCGACACGGGCAAGGTGCGCTCCGGCAAGCCCAAGGCGCCGCTCTATGAGATCGGCCGCACGCGCAAACAGGGCACGACGGTGACGTTTTTGCCCGACGCGCGCGTTTTTCCGTCGATCGATATGCATTATGACACCATTTCGCGCCGCCTGCGCGAGCTGGCGCATCTGAACCGCGGCGTCAAGCTGTCGCTGACCGATAATCGGGAGAGCAAGAACGGTCGCCAGACGGAGTACCGTTTCGACGGCGGCCTGTCCGATTTTGTGCGGGATCTGAACAATGACAAAACCGTGCTGTATCCGGTTCCGGTGCATCTATCCGGCAGAAGCGGCGACATTCTGGTGGACTTTGCGTTTCAGCACAACGACAGCTATACCGAAAACCTGCTTTCCTATGTCAACAACATCCCCACCAAGGACGGCGGCACGCATGAGACGGGCTTTAAGGCGGCCTTTACCAAGGTCATGAACGATTATTGCCGCAAGCAGGGCTATTTGAAGGACAAGGACCCGCAGCTTTCCGGGGAGGATTTTCGCGAGGGAATGACCGCTGTGCTGTCGCTCAAGATGCGGCAGGTGCAGTTTGAGGGGCAGACAAAGGGCAAGCTCGGCAACGCGGAGGCGCGTCCCGCGGTCGAGCAGGTTTTGCAGCAAACGCTCGTCCCGTTTTTGGAGAACCTCAAAAACGCGGAGATCGCGGGCGTGATCGCGGATAAGGCGATCAAGGCCGCCAAGGTGCGCGAGGCGTCAAGAAAGGCAAAGGAGACCGCGCGGGAAAAGAACAAGCTGGAAAACGCGCCGCTGGTCGGCAAGCTGTCAAGCTGTACCGGACGCGACCCCAGCATCAACGAGCTGTTTATCGTCGAGGGCGATTCGGCAGGCGGCTCCGCCAAGCAGGGGCGTGACCGAAGGTTTCAGGCCATTCTGCCGCTGCGCGGCAAGCCGCTGAACGTGGAGAAAAAGCGACTCGATCAGGTGCTGCAAAACGAGGAGTTCCGCTCCATCATCACCGCGGTCGGCACCGGCATTGGCGAGGATTTCAACATCGACGCACTCAAATACGACAAGATCATCATTCTATCGGACGCTGATCAGGACGGCGCGCACATCCGTGCCATCCTTCTGACGTTTTTTTACCGCTACATGCGTGAGCTTATCACCGAGGGACATGTCTACATCGGCACAGCCCCGCTCTATAAGGTGCAAAAGGCCAATCAGCCGCCCATCTACTGCTATGATGACAACGCGCTGAAGCAGGCCATGCGCGGCATCGGCAAAAGCTACGCGTTGCAGCGCTATAAAGGCCTTGGCGAGATGAACGCCGAGCAGCTTTGGATGACCACCATGGATCCGGAGGTGCGCCGCCTCATTCGCGTCGGCATTGAGGATGCGGCGGAGGTGGAGCATCTGGTGACGGTGCTGATGGGCGACAAGGCGCAGTCCCGCAAGGAGTATATTTTTGAACATGCGGATTTCAACCGCACCGCCGCGGTATTTGACAAGATCAAGGAAAGTTAAGCGATGGCAAAGAATAAGGACAAATCGATCGGTTCGCTGATCGAAAATATCATCGATCGCAACATGGAGACTGTCATGCACGAATCCATGATGCCCTATGCCGAGCACGTCATTTTGGAGCGCGCCCTGCCGCGGGTGGAGGACGGCCTAAAGCCCGTTCAGCGCCGCATCCTCTATACCATGCTGGAGCTCGGCATCACGCCGGACAAGCCCACCCGAAAGAGCGCCCGTATCGTTGGCGACTGCCTTGGCAAATACCATCCGCACGGCGACACATCGGTGTACGACGCTATGGTGCGCCTGGCACAGTCGTTCAATATGAGCCTGCCGCTCGTCCACGGTCAGGGCAATTTTGGCTCTGTCGACGGCGATTCAGCCGCCGCCATGCGATATACCGAAGCCAGAATGACCGAGGCCGCGATGCAGCTTTTGCGTGATATCGACAAGGACACCGTGCCCTTCATGTGGAATTTTGACGACACGCTGAAGGAGCCCGAACTGCTGCCCGGCAGGTTTCCGAACCTTTTGATCAACGGCGCGAGCGGCATCGCCGTGGGCCTTGCCACCAACATCCCGCCGCATAACCCCTGCGAGGCCATCGACGCGGTGATCGCCGTGATGGACGACCCGCGGATCTCCACAAAAAAGCTTATGGAGATCATGCCTGGGCCTGATTTTCCGACGGGCGCCTATCTGCTGGATTCGCCCGAGATCGAGCGCGCGTATGAGACAGGCCGCGGCAAGCTCATCATGCGCGCTCGGACGCACTTTGAGGAGATGAAAAACGGCAAGGTCAAGATCGTCATAACCGAGCTGCCGTATCAGGTCAACAAGGCCATGGCGCTTGAGAAAATTCTGGCCGTTACGCAGGAGAAAAAGGCGCACTTTTCCGCCGTGTCCGACATCCGGGATGAGAGCGACCGCACCGGCATGCGCGCGGTCATCGAAATCAAGAAGGACGGCGAGCCGGAAAAGATTCTGCAATACCTGTTCAAATATTCCGATCTGCAACAGACCTACGGCGCCAACTTTATCGCCATCGCGGGCGGCAGGCCGCAGCAGCTCAGTCTGCGGGAGATCATTGACCACTATATCGCCTATCAGCGCGAGGTGGTGACGCGCCGCACGCGCTTTGAGCTCGAGACCGCAAAGAAGCGCGAGCATATCCTTGCCGGGCTTATGGTGGCCGTCGATAACGTCGACCGCGTGATCAAACTCATCCGCGCCTCAAAAACCCCCAAGGAGGCGCGTGAAAACCTGATGCAGACCTTCTCCCTGACGGAGATTCAGGCACAGGCGATCCTTGACCTGCGGCTTCAGCGCCTTACAAACCTTGAGCTTGTCTCCATTGAACGCGAGTATCAGCAGATTCAAAAGCTGATCGCCGAACTTACGTCCATTCTGGGTTCCGAACGCAAGCTTGCCGGGCTGATCAAGCGTGAGCTTGGCGAGATCCGCGCGCTGTTTCCCGTCAAGCGTCGCACGCAGATCATCGCGGGCGAGGCGGAGATATTGGCGCCCGAGGACGAAGCCCCTCAGGTGGAGGACGTCGCCGTCACCGTCTGTGAGGAGCTTCGGATCCGCCGCTGCCCCGAAAAGCAGTTCAATCTGTCCCAGATCAGCGCGGACAAGCCGCTCTTTACCGTGCATTGCCGCAGCTGTGAGCGCCTGCGGCTGTTCACCGATCGGGGCGACCTTTTGATGCTCAACGTATCCGACATTCCGGAGACCCGGGGGACCTCGCGGCCGGTTAACCTTGCCTCCCTGCTGCCGTTTGAGAAGAACGAGCGCATCATCGCCGCCTTCGCGGACGACCGGGAGGGCGCATACCTGTTTGTGACGTCCGACGGCATGGTCAAGCGCACGGCCTGCGGCGATTATGACCTGCGCGTGCGGCGCACCGCCGCCATCGCGCTGAAGGACAAGGCAAAGCTGATCTCCGTCACGCCGATGACGGAGGAGCCGATTTTGCTTGTCACGCGCCTCGGCATGAGCATCCGCTTCGCTGCGGACACCGTGCCCGAGGTCGGAAAAGCCGCCGCGGGCGTTCGAGCCATCAAGCTCGAGGAGCATGACAGCGTGCTGATCAGCGCGCAAACGAACGACGAGGGCGAGCTGCTGGTTCTGACCGATCGCGGCTTTGGCAAGCGCAGCTTCCTGTTCGACTATGAGGTTCAGGGACGGAACGGAAAGGGTCTAAAGACCTTTGATTTCAAGAAGGGCGGCAGCAACGGCACGGCGCTCGCCTGCGCCTGCATCGTCAAGGAGCCGTTTGATCTTGCGGTGATTCAGAGACACGGCACCGTCACCAGGATCAACACCGAGCAGATCCACATCGAACCGCGCGCGTCAAAGGGCTCGATGCTGCTGGCGGTCGTGCTGGATGACGATGTGGTGACCGCCGCACCGGCGGAGTAGCGGTACGGACGCCGGATGCAACCTTTTTTCCGGCTGCGCGGTATCTATGGCGAACGGTTCCCCAGAGGGAACGCAGAGGAAAGGATTTGCATGAACATGAAAAAACTTACGTCCGTATTGACGGCGCTTTGCCTCATCGTTGCGCTCTTTGCCGTGACCGGCTGTCAGCGGCAGCCCGCCGCGGAGGAACTCGCTTCCGCGGATACCGTGCCACAGAACGCCTGCACGGTCTCGCTTGCGGGCAACGCCACCACCGGCTATCGCTGGAAGGCGACCGAATTTGACGGGGAAAAGCTGGCCGTTGTCGAGCTGGCATATGTCCCGGATGAGGCGGAGGAGGGCGCGGTCGGGACGGGCGGCGTCTATCGCTTCTATATCCAGCCCCTGGCGGGGGTGACCGGCGGCGAATATGACGTCGTGTTCCATTATTTGCAGGATTGGGAAGGCGGCAATGACGACGGCGACACCGCCACCGTGCATGTGACCGTCGGCGCGGACGGCGTCGCCTCGTGCGGCGAGCCCGTGATCGTCCATCCGTAAAAGACAACCGGGGAGAAACCGCGCTTTGCGGCCTGCGCCTGTGCGCCGGCCGCGTTTTTTTGCCGCGTGCGCGGTTCGCTTCCGTATGGAATTTTCTGCCGTGGATACAATAGAGGCATGAGTCAGACGGGAAAAAACATAATAAAACGGCTTGGCAGCTTTGACGAGCCGTACCTCGCGTTTGAGCTGCTGGAGACGGAGCATGGAACTCCAAAGGGCAGCCGCCGGAGCAGCCGCAAGACGCAGAAGGAGCCGCAGCCGGAACGGGTATCCCCAAAGCTTGCGGAGAATGAGGCGCGCATCAGGACGCTGTTTCGTGCGGATATCAACAGCGATCTGATTTTGCGCCCGTTTCGCTGCGGCGGGCGCACGGCGGGGCTGGCGGTGTTTCTCAACGGCATGGCCGACGATGATTCGATCAATGATTTTATTCTGCGCCCAGCGATGCGCTGTTCGCTGTCCGAAGGGCGCGAAGCCACGATGACCTATCTTGAAATGCATGTGCTTGAGATGCAGGAGGTCACGCTGACCGATGATTTTACCGCCTGCGTGACTGCGATCACCGAGGGTCAGACCGCGGTGTTTCTCAGCGGGGACACCGACGCCGCGATCATGGATACGCGTGGGTTTGCCTCGCGCAGCGTGCCGGAATCCAACAACGAGCAGACCGCTATCGGCCCCAAGGAGGCGTTTACGGAGAACATCCGCACAAACATCACGCTGCTGCGGCGCATCGTCAAAACGCCGGATTTTGTGTGCGAATTTCGTGACGCGGGCGCGGAAAACCGCGTCCGTCTGGCCGTGGCGTACCGGGAGGGCGTGGCCAACCCGCGCCTTGTGTGTGAGGTCAAGCGGCGGCTTGCCGCGGTGGATACGCGGATGCTGCTGTCCGGCGGCACGCTGGAGCAGCTTGTGGAGGAGCATCCCTATTCGCCCGTGCCGCAGACGCTGCTGACCGAGCGGCCGGATCGTGCGGCTGCGGGACTGATGCAGGGACGCGTCGTGCTGCTGATGGAAGGCAGCCCGCAGGCCAGCGTGCTGCCCGTCACGCTGTCCATGCTCCTGTCCACGCCGGAGGATGCCTATATGCGGCAGCCCGTTGGCACCGTCATTCGGATCGTGCGCGCGTTTGGCGCCGTCATTTCGGTGCTGCTGCCGGCGTATTATCTTGCGCTTGCGCTGCACCATCAAGGCATGATGTCCAGCGAGGTGCTGAGCACGGTGGTTGCGTCGCGCACGCTGGTTTTTTTGCCGATGCCGGTTGAGATGATTTTTCTGCTGTTGATCTTTCAGCTGGTGCGCGAGGCGGGCATGCGCGTACCGGGCGCGGTGGGGCAGACCGTGGGCATCATAGGCGGGCTGATCCTGGGTCAGGCGGCGGTGGCGGCCAACGTGATCTCGACGGTCGCGCTGGTTATTGTGGCGTTGACGGGACTTGGCAATTTCGCGGTGCCGAACTATAATTTGCAGGTTTCGGTGGCCTATTTCCGTATCTTGCTGTGTCTGGTGGCCGCGCTGGGCGGGCTGCTGGGGCTTGGGTGCGCGCTGCTGGTCAGCATAGCGTATCTGTCGTCGCTCAAATCCTGGGGACAGCCGTATCTGGCGCCATTTGCGCCCGTGACCTATCGCAAGGCGCCGTTCTTGGTTCGTGGCCGCGTGTCAAACGATACCCGCGCGCCGGACGAGATGAACACGGTGGAGGCGGGCGCATGAACGAACGTGAGGGACGGTCCGGCAGGAGGGAAATGACGGCTGCCGGCATTCTGGCCGTTGTGACAAGCGGGCTGTTTGCCGTCAACAACGCCGAGGTATATCGGGACGGCAACATGCAGCCGCTGGTCACGGTTGCGGCCGTGCTGCTGTCCCTTTTTGTCTGTGGCTGGATCGAGCGCCTGATGACGCGGCGCGGCGCGGCGTCGCTTTCCGAGCTGTTGCCTGCGGCGGTCGCGCCCGTAATAGGCTTGATGCTGTCGCTTGCCCTGGTGTGCGTCGCCGCGCTGCCAATCGCCGAGTATCAGCTGATTCTGACACGGTATATTTTTCTGGAAACCGAGTACATCAATATTTCTCTGTACTGGCTCCCCGTTCTGATCATTCTTGTATGGATGGGGCTTGAGACCATCGTGCGCACTTCCTATTTGATGCAGTGGTTAGAGTTTCTTGCACTGCTGGCGGCGGCGCTGTTTGCGGCTCCCGGATATGCCGTTTACCGGCTTTATCCGCTTCTGGGCGGCAGTGCCTGGCAGTTCCTTTGGCAGACGCTTTCGGCGTTGTTCCGCTTTTTGCCGGTCACGGCGGCGATGTTTATCACCGCAAAGGGCGTGCACGGCCCGCGTTATGCCGCCACCGCCTGCAAGCGCGCGCTCATCGTCGGCGGCACGCTGACATGCGCGATACAGCTTTGTCTCGGTCTGACCTTTCCCGCCGAGATGCTTGCCGATATGCCCGCGCCGATGAACCATTTTGCCATGCAGATCCGCTATGACCATCCGACGGTTCGGCTGGACAAGATCATCCTGTTTCTGTGGATTCTGTGCGGGCTGATCGCGGCGGCTTTCTATCTGTATGCGGGTGCGCTGCTGCTGTGTCGCACGTTCCGCATGCGCGACATCCGTCCCGTCGCAGCCGCCCTGTCCGCGCTCTGTGTCAGCGCGGTGCTGCTGCTGCATTACACGAAGGACATTCTGCCGGAGCTGGCCGTCTGGATCGAGCGCTGGGGGTTTTGGGCGTTGGCGTTTCCGTTGGCTGTGGCCGTTCTCTGCGGTGCGCTGGGCAAAAGAAGGGAGGGCGCCGTATGCCAAGGGTGATGCGACGCTGCGCGATCGCCTTGCTGTTGCTGCTGCAAACGGCGTGTCTCGGCGCGGTTCCTGCGGACGAATACAGTTATGTGATCCATTTCGGCGTGGAGGAGGGCGACGTGCTGCCGTACCGCTTTGCCTTTGTGGTCAACAGCGAGACGGAGAGCGCCAGCTCGGGCGAATCCAAGCCCACCGTGCTGCTTGCGGAGGCGCGTAATCTCTATGAGGCGATCGATACGCTGGCGGGCAGCATGTCAAACCAGCTCAATTTTTCCCGCACCACCCTGATCGTGTTCTCCAGACCGCTTGCGGAAAAGGACTGTATCCCGGATGTGCTCAATATTGTCTACGGCAAGCTGAAGATCCGCGAGAACACGCGCATCATGATCACTGAAAGCGATATGAAAGCTATGCTTGAAGGTATGGCGGCCGTGATAGATCCGTCGCTCGGCAAGGTGCGCACCAGCGTCACCCGCTATGCCGAAACCACGGGCATGATCGTGGATACGACGCTTGGGCAAATGACCGAGGCGTTCCGCCAAAAAACGCATGACGCCATGGTTTGCTATGCGGGCGTCAACACCGGCGTGCCGATTCAGGATATGGCAGGCTGCAACAGCTATCCGTACCTCGGTGGCTCGATGCTGTCCGAGGGTCAGCTCAAGACCTCTATCGCGGGTACAGCCGTGTTCTCCGGCACGCGCATGACGGGCGTACTGGACGGTCAGCACACCCTGCTTTTGCTGCTCTGTTCGGGCAATTTTTCTCTTGGACGCATTTTGATGCCGTATGCGGATACGGAGCTCACCCTGTCGATATCACGCATAAAAGCGCCGCGCGTCACCTTTGTGGATGCGGACGATATCGCGGTGTATACGTCGGTAGAGGTATCGCTCGAACGCCCGCGTGAGCTTGCGAATATTCCTGCTGACGAGCTGGAGGAGATCATCGCCCGCTGGCTGTCCAACGAGACCGCGCATGTGTTCCTTGCGGTGCAAAACGCCGGAAGCGACGTCTTTGGCTTCGGAAAAACCGCGGTGCGCAGATTTTCGGACATGTCCAGCTGGCGTTTGTATGATTGGGACAGCGCATACCGGCGGTTGTCGGTTTCCTTTCTGTACAGCGTGAAGCTGTCGCATGATCCGGGCGATGTTGCAAGGGAGTAACGGATATGATTTGGTACCTGCTGTTTTTGCTGTTCCCGCTTGGCTACGGCATTGCATACCTGATTCACTGTATCAAAAAACGGCAGCCGGGCGCTGCCGTGGGAATTGCGCTGTTGCTCATGCTGCAAGTGGCATCGGGCGCGCTCTTGCTCTACTTTGGCGTGCTGTCCTGACGCGGCAGATAATGCACCGTGATGTCCGGCCTGCCGCTTAGCGCAACCATGGCGCCGTAGCTCAACCGGAATCGGAGAATGTCACCGACCTGCACGGGCATAGGGCAGTCCTCTACATCAACGATGGTGTGGTCAGACGAGCCACCCAGCACCTTTGCGCCCACATCGAGCGGCACAAGCCCCGCCGGATCGCCGGTGTCCACCCGCCCTACGCCGATCAGCGCGCGCTGCCGATCGCCCAGATCCACATAGACGGGGCGGTTCCCAAACGCGTCAAACGCAATCTCGCCCACCGGATAGGTGGGTTTCTTCTTGCATTCCACGACCTCCGCCTCCAGCAAAAAGGCGTCCTCGCTCAGCGGCAGATGCGGCAGGCTCCAGCCCTCGAGCAGCAGCGTGCCAAGGCACATGCCTTCGCCGATGCGCAGATGATTGATCCGTTTCGGCATGGTTTGTTTGTCCACAAGCGGATAGGAGCTTGACGCCCCGCCGGACACGATCGAAAGCCGCCGTCCGATCACGCGTTCGACCGCTTCGGCGATGTCGACCAGCTCCTGCATTTTTTCCACCGTCGGAGTAACGGAGCCGTAGCAGCCGAGGTTTGTGCCGACGCCCGCAAGCTCGATGCCCGCCAGATCGCGCTCCACATGCGCGCAAAGCGCAACAAGCTCGCTTCTGTCCCAAAATCCTTCGCGCAGATCGCCCAGATCCGCCATGACAATCACACCGTGGTGCACGCCCTGCCCGCGGCAAACAGCGTCCAGCGCGTCCAATACCGCGCGCTCACTCTGCAAGCTCAGATCACAACAGCGCGCGACCTCCGAAAGCTCGCTTAGCATCGGCACGCGCAGCAGCAGCGTCGGCGTTTGAATGCCCGCTTCTTTGACGGCGGCAAGCTGCTCGGTGCGCGAGCTGGCAAGCTGCGCGGCTCCCGCCTTGGCGATCACGCGCGCGGCGGGTATCAGGCCGTTAAAGCCCTTGATAACGCCCGCCACCGCAATGCCCTGATCGCGGCACTGCCCGATCAGATAGGCGGCGTTGCGAAAAAGCGCGTCCAGATCGATCACAAGACGCGGATATGCTCTTACTTGCATACGACCTCCCGCCGTTTTCATTCCTCTCGATTGTATCAGATGCTGCGTTTCGCCGCAAGTCGGCAAATTGCTTGCCAAAATGCGGCAAACCGTGCTATCATGATGCCATCAATGATGCAAAAGGAGCAGTTATGGAACGCAGCAACGCATGGAAAACCTATGAAGAACCCGCGCTTGCCGCCCTCGAACGGCTGGCAAGGGAGTATCGTGCTTTTTTGGATAACGGCAAGACGGAGCGCGAATGCGTATCCGAAACGGTGCGCATGGCGGAGGCGCGCGGCTACCGTGATCTGGGCAAGCTGGTGGAGTCTGGCACGCGGCTGAACCCCGGTGACAAGGTGTACAGCGTCTGCATGGACAAGGCGATTCTGCTGTTCCACCTGGGCAGCGCGCCGCTTGAGCAGGGCATGAATATCGTCGGCGCGCATATCGATTCGCCGCGGATGGATCTCAAGCAGAACCCGTTGTATGAGGATGCGGATCTGGCGCTTTTGGACACGCATTATTACGGCGGCATCAAAAAGTATCAATGGGTGGCGATCCCTCTGGCGCTGCACGGCGTCGTAGCCAAGAAGGACGGCACCGTCATCCCCGTCGTCATCGGCGAGGCGGAGGACGATCCGGTGTTCACGGTTTCCGATCTTCTGGTGCATCTTGCGGCCAAGCAGCTCGATAAAAAGGGCGCGGTCGTGATCGAGGGCGAGGATCTCAATGTGATCGTCGGCGGCAAGCCCGTCCGTGACGAGGAGACCAACGCCGTCGTTTCCGGCGTTCTGGCCATCCTGAAAGAGAAATACGGCTTTGACGAGGAAGATTTTCTTTCCGCGGAGATCGAGGTTGTGCCGGCCGGAAAATCGCGGGATCTGGGGCTTGACCGCAGCATGATCCTGGGCTACGGCCATGACGACCGCGTCTGCGCCTATGCGTCGCTGGACGCGCTGTTCGGCGTGGAGGGCGTCCCGGCGCGCACCTGCTGCTGCGTTCTCTCCGACAAGGAGGAGATCGGTTCCGTCGGCGCGACGGGCATGCAGGCGCATTATTTCGAGAATACCGTGGCGGAGCTTGTGAATCTGACCGCCGCAAGTTATTCGGAGCTGACGGTGCGGCGCGCGCTTTCCGCTTGCCGTATGCTCTCCTGCGATGTCAGCGCCGGCTTTGATCCGAACTATGCCGCTGCCTTTGAGAAAAAGAACAGCGCCTATCTCGGCCGCGGCGTGTGCTTCAACAAATACACCGGCGCGCGCGGCAAGTCGGGCTCCAACGATGCCAACGCGGAGTTTATCGCCCGTCTGAGAAAGATCCTGGACGATGCGGATGTGCGTTTCCAGACGGCGGAGCTTGGCCGGGTGGACGAGGGCGGCGGCGGCACCATCGCCTATATCTGCGCCCTGTACGGCATGGAGGTCATCGACAGCGGCGTCGCCGTGTTGAGCATGCATGCGCCTTGGGAGGTCATCAACAAGGCGGATATGTATGAGGCGGCAAAGGGCTATCGCGCATTCATGCTCAACGCCTGATTGCACAATTTCAAAACATATGAAAGGGCGAAAGCCCTTTTTTCGTGCGGAATTGACAGATTTTGCACAGCGTGCTTAAATGAGATATCAACAGAAGGGGGATTGTTTTTATGTCAAAGGCAAAAACGAAAAACGTATTTCGGACAATCATCGCCATCCTGTATCTGGTTTTCGGTGCGGTCATGGCATGGCGAAATTTCGGGGGGCTGTTTCATTGGCCGGGCATTCTGACGCTGGCGCTTGCGGTGATCATGTTCATCGCGGGCTGGATCGCGCTGTTTGGCGGAAACAGAAAGACCTGCCGCGTGCTTGGCATCATCATCTTTGTGGTGGCGGTTGCTTCCCTGATCTTCAACTGGTTCAGTCTTTGGTCGCTGATTGCCGCCATTATCGCCTGGGCATTCATTGCACTGGTCAAGTAAGCCATGCGGGCTGATCCATACCCCTCACGAACCGTGCGCATCCTGCAGATTGGCACGCTGGCGGCGCTGTGTCTTTGCTTGACAATTTTGGCGGTCTGCGCCGGCCTTCGCGCAAAGACGGAGAGCTTGTCCGGTGCAGCCCTTGCCGCGTCGCCTGCGGGGTCGCCAAGGCCGATTCCGGCGGGGGATCTGTATGCCGCGTTTGCCGCTGCGTATCCCGTCAGCGGCACGGAATCCGCCTTTTCCGTTACGCCTTTGGGCATGGAAGCGCCTGCTTATTTCGTCACGGTCTCCGCCGCATCCGGTATGATCTCCCGCGTGGAGGTCGCGTTCTCGGCCTATCCGTCCGTCGGCAGCACGGGGGGCGGCGCGGTGCTTTCCTCGCTGCAAAACCGGCAGCAGCAGGATCGGGATCGGTGTGCCGCCATGCTGGACGTGTTGTTTGCTGCGCTTGGCAGCCAAGCCGGGGCTTTGGACGATGAGGAGACCGCTGCGGCGGCAGAAAGGGTGCTTGCGGCGTTGGATTCCGGCGAGGAGACGTCGTTTTCGCTGGGCGCGTTTTTGCTGACCGCGGCGTATGCGGATGATCTGGATGACGCGCTGAATTTTTGTGTGACGCTTACCTGGGCAAATTGACGCGGTCAGCTTCCGCAGCGTGCAGAAGGGGACGACCCCCCGCATTTGGGGCGGATGCGTCCCTTTTTCTGTTCCGGCTGTCGCCCGGATAGGGGAAACCGCGCGTGAGCGCGTCCGTTTTTGACCGGCCGCGACCAACCAACCCTGTACATTTGACGAAATTTTCGGTAGAATATAGGAAAATACCGCGGGCGCCGTCTGTGCCCGGAGAGGGGCTGCCGTTATGATGCGTCTGTTCATTGCCGTGCCGTTGCCAAAGGATATCGCCCGCGCCGTTGTCGGGACGGAGGAGGAGCTTCGCCAAATGAGCACCGCCGGCCGCTTTGTGCCGGAGGGGAACCATCATATCACCGTCCGTTTCATCGGCGAGAGCAACGCGCTGGCGGATGTCGCCGGCGCCATGCACGCGGCGGTCTGCGATGCAAAGCCGTTTTTGCTGCGGCTGGACGGCTACGGCTGCTTTACCCACGGCGGCGCGCGAACCAGCTTTGTGCGCGTCGGCGGCGATCTTGCGGAGCTTTATCGCATCCATCAGATGCTGGAAGCCGCCCTGTGGGAGCGCGGGTTTGACCGCGGCCGCGGCCGGCTGGAGCCGCATATCACCCTTGGCCGCGCGGTGGCGCACGATCCCGACAAAAAGCCGTTCGTGCCGAACGAAGCATTCTGGGCGCGATCGCTCGTCCTGTTTGAAAGCCGCAGCGAGCGCGACGGCATCCGGTATGCGCCGCTGCATACGGAGAGTTTCTGAGGAGAGACCATGGGTAAGATTCGCGTGTTGGTCGGCCGGGCGAACACCGGCAAAACGAGCTGTATGGAGGAATGTATCCGCGGACATCTGTCGCGCGGCGAGCATGCCATATGGATCGTGCCGGAGCAGTTTACCTATGAGACCGAAAAGCAGCTCGCTTCCCGCTTCGGCGGGCTGATCGGCGTGGAGGTGTACAGCTTTGCACGCCTGTGTGAGCGCATATTGGAGAATGCGGGCGTTACGACGCCGTTTTTGTCCAAACAGGGGCGCTGCATGGTCATCCGCCGCGCCGCCTTCCAGCGAAAGGATGCGCTCATGCTGTTCGGCCGCGTGGCGCAGCAGCATGGCTTTGCCGAACGGATGGATGCGCTCATCTCCCAGATGAAGCAATGCTGCATCCGTCCGGAGGATCTTCGCGCCGCCGTGGACAGAGCCGATGCAGGCTCCCTGCTTTCGCGCAAGCTCGGCGACATCGCCTTGCTGTATGAGGACAGCGAGGCATTCCTTTCCTCCCGATATCTGACCGCGAACGACCGGCAGGAGGCCGTCCTGTCGCTGCTTCCTGATTCGCTGCTTCGTGGCTGTCATGTCTATATCGACGGGCTGGACAACCCCTCGCGGCAGCTGTTTTTCCTGCTTCGCGCCATCTGCGGGGTCGCTGCGTCGGTCACGCTGGCGCTGCACGGCAGCGTATCCGCCGGGGAGGAGGACGCCGCCCTGTTTGCGCCCGATGCGCGCACGCTTGACAGGCTCCGTGAAATCGCCGCCGAATTGGGCTTGCCGTTCTCCGTTGTGCCGTTTCCCGATCGAAAGGTGTCCGCACCGCCCGCGCTGGCCTATCTGGAGCATAATCTGTTTTCCTTCCATACGCGCCCGTTTGAAGGCCAGGCGGAGGAGGTGTGCGTGCTTGCCGCGCCGGATCGCACCGCCGAGGCTGAGCAGGCGGCCGATCTTGTTTTGAAGCTGGCGCAGAGCGGCGTGCGTTACCGTGATATGACGGTCGTGGTTTCCGACATGGCCGGTTACGGCCCGCGCCTCAAGCGCGCCTTCCACAAGCGCGGCATTCCGCTGTTCTATGACGCGCAGCGTCCGGTTCTCGGACATCCTGCGGTTGATCTGACGCTGGCCGCCGTGCGCTGTGCGGCGGAGGGCTTTCCCGTCCGCGACATCCTGCGGATTGTCAAGTCGGGCTTTGCGCCGATCCTGCCGGATGATGCGGAGATCCTGGAGAACTATCTGCTGCGCTACGGCGTGTTCGGCTCCTCCATGCAAACGCCCTTTTCCTTCGGCGAGGTTCCGCCCGAGGCGGAGCAGGCGCGCAGCGTCGTCATGCCGCCGCTGCTTGCGCTGCGGGAGGAGCTTAAGACGCCCGCCGCGCGCGATAAGATCGCCGCTCTGTATCGGTATCTTACCGCGCTGGGGCTTCGGGAGCGCCTTTCAGACAGCGCAGCCGAGCTGATGAACGCGGGCAGCGACGCCGACGCCGCGGTGACCCGTCAGGTATGGGATACCCTGTGCGACCTGATGACCCAGGCGGCGGTGATCCTGGGCGATACGCCGCTTACCCGGAAGGAGTTTTTGCAGATTCTGGAGGAGGGCACCGCGGGCTATCACATCGGCGTTGTGCCGGGGATGAGCGACCAGGTGCTGCTGGGCGATATCGCAAGGACGCGCAGCCGCGCGGTCGATACGCTGATTGTGCTCGGCTGCAATGAGGGACTGCTGCCCCGCACGCGCGGTGATGACGAGCTGCTTTGCGACGCGGAGCTTGCGAGCATGCAGCAGTGGGGGTTGCCGGTCTGGAACGACACCGGCCGCATGGCCGAGGGCGACCGGCTGGAGCTGTATGAGCTGCTTTCCCGCGCGCGCAGACGGCTGTATCTGCTGTTTGCTTTTTCGGACGGCGGTGCGGAGATGCTGCCGTCGCCGGTGGTGGATCGCGTGCGCACGCTGTTGCCCGCCTGCCGGGTGGAGAGCGCCGCCGCGCTGCCGGGCGGCTTTCCCACCTGTGAACGAACCGGCTTTGCGCTTTTGATGCAGTTGATCCGGCGCCGCCGGCAGGACGGGTCGGAGCATCCTCTGACCGCACCCTTGATCGAATATTACCGTGGCCGGGAGCGATATCGCGGCCAGCTTGCCGATGTGCTGTCGGGCAGAGCGTTTCGCACGCAGCCCGATGCGTTTCCGCAGGCGCTGACCCGTGCCATGTACGGGCAAAATCCGTCCGTAAGCCCGACGCGCCTGGAGCAGTTCAACCGTTGCGCGTTTTCTCATTATATCAAATACGGCCTGATGGCGCGCGAGCGGCCCGAGGCGATGGAGCGCAGCCGCGACGCGGGCACCTTTGTGCATGACGCGCTGGATGCCGTCTGCCGCCTTGTTGCAGAGCGGGGGCTTTCCTGGCGAACGCTCACCGAGGCGGATGTGGATGAGCTGCTGTCCGTGTGCATTCCCCCGCTGATCGAAACGCACAACGACGGCATTCTGATGAACGATGTGCGCCTGCGGGAGGGGCTATTTCTCAAGATCACGGTGATCAAGCTGTCGGTGATGACGATCGTCCGTCAGGTGGCGGCGGGTCGCTTTACCGTCGCCGATACCGAGCTTGCGTTCGGCGGGGAAGGCGCGTTTCCGCCGCTTTCCGTGCCGCTTGCGTCCGGCGAAACGCTTCGCATCTATGGCAAGATCGACCGGGTGGATCGCACGGAGGACGGGCTGTTCCGGGTGATCGACTATAAGCTTGGCGGCCGGCCGTTTGAGCCGGAGCGCGTGTCCGCGGGCGTGACGCTGCAGCTGCCGCTGTATCTGGCGGCGGCGGCGGGGCTGTGCGGGGAGGGCGTCGGCATGTATTATATGCCCCTGTCCGTGCCGGTCTCCACGGAGGATAAACAGCAGACGCAGGCGCTGGACGGCGTCACCGCCTCCGATGAGGATGCGATATTGGCTGCCGAGACAGGGCTTGCGGATGAGTCGGAGCTGATTCGCAACCTCAAGCGCGGCAAGGACGGCGCGTTTTCGGGCACGCTGTGCACCCGGGAACAGATGAAGGATCTGACCGCGCTGGCGCTTTCGACCTGTCGTGAGACGGCCGATCGGATGCAGCGCGGAGAGGCCGGGATTTCGCCGCTCGATAACGCCTGCAAGTATTGTCCCTATCTGTCCGTCTGCCGGTTTGATGCGCAGCTGCCTGGCTTCCACCAGCGCACGCTGACCCGCCTTTCGCTTGAGAAACTGCTCCAAAAGGACGGTGACGAGATATGATTCGTCTGACGCCAGAACAGAAATCCGCCGTTTTCCAGCCCGGCAATCTGATCGTATCCGCCGCTGCCGGCGCAGGCAAGACCGCCGTGTTGACCGAGCGCGTGTTCCGCCTGATCGCAGACGGCACGCCGGTGCGCGGCATGCTGATTTTGACCTTTACCCGCGCCGCTGCCGCCGAGATGAAGACCCGCATCCAGTCGCGCCTGATGCAAGCGGCGGAGGTGGAGCAAGACGACGCGCGCCGCGGTTACTTTTGCCGTCAGGCCAACGAGGTGCTTTCCGCCAATATCTCCACCATTGACGCCTTTTGCCAACGGGTTGTGTTCCGCCATTTTCATGTGGTCGGGCTGTCGCCTGCCGCGCGTACGATGGACGAGACGGAATCCGCCATGCTCCGCGACGAGGTGCTGGACGCCTCGCTTGGCCGTATGGCCGAAGAACAGCCGGAACGGTACAGGCTACTTCTGTACGCGCTGGACGGCGAACCCGCTTTGAAGGAGGCCATGCTCCAGCTTCAGCGCTTTTTGGAGGCGCAGCCCGATCCGGAGGCCTTCCTTGCCGCCGCACAGGACGGCGACGCGCGATGGGCGAGCCTGCTGGAATGCTGCTTGCAGGACGACGGGCGTGAGCTGAGCCGCCGCATCAACGCGCTGACTGCGGCGCGCGATCTTTTGCCGCCGGAATGCGCCAAGGCGATTTCCGTCATTGATGGGGATCTGACCGCCGCGCGCGGCGCGCTGCTGCAACAGGATATCTGGGATTATCTCGGCGCGCTGTCGGGCGTGCCGTTCGACCGGATCAGCTATCCAAAGGGCACCGACGAATCGGACAAAGCGCAGGTGCAATCGGCGCGCGACGCCCTGAAAAAATGCGTGCGTGCGCAAATCGCGGCGCTTGCAGCGGGGCCGGAGGCCTTTTCCAGTATGGAGCAGGAGGCGGCTGTTCCGCTTGCCGCCCTGATGCGAGCGGAGCGGGATTATCTCGCCGCCTGCGCCGAGGAGAAGCGTCGCAAGAACGTGTTGGATTTCTCCGACCTTGAACATTTTTGCGATCGGATTCTGTCCGATCCGCTAACAGCAGACGAATACCGCGAGCAGTTTTCGACGATCATTGTCGATGAGTATCAGGACAGCAACCGTGTGCAGGAGCAGATCCTGTCCCACATTCGCCGCGCGGACAACCTGTTCTTTGTCGGCGACGTCAAACAGTCCATCTACGGCTTTCGCTCGGCAGAGCCTTCGCTGTTTTTAGACAAGCTTACTTCGTTTTCCGGGGAGAAGGGCACACGGATCGATCTTTCGGCCAACTTCCGCTCCTCCCAGCAGGTGCTTGACGCGGTCAACGCGGTCTTTTCCCGCCTGATGACGGCGGAGACCGGCAGCATCGTCTATGACACGCGCGCAGAACTCCGGCTCGGTAGAAAGCAGCCGGACGGGCTTGTGGAGTGCCATGTTATCGACCGCGACAGCACGGACATTGAGGACGGCATGAAGGACGCCGAGGCCGAGGCGCGCCATGTCGGTTCCGTCATCGCAGAGCTGATGCAGAAAGGCCGGCTGACCGATCCTGCGGACGGCCGCGCGCGTGATTTCCGGTACGACGATTTTGTGATTCTGATGCGCTCCAAAAAACATGCGCGAACCTTTGCGCAGACGCTGTCGCTCCTGGGCATTCCGTGCTTTGCGCAGCTGGACGGCGGATACTTTGATTCGATCGAGGTCATGCTGCTGCTGGCGTTGCTTCGGGTCATTGACAACAGGCGGCAGGACATCCCGCTGCTTGCGGTCATGCGATCCGATCTGGGCGGGTTTTCCGACGCCGAGCTGGTAAAAATGCGCGCGGCAAACAAGAAAGGAACGCTGCTGGACTGCCTGTTGGACGCGGCAAAGACCGGCGGCGCGGACTGTCATGCGGCGACGTTCCTTGCGCGGATCGACCGTTATCGCGCGGAGAGCCGACTGCTGTCCACCGAGGATCTGATCGCGCGGGTTTTGGACGATACCGGGCTGTACGAGGCGGTCGGCGCGATCGCCGGCGGCGCGCAGAGACAGGCAAACCTGGACGCGCTGATCGAGAAGGCGCACGCCTTTGATCAGACGGGCGCCTGCGGCATCCATGCGTTTTTATCTTTTATGGATCGGGCGGAGCGCACCAGCGGCGTCGGCGCGGCGCAGCTGCCGGTCAAGAACGTCGTGCGCATCATGTCCATCCACAAGTCCAAAGGGTTGGAGTTTCCGGCGGTGTTTCTGTGCGGGTTGGGCGCGCCGTTTCGTTTCGGCGACGCAAAAAATCCGCTGCTTCTGCACGGCGCGCTCGGCGCCGGCCTGCGCTATGTGGATGCCGACCACATCCGGCGGGATCCGCTGTCGCGCCGCGTGATTGCGCGGCGGCAGATCGCAGAGCAGCGCGAGGAGGAGCTTCGCGTGCTGTATGTGGCCATGACGCGCGCCATGCAGCGGCTGTATCTGATTGGCTGTGTGCAAAACGCGGAGGAGACGGTGAACAGGCTGCCGCTGCCCTCCGCCGCAAATATCACGTCTGCTTCATCGTTTCTCCGGCTCCTGCTGCCGACGCTGAACGGGCGCGTACCCCTGATTCTGCACAAAAAGGATGAGCTTGTTTCGGAGGAGCGGCAGGATCCGGCGATCAATACCGCGGCCGTAAGCGCGGATATTCTGGCGGCGCTTACCGCGCATTTTGCGTGGGAGTATCCGTTTTCGGACACGCTCGGCCTGCCGGACAAGACGTCCGTTACGCAGCTCGGCCGTCCCGACGCCGCGCCCAAGCCGTTCGATGTCCCGGCGTTTTTGGATCAGCAGGAGGATGCCGCTGCGCGCGGCACCGCCGTCCACCGTATTTTGGAGCGGCTGCCGCTCAAGGAGTTTTCCCGCGAGGCGCTTGCCACCCGATATCCCGCAGACGCTGCGCGGCATGCGCGGGAGCTTGCATGGATCAGCCGCTTTACCGCCACGCCCCTCTATGCGCGGATGGCGAAGAGCCCGCGCGTTGAGCGCGAATGGTCGTTCTCCTACCCCGCGGATACGGAGTGGCTGCTTGGCGTGCCGTCGCATGAACGGGTGCTGCTGCAAGGCGTCATGGACGCCTGCTTTGTCGAGGACGGGGCGTGGGTATTGCTCGATTATAAGACCGACGATATTGCGGACGAGCAGCCGGAGCAATATGCCGAGAAACACCGGCGGCAGGTCACGCTGTACGGGGATGTGCTTTCGAGGATCACGGGCATGCCGGTAAAGGAGGCGTATCTGGTGCTGCTGCGACCGGGCGCCGCGGTGCGGCTATGGTGACCGCGCTGCCCAAGGCATATCTGGAGCGGATGCGCCGCCTGCTTGGCGACGGGTATTCCGCCTATCTGGACGCCATGCAGGATGTGCCGCCCCGGTGTCTGCGCGTCAATCGCATCAAAACGTCGCCCGAGGCGCTTTTGGCACTGCTTGGCGACGGGTTTCGCCCCAACGGCGTCTGCCCCGACGGGTTTTTGACGCCGGACGGGTTCTTGTGCGGGCGGCATCCGCTGCATGCGGCGGGGCTGATGTATTTGCAGGAGGCCGCGGCGCAGATGCCCGCCATGCTCCTGGACGTCCAACCCGGCATGACGGTGCTGGATCTGTGCGCTGCGCCGGGCGGGAAAAGCGGCCAGCTTGCTTCCGCGCTCTGCGGGACGGGGCTTCTGGTATCCAACGAGATCGACCGTGGCCGCGCGCAGGTGCTGACCGGCAATCTTGAGCGGCTCGGCGTCAAAAACGCAGTCGTTACCTCGATGCCCCCGGACGCGCTGTGTCAGGCGCTTGGCGAGGCGTTTGACGCGGTGTTGGTGGACGCGCCCTGCGCGGGAGAGGGGATGTTTCGCCGGGACCCGGGCGCGGTAGCCGCCTGGTCGCCCGCGCACGTTCTTGCCTGCGCCGCCCGCCAGCGTGCGATCCTTGCCGCTGCCGCCGGTGCGCTCAAAAAAGGGGGGCGGCTCGTCTACGCCACCTGTTCGTTCTCGGAGGAAGAGAACGAGCAGACCGTGCGCGCGTTTTTGGCGGATCACCCCGATTTTTGGCTTGTATGTGAGCGGCGGCTCTATCCGCACACCGTTGCGGGCGAGGGTCAGTATGCAGCGCTGCTGCAAAGAAGCGGCGTCCGGACGGACAGCGTGTTCCGCCTTGCCCGGCCGGATCGCTGCGACGAATGGATACGGTTTGCGGACGGCCTTGTAGCGCCCCTGCCGGGATCGCTGCGCGTGCTGCCGGACAGCCGCGTGCTGCTGCTGCCTACGCTTCCTTTTTCGATCGACCCGCTGCGTGTGATGCGCGCGGGGCTGCTGCTGGGCGAGGTGAGAAACGGCCGCTTTGTGCCGGCGCACGCACTGGCGATGGCGGGCGCGGATACGCCGTTTCTTTGCCGGCATCCCGTCTGCCAAAGCGAGGCGGAGGAATATCTTCAGGGGCAAACGCTGCCCGCCTGCGGGCAAAAGGGATATCTCGCCGTCACCTTCTGCGGTCATGCGCTGGGCATAGGCAAAGCGTCGGATGGCGTCGTGAAGAACCATTATCCCAAAGGCCTGCGGCTTGCCCCCGCATCCTGCCTGACATAACCGTTGCCAGCTTCCCTGCCTGCGCGCGGTTTCGTTTGCGCTTTTATCCCCGCTTTGCTATAATAATGGCGTGGAAACCAAGTTTAATCGCAACATTCAGGAGCACAAGCCGTCCCGCTGGCGCACCGAGTGGCAGGAGAAGCTGCCGGTCAAGCCGGTTTTTGCGGGCTTTTTGGTGCTGGTGCTGGCTGCGATCCTCATTTTGGTGGGCAACCCGACCGGCACCTATCTCAACAGCCCCGAGATGGATCTGATCCGTGCGCGCGGGATTCTGCGCATCGGCGTGGACGACGAGGTTGTGGGGCTGTATCGGGATGGGGACGGTCTGGAAAAGGCGCTTGGCGAAATGCTGGGCGAGCGGATATTTTCCGCGGCGGACTGTGTGGAGTTTGTGCCCGTTACGCGGCAGACCGCCGCATGGAGGCTGGCGGACGGCGCGGTGGATCTGCTTCTGATGAGCAAAACCACCATGGACAGCAAGGAGTATGCCGAGAGCGTGCAGCCGTTCTATCAGGAGGCCTGCGTGCTGATGGGCTATGCCCCGACGGATGCGCTGGCTGAAAAGCGCATTGCCGTGCTGCAAAACACCGAGGCGCATGCCTGCCTGCGCGAATATGAGCAGGAGCAGGAGCCGGAACTTATCATCGTTCCCTATGCGGCGTACTATGACATGCTGGTGGCGCTTCGCGCAGGGTCGGTGGACGCCGTATGCATGACGCGCTCGGCCGCGCTGACGCATCTGGAGGAGGGATGGTTCCTGTATCCGGTGCGGATAGGAACGGTCGAATATCATGCCATCGCCTTGACGGCGGACAAGGTTCTGACCGGCCTCGTCGGCGAGCTTGTCGCGGAGTGGACGCAGAACGGCACGATGGCGGAGCTGTATCAAAGATACGGGCTATCCGGTTGACATCCGGCGTCATCCCGTGTAAAGTATACAAGGAACAGGGCTTTTATAGCCCCGTCTTATTGTCGGAGGAATGCATGAGTCAGTTTTACAGCATACAGGGTGCCAGACGTTTGGAGGGCACGGTGACCATCAGCGGCGCCAAGAACGCCGCCGTCGCCATTATTCCCGCCGCGATTCTGGCGGGTGAAAGCTGCGTGCTGGAGAACCTGCCGCACATCGAGGATGTGCAGCGGCTGAAATATATCCTTGAAAAACTGGGCGCGGTGGTTGAGTTTACCCGCGGCGACTGCCTTAAGATCGATCCCCGCAACATCAACACCAAGGACGTCACCTTCCCCGAGGTCAGCTCGATGCGCGCTTCCTACTATCTGCTGGGCGCCATGCTCGCGCAATATGGCGAGGTGGAGCTCGCGCTGCCCGGCGGCTGCGTCATTGGCCCCAGGCCGATCGATCAGCATATCAAGGGCATGCGTGCGCTGGGCGCCAAGGTCTATATGGATGAGGAGCGCAACGTCATCCGCGCGCAGGCATCGCATCTGCATGGGGCGGAGATCTTTTTCGACGTGGTCTCGGTCGGCGCCACGATCAATGTCATGCTTGCCGCCTGCAAGGCGGAAGGGCAGACCATTTTGCAGAACGTTGCCAAGGAGCCGCATGTCGTCGATGTGGCAAACTATCTCAACATGATGGGCGCGTCGGTGAAGGGCGCCGGGACGGACGTCATCCGCATCATGGGCAAAAAAGCGCTCCATGGTTGCAGCTATTCGGTCATTCCCGATCAGATCGAGACGGGCACCTACATGATCGCGGCCGCCGCCACGATGGGCGACGTCGTGATCAAGAACGTCATTCCTACGCATATGGAGGCCATTACCGCAAAGCTGATGGAAAGCGGCGCGCGCGTCATCGAGGGCGACGACGGGCGCGATTTCTTCCTGCGCGTGTCGATGGATAGGCGTCCGCGGCAGGTCAACATCAAGACCATGGTATATCCCGGGTTCCCGACCGATTTGCAGCAGCCGATGATGGCTTATCTCTGCACGTCAACCGGAACCTCCGTCATTACGGAAAACATCTTTGAAAACAGGTTTAATCACGTTAAGGAGCTGAGAAAGCTCGGCGCGTCGATCGTTGTTTCCAAGCGCACGGCCAAGGTCAAGGGCATTGAAATGCTGCATGGGGCGGACATTGCCGCGAGCGACCTTCGGGCGGGCGCCGCGCTGATTATCGGCGGACTGTCCGCGTCCGGCACCACGAACGTGCACAGCATTGCGTATATCGATCGCGGCTATGAGCATCTGGAGCAGAAGCTGCGCGCGCTCGGCGCCGAGATCAGCCGCGTTTGCCAGAAGGATGAATAGAGACATAGCTTTTGCCTGTAATACATGAGCGCACTCCTCGGAGCGCGCTCTTTTTGTTGCAAGTAAGTTGTGACGAAAAGCCGGGCTTATGCGGGGGGCAAGCTGTCTGTAAGCGCGCGGATCGCGGCCTCGTAGGCGGGCGCATCCGTAAGATAGCTGTGCGCATGCACCGCGTCCGCAATGAGCAAGAGCGACTTTTTGCATGCGGCATTTTCATAGAGCTGTTGCCCCATGTACGTCGGCACAAATCGATCCTTGGTTCCGTGAATGATGAGCAGCGGCACCCGGGTATGACGGATCATGTCCTTGGGCGGGCATTCCCGGAGCGAATACCCCGCGAGCAGCCGAAGCAGCAGATCCGCCGTGTACAGCACGGGAAAGGGCGCCAGCCGGAAAAGGTGCCTGAGCTGCAGCGCAACCTCATCCCACGCGGAGGCATATCCGCAGTCGCCGATCACCCCGCAAACCGTGTCCGGCAGCGTCGCGTCGCCCGAGGCGGAGAGCACCGTTGCCGCTCCCATGGAAACGCCGTACAACAGGATACGGCACCCGTCGCCGTACCGACGTTGAAGGAATTGGCACCAGCAAAGACAGTCGCGCCGGTCGAGAATGCCAAAGCCCAGATAGCGCCCCTCGCTCCTGCCGTGCGCACGGTTGTCCACCATGAGCAGGTTCCAGCCGAGCCCGTGCAAAAAACGTGAGATCGCGCCGAAATCGAACGTGCCGCTGGCACGGTAGCCGTGAACGCACAGGATCGTGCGCGCGGTCGGCACGCCCGCCGGCAGCAGCGTGCCGCAGAGCGTCAGCCCATCAAACGAGGTGACGGAGACAAGCTCCGGTTCCTGCGCGAGAATCCATGTTTTGCCCGCCTGAGCGGCGTCATAATAGGCCTGCCAGGCAGGTCCGCCCTCCGGCTGGGGATCGCTGTCCTGCGCCCGGTTGCGAACGAGCGCAAAGCGGATCAACGCAATGGCCATCGCGATGTCCGCAATAATCATAAATGCAAGCACGCCAAGAGCAATCCATACCGCGAGCAACGTCATGCCCTCCCATTTTCCGTATTACAGCATCATGATATCACAATTTGCACCTTTTTTCACCGTCAATATGCCGTTTCCATCCGTCGGTCTGTAACCGGCTTGATAAGCACAGGTAAAGAAACGGTAAAATTATCCTTGACGCAGAGCGGTTAATGTGATACGATACGGTTGCGCAAACGGTTGCGCAATAGTAATTTTCCCTGGGGATGGGGGAAAGGACGGCGGCGATGGCGGAGGACGGGGGCAGAAGGTATATTCAGCTGGACGACGTAGCGCGGGAGCTGGGGCTGTCCAAATCCACGGTTTCGCGTGCGATATCCGGCAAGGGGCGGGTCGGAGCAGACACACGCCGTTTGGTGCTTGCGTACATCGATGCACATGAATACCGTCCCAATCGCATTGCAAGCGGTCTGGCCAAGTCCCGCACCTACAACATCGGCGCGGTACTGCCTACGGACGCCTTTCGTTCTGAGGTTCCGTTCTTCCAAAATGCGCTTTTGGGCATGTGCCTGCTTGCGCAGCAGCAGGATTATGACGTGGTGGTCACGTCCGCATCCGATACGGATATCACGTTTTTGCAGCGCATGATCCGCAACCGCAAGGTGGACGGCGTCGTTTTGACCCGCTCGGTTCTGGATGATCCGTGCATTACCTATTTACAGGACGCCGGGGTTCCGTTTGTGCTGATCGGCACATCGGAAAGCCCGTCTGTCGCATCGGTAGATACCGATACTTTGGCCGCGGCGCAGGAGCTGACACGCCGTCTGCTGGCGCGTGGGTTCCGTCAGCCGGCGTATCTTTCCGGCAGCAGCCGGTATCTGGTCAATCGCAGCCGCCTGCGGGGCTTTTTCGCCGGGGCGGAGGCGGGCGGCGTTCCGGTGGAAGGCCGTCATGTGTTTGAAAATTTGGCATGCCGTGCGGACATTGTCCACGCGGCGCATGTCGCCCGAGCTGCCGGGGCAGACTGCTTTGTGTGCGGTGACGACAATATCTGCTGCTGTCTGCTGGAGCATCTGGCGGATACGGACGCTGCGTTTTCGACGCGGCGCGTCGCCTCGCTGTACAACAGCGTGCTGCTGGAGGCGTTTCGCCCGGCGGTGATGGCGGTGGATGTGGACGCGCATGCGCTTGGCGGCGCGGCAGCGGCGCGGCTTTTGACGCTTTTGGAGCCGGATCTTCCCCTGACGGAGAAGACGGATTGCTCCGGCAGATATCACATAGTGGACAGGTAGGTTGCTTGGATGCGGAAACAGGAAGATATTTTCATACTGAACGTGGTACACCGGCCGGAGATGGTGCCGGAGTACGCCGAAAAAGCCGACGGCGGCAGCGATCGCACCGCGCTTTTGAAGGAGTCGTTGGACATCTTTGTTTTGCAGCAGCAGATCGCCCATGACAACGGTATCCGCACCACCATTCAGATGACGTATGCCTCCCTGTTCAACGAGGAGGCGGTGCGTCTTGCAAAGGAGCATCACCAAACGTATGGCGACGAGATCGCCCTGACCCTTTTGGGGCTTCCGTGTAAGCAGTTTGAGCAAAAATACCATACCAAGGATTTCTGCATCTGGATGTTCTCCATGGAGGACAAAAAGCGCATCGTGGACGATGTGTTCGGTCTGTTTTTCGACCGTTTCGGCTTCTATCCCCAGTCGACAGGCTCCTATTACATGGATGCGGAGCTGATCGGCTATATCAAGGCCAAATATCCTTCGGTGATCGCGGCGGTCGCCACCTGCTTTGAGGAGGGGCCGAAGGCGTACCATACCTGCAACAACTCGTGGTATACCCTTCTGGACGGCGGCCCCTGGAGCCCGTGGATTCCGTCGCGCCAGAACACGCATGCGCCCGCCGCCAACGCCGATGAGGACAGCGGCGTCGTCGCCATCCCGCATCTGTCGCGGGATCTGATCGCTTGTTTTGACGGCAACGGCTCCAATTTCGGCACGCATCCGCAGAATGTTCTGCGCGGCATGATTTATAAGGACGGCCAGTATCCGTACCTGTATAATCTGATCGACCAGTACCGGCATCTGGCAAAATATAACGACGGCTTCGGCTACAACATGATGTTTGTAGGCCCCGGCTGGATGAACAAGCGCGGCCGGTGGGAGGCGCCGTATTCCCTGCTTAAAAAGAGCTATGAGGACGGCATGGCCTATTACGGCACGCTCAAAAAGGACGGGCAGCTGACCGATATGACCATGGCGGAAACGGCGGTATGGTTCCGCAAAAACCGCAACTATACTCAGCCCGCGTGCGCGCTGTTTTCCGACATTCTGTACGGCTCGAACAAGCAATATTTCTGGTATGCAGACCCCTATCTGCGCTGCTGCGCGGACATGAATCAGGGCGGCGCGCTGATCGACCTAAGGCCATATGCGGCCAAGCTTGTCCGGCCGGTCGGCATCGGCACGCCCCGCGTGCAGGACGCCAGCTATCCATACCTGATTCAGGCCATGTACCGCGCGGGGTATTTTACCCATTACGCGGGCGAGGGGACAATCAAGAGCCTCAAGGTGCGCGTAGGCGCCGAGGAGACGGATCTGTGTCTTTGCCGCACGCGCGCGCATTATTCCCGCGAGGGCAGCACGCGCATCGTCAGGCTGGAGCCGGTCGAGGTCGTTCTGTCCGGCGTTTCCATGCGCATCACGACCGAGCTGCGCTTCCCCGAGGGCGAGGGGCGCATCGGCTTTTTCCGCACCGTGTCGGACGTCAGCCGTCCGGATGCCGAGATCACGCTGACCGAGTATGCGACCTGCTGCTACGGCACGACCGAATATCCGGAGGACATGACCGGCATCACGTTGACCGCCGCCGCTCAGGACGGGCGGACGGAATCGATCGAATACGCCTATCGCTGCCGGGAGGCACAGGTGGCGCACGCCGCGTATGTTTCCGCGCATATTCCGGCCGTCGGGACGGTGCTTCGCATGACCCCGGAGGGCGGCGACATGACCGGCGGCATCCGCGAGGGCTATGCGTTTTCGCCGATGTTCACGCTGCAGCTTTGCAAGACAATCCGTGGAGAAGGGGGGATGCGCACATGGCTCAGTCCGGAAAAGGAAAGCTGAATTACCGCTGTCCGTCGTGCTTTATGCGCGATATCGACGTGGATATGTTTTTTGATGAGGAGAAGAAGGAGTATTACTGCCTGCGCTGCTGCTATCACGGCAGCGAGGAGGACGTGCTGAGGGTCAACGAGCTGGCGCGTTTTCGCTATCGTGATTTGCTGCGCCGCATCACAACGTTTGAGGATTAAGGGCATGCTGCTGGGGATGGATGTATCAAGCATGGAGGAGACCGTGCGTTTGGGCGGCCGGTTTTTTGAGAACGGGAAGGAGGACGGCCTGCTTTCCATTCTGTCACGCCGCGGCGTCTCCGCCGTTCGTTTGCGGCTGTGGAACGATCCCTACGCCCCGGACGGCGCGTCCTATGGCGCGGGTGGCTGTGATCTTGACTGCGTGATCCGGCAGGCGCGTCAGGCCAAGGAGCACGGCATGCGCTGGATGCTGGATTTGCATTATTCCGATTTTTGGTGTGACCCCTCACGCCAGCTTCCGCCCAAGGCGTGGGAGAAGCTGCCGTTTTCCGCTCTTACGGACGCGGTGTATGCGTTTACGCGCGACACGCTTTTGAAGCTGCGGCAGGAGGATCTTGCGCCCGACTGGGTGCAGGTCGGCAACGAGATCACCGGCGGTATGCTGTGGCCGCAGGGCAGGATTTTGGACGGGGCGGAGCGGCAGGCGTCGTTTGACCGGCTCTGCGCGTTGGTGGACGCCGGTGCGCGCGCCGTGCGCGAAGGCACAAACGCCCGCATCGTGCTGCATCTGGAAAGCAGCGGCGACAACGCCCGCTATCGCGAATGGTTTGACCGGATGTGCGCCTACGGCGTCCCGTTCGACGTCATCGGCATGTCCTATTATCCGTTCTGGCACGGCGGGCTTGCCGCGCTTGGCGCCAACATGGACGATATGGCGCGCCGGTATGGCAGGGACGTCATGATCGTCGAAACGGCGTATCCGTTCACCGGCTGCCATTATGACAAAAACAGCGACGGCGCCGCGCTTGTCATCAACGACAGTCTCCGGATGTCTGACGGCTCGGCGCCGCCGTATCCGTTCACGCCGGCGGGGCAGGCCGCGTTTTTGCGGGCGCTGTGGCGGCGGATCGCGCTGGTGCCGGACGGCCGCGGCGCGGGACTTTGGTATTGGGAGCCGGCGTGGCTGCCGGTGCCGGGCTCGTCCTGGTCGTCGCCCGCTGCGCGCGCCTATATCCATGAGGAGGACAAGCGCGGCGGCAACGAGTGGGCCAACCAGTGCCTGTTTGATTATGAGGGCAGGGCGCTTCCGGCGCTTGCCGAGCTATGCGCACTGACGAAGGAGGGAACCGCGTGAAAAGGCTGCTAACCGTTATTCTATCCGCCATAATGCTGTTGGCCGTGGGCTGCGGCTCGCAAAAGGGCGGGCTGTCCGATGCCGAATCGGCGGAGCCCGCCGCCGCAGGCACCGTCGCCGTGTCGGTGGAGGATATCACTGTTATGCTCGGTGATACCACCGTCATCAGCCCCACGTTTACGGGCGATCGCGACGCCGTCAGCTATTCTGATTATGACGAAGCCGTCATCAAGATCCGCAACGGGCTCATCCGTCCTCAGAGCGTGGGCGAAACGTCCGTGACGCTCCGCTGCGACAACGCGGGTCTTACCTGCACCTTTACCGTAACCGTGACGGAGGAGAAAGGCGCGTCCGCTGTGGAGGCGTTCTGCGCCGCGGGTACGTTTGATTTGCCGGACGCCCTGTCTTTGTGGCAGCTTACCGGTGAGACCGCGGGGCAAAGCGTGCTGGAGCCCGACATCGAGGGCGGCAACGAAACCAACGCCTTTAAGCTGTGGGTGAGCGAGAACGGCCCCATCGACATTACGATGACCTATGTGCTGCCCGATATGCCGGCAGGCGATTACACCTTTACGCTGAATGCCCGCGCGGGCGCCCTTGACGAACTGCTTGTTATGATCAACGGGACGGAATACCGCTGGTCGCAGGGGCAGATCGCCTTGAACCGCAGCACGTCATATCTTGTGTATACGCTGCCTGCCGACGGAGACATCACGTTCGCGCTGACCGCCGGCGCCGCCTCGGGCAACGCGGGCTGGGGATATCTGGACAATATCGCCGTCGAGATGGGAGACACCGCGCCCGATGTGGTGGTGTCGAGCGATACGGTCAATTACAGCTTTGAGGAGGGTCTAAACGGCTGGACGCTGACGCCCTCCGAGCCGTTTGCGGGCGCGGTCACCGCGTACAGCACGACAGCCGCCGCAACCGGCGTTTATGCCGTCAATTACTGGGGCGCAGCGGGCAAGGCCGATGCGTTCACGCTGTCTCAACGGGTGATCGGGCTGACGGAAGGAACCTACACGCTGTCGGTCATGCTGATCGTGGGCTGTGACCGCGCGCTGGATCGCCTGCAAAGCGCATATCTCTACATCCGCAACTATGATGGGCAGGGCGGCGAGCTCCGCACGGATGTCTCCGCCGTAACCGGCTGGAACGAGGGCGTCCTGACCCGCTATGAGATCGCCGGCATCCCTGTGACCGCACAGGAGGCGGAGGTGGGGCTGTATCTGCAAATGGGAGAGGACACCGTCTGGATTCATCTGGACGATCTGATCCTCGAAAGGGACTGATCGCCATGACACGCCGCTTTGCTTGCACCGCATGCATCCTCTTGACGCTGCTTCTCGCCGCCGGTCTGACGGCGGGCTGCGCGGGCGCGCCGGCAGGGGCTGCGGAATCGCAGAAGAAACTGATCGTCAGCAATATCGAGGTCGAGGTCGATGAGCGGATTCCCATCGACATCGTAACCGCGGTGGACGGAACCGTCAGCTTTTCGTTTGACGGCGACGGCATCGCCGTTTACGACGGCTGTGTGCGCGGCATGGTCGCGGGAACCGAGACAGTGGTCAAAGCGACGGCGCCCGGGTATGCGGGTACCTTTACCGTGCATGTGACAGAGGACGCCATCGCCCCATCCGAGGCGGCCGCGGTTTCCGTGGCGGCGGTGGACGGGCTGACGGATGCGTTTGCGATGGGCATGGATGTGTCTACGCTTTCCGCCGTGCTTGCGGGCGGCGGCAAATTCTACGATACGGACGGCAACCGTGTCAGCGTGTACCGTTTGCTAAAGGAGAACGGAGTGAACTGGCTCCGCCTGCGGCTGTGGAACGAGCCGTATCAGACGGGCGCGGACGGGGAAAAGCTGTATTACGGTGGCGGCAACTGCGACCTTGAAACGGTGACGGCGTTGGCGCGCGATGCAAAGGCGCTCGGGTTCTCGCTGCTGCTGGATTTTCATTATTCCGATTTCTGGGCGGATCCTTCCTGCCAGATCATCCCCAAGATGTGGAAGGATATCGCCTCCGCCGATGAGATGGCCATTGCCATCTATGACTATACCTATGAGACGCTTCGTGCGCTCGATCAGGCGGGCGGCATGCCCGACATGGTGCAGATCGGCAATGAGCTGACCAGCGGCATGCTCCTTTCCGAGGGTGGGGCGGAGGACGGAACGTTCGCAGGCAGCGGTTACAGCGGCTATGTGTCAAAGAAAACCGATGCGCCGGCCGCGGTGCGCGCCGCCTACTCCGGCCGCGGCGCCGAGGTGGACCAGACCCTTGTCAAATATGTTTCCGCGGGCGCCGACGCGGTGCGTGCCTATTGCCCGGATACGCGCATCCTGTTGCAGCTGGCTATGTCGATGTCGGACGTCGCGGGGCAGAAAAAGTTTTTCCACACGTTTGATTCCGTCGCATACGACGTTATCGGACTGTCGTATTATCCCTGCTGGCACGGCGGTGTGACGGAGCTGCGCCAAGCGCTTGCCGCGCTCTTGAAAGAGTTTTCGGACAAGCAGATCTGCGTGGCGGAGTTTTCATACGGCTACACCCTGGAGCAGCATCCGTATGCAACCAACCAGTT
The DNA here is from genome assembly GCA_964474405.1 of uncultured Oscillospiraceae bacterium. Classification (GTDB taxonomy): domain Bacteria; phylum Bacillota; class Clostridia; order Christensenellales; family CAG-138; genus CAYYUV01. Next base: position 86,408 of record CAYYUV010000001.1, read on the forward strand.
CAACAGTGAGAGCGCGCTGAAGGGTTACGACATCTCGGTCGAGGGGCAGACGGCGTTGCTAAGGGATGTGATTGCTACCGTGGCGTCGATCGATCGCGGGCTTGGCGTGTTCTATTGGGAAGGCGCCTGGCTGCCGGTGGAGGGCGCCGGCTGGGCGTCTGCGAGAACCAAATGCAGCTGGGCCAACCAGGCGCTGTTTGACTATGAAGGACGGGTGCTGCCGTCGCTCGCGGCGTTCGCCCATTGAGACGATGGAAATGAACGCTTGTGTTCTGTCATAAAAAATGGTACTATATGTAAAAATGACGTATACTCCGTGTAAGCGCACGGTCGTATATAGCAAAACAAAGGAGAGAGAAAAAGCATGAAAAAACTGATAGCAATCTTGTTGGCGCTGGTTCTGATGCTGGCCGTCGTTGGCTGCACAAAGACCGGAACCGGCACGCCCGTAACCGAAGAACCGGCTTCTGAAGAACCGGCAGCCGAGGAACCGGCATCGGAAGAACCGGCAGGTGAGGCGGAAACCGTTGCGCTGACCGTTTGGGTTGGCGACAACTATCCGGCCGTTACCGAGCAGATGATCGCCTCCTTCAAGGAGAAGTATGAGGCGGAGAAGAACGTGAAGTTCGACATCACCGTGGGCATCGAGTCCGAGTCGACCTGCAAGGACACCGTCCTGGTTGACCCCGAAGCCGCGGCGGACGTGTTCACCTTTGCCGATGACCAGATCATCGCTCTGGTTGACGCGGGCGCTCTGCAGCCGGTCACCAGCATCGAGTATGACGTGGCTACCGCCAACAGCGCGGGCGCCGTCGATGCGGCGACCGTCAACGGACAGCTCTATGCATATCCGATGAGCGCGTCCAACGGCTACTTCATGTACTATAATTCCACCTTCTTCACCGCCGACGACGTCAAGTCTCTCAACGCCATGTGCGAGAAGGCGGCTGCTGCTGGCAAGTATGTCGGCATGCAGGCGGCGACCGACAGCGGCTGGTATCTGTACAGCTTCTTTGCGGGCGCAGGGCTCAACATGAAGATCAACGACGATCAGCAGACCAACGCCTGCGATTGGAACAGCGAGGCAGGCGTGGCGGTTGCCCAGGGGATCATCGATCTGCAGGCGACCGGCGGCTTTAGAGCCGACACCACGGCAAACCTGACCTCCGCCGCCGCTGACGGCAGCGTTGTGGCGCTTGTCAACGGCACCTGGGATTCCGTAGCCATTCAGGAAGCGTTTGGCGAGGGCTATGCCGCATGCAAACTGCCCACCTTCAAGGCGGGTGACAAGGATTATCAGATGTCCTCCTTCTCCGGCTATAAGCTCATCGGCGTTAACCCGCACAGCAAGAACGTGGGCTATGCCATGCTGCTGGCCGAATGGCTGACCAACGAGCAGAATCAGGTTGTCCGCTTTGAGGATCAGGGCGACGGCCCCGCAAACATCGTTGCAGCGCAGAATGAAGGCGTGCAGGCAAACGTGGCTCTGGCCGCGCTGGCCGCGCAGTCCGCATATGCTACCGCACAGCGCGTGGGCGGCAATTACTGGTCGCCAGCAGCGACCCTTGGCACGATTCTGACTAGCGGAAACCCAGACGGCACGGATCTCAAGGAACTGCTGGATACCGCGGTTGCGGGCATCACGGCTCCGGTTGCGTAAGCGCCTGAACCGGTAAACTCTGACTCTGCCGGCGGCGCCAGTCGCCGCCGGCAGATTTGTGGTATATACCAGCGCAAGGAGGTGCAGGAAGGGTGGCATCCAAAAAACGCTCCGGCTTCCTCTCGTCAATCGGCGGCGCATTCCGCGCACTCGGCCGTTTTTTTGCGGATTTTGGCCGCGCCGTCGCAAAGGGGGATTTCTTTGTCAAGCTGACGCTGCTGTGGTGGGGCGCGGGGTACGCCCGCCGCCGTCAGATCGTCAAGGCAATCATTGCTACGCTGCTTCAAGCGGGCGTGATTGCATTCACCGTGCTGTTTGCCGCCAAATACCTTGCCAAATTTGGCACGCTCGGCACTGTCGTTGCACAGCAGTATTTTGACGTTGAGCTGTTCACCAACGTCTGGAATGATTACGATCATTCCTTCAAGATCCTTTTATACTCGGTTTTGAGCATCATCGTGCTGGCCGTGACGTTTGTGCTGTGGATACAGAACGTTGCACACGCTTACCGGCTTCAGCTTGACGATGAGGCAGGGCTCCCCATACCGACCTTTCGGCAGGACGTCGCCAGATATCGCGACGAAAAGTTTCATGTGACGCTGCTGGCAGCGCCCATCACCGGCATTGTCGTGTTCACGATCGTGCCCTTGATCGTGATGATAGCCATCGCGTTTACCAACTATGATCAGCAGCATATGCCGCCTGCCAACCTGTTTACCTGGGTCGAGTGGGCCAATTTCCGGGCGCTGTTTACCAACAGCGTTACGGTCACCTTTGGCTATGCGTTCCGCAAGATCCTGGGCTGGACGCTGACCTGGGCTGTGCTTGCGACCGCCACCTGCTACATCGGCGGTATTCTCGTGGCGCTTCTGATCAACAGCAAGCGTACGCGCTGCAAAAAGCTCTGGCGCACCGGCTTTATCATCGCCATGGCTGTGCCGCAGTTCGTTTCCCTTTTGATCGTTCGCAATTTCTTTGCCGATCAGGGCATCGTCAATACTCTCATGGCAAACACCGATCTTGCGGCGCTTCCGCGGCTGATCGCGCAGATTTTTGATCCGGATGTGATGATTGCGCCGCTGTCGGTCACCCAGCTTTTGAAAAATGTCGGCCTTGTCCCGATGCATATGACCTATATTCCCTTCTTGTCGCATCCGGGGTGGACCAAGTTTATGATCATCATGATCAACATCTGGATCGGCGTGCCGTACCTGCTTTTGATCGCGACCGGGATCCTGATGAACATTCCGCAGGATCTGTACGAGAGCGCGCGCATCGACGGCGCGAATGCGTTTCAGCAGTTTACACATATCACGATGCCATATATGCTGTTTGTGACCGCGCCGTATCTGATCAATTCAGTCGTGCAAAACATCAACAATTTTAACGTCATCTACCTGCTGACACAGGATATCTATACCACGACGGATCAGCTGATGGCAAATTCCAACGCCAAGGAGATCGACCTGTTGGTGACCTGGCTGTTCCGGCTGACCAATGAGTATTACAATTACAAGATGGCGGCGGTCATCGGCATCATGGTGTTTGTCATCTGCGCGGTGATCACCCTGATCGCCTTCAACCTCGTCATCAAGGGAAACAGGGAGGAGAATTTCCAATGAAAAAGCTGCAAACCGTCGCCCTCCCGCATAAGAAGCTGTATCCCGTGCGCCACATCGTGCTGGCGCTTCTGGTCATATTATGGCTGATCCCCATCATCTGGGTCATATTCAACAGCTTCAGCGCCAGCAATGCGCCAAGCCTGAGCCACTTTTTCCCGGAACAGTATACGCTCGATCAGTATCGCAAGCTGCTTCTTGCGACAGACGCCGCCAACCAGTTTCCACGCTGGTTCTGGAACACCTTTGTGATCGCGGTGTTCAACTGTATCATCTCCACCATGTTCGTGCTGATGACCGCCTATGCCACAAGCTGCATGCGCTTCAAGGCCAGAAAGCCGCTGATGAACATCGGCATGATACTGGGGCTCTTTCCCGGCTTCCTGTCCATGATCGCGGTGTACTTTATTCTCAAGGCGCTGGGGCTGACCAACAGCCATGTCGGGCTGATCCTGGTCTATTCCGCGTCGTCCGGGCTTGGCTATCTGATCGCAAAGGGCTTTTTTGACACGATTCCAAAGTCAATGTCCGAGTCTGCGCGCATCGAGGGCGCAAGCGAGAGCACCATCTTTTGGAAGATTATTTTGCCCATGTCGAAGCCCATCATTGTCTATACGGTGATCAGCGCGTTCCTTGCGCCCTGGATGGACTTTATTATGGCAAAGATTATGCTCAATTCCGGCGACGCCAGCGTCTGGACGGTTGCCATCGGCCTGTACGGCATGCTCAGCAAGACGCGCCGCACGATCTACTTTGGTCAGTTTTGCGCCGGCGGCGTGCTGGTTTCCATCCCGATCTCGATTCTGTTTGTCATTATGCAAAAGTTCTACGTCGAGGGCGTGACAGGCGGCTCGGTCAAGGGCTGACGCGGGCGCTCGAGCGGCTGCCAAACAGCGATAAACAAGGGTGCATCCTCCTGCGAAGATGCACCTTTATTTTTTTGATTCAGCGAAGGACAGGGATCAAATCCAGTCCGTCTCGGCGGCGTGCAGGGGCAAGTATGATCTGTCTTGCGGCGCGTATAAGCTAAAGTATGATCCGTCTCGGCGGCGCTCTGCCTTATGCGCGCATGACGTTATTCCTGCATGGTGGGCTTGCCGCTATCCAGCCGTGTGTGGGGCGCAGACGTCCGTCTCGCGCGCTATGCCGTTGGACGCGCGGAACGCGTCGGAAAATTCGTCGGTCGGCATCGGCCGGAAAAAGTAGAATCCTTGCACATAGCGAATGCCGCTGCTTCGTAGCATGTCGGCCTGCTCCGCATTTTCCACACCCTCGACAATCACGTCAAGATCCAAGGACTTGACCATCTCAATCGTGCGCAGAAGGATGGTTTCGCTGCGCTTGCTTTTCATGCTCATGTTGAGCATCATCCGATCCATCTTGACCGTGCCAAAAGGCAGCCGCATGATCGAATCGTAGTTGGAATACCCCGATCCGAAATCATCCAGCGAGAAGCGGAACCCCGCCTGCCTGAGCCGGTCCATCTTGGCAGGCAGTGTGTCCGACACCGCCGCCGCAGATTCGGTGATCTCAAAGCACAGCACGCGCGCGGGGATATGATAGGCGTTCGTGATGCTGAGGATCTTTGTTACCAGCGACGCGTCTACGCATTCGACGACGGAAAGATTGACGCACATGTTCTCAAACTGGTCGGACAAGAGCAGGCCGCTGTCGGCCAGGTATTGACACGCCTTTTCAAGCACCTGCTCCCCAAGACGCACAATCATGCCCGTGCGCTCCGCAATGGGGACAAATTCACCCGGCATGACGATCGTTCCGTCGTCATCACGCAGCCGCGCCAGCGCCTCGGCGCCAACGATACGCCCCTTTTGGATGTTATAGATCGGCTGCAACGCAATCTCGACGCGGCGCTCGTTCAGCGAGCGCATCAGCAGATGCTCGACCTCCATGGCCCGCGCAAACCTTTGGTACAGCTCGCCGTCGATCTCCACAAACGCGCCGCCGTCCGCGGCGAGCGGAAGCGCCTGATCCATCATGGACAGCATCTCATCCGTGTCGCGAAAGACTGCGTGGCCGCTTATCCTGCATCCGCGCACCTGCACGGCCAGATTGATCCGGTCAATGGTCCATGACAGAACAAAGCGATTCAGGATTCGGTATTCGGCCTGCTGCGCGTGCTCCTCGCGGTAGGTCACAATGCAGAAGGTGCTGTCGTTGATGCGGAAACAATCCGCCGTGCTCTGAAGCAGCAGAAACGCGCCGATCTGCTTGAACAGCTTGCTGCCCGCCGCGGCGCCGAGACAATTTTCGATGTTGTCGGCATCGATAATGCGAAGCATGGAAACCTGAAACGGCTTATGCTCCTTTAATAGACCGTCCATGTGCCAAAAAAAGCTTGCCCGGTCGAATACGCCCGTCAGTGGGTCAAGCATATCGCCGGGGTTTTGCATGGTCAGATATGTCATGCAGAGCGAAAGAGACAGCGCGACGCCCGTCACCAGCGTCCGGGGGAAGAAGGCCTGCATGACGATAGAAATGGTGATAAGCGAGGTAAACACCAGCATCGTGAAGTACTCGATCCGGCGGATACGCCGGCGATAGACCGCGATGATCACGAAGGATGCAAGCAAATATCCGATTGTGGACAGATACAGATACGGAAAAAGAGGGCCGTGCAGATATTGCCCGGTGGCGTCAAAATAGAAAAACAGGTGCAGCGTCGGGTTCAGCAGCAGCAGGACAATCGTTACGACGGTGGGCACGAGGGAAAGGGCGATCCGCCATCTGTACTTTTTGACCAGCACGCTGATCACGCACAGCGTATACAGAAACAGCAGCGGGGCAAGGGATATCTGGCATAAATACAGCAGCATGTTGATCAGCCAGTTCAGCCATGGCGCAATCCTGTCGCTGTATGTGATTGCGTAAGCGGATGCAATGTCCGCCGCCAGATCCAGCATGCCGATGATGATGGAGATGGAAAAGAAGGTGTTGCGGTGGCTGGGACAGCGTTTGCGCGTAAAAAAATGCCATGCAATGACAACTAAAAACAACAACGCGCTGATTTCGAGCATCGTGTTATATTGCACCGCCAACCCTCCCCCCAATTATTCAACTTTTCTAGGTAACTATATCATATCATGTATGTGCGTGCAAGAATCTTGTGGAAGAAAATTGGATAAATATGGAATATATTGCATAATCATACAGGATTTGGCTCACGAAGCAGTTTGCGACGGGCGGCATGATCCGGCAGCACGGTGGCAATCTGGGCATAAAAAGCGCGGCTGTGATCCTTGTGCGTGATGTGGCAAAGCTCATGCACCACGACATAATCGACAGCCTCCGGCGGATACTGCATCAAAAAGCAGGAAAAGCTGAGCCGGTTTTTGGGGCTGCAGCTTCCAAACCGCGTTTTTGCGCGGGTGTACGTGATCCCGGCGGGCGTCAGGCCGAGCAGCCCGGCATAGTAACTCACGCGCTGCGGCAGGATCGCCCGCGCCCGCGCCTTAAGCCGCCGGATCTCCGCTTCATCGACGTCCACCGCCGCGGCTCTGCGTTGCATAAGCTGCAGCTTTTCCCGCGCCCAGTCGGAGCGTGCCTCCACAAAGGCGTCAATCTCACGCCGGGGCAGCCACCGCGGCGCGTGAACCTCGATCACAAGGTCTGGCCGGACGGTCATGGAGACCGATCGCCGGTCGGATCGGATCAGCGTATAGGGTATCATGGGCACACCCCCTAAGAAAAACAGCGCGTGTCGCACGGGGCGTCGCCCCATACGGCACACGCTGCCGATCGTTCCGTTACAGCTCCAGAAAATCCTTCAGCCGCTTGCTGCGGGACGGATGGCGGAGCTTTCTTAGCGCCTTGGCCTCGATCTGCCGGATGCGCTCTCTGGTGACGTTAAACTCCTTACCAACCTCCTCCAGCGTGCGCGCCTTGCCGTCGTCCAGACCGTAGCGTAGCCGCAGAACCTTGGCCTCGCGCGGGGTGAGGGAGTTCAGCACATCCATCAGCTGCTCCTTGAGCAACGTCACGGCCACTGCGTCGGCGGGCGCGGGCGCATCGTCGTCGGGGATAAAGTCGCCGAGATGGCTGTCGTCCTCCTCACCGATCGGCGTTTCCAGAGAGACCGGTTCCTGCGCGATCTTGATGATCTCGCGAACCTTATCCTCCGAGATGCCCATCTCGCGCGCAATCTCGTCCGGCCGCGGGTCACGCCCGTATTCCTGCACAAGCTGGCGGTTCACGCGGATCAGCTTGTTGATGGTTTCCACCATGTGAACAGGGATGCGGATGGTGCGGGCCTGATCCGCGATGGCGCGGGTGATGGCCTGACGGATCCACCAGGTTGCATAGGTCGAGAACTTATAGCCCTTGCGGTAGTCGAATTTTTCGACGGCCTTGATCAGCCCGAGGTTCCCCTCCTGAATCAAATCCAGAAACAGCATGCCGCGTCCGACGTACCGCTTGGCAATGGACACGACCAGCCGCAGGTTTGCTTCGGCGAGCTGATGCTTGGCGTCCTCGTCGCCCTCCGCCATGCGCTTGGCGATGTCGATTTCCTCCTGCGCTGTCAGAAGGGGCACCTTGCCGATCTCCTTGAGGTACATGCGAACCGGATCGTCAATATTGATGCCCTCGGTCGTAGCAAGCACGTTTTCGATCTCGGCAATCTCCTCGTTGATGTCGTCGGGTACTTCAACCTCCTCCACGACGTCAATGCCAAGCTCCTCAAGATTCTCATAGACCTTCTCAATCTGCTCCTGATCGAGATCGACCTCCGACAGCGTGTCCATGATCTCCTTGTAGGTCAGCATGCCGCGCAGCTTGCCAAGCTCCAAAAGCTCAGCGATCTTTCCGCGCGCATCCTTGGGCGACGGTTCCTTCTCACCCTCCGCCGTTTCACCTTCGGCCGCTGCGCTGCGGCTCAAATCGCCGTCGGCGTCCTTGGACGCGGCGAGGCGTACCGTTTGCTTCGGCGGCAACTTTGTCTTTTTTTGTTTTGCAACGGGTTCCGCGTTCAACACGGAGTTCTCGGCGGCAGCATTTCCGCCGCGGAAATCGGCGGCTGTCTGCGTGTCCTCGGCAGGCGCCCCCGTCGGCTGCTTTGCTGCGCGCTTGCCGGCCTGCGTTTTTTCGGCCACTGCTTCCTCCGCGGGAGCGGATTCCTTGATGATTGCCTTCTTTTCGGTCATGTCCCCATCTCCTTACTTTGATGCCCGTATCATTTGTTGTATCTGCCGCATGGCTTCCGCACGTTCGGCGGAACTTAAACCCGGCTTTCCTAATTTTGTCTGTAATTCAACCAAAGTATCCGCGTTTTGCAGCTCTTTGAGGCGTTTTAGACAGTCTGCCGCCACTTTTTCCGGATTCAGACAGACATCCCGCGCCGCCAGGGCCGCAAGCGCCTCGGTTTCGCTCTGCTCCGCAGAGCCGATATAGGCTGTCAGATCCAGCGCGGGCGTGGCCACGGCCTGGGCAAACAGCCGCCGATAAGCGGGAACCGTCAGCAGAGCCTCTGCGCCGTCCCGTGCGGCAAGGCCAAGCGCGTCGCGGCTTTGCAGCACCGCGTTGCACAGCTCCCGCTCCAGCATGGCGTGTGCGCCCTCCTCACGTTCACTGCGGCGGCGCAACCCTCCGCGCGTGAAGGAGACCGGCGGCGTGGCGGCGTCATGCGCGCCGCGCTGCCCCTGCTGCTGAAGCGAGGCAAGGTCATACCCGGTTTTTCGGGCGACCTGCTTGTAGTACCGATCCTGCTCGACCGGCTGCAGCGACGAAATATAGGCGCAGGCGCGGACGGCATACTGCTCACGCTCGTTCTCCTTGGAAAAATCGGTTCCGCGCGCCATCGCCTCCAGCTGGAAGGCCGACAGCGTCAGCGCGTTCTCCTTGAGCAACGCAAAACCGTCGCTCCCGTGAATCTGAACATATTCATCCGGGTCCAGCCCGTCCGGCAACACAATGACGCGGACGTTCAGCCCCTCCTGATGCAGAATTTCCATGCCGCGTATGTTGGCGTTCTGCCCGGCGGCGTCGCCGTCGTAGGCGATATAGACGGTCTCAACATAGCGCTTGAGAAGCCGCGCCTGCTGCTGGGTCAGCGCCGTGCCGAGCGAGGCCACGGCGTTTTCAATGCCCACGCGGTACAGGCCAATGACGTCCACATAGCCCTCGACCATGATCAAGTCCGCAAGACGCTGGTTCTTAATCAGGTGCAGACCGTAGAGGTTGGCGCGCTTGGAATAGATCGGCGTGTCGCCGGTGTTGAGATACTTGGGCTTGTCCGCATCGTTCATCGCCCGCGCGCCGAAGCCCAGCACGCGCCCGCCCGTCCCCACGATCGGGAAAATCAGCCGGTTGCGATAGGCGTCGTACACGGTGCCCTTGTCCGGGTTTTTGACCAAAAGCCCCGCGTCCAACAGCTCCTTTTCGCTAAACCCCTGCTTGCCCAGCTCTTTCTTGACGTTGTCCCAGCCCTCTGGCGCATAGCCGATGCCGTAGCGCAGGATGATCTCCCTCGAAAAGCCGCGCCGCGCCGCATAGGCACGCGCTGCTGCGCCGCCATCGGACAAAAACTGTTCGCAAAAGTACCGCGCAGCCGCCTTCATCGCGGCATAAAGCCGTTCACGATAGGCACGCTGTTCCCGCAGCCGCCCGTCGTCCACGTCGTGCGGCATATCCATGCCCACACGGTTGGCCAAAAACTGTACGGCCTCGGAATAGCTCAGACGCTCAATGTCCATGATGAATTGGATCACCGTGCCGCCGGCATGACAGCCAAAGCAATAGAACAGCTGCTTGTCCGGCGAGACGGAAAAGGACGCCGTTTTTTCGCCGTGCAGCGGACAAAGCCCCCAGAGCTTGCGCCCCTTGGGCTTGAGTTCCATGTATTCGGACAGAACGGCTGCGATCTCGTTTTTTTGCAGCAGCTCCGCCATCCACGCTTCCGGAAACGCCATGAATCGCTACCTCCAGCTCTTGGGGACAAACAGATCCTCATACGCGGCAATGGCATAGGTATCCGTCATGCACGCGATATAGTCCGCCACCACGCGCTCCGCGCCGTCTTCCTCGCGAAACATCAGAAAATCGGCGGGCAAAACGTCCTGATGCTGCATGTAATGGCGGAAAAGCTCCTCCACGATATGCTGCGCCTTGGGCTCCTCCAGCTTGGCGACCGGGTTGAGGTATACATGTGCAAACATAAAGCTGCGCAACGCGTCAAACTCCGGCAGCATCGCGTCGGAGAAGGCGACCGTGGGCTTGTTCATGCTGGTGCGCACAATGTCGAGGATCATGGTGTTGATGCGCTTGCCGTGCGTCGAACCGAAAACCTCCTGAAAATGTGCGGGGATATCGGCCTCACAGAGCACGCCCGCGCGGATAGCGTCGTCGATGTCGTGGTTGACATAGGCAATGCGATCGGCATAGGATACCACCTTGCCCTCAAGCGTCGCGGGATTGCCGCTTTTTTTATGGTTCAGAATGCCGTCGCGCACCTCAAAGGTCAGATTCAGGCCGTGGCCGTCGTTCTCCAGCTTATCCACCACGCGTAAGCTCTGCTTGTTGTGCTCAAACCCGCCGCTCACCAGCGTGTCCAGCACATCCTCGCCGCAGTGTCCGAACGGCGTATGCCCAAGATCATGCCCCATGGCGATGGCCTCGGTCAGATCCTCATTCAGCGCGAGCGCCCGCGCGATCGTTCGCGCGATTTGCGTCACCTCGAGGGTATGCGTCAGCCGCGTGCGGTAATGGTCGCCCTGCGGCGCCAAAAACACCTGCGTCTTATGCTTGAGACGGCGAAACGATTTGCAGTGGAGAATGCGGTCCCGGTCGCGCACAAACTCGGTGCGGATCGAGCACGGCTCGATAGGCGTCATGCGCCCGCGCGTGTTGACCGCCAGCGTCGCATAGGGGGAAAGCAGTGTTCTCTCCTGCTCCTCCCGGATCCTGCGGATCTCATCGTTCATGCCGGACCCTCCTTCCCGTTTCGTGCCTTTATAACATGGTTTTATACTCCCAATTTGCGCCAAAATCCTTTATTCGGGGGAAAACTATTTTCCACCGCGTCCAAAAAGCTCCCCCGGGACGGGGGAGCCGCGACAGCTGGGGAAATGACAGGGGGGCAAAGCGCGCTATTTGGTGAGCCGGAGATACGCCGTCATGCCGCCGGTGCGACCCTTCTCACGCCGGTGCGAGTACAGCCGCAAATCCTCAAACGTGCATGCGCCCATCAGCGACATGTTGGCATACGGGATGCCCGCTTCGGCAAACTGGCACACAGCGACCTGCCAAAGATCGACCGTCGGGTTTCCCCGTTCGTTCTGGCCGATCAGCGCGCAGAGGGGGTAGGCGCGGGAAAAATCCTCCGCCACATCCGTCCCAACCTCGAAGCATTTGGGGCAGATGCCCGGCCCCACGCCGCAGAGGATGTTTTTGGGGTCAGCGCCGGTCAGCTCACGCATGGTGCGGACGACATTGACGCCGATGCGGTTCAGCGCGCCGCGCCAGCCCGCATGGCACAGCCCGATGCAGCGCGTCACAGGGTCGTAAAAATAGAAGGCCATGCAGTCCGCATGCCCGGTCATCAGCGTAACGCCAAGGTCGGCCGTCACCAGTCCGTCGCACAAGGGCAGTGGCTCCCGCGTGTAGCCGCGTCCGCAGTCCGCCTGCGTCACCGGCAGCACGACGGTGCCGTGTTCGTAGTGATCCATCACCATGCTGGGGACGGGGATGCCTGCTGCACGGCAGAATATGCGATAGTTCTCCATGACATTGTCATGATCCTCGCTCCGTGTGAAGCTAAGGTTTAGCGAAGCGAACTCGCCGCCGCTGACGCCGCCGGTGCGCGCAGAAAACCCGTGATCAATGCCGGCCTGCGCCGAAAACACGGGCAGCGTATAGATGCCCACGCCGTCCGCCGTTTCCCGATAGGAAAAGCCGCGCTCGACGCTCCGGTACCCTGCAAAAAAGGCAGCTCTGTCCATCATTTTTCGTCCAGCAGCCGCTGAAGCTCCTGCATAAACGTCTGCGTATCCTTAAATTCACGGTATACCGAGGCAAAGCGCACATATGCGACCTCGTCCACCGCCCGAAGCTGTTTCATGACCAGCTCGCCGATCTGCGCGGTCGAGATCTCGCTCTCCAGCATGTTGTTGACCTCGCGCACGATCTGATCCACCATGCGGTTTTGCACGTCCGCCGGGATGGGCCGCTTCTCGCAGGCCTTCCGGATGCCGCCAATGATCTTGTCGCGCTCAAACATCTCACGCCGGCCGTCGCGCTTGACAACCATGACGGGGTTCTCCTCAATCCGCTCAAACGTGGTAAAGCGGCGGCCGCACCCGGTGCATTCCCGGCGTCGGCGGATGGACAGTCCGTCCTCGCTCGGGCGGCTGTCGATGACCCTGGATTCGGCGTTCCCGCAGTAGCGGCATTTCATGGGGCTTGTCCTCCTTGACTGCGCGCATATTTCTAAACATATTATAGCATGCTTTCTTTCATAACTCTACCAAAATGACATCCTCACCGAATTTTTTTACCCGGCAATAGGGGATGACGATGTCGTCGCCGCTTTTGATCAGCCCCAGGCATTTGGTCTCCCCGGGTACGATGATCGCGAGGATCATGCCCGTGCAAAGATCGATTTCAAGGTTGTAGATCTTGCCAAGCTGCCGTCCATCGCAGATATTGATGACGTCGCGGCAGGTCAGATCCTGATAGGTTGTCTTGTTTTCCATGTGCGGCCTCCTTTTTTTGTCATCTTATGTACGCCATAGCCAACGCATACGGTTCCGCATACAAAAAAAAGGCGGAACGCCGCGTCGGCGCTCCGCCCAAGCTATGCCCCGTTCAGGGCTGCATCCGGATTTAGGCCTTGGGGCCTGCATCCACGATGTGCTGCGGCATATGATCGTACTTCTTGAAGTTCTTGACGAAGCGGGACGCCAGATCCTTGGCGGTCTTTTCGTATTCCGCCTCGCCGGCTTCCTTTGCCCACATTTTCCGCGGGGAAAGCACCTCGTCGGGAACGTTCTCGCAGCTGGTCGGAACCAGCACGTTGAAGATCGGATCGCGCGTAAACGAGCCCTCTTCGAGCTTGCCGGTCAGCGCCGCCGTCAGCATCGCGCGGGTGTATTTCAGACTCATGCGCTTGCCGTCGCCCGCCTTATGGCCGCACCAGCCGGTGTTGACCAGGTAGACATTGGCTTCATGCTCGTCAATCAGCTTGCCCAGCATCTCTGCATACAGCGACGGACGAAGCGGCATAAACGGCGCGCCGAACAATGTGGAGAACGTGGTCTGCGGCTCGACAATGCCGCGCTCGGTACCGGCCAGCTTGGAGGTGTAGCCGGATACAAAGTGATACATGGCCGCGTTCTTGTCAAGCTTGGAGATCGGCGGAATCACGCCGAAAGCGTCCGCCGTCAAAAAGACGATGGTCTTCGGCTGGCCGCCGACACCTTCCAGGACACAGTTCGGGATAAATTCCACCGGATAACCCACGCGCGTGTTCTCAGTGATGGAATTGTCGTTGTAATCAAGACGGCGGGTTTCCTCGTCCATGACGACGTTCTCAACCAGCGCGCCAAACTTGATCGCGTTCCAGATCTGCGGCTCGTTCTCTTCGGAGAGGTTGATGCACTTTGCGTAGCAGCCGCCCTCAAAATTGAAGATGCCGTGCTCGCTCCAGCCATGCTCGTCATCGCCGATAAGCTTGCGGTTTGGGTCGGCGGACAGGGTGGTTTTGCCGGTGCCGGACAGGCCGAAGAACAGCGCGGAATCGCCGTCGTGACCGACGTTCGCCGAGCAGTGCATCGGAAGCACGCCCTGATGCGGCATCAAATAGTTCATGACGGAGAATACGCTCTTTTTGATCTCGCCGGCATACTGGCTGCCCGCGATGATGACCAGCTTCTTCTCAAAATCGACGATGATCGCTGCCTCGGAGTGGACGCCGTCCACAGCGGGGATGCACTTGCAGCCGGGCGCCGCAATGATCGTGAAGCCGGGAACGAAGCTGTCAAGCTGTTCCTTGGAGGGACGACGCAGCAGCTGATGAATGAACAGGTTCTGGCTGGCCAGCTCGTTGACAACGCGCACGGACAGCGCGTGATCGGCGTCGGCGCCGGCATAACCGTCAAAGATAAATACATCGCGACCCTGCAGATAGCTCACAATGCGGTTGTAGATGTTGTCCGCCTTCTCGCGGGTGATCGGCACGTTGACCTTGCCCCAATCGATCTCGTCATGGATCGCGGGGACATCCACTACATATCGGTCGTCGGGCGAACGGCCGGTGTATTTGCCCGTTGTCACGACAAGCGCACCGCTCTCGGACAGGGTGCCTTCGCCGCGCTGCAATGCTTTCTCTACCAGAATGGCAGGCGTCAGGTTACGATAAACCGCTTTCGGCGCAATAATGCCGAGGGATTCCACATACGCTTTCATTGAAGAAACCTCCAAATGTAATTCTGTGGGAAAACAGGCACAAACCTATCCTCCCCCATGATAAAAGAAGTATATCGCGTTTTGCCCAAAAGGACAAGTCGAATTTGTAATAGTTTTGTGATATTGGGATGTTAATTTTGCGAAACCCGCATACGGGTGCGCGTCAAACACAAAGAATCGGGGATTGGACATCCACCGGCCGATGGCAGGGGAAGAAAACAACCGTGTTTCATATGCCGTTGTTACGGAAAGGGGCGCCGTCCGACCGTGGCATAAAAACCGTCGGCATAAACCGGCATAAAATAATATAAGCTGTGACGCGCGCTCCATGCGCTTGACAAAACGGGTGAAATACCACAGAATAAGATTGCGGAGTTGGGGTTTCGCTGTTCTCCTTTTTCTGCCGTTTTTATGTATTATTTTCGGATCGGGAGGGATCAGATGCCGTCTTATCTGGATAAACGGATCACCGTGGCGGACGCGCTTGCGATGGTTCAGTCCAACTGTCAGATCGTGACCGGGTTTGGCCCGTGCGCGGCGCATGCGTTTTTGTCCGAGCTGCATACCATCGCCGATCGGGTCACCGATGTGGTGCTGACTGAGGGGCTGCTGTTTCGGGAGTACCCGTTTTTTACCGATCCCGCATACCGCAAGAGCTTTCTCCACGACAGCTGGTTCTATATGGCCTGTACGCGAAAGGCTGCCTGGACGGGCTGCCAGTCCTATCTGCCGGGGCATCTGCATGCCACCGTGCAAAAATGGCTTCAGACGCATACGCCCGATCTGTACATCGGCGCAGCCAGCCTGCCGGACGAGCATGGATTTGTCTCGCTCAGCACGTCCTGTGTCTATGAGCGCAGCATCATTGACAAGGCAAAGACCGTGATATTGGAGATCAATCCGAACTATCCCGTCACAATGGGCGACTGCCAGATCCCCGTTTCCCAGGTGGATTATTTTATCGAGGCGGATTATCCCGTGCCCGAGCTGATTCCCGTGCCGGTGACGGAGAAGGACCGCGTGATCGGCCGCTATATTGCGGAGTTTATTCATGACGGAGACTGCTTGCAGCTTGGCATCGGCGCCATTCCGGACGCCGTGACCCAGGAGCTGTATGGCAAGCATGATCTCGGCGTGCATACGGAGCTGATGACCACCGGCATGATGCGTCTGTATCAGGCGGGCGTCGTTACGGGCAACTGCAAACAGCGCGAACGCGGCCGCATGGTCGCGGGCTTTGCCATGGGCACGCGTGAGCTGTATGATTTTATCGACCACAATCCCGCTGTCGTGCTGATGGACATTTCGGTTGCCAACGATCCTTACGTTATCGCGCAGAATGACAATCAGGTCTCCATCAACTCCACGCTGGAGATTGATCTGACCGGCCAGTGCGCCAGTGAATCGATCGGGTCGCGGCAGTATTCCGGAACCGGGGGGCAGACCGATACCGCCTCCGGCGCCCAGATGTCGAAGAACGGCCGCTCCTTTATCGCGCTGTACGCCACCGCGCTCATTCAAAACCCCGCCACCGGCGAGCGCGTTGAGGTATCCAAAATTGTGCCGCAGCTCAAGCCCGGCGCGGCGGTTTCCCTTTCCCGCAACGATGTGGATTATGTGGTGACCGAGTATGGCGTGGCTGCCCTGCGCGGCATTCCCATCCGGGAGCGGGTTGAGCGGCTGATCGCCATCGCGCATCCGAAATTCCGTGATGAGCTGCGCCGGCAGGCCTATGAATGCGGCATCCTGTATCCCCGCGCGTGAACTGGCCTTTTGCCCGCACGGGGCATTTGCATATTGGTAAATAACAAAAGACGCCCGGCGGGGCGTCTTTTTGACACGGTCAGGCGTTACGGCACCGGCGTGCCGGAAGGCACAGAGCTGCTTGCCTTGATGTATTGGGCATAGGCATAGCACTTGGCGCCGCTGGAGGCGACCTCAATATAGTAGAAATCGCCCGTCTTGAAGTAGATGTATACGACAGCGCCCTCAGACAGCTCACCTACGGCCTTGCTGTCCTTGGTCGGGCCCTCGCGCAGCGCGACAGAGCTCGCGCTGACCTTGCCGGTCACGGCGCCGGTCGGGGCGTCGCCCGCCTCCACCGCTTTGACATAGTCTTTGGAAATATAGCCGAGCTTGCCGTCCTTGACGATCTTGACAAAGCAGAAGCCGTCCTTCGTCTCGTAGACAATCACCTCGGTGTCCTTGTTGTACTTGCCGAGAGATACATATTTGGTTGACGGTCCGCCGCGCAGGTTCACATCGTTGGCGGTTACGGTGCCGCTGGTTGCGTTATCCTTTTGCTTGCTGGTGGGCTCCGTGCCGAGCGCGGGCAGCGGCGTCTCCGCGGGCGCCGACGTCGCGGGGGTCGTGGTCTGTGTTTGCGGCGACTGCGTGGCCGTGGCTGGATCGGGCGTCGTGATGACAGGCGCATCCGTTGCAGGCGGAGCCGTTACGACGTTCTCCGGTGAAAAAGTGGGCGCGACCGTGGGGGTCAATTCGCTGCTCTGATTGCCCTTGGCGCAGGAATTGGCAAAAATGATGATGATGCATGCCACGATGACCAGCACGATACCCAGTATAAAAAGATATCCGCGCGGGGTAATGCGCAGTTTCTTTTGTGTTGCCATATTGATCCCTCCAATCTATGCATGCAGTGTATCATACTTTTCCGGGTTTTCCAATAGGGAAACAATGGCTTGACGGGCGTCAGCGCATCTGGGATAATATGCCTATGATCATGACAGGAGGGGCGGCACATGGGAATTCTGGACAAACTGGCCAAAAAGGGGCTTAGTGGGCTGAAGGACACGTTGGAAGATGTCATCGGTGTGGATTTCGATCGCGCGGCGTCCGGGCGGCCAGGTGGTTCCTTTACGCAATCGGCTGACCGTGCGCGTCCCGCCGAACGAAGCTATGCCGCGCCGCGCGCGCAGGAAGCGCCAAAGCGCAATCTGTTCGCCTTCTTTGGTGAGCTTTTGGACAGTGAGTTTTCGGAGTATGAGGTGCAAACGCGCGTCGCGGCGCCGGCGCTTGGGCTCAATGTGGATCCGTGCAAGCCGTATGATTTTATCTTGTGCCGGGATGGATATGTTTGCGCCGCGATCATGCTGACGCCGCACAACCGGGACAGAAACGCCGCGTTTTTGAACGCGCGCGCCGCCGCGCAGCAGCTTGGGATACCGTTTGTCAACTTTTATCTCCATTATCCGAACGAGCGAAGCTACGTCATCCGGCGCATTCGCAGCTTCCTAGCCTGAATCCGGGAAGAAGAGAGGGAAATGCGGGTCTTCCCCCGCACCTGCGGAGGGGCGAAGCAGCGGCTTTCAATCGGTCGTGCAGGTGGCCGGCCGCCGTTCAGTCCTGTGTCAGCAATTGCTGCCTTCAAAGCGTCTTTCCCTCTCTTGATTTATTTCCTGATGTGAGAATGATATGAGCATATTGGAGGAATTGCGCGTGCCCGCGGTTTGGCGCGCGTATCTTGATGATAAGCTGCGAAAGCATGCCTTGTCCAAAAGCGAGGAGGC
Organism: uncultured Oscillospiraceae bacterium; assembly: GCA_964474405.1. GTDB lineage: Bacteria > Bacillota > Clostridia > Christensenellales > CAG-138 > CAYYUV01. Next base: position 104,629 of record CAYYUV010000001.1, read on the forward strand.
CGCCTGGCGCGCCATGATCGACGGCGGCTGCTGTCGCGCGGTGACGGAGCGGCTGACGGAGCCGGGGTATTGCTTTGCGCCGCCCGAGAAGCGGCTGATCAGCAAGCATGGAAACGCAAAAAAACGTGTCATATACCTGTTTTCGACGGAGGAAAATGCGGTTTTGAAGGTCATGGCTTCGCTGCTTTACCGCTATGACGGCTGTCTTTCCCCCCACTGCTATTCCTTCCGAAAGAATATTTCCGCCGCAACCGCCATTCGCCGCGTCGCATCGCTGCCTGACCGGGCGGCGCTGTGGGGATACAAGGTGGATATTGCAAACTATTTCAATTCCGTCGATGTGTCGCTGCTGCTGCCGATCCTCCGGGACGTGCTTATGGACGATCCCATGCTCTATGCCTTTCTGTCCCGGCTGCTGACGCAGGATCTGGCCGTGTGGGAGGGGGAGACGGTGCATGAGAAGCGCGGCATTATGGCGGGCATGCCGCTGTCGCCCTTTCTGGCCAACCTGTATCTTGGCGAGCTGGACCGTCATTTTGACGCGCGCGGCGTTCCCTGCGCCAGGTATTCGGATGATATCCTGCTGTTTTGCGGCACGGAGGCGGCGCGTGATCTGTGCCGCGATGAGCTGCTTGCGCTGCTGAATAAGCATCATCTTGACGTGAACCCCGAAAAGGAACAGCACATTCGGCCGGGTGCGCCGTTTGCGTTTCTGGGCGTTCGGATCGACGGCGCAAGCGTGGACGTCGCGCCGTCGGCGGTGAGAAAGATGCAGGGGAAGATCCGCCGCAAGTCGCGCGCGCTGCGGCGCTGGATGCTGCGTACCGGCGCGGAGCCTGAACGCGCGCTCAGCGCGTTTTGCCGCTCGGTCAACCGCAAACTCTATGAGCAGGACGCCGCGCCGGAGCTGTTCTCCTGGTCACGGTGGTATTTTCCGCTGGTCAATCGTACGGACGGGCTGCATCAGATCGACCGATATCTGCAACAGTATATGCGCTATCTTCTCACCGGACGTACTGCAAAGAGCAACTATCGCATTGGATATCAAGTGTTGAAGGACTGCGGGTATCGCCCGCTTGTTTCGGCATATTATCGTTTTCGCAATGATGCGGAGAAAGGAAATCCATAATGAAGTGCATAAACACCAAGCGTCTGGTTCTGAGGCCGCTGACGGACGACCAGCTTCTGGCGTGGGCGGAGAACACGGAGGATGCGCATCTTCGGGAGGCCTACCTTCAGATGCTGGCGCGCTGTAAGGCCGATCCCCAGAACCGTCTGTTTGCGACCGCCTGGGGCATTGAGACGTGGAACGGCGTCGTCGTCGGCGATGCCGGGTTTAAGGGTGCGCCAAAGAACGGCGAGGTGGAGGTGGGCTACGGCATTGAAGAGCCGTTTCGCGGCAAAGGATTTGCTGAGGAGGCCGTCCGGGCGCTCATCGGATGGGCATTCAGCCAAAATGGGGTGGATCTCGTGTCGGCGGAAACAGCGCCGGAGAATGCCGCCTCTCAGCACATTCTGCACAAGCTGGGCTTCGTCCCCGCTGGCGAGGGCGCGGAGGGGCCGCGCTTTTCCTGCACGCGCCGCACGGCCGTGTATACCGTGTGGTTTCTTCTTACATGCGCAGGCCTGGGTTTCTGCCTGGGCACGGCGTTTGGCAGCATGATAACCGGCCTGATCATCGGCGCAGCCGTGGGTCTTGCATCGGGGGTCACGCTGGATGTGTACGGCTTGATTCGCCGCAGGCGCAATCAGGCTGCGCGCCGCGGGACGGATGCATCCTGACAGATTGCATGCTCGCCGCGTCTGCACCCGCCACACCCGCTTTACCGCGCCTGCTTCATAGAAGCCCGCGCGTACGTCTGCCACACCCGCTTTACCGCGCCTGCGCCCGCCCGCTCATGCACCGTCCTGAAAAATCCGTGTAAAGTATATTGTATATGATTGACAAAATATATGATCGGTGTTAAGATGGCCGCAATCTCAATGACGATTCGACATGCGAATCATTCGGAAAGCGGGTAACCCTGTGCAGCAGACTTGGAACGGCAACGCAGCATTCACGACGGCGGGCAGCCATTTTGGCCCGGCGTGTGCGTGTGCCGCCGCTTTCATCGCTCTCTTCCTTTCTATGATGCTCAACGTCCGTGCGTTGGGCATTTTTGTTGTCGTATCCATTCTGGTACTGGTACTGATTAGCGTCCTGCTGCTTAGAACGGAACCGCCGAAAAAAGACTGACGGCTTGTGCTGAAAGATCGCGGCGGTTCCGAAAACAAACGGGGTCGCCGTTTTTTTATACAATAAAACAAATCGGGAGGGTATTTTCCATGAAAAAAGTAGTATGTCTTTTGCTCGCAGTAGGTGTGATGATGTTCGCGTTTGCATGCGCGCCGGCCGACAAGACCGATGCCTCCGGCGCCGATGCAGCAAGCGCCATCAACGTGGGCGTGCTCGCGCCCCTGACCGGCGCGGTCGCCGAGTACGGCAACGCGGTCGCCAACGGCGCGATCATGTATCTGGATGAAGTCAATGCCGCTGGCGGCATCAACGGCAAGCAGATCAACATCGTTAAATATGACGAGGAGGGCGACCCGGTCAAGGCCGTTACGGGATACAATGCGCTGGTCGATTCCGGCGTGACCGCCATCATCGGCGACGTTACCACCGCGCCCACCGTTGCGGTCGTGGCCGAATCACAGGCCGACAACATGCCCATGATCACCGCGTCTGCCACGGCGGCGTCCGTCACCTGCCAGATGAACGATGACGGCAGCGTGGCCTCGGTCTATGGCAACATGTTCCGCTCCTGCTTCATCGATCCGTTCCAGGGCAGCAAGATGGCAACCTTTGCCGCCAATGAGCTGGGCGCCAAGAAGGCCGCCATTCTCTACAACATCGGCTCCGACTATTCCACCGGCCTGTCCGATGCGTTCCAAAAGACGGCCGCGGAGCTTGGCATGGAGGTTGTTTCGGTCGAGAGCTATGCCGACGGTGCGGTTGATTTTCAGAGTCAGCTGACCAATATCGCCGCCGCATCGCCCGACGTGCTGTTTGTCCCCGATTATTACAGCACCATCGCGCTGGTCGCACAGCAGGCGTCCTCCGCAGGCGTTTCGGCCACCATGCTCGGCGCGGACGGCTGGGATACGGTTCTGGACGTTGTGACCGATTCGGCGCTGCTTGAGAACGCATATTACTGCTCCGGTTACTCCACGCAGGACGACAGCGAAGCGGTGCAGACCTTTGTCAAAAACTATGAGGAGAAATTCGGTTCCTCGCCCAGCATGTTCGCTGCACAGGGCTACGATGCGGCCATGATCCTCTGTGCTGCCATTGCGGAAGCTGAGAAGACCGGCGAAGCCGCCGGCAGCGACGCCTACAAGCAGGCCGTCATCGACGCCATGCGCGCGACCGATATGGACTGCGTGACGGGGCACGTCACCTATGACGAGTTCAACAACCCGGAGAAGACCGCGGCGATCATCCACATCACCTCCGGCAAGGCACAGTTCTGGGGCAAATACTAAGAAATGAAGTAAGGAAATATGCTGTTTCTATCGCAATTGATCAACGGCCTGCAGCTTGGCAGCATCTATGCGCTGGTGGCGCTGGGGTACAGTATGGTGTACGGCATCATCCTGCTGCTGAACTTTGCGCACGGCGACGTGATCATGATCGGCGGATACATCGCATTGCTCACCATAGGCGCGGGGGTTCACCCCGCGCTTGCGGTGGTCATTACCGTCGTGGGCTGCATGGTGTTGGCCGTGGTGATCGAAAAGGTCGCCTATCGGCCGCTTAGGAGCGCGCCGCGCATCTCCCTGCTCATTACCGCCATCGGCGTGTCGCTGCTGCTGCAAAACCTGGCACAGCTTGTTTTCACAGCGGACGCCCGCGCGTTTCCGAGCACCAAGATCATCCCGGCCATCACATACGGCATCGGCGGGCTGTCCATCAGCCTGAGCACCATCGTAACCATCCTGATCTCGGTTGTGGCCATGGTGGCCCTGACGCTGCTTGTCCAAAAGACACGCGTCGGCACCGCCATGCGCGCCGTGTCGGAGGATACCGGTGCGGCACAGCTGATGGGCATCAACATCAACCGCATCATAACCTTCACGTTCGCCATCGGTTCGGCGCTTGCGGGCATCGGCTCGATCCTGTATTGCTGCCGCTATCCGATTGTCAATCCTACGATGGGCTCGCTGCTCGGGCTGAAGGCGTTTGTCGCGGCGGTGCTGGGCGGCATCGGCTCGATCCCCGGCGCGGTGATCGGCGGATTTGCCATCGGGCTTGCCGAGGTTCTGGTTACGGCGCTCGGCCTGTCCGCGTGGACGGATGCCGTCGTGTTCGGCATTCTGATTGTCGTGCTTTTGATCAAGCCCACGGGCTTCCTTGGCCGCAGCATGGCCGAAAAAGTATGATGGAGAGGGGAGAGAAGAAAGCATGAAACAGGAAAAGAAGATCCCTCTCTGGCTTCGGTATCTCATCAATGCGGCGGTTCTTGCCGCGCTTGTCGTCGGCGGCAACGCGCTGATCGAGTCCGGCGCTACGACGCGCGCGCAGAGCTCCGTCATATTGCAGGTCGGCATCTATATCCTGCTTGCGGTCTCGCTGAACATCGTCACCGGCTATCTTGGTCAGCTTCCGCTCGGGCATGCGGGCTTCATGGCCGTCGGCGCCTATACCGCCGCGATCGTATGGAAGGCGCTGCCGTTATCGGGTGTAGGCGCGATTGTGATCGGGCTGCTGGCAGGCGGTGTCATGGCGGCCGTGTTCGGCGTCGTGATCGGCATTCCGGCGCTGCGGCTCCGGGGCGATTATCTGGCCATCATTACGCTGGGCTTTGGCGAGATCATCCGTGTGTGCATCATCAATTTGTCCGGGATCACCGGCGGCACGCCGGGGCTGATGAGCATTCCGAAGTATTCGTCGTTTATCGCGGTCTATGTCACGGTCATCATCTCATGCATCCTGATCCATACCATGATGAAATCGCGCCATGGCCGTGCGATCCTCGCAATCCGCGAGAATGAGATCGCGGCAGAGGCCAGCGGCGTCAACACGACCTACTATAAGGTCATGGCGTTCGCAGTCAGCGCATTTTTTGCGGGGGTCGCCGGCGCTTTGTACGCGGGCTTTACCGGCATTCTGACGCCGAACAATTTCAATTTTATGGCGTCGATCAACATTCTTGTCATGGTCGTTCTGGGCGGCCTCGGGTCGATGATGGGCTCCGTCATCGCGGCGAGCATCCTCACGGCGCTGCCGCTCGCCCTCCAATCGTTTAATAAGTATCGCATGGTGGTCTATGCGGTGCTGCTGATTGTGGTGATGATCTTCAAACCCTCCGGGCTGTTCGGACGGTATGATTTTTCCTTAAGCCGCATCCTTGAAAAGCTTATCAACGGACAGCTCTTCGTCCGCAAACGGAAGGCAGGTGAGAAGAATGGATAAGATGGTACCGCTGGACGGTCTCGGCATCATTCCCGAGCGCGACGCCGGCCGGCCGCCGATTCTGGACATTCGGCATCTGTGCGTGGACTTTGGGGGACTGCGCGCCGTCGATGATTTTACGCTTTTGATCGGCCGCACCGAGATCGCCGGGCTCATCGGGCCGAACGGCGCGGGCAAAACCACCGTCTTTAATCTGCTGACCAATGTGTACAAGCCCACAAAGGGTCGCATTCTGCTGGACGGCGTGGATACGCGCGGCAAAAAGATGCACGCGCTTAACCGGCTCGGCATCGCCCGCACCTTTCAGAATATCCGGCTGTTTGCCGGGCTTTCGGTAGAGGACAACGTCAAGATCGGCATGCATAATCACGATCGGTGCTCCCTTGCCGAGGCCATGCTGCGCCTGCCCCGCTGGTGGAGCGACGAAAGAAGCGCGCATGACCGCGCGCTGGAGCTGCTGTCCCTGTTCGACATGCAGGACATGGCGCCGCTGATGGCTGGCAATCTGCCCTACGGCGCGCAGCGGCGGCTCGAGATTGTGCGTGCGCTCGCGTCCGGGCCCAAGCTGCTGCTTCTGGATGAGCCGGCCGCGGGCATGAACCCGTCCGAGACGCATGAGCTGATGGAGAACATCCTCAAGATCCGCGACACGTTCGGGATCTCGGTTATGCTGATCGAGCATGACATGAATCTGGTCATGGGGATTTGTGAGGGCATTGCGGTGCTGAATTACGGGAAGATCATCGCCAAGGGCACGCCCGCCGAGATCAAGCACAACCCCATCGTCATTGAGGCTTATCTCGGAGAGGAGGACGCCGATGCTTGAGGTCAAGGGACTGAACGTATATTACGATAACATCCGCGCGATCAAGGACGTGTCGTTCTCCGTCCATGAGGGGGAGATCATGACGCTGATCGGCGCAAACGGCGCGGGAAAGACCACGACGCTTCTGACGCTGTCCGGGCTGAAAAAAGCGCAGAGCGGCGAGATCCGCTTCTTGGGGCGCGACATCACACACATGTCGCCGCAGGCGCGCGTGGCGCTGGGCATCTCCCAATCGCCGGAGGGACGCCGTGTTTTTCCGCGATTGACCGTCATGGAGAATCTTGAAATGGGCGCATATCTGCGCCGGGACGATATCCGTGCGGATCTTGAGAAGGTCTTTTCCTATTTTCCGGTGTTGCAGGAGCGGAAAAGGCAGCCCGCGGGTACGCTGTCCGGCGGTGAGCAGCAGATGCTGGCGATTGGCCGCGCCTTGATGAGCCGGCCGAAGCTGATGCTGCTGGATGAACCGTCGATGGGGCTTTCGCCATTGCTGGTGTCAAGCATCTTCTCGATCATCCGCATGCTCAATGAAAACGGAACCACCATCCTGCTGGTGGAGCAGAACGCCGCGCAGGCGCTCAAGATCGCCGACAGCGCGTGTGTCATGGAAACGGGACGCATCGTCCTGTCCGGCACCGGCGCCGAGTTGTCCAGCAGCGACGCCGTACGAGAGGCGTATTTGGGCGGATAAACCCGGCTTCGGCATATCTCGGAAAAAATCACCAGGCGCATCTGGCGAGTTTGCCCGGCGGGGGAGACGGTTCGGACATTATGGTATAGAAAACGGGCGGGAGCACAGCGCTTCCGCCCGTTTGTCATTTGTTGCCGTATCTGCATGTGCCGCGTGCGGCTCATCCGATGTTCGCGGTTTATTCTCGCGGCAACGGCCTTTTGTATGCAGACGCCGCCCTCAGCCTGCCGGCTTGGCGGGCACTGCGCTTTCCGCGTCGGAGAACCCCAGGATCAGCGCGACCGAAGCGCCGTTGATGCCGCGTCCCTCGCTGCCGTCCTCACATCCGGTATACAGAAGCCGGACTGTCTCGCCGGTTTCGAGCAGAAAATCACAGTAGGACAGGTTATCCGATGCTGTCGGCGTCAGCACGGTGCCGGAGGTCAGCGTATACGCCGTGATGTCGCGCTCCGTCACCAGCAGCGCGGGTACATCAGCAAGCACGGTCAGGCTGCCATTCCCGTTTTTTGCGTCCTTGGGCGCGATCGGCCGGTAAAGATCATCGGTTTGCACGAGCCGCCCGGAGGCAATGCGGTAATTAGCCTCTGCCAGCCAAACATCCTCGATTGTGATAACTGTCTCAAGCGTCAGCGTCCATTTGCCGACGGCTTGCACCTTGCCGGGCACGGACGCAATCAGCTGTGGCATCCCTCCCGCGTAGGAAAGCAGCGTTACGCAGGCTCCGTCCGCGATCTGCCCGGTCAGCAGCAGAACGGGCGCGCCCGTAATGCGGTCTGTCAGCGTCAGCGTCGCGTCCATCGCGTCAATGGTGCAGCCCGTGAGGCACAGCACGCCCTGTGTCCCGTCGGCGCGCTGCACGGCGATGCCGCAATACGACAGCGTATCCGCCGCCGCGTAGGTGCGCACGGTTTCCCGTGTGCCGCACCGGTCCAGATCGCACACGCTCTGCTGCGTCGCCGGGGGCTGCTGCCCCGGTGTAAAGATTCCCGTTTCCACGGCTTCCGCATCGACAAATACGATCGCGCCGTCGCGCAGTGCGGCAATCGCAGCGCCGCTGCGCTGCGGCAGCCCGTCGGACAGATCCCAAAGGAGCAATCCGTTTTCGAGCCGCAACATGGAGAACGTTCCGTTTGTTTCCTCCATGATCAGCTCCTGCCTTCCGACGCCGTCCTTTGCGTCCGATACGAGCAGCAGCACACGCGAAATTTCGCCCAGCGGGAACGTGCTGTCACACAGGCCGGTGCCGCCCGCTTCATAGGCAATGCGCACGCCAGAGGCGTTGACACGGCTGAAGGTGAGCACCTCGTTCTCGCCGTCGCCATCCAAATCAAACGGGATGGCGGCGCCCGCATCCTCATCCCAACCGGTTTCGCCCTCACAGAGGACGATCAAACCCGTTTCCGTTACCGGATACCCCTGTATGGGCGTTGGCGTGGGCACGGGCGATGGCGTGGGCTCCTGCGTGGGTTCCTGCGTGGGCGTCGCGGTCGGCGCCTTGGTTTTGGGCGCGGCGGTAGCCTGATTGACGGGCTTGGCTGTTGCCGTCGGGATCGGCGTCGGCGCGGCCAGCGCGTTCAATATCTCCTCTTCGCTGCAGCCGAGAAAGAGCAGCAGCACGGCAAGCAGGATGACAATAGCAATCCGTTTCATCGGGGGTATCCATCCTTTCCGGGATCGTTTTTCTTCATCCTATCACATCCCCCCCTCGGTGACAAGCGTGCAACAATGGGGCTTTCCGTTTCTTGTTGCGCGTGATAGAATCAGAAGTGTCTGATTCTGCTGCAAAAATGTGGCGGAAGGGAGGCGGGGAATATGCGCATTGCGGTCATCGGCTTTTGCGGCGCGGGCAAGTCTACGCTCTCCGCCGCGCTTTCCGCGCTGTACGGCTGCCCGCTGCTGCATCTGGATCGGGTGCAGTTTTCGACAGGGTGGACGGAAAGGGACACGGACGCCAAGCGGGCTGACGTGCGCGCGTTTTTGGATCGGCACGCCGACTGGGTTATAGACGGCAACTACAGCCTGCTGTATCGCGAGGAACGGTTTGATCTGGCGGATCAGATTATCTTTCTTGATTATCCCCGTTTCCGGTGTCTGTTCCGTGTTATTAGGCGCTATTTTCGTTATCGTGGCACGACCCGCGCTGATGTGGCGGACGGCTGTCCGGAGCGCATAGACGCTGCGTTTGTCCGCTGGATTCTGTGGGAAGGCCGCACAAAGGAAAAATTGGATGGGTATCGGCGGGCAGAGGCGGCGCATCCGGCGAAGTTTGTCCGGCTTAGTTGCGACCGTACGGTACGAAACTACATAAAAAAACAGGAGGATGCAATCCATGGAACCGCTGGTGTATGAGGTTCGCGGCCAGGTGCTGGATTTGATCCATGCCGGGCATCTGTGTGTGGTGGATGAGCGCGGCAACACGGTGTTCTCGGCAGGCGAGCCGGACACGATGGCGTATTTTCGATCTTCATCCAAACCGATTCAGGTGCTGCCCGTGATCGCTGCCGGGCTGGATCTATCATACGGCATCACGGAGGAGGAGAGCGCGATCTTTGCCGCCTCACATCTGGGCGAGCCGTTTCATATCCGTGCGCTTGAGAGCATTTTTCAAAAAGCGGGACTGTGTGAGGATCAGCTTGTCATGGATCCGGCAGCGCCGGCGGCCGTGTCCGCCAACGAGGAGCGGCTGCGTGCCGGGCTGCCAAAGAGAAAGCTTTATCATAACTGTTCCGGCAAGCATGCAGCGCTCATGCTTCGTCAGCGGGCGCTTGGCGGCGAGGTGTCGGATTATTGGCGCATGGATGCGCCCGTTCAGCGCGAGGTGATGCGCGTTATGTCCGTGGTTAGCGAGACCCGCGAGATCGAGCGCGGCGTCGATGGCTGCGGCGTGCCGGTGTTTGCCACTCCGCTGAAAAACATCGCTGTCGCGTTTAAAAACTTAGCTTGCCCGGAGCAAATTCGGGAGGATTCCCTGGCGGAGGCGGCAGCAAATTATATACCGCGCATGCATGATTATCCGCTTATGATCAGCGGAACCGGACGGCTTTGCTCCCTGCTCAACGCAGATCCCGATATCGTCGCAAAGGGTGGTGCCAACGGCATGTACGCCTTCGGACTCAAGAAGGAACGCCTGGGCGTTGCGTGTAAGGTGACGGACGGAACCAGCTCCTGCTTCCCGTTGATCGTATGGACGGTGCTGGAAGGGCTTGGCTGCCTGTCCGAGCAGACGCGCGCGGCTCTCCTGACGCTGGAACCCACGCAGGTATATAACGACAACCGTTTGATCGTTGGGGAGAAGAAGCCCGCGTTTCATATCGGCTAGGCGAAACCCGTCCGGAATAGTCCTAGGATGGGGCAGCGGCGAAAACCGTGACGCAACGAAAAAAAGAACCGATCCGACCGTTCAAAACCCCGTTCTGCCGCTTGATTTGATTATGAATAATTATTTGATAAAATAACGAAAAGATTAGGAATTGTAAGAAAATAATTGCTGCATAACGATGTATAAATCCGTTCCCGCTGTCTGCGCCTCCGCACGCACACGGGCAAGCAACCCGGGAGCTGCCGCCACATAGCAGACCTGTGCCGCCGCAACATCCAGCCCGGCGGGACAGGCATCGCTGTCCTTTCCAAAGCGGATTGTTACTTCATCGCATACCGCACGAAACAACTCACCAAGCAGTTGCGACATGGCAGAGGCTTCGGCAAAGAGCAACCGGGCGATGGTTCTTGTGCGGGGGCAGGATTGCCGGTGACGCACAGCAAGCCCGTAAAGCGGCGCGCAGGCGACCCCTTCCCCGATCAGCAGGATATCCTCATAAAACCGCGGCAGCGGCGTTCCACACGGTCCCTCGACGGCAATGGCTTCACCCGGTGAAAGGCTTGCAAGCGCGTGGCATATCTCATGCTCCGTTGTGAATAAAAAGGAGGATATACCGTGCTGTTCATCCGTATAGAACAGCGGTATATCTGCATATTCTTTTTTGCTATTCATCACATTTGGATACAGGCGGCAGCTTTGCCCCGGCTCTCCCACCGGAAGCCCGCAAACAGACAGCAGGCAGGCGCTGTGCCCGATTGGATCGACAGAGGTGATGACAGGTCGACATTCCATAGGGGCCTCGTCAGCCCTGAGCCGGATAGCCCGCGACTTCCTTTTGCAGCACGTCGTGCGCGCCGCCCTCCTGAATGCTCGCGGCGGATACAAGGGTCAGCCTGGCCTTCTGCCGCAGATCCGCAAGCGTCAGCGCGCCGCAGTTGCACATCGTGGAGCGCACCTTGGACAGCGTAATTTGTACGTTGTCATGCAAGGAGCCTGCATACGGAACGTAGGAATCCACGCCCTCTTCAAAGGACAGGTGCGAATCGCCGCCCATGTCATACCGCTGCCAGTTGCGCGCCCGGGCTGAGCCCTCGCCCCAGTATTCCTTCATATAGTTGCCGTTAATAATGACCTTGTTTGTGGGGCTTTCGTCGCAGCGGGCAAAATACCGCCCCAGCATCACAAAATCCGCGCCCATTGCCAGTGCGAGCGTGATGTGATAATCCATCACGATGCCGCCGTCCGCGCAGATGGGGACATAGACGCCGGTTTCGGCAAAATATTCGTCTCGCGCCGCCGCGACCTCCTGAATCGCGGTGGCCTGACCACGGCCGATGCCCTTGGCTTCGCGCGTGATGCAGATACTCCCGCCGCCGATGCCGACCTTCACAAAATCCGCGCCCGCATCCGCCAGAAAACGGAAGCCGTCGCGGTCGATCACGTTGCCCGCGCCGACTTTGACCGTATCGCCGTAGGCACTGCGGATGTAGGCAAGCGTGCGCTCCTGCCAGACTGTGTAGCCCTCTGAGGAATCGATGCAGAGGATATCTGCGCCCGCATCCACCAGGGCGGGAACACGCTCCTCATAATCACGGGTGTTGATGCCGGCGCCAACGACATACCGTTTGCCGTTGTCCAGCAGCTCGAGCGGATATTGCTTATGCCGGTCGTAGTCCTTGCGGAAAACGAACGCGACCATATGCCCGTCGCGGGTGATGATCGGAAGCTGGTTGAGCTTGTGATCCCATATAATGTCGTTGGCATCCTTGAGGGAGATGCCGTCCTCGCCGCAGATCAGATGCTCGATCGGGGTCATAAAGGTGGAGACCTTCGTTTCCGGTGCCATCCGGCTCGGCCGGTAATCTCGGCTGGTGATGATGCCCAGCAACAGTCCCGTTGCCGTGCCGTCGTTGGTGACCGCGATGGTGGAATGCCCGGTGCGCGCTTTCATCGCCAGAACGTCCGCCATGGTCGAATCCGGCGTCACGTTGGAATCGGAGACGGAGAACCCGGCCTTGTATTTTTTGACCTTGCGCACCATATCCGCCTGTGAAGCGACCGACTGTGACCCAAACAGAAACGACACGCCGCCCTCCTGCGCCAGCGCCACGCCGAGCCTGTCGCCCGATACGGACTGCATGACCGCCGAGACCAGCGGAATGTTCATCGACAGCGCTGGCGTTTCCCCGCGGCGAAACCGGCACAGCGGTGTGGCGAGGGAGGTATTCTCCACGACGCAGTCCGGCCCCGTGTACCCGGGCACCAAAAGATACTCGGAAAAAGTGTGCGAGGGTTCATTATAATATGTAGCCATGCCGCGCCTCCCCATGTTTTTCCCTATTATAAGGCATGCCATCGGCGGATGCAACGGATTATTTCCCGTTTTTCCCACTGGTGGATTTTTCCGGCAGGTATGATATAATATATGCGTGAAAAAGCATGACAAAGCCGTGTTCTTTGACCGGGACGGTACGTTGACCCATTTGGATCCTGCATGCGACGCATTTTTGCGCGACAGGATTGCAGCGTGGTCGCAGCGGCCGTATGTCCAACCAACGTATGAGCAGACCATGACGTTTCTCGAACAGTCCGCGCGCCCGGCGGCCAAGGCCTGGACTCGGGAGGCGGAAAAAGCTTCGCTTGTGCGGTATTATGCGCTGATGCTGCGCGCTGCGGGCGTAACGGACGACGTGGATGCGCGCGCCGGCATTCTGGTGGATCGGATGTGGCTGAGAGATCGCGTTCTGTACCCGGAAGTAAAGGACACGCTGGCGTACTTTTATCGGAATGGGTATCGGTTGGGCGTGATTTCGGACACCTCGCCTTCGCTTCGCTTGACGCTGCAAGCGCTTGGGATCGACACTTATTTTGACTGCTTCATCTGTTCGGATGAGGTTGGCGTGATGAAGCCGGATCCCCGGATGTATCAAGCCGCACTGGATGCGCTCGGCGTCTTGGCGGAACAGAGCATCTATGTGGACGATTACGACGTTGAGGCGGACGGCGCACGCGCCATGGGCTTTTTGAGCTTTCATCTGACGCGCAGACATCCCCCGGTGGGCGCATGGGATATCGCATCGCTTTCGGACATGATCCGATACAGGGAGGAACACCGATGACCAATACGGAGATCCGGCGGCTTTTGACCTTTGCGATTCTGCCGAAGACACTGTGCCGGCTTCGCACCTACTATATGGATGACTGGCGGTATTACCTGCCGCTCACCACCTCACAGACGCTGCTGTGCGCCTCGGAGGAGGAGAATTTCAGGTTCAACGGCTATACCGTGCTTCCTTTTGCCGACATTGACGAGGCAGAGGAAAGCGGCGGGCTGTACAGCCGGATCCTGACGGCGGAGCATATGCTGGACGGGCTGGCGCTTCCGCCCATTGACATCACAAGCTGGCGCACGCTGTTTGATTCGCTCGATGCGCTGGGCGAGAACGTGATAGTCGAAGGGGAGGACCCGGATCCCGACATGAGCCTGTTTGCCATCGGCCGGGTTGAAAAGGTCTGCGCTTCCTGCGTGTATCTGCGTCATTTCGATGCGGAAGGCGTATGGGAAAAGGAGCCGTGGCGCATCATGTACGATGAGATTACCGGCGTCACGTTGCGCTCGCGCTATGTGGAGCTGATGTCCAAATACCTGCCGCCGTTGCCGCAGGATTTTAGGAAAGGGGTTTGACTCATAATGCCGTTTTCCAAGCAGACGCTGGATTTTCTTGCGGAAAATCGCATACGTGATGACAAGGACTGGTTCCATGCGCATGACGGGGTGTATCGCGTGGCGGTTCTGGAGCCGCTTAGGGAGCTGTGCGCGCGGCTTACGCCCGCCATGCTGCGGATCGATCCTGCCTTTATGACCGAGCCGAAGATCGGCAAGTGTCTGTCCCGCATCTACCGTGATACGCGCTATACCCATGACAAATCCATCTTTCGGGATGTGATGTGGATTCTCTTTGCCCGCGACAGGCGGCTTTATAACGGCCTGCCCGGGTGCTTTTTTGAGCTTTCGCCATCCGGATTCCGGTATGGATGCGGCTATTATCAGGCGGATCGCGCCGCGATCGAACGTATGCGGCAGATGATTGTTGCGGATCACCCGGCCTATCTTCAGGCAGCCGCGGCCTATGCTCGTCAGGACGTTTTTTTGCTGGAGGGGGATAAGTACAAACGCAGCCGGCATCCCGACCAGCCGGAGCATAAGCGCGACTGGCTCGATCGCAAAAACCTGTGCTTTATTCACGAGAGCCGGGATTTTTCGTTGCTGTATGCCGAGGATCTGTGGAAGCGTGTATCGGAGGAGCTGGCGCTTACAAAGCCGATATATGATTTTTTCTGGGCGGCGGAGGAAAGCAAGTAAGCGGGTGGGGGATGTGCGAGTTTATTCTGACAAGAAAGCTCGAACAGGAAAGCGCATAGGAAAGGGGCTACATGGAACAAAGACCGCGCACGGCGGGCTTCGGCGCCGTCGCTATCAAGGCGTTGCTGCTGTTGATTGGCATCGTTGGACAGTTGGCCGGGACGGTGTTTGATCACACGGATTTCATGTCCGGCGGACATTTTCTCTATTATACCCATCAGAGCAACCTTGCCGTCATGGCGGTCATCGCCGTCTTTCTCGTCTATGATATTCTGCGCCTTGTGCGCGGAGCGCGCGCGCCCATGCCGCCCAACTGGCTCATGATTGTGCGGTTTTCCGTAACGGTAGCCATCGCGCTCACCTTTCTGGTGTTCTCCATGCTCCTGACGCCGCAGATGATTGCGGAAAGCCATGCCGACTATCTGTTTTCGATCAACAATCTGTGCGTGCACAATTTGGTGCCGCTGCTGGCTGTGCTGGATTGGTGCCTGTTTGGCTATCCCATCCGTGCCCGCCGATGGACGTTTCTGTGGGGCGCCATTATGCCGTTGTATTATTGCGTGTTTGCGCTTGTTCTGAGCACCACCGGCGCGGATGCCTTCGGCTCGGGGCGGAAGGTGCCTTATTTCTTTTTCGATTATGATAAGATCGGCTGGCTCCGCATTCAGAACGGGCAGCCGGGCTTTGTATGGTGGTTTCTGATTCTTTGCGTCGTGGTGCTTGCCATGGGATTTGGGCTGATGGCCGTCGCGCAAGCGGCAGGCAGGGCGCGCGCCGCGCGGGATTTGGCCTGACCTGCGTGGGACATGCCTTCCCTTGCAAGCTTTTGCATACGGACACGCCGGATAATATCATTACAGCATAAGGAGACGATCGGATGAAGCCGGAAGTTTTGCTGGAGGCGCTGCACACGGCGGAGCGACTCAAGGACACGGTTGGCATTGCGATACCTCGGGCGGCAGGCGTGAAAGCGTCGCCGAGCATTGCTGGCGCGCGTCGCTGATGGCGTACTGGATGAAGGACGCGTTTCCGGATGCGGACATCAACCGTGTCGTTTTGATGTGTATTCTGCATGATCTTGGCGAAGCGTTCACCGGGGATATCCCCGTTTTTGCCAAAACAGAGGCGGATGAACAGCGGGAAACGGCACTGCTCGATGCGTTTGTCCGCTCCCTGCCCGAGCCGTTTGCGGCCGAGATGTCCGAGTTGTACCGGGAGATAGCGGAGCAAGCCACAACGGAAGCGCGCCTGTTTCGCGCGATTGACGGACTGGAGGCGCTGATTCAGCACAACGAGTCTGCTTTATCCACCTGGCTTCCCGGGGAGTATGCCCTGAACACGACTTATGCGGAGGATCGCATGGCATTTTCGGATTATTTGACGGCTTTTCGCCAGATTGTGCGCGAGGAAACGGTCAAAAAAATCGACGCCGGAATCTGATTCAAACCACATCGGACGATGGCGGCGGTCGTAGCACGCAAAAAAAAGCAGGCCGCGGCTCAAGTCCGTGCGAAGATATCCATACAACCGGATCCCATCCCAAAATACGGTGGGATCCTTTGTTATTCGGAGGATTCGTCCCAGAACACGCTGCACCGTGCGGCAATGTCCGTCGTGTTTTTGACCCGCGTGACCTGCCAAAGCGGCGGAATCAGCGCCCGGTATCCCGGCTCGTCATAGCGGTCGTCAATCAGCAGCAGTGCGCCGAGATCGGTCTCTGTGCGGATGATGCGTCCCGCTGCCTGTAAAACCCGGCACATACCGGGAAAGCGGTAGGCATAGTCGTATCCGCAGCCGTATTTGTCCTCATACGCCAGCTGCAGCGTGCTGCGCTCCAGCCCAAGCTGCGGTAGCCCTACGCCGACGATGGCCGCGCCGCACAGGCGCTCCGCAGGAAGGTCAACGCCCTCCGAAAAGACGCCGCCCAGAACCGCAAGCCCGACCGTAATCCCTGTGGGGTCGGGTGAAAACTGCTCCAAAAACGCCGTGCGTTCTTCATCCGGCATCCGCGCGCTCTGGCATAGCACGCGCGCATGTGTAAGCAGCGGGATCAGCTGCTCTGACAGCGCGTGCAGATAGGCGTGAGATGGCAGATAGATCAGATAATTGCCGCGCGCCCTGCGCGTTACAAACGCGGCGATATGCGCAGCGACGGCGGGGAGGGTTCGCTCCCGATCCTGATAACGCGTGCTGATGCGCGCATGCAGCACCAAAAGCTGTTCGGCGTAAAACGGGGACGGAAGATCCAGCATCGGCGCATCGTCCTGCAGCCCGCACAGGGCGCGATAAAACGAGAATGGCGACAGCGTAGCCGAGAACAGCACCGCGCCCATGCAGGTGCGATAGGTCGCCGCCAGCTGCTTTGCGCTGTCTGTACAGAACAGGGCGACCCGCCGCGTGGTTTTGCCGCCGTCAAGCAGCGTGACATAATCTTCCGTATAGCTTTCACCGGCAAAGACAAAGGCCGACAACGCAAACAGCAGTTCCCGCGCGAGCGCGGAGTCGGCCGGCACATCCTCGCCGCGCAGCAGCGGCAGCGTTTTTTCCGCCTCCTTCAGCAGCGCCGTGGGCGCTTCCCGACAGGCGCGCGGGGCGTCGTCGTCGATAAAACAATCCCGGATCGCATGCATCAGCGCGGTCAGCCGCCGGTAAAACGCGCCCTTTCGGAGCGGCTTTGGCACGGATTTGCGCGTGTCCGCAATCAGCTTCAGCGAGAGCGACGCAGAATACATGTCTCTGCCGCGGTCTGGCAGGTTGTGCGCCTCGTCTATGAGCAGCGTCTGTCGGCGCTGTCCCTGTAAAAAGAATCGCTGCAGCCGCACGCGCGGGTCGAACGCGTAGTTGTAGTCACAGATGATCACATCCGCCATCAACGCAAGATCAAGCGCCAGCTCAAACGGACAGAGCAGGTGCGCATCCGCAATCTTGCGGATCCGTTCCCGGTCATATATGCCGTTGCCGCTGTTAAAATCCGCAATCGCGTCGGACAGCCGGTCGTAGTAGCCCTCGGCGCGCAGGCATGGAGCGTGCTTGCAGACGGGCGTGTCAAACACGCAAGCCTTTTCCCGGGCGGTGATGACCACGGCGCGAAGCTGCGGGATCGCCAATAGCCGGACGGCGTCGATCGCGGCCTGCTGCTGAGTGGTACGCGCGGTCAGATAAAACAGCCGGTCGGTCAGGCCCTCGCCCACCGCCTTCAGCGCGGGAAACAGCACGGCCATCGTCTTTCCCGTTCCCGTCGGCGCGGAGACCAGCAGTGTTTGCTTCTCCTTGACTGTCCAGTATACCTGTTGCGCCAGTTCGCGCTGTCCCTTGCGATAAGCGGGATAGGGAAAGACAGCGCGCTGAAGCGCGTCGCGCAGCGTTTGGGCATGACGGATCTGGCCGAGCAGCCTAACAAGATACGCGGTCACGACGCTGTCGAACGCGGTCTTCAGCTCCTCAGAGGGATAAAACTTGGGAAAGGACGTTACTTCGCCGGTTCCGAGGTTAAGATAGGTCACCGCGACCTCGATCCCCGGTAACCCCTGCGACACGCAGAGCATATGCGCATAGCATATCGCCTGCATCCGATGCTGCGGGTCGATCTGCTTCTCCGTTGCGACAGCACGATAGACGGTCTTGATTTCCTCAACCCGCGTGCATCCATACAGACGGTCAATGCGGCCGTGCACCGTCAAAGAGACCTCGTCCGTCTCTACGGTCAGCTGCACCGGCACCTCGTTGAGCGCGTCGGGATGCGGCACATGCTGCAGTGCCTGATGACCCCGAATGCCATCCAGCATACGCTGCGCCGAGGCGTCGAACACGAGATCGCCCGATACCATCACCTGTTCTATCATCGTCCGCACGGCAACGCGTCTTTTCTCCATACAGCCAGTATAGCATAGAATTACGGTGAAAAAAAGGCCAGGACGTATGGCCTGCCGGCACGCGGATGATTGGATCATACGGTTCGTTTGTCCCGCAAGAAAAGCGGATGTTGCGTGCAACCACAAAAAAAGGCCGGGGCGCATCGTGTGCGCTCCGGCTCATGTGAGCAAACGGTTATTGTGATCAGAATTAGGCAATGTTTCCGCCGCGTATCCGTCGCCTAAGCACAAGCAGCGCGCCCATCGACCCTGCCGCAACAATGGCAATTCCCACGAACAGCCAGGGTGTGGATATATCGTCCGTGGCCGGCACGGGAGGCTCCTCGGCGAGTACGCCCACCTCACGCTCAAAGGTTTGGCCGGTGGCGACCCATCCGCCGTCCGTCCATTCGTATACAAGATAGGTCACATGCAGCGTATAGCCGCCCGGCCGTGTCAGGGTAAAATGTGCCTGACCGTTGACGTCAAACTCGCCTTCGGGGTTGATCTTATAGGTGACAGGCTTCGCAATGGCATTGACGGTATGCCCGCCGTAGCTGGATGCCACGGACGCGCCATCCTCGTCAAACACCAGATCCTTGGCGTAGGTCTGCCGCAGGTATTGCCCGTCATCGGTGATATAGAGCGGCTGCGCGGTAACGACCGTGCGCGCATCGGTGTATACCGTGTTGGAGGGCAGTCCCTCGCCGCTGCGCTGCGTTACCGTGATTCCTCCCTCACTGCCGATCGAGACTGCTGCGACGTCCACGCCCTGCTGCGGATTCAGCGTAACCGTTACATAGCGTTCCGCGGACGGGTCACCCCGCAAAGCATAATAGAAGCGCAGCATGACCGATCCGGTCAGCTCACCGTCATAATGGAACGTAAGATCGGCCGGAAACGCATATTGCCAACCGACAAAGCCGGTCCAAACAACACCGGTGCCTTCCGCGGTGGATACATCGATTCGATACATCGCGTCATCCAGAGAGCCGGCCGTGAGCCCCAGACGGAAGGAGCCGTCATCGCAGATCTCCTCCAGTGTGAACACGGGCAGCGTGCCGCCCACAGCGGCGTCAGACTGGTAGACGGGCGATAATGTTTCTGCGCTGTCGGCAAGTGAGGCATGCCCGCTGATGGACGACACCCCGGCGGTCAGCGGTCCGCGCGCCGCATACTTTTGAATCTGCTCAGAAAGGTCACAGCAAGAGCCTGTGACGACACAGCCATAGAGCGCCGTGCCATCCGCGGCATATAGGGTGACGCGGTAGCCCGTCGCATGTGCGGCGGAAGGAATAAGCAGCATGCCGTCCTGCCCGCGCACGCCCCAACTCACGGAGGCGGGCGCTTCGGGCGCTTCGGCCTCGGTAATGGCGTGCAGCGCGCCCAGCGTGATCCGACCGTTCTCCAGAACATTCTTGCGATTCATGACGTCCTGTTCAACGGGGAAGGCATAGACGACATAGGTGCCGTTCCAGCTTTCGTCGAAGCAAGGGACAATCAGCGTGTCCGAATCGGAGGCGGCAAGCTGCGTCTCCTCCCCGGCGGCGTCGACCAGATACCACATATAATAGGTGGCCTGAGAAACGTTTGTTACCTGAAGCCTCAGCTTTGCGCCAATCGGCACACCGCCGTCGGAGGCGGGGGCGAGGTCCAGATCACGGTACTGGACTAGTCGGGAAATGCACACCGTGCTGCTCTCGGCTCTTGCGGCAGAGAACGGCATCAGCACAAGCACAAACAATATGAGCATGAGCCACGGCGTGAATTTTTTCATCCTTCCTCCAGACATAAAAGACATGCTGATATCAGAAAACGATATGTCCCCAATTTAGGAATATTTTAACATGAATTTTTGCGGATGGGAAGCCTTTTTTTTACAATTTATTCACGTTTTGATGTATTATTTCGTCAAAACTCGGTAACAAACTGTCTAAACTTGTCCAACAGTCGCCCAATATGAATGCATGGACTAGTTATAGCATAGTCCACATATTATACAACGTATGTTATACTAGTCCAACTGTGTTGGATGGCTATGAATGTTGACCGCATATCAATACGGCGCCGCAGAAAACTGCGACGCCGTAAGCGGGGGGTGAGGGAGCGGTACGTCAGCGGCGGACGATGCGATAATAGGTGTGCGCCGTCAACCGGTAAACGATAAGATACAGCAGGGCAAAGACAGCGCTTGTTCCGCCTATGCAGGCAAGCACCAGCCCGAGATTGTTGAGCGAGAACGCGCGCAGCATCTGATTCATGATACGCGAGGCGAACAGCATGTGCAGCAGCGTTGTAAACAGCGGGAGGAAAAACACCCAGAGCACCTGCCGGTTGATGGTATCCTTGACCTGACGCTGATCCATGCCGATCTGCTGAAGGATGAGGAAGCGCGCCTTGTCCTCATACCCCTCTGTGACCTGCTTGAAGTAGATGATGAGCACCGTGACAGAGAGGAACAGCACGCCGAAGAACACGCCCAGGAACAGCAGCCCGCCGTACGCACCGTAGCCTTCCTGCTTGCACTGATAGATGTTGCTTGTGCTGTGATAGATGCCGGTATCTTCGTTCAGCGTGTTGGACAACTCATACAGGCGGTTGGTGACCGTATCGCAGAATGCGATCCCCGTCTCTACCTCGGCGTCCGTGTCAAAGCGATACTCGTCGGGGTAGCAATAGCCCGTTCCGTCCTCCTGCGTGTTGTATTCGCCCCGCGTGATGACGAATGTGCCGTCTGCGATATAGTCGGTTCCCTCCGGGATGAAGTTGTTGTACCGGATAAGGTTATCCTCGCTGAGGCTTGAGACAATCTTTGAAGGGTCCGCCGTGACTGTTAGGCCGTATTCCTTGGCGGTATCCAGAATGATGCCGCGCACCTGCTGATCCGCCGCATCGGCGTCCGGCACCTGACGAATGCTCGCATATACACACACGTCATAGGGATACAATGTACGGGCGGACTGCTCCCTGCCGATATACAGCGTCAGCGTGCCCGACACCGTCACAACAAACATGGTGGACAGAATACAGATGGTGGCAAGTGAGCGCGCGTTCTGCTTCATACGGTGAAACATATCCGCTATGGCGACGAAGTTTCTGCTCTTGTAGTAGATGCGTTTGTTGGCACGCAAAAGCCGCAGAAACACGACGCTGCCCGAGGTGAACAGCGTGAAGGTTGCAAAGATCACCAGGATCACCAGCAGGAAGAACACGCCGATTGCCGTGCCGGCACTTGAGATCGTCCATGCATAATAGTAGGCGATGCCAAGTGCGATA
This sequence comes from uncultured Oscillospiraceae bacterium, assembly GCA_964474405.1. Lineage (GTDB taxonomy): Bacteria > Bacillota > Clostridia > Christensenellales > CAG-138 > CAYYUV01. Next base: position 126,410 of record CAYYUV010000001.1, read on the forward strand.
AACCCCAGAATCGCCAGCGGCCACACGAGGACGGAATCCTTTTGACCCTTCTTTTCGGCCTGCATCAGCTGAATGGGGGAGGCCAGGTGCATCCGAACGAGGTTCAGAAGCGATGTAAAGACAAATACCGCCGCAAAGATGGCCAACATGACGATAAATGCCGGAAGCGTGATCTCAAATATGCTGTTCGGCGTGAAATGCAGCATCTTCATCAGAATCAGGAACAACAGCTGTCCGAAGATAAGCGCCAGCAGGATCCCCGCCAGCACGCCGATGCTGATGACGATGAGGTTCTCCCAGACAAGTATGCGTCCGACATGCCGTTTTTCAAGCCCCAATATGCCGTACAGACCAAACTCGCGCTTTCTGCGGCCGATCAGAAAGTTGTTGATGTACACCATAAAGAAAAAGGAAAAGATCGAAAAGACCGCCATGCCGAAGGAGAACATCATCTGCGCGCTGTCGCCCGCCGGCACGTTGGAGAGCTTGTCGGTTGTCATCAAAGCCGCGATCAACAGGTTCACCCCGCTGATGACGGCGGTCGCCAGCATGTAGGGCAAATAAGTAATTTTGTTGCGGCGGATGTTTGCCCATGCCATCCGCAGATAGAAAAATTTACGCAATGTCCGCACCTCCGACCAGCGTCAGCGTGGATACGATACGGTCGAAGAACTGCCGGTTGTTCTCCTCACCACGATAAAGCTGAGAAAACAGCGATCCGTCGGAAATGAACAGCACGCGGCTGGCATAGCTGGCGGCCATCGCGCTGTGGGTGACCATCAGGATGGTCTTGCCGTCCTTGTTCAAACGGTTGAAGTTCTCAAGAAGCTGTACGCTTGATTTGGAATCCAGCGCGCCGGTGGGCTCATCCGCCAACAGCAGCCGCGGGTCGGTAATCACTGCGCGCGCCACGGCCGCACGCTGCTTCTCGCCGCCGGACACCTCGTAGGGGAATTTGGACAGAAGCTGATCGATACCGAGCATGTGCGCGACCGGCTCCAGCCGCCGCTCCATGTCGCGAATCGGCGTCTGAGACAGCACGAGCGGCAAAAGGATGTTGTCCTTGAGCGAAAAGGTGTCCAGCAGGTTAAAATCCTGAAACACAAAGCCTAGATGCTCGCGCCGAAACGCCGACAGATCGCGGTCGGGAATGTCGCGAAAGCTGCGGCCGTCCAGAAGTACATCCCCCTCGGTCGGTTTGTCAAGCGAAGCCAGGATGTTGAGCAGCGTCGTTTTGCCGCTGCCGGACGGGCCCATGATGGCGACAAATTCACCCTCGCCGATCTCGAAGCTGATATTTTGAAGCGCAACGCACTGGCGCATGCCGCGTTTCATGTTATAGATTTTTTTCAGATTGCTTACAGTCAACAAAGCCATTCTTGCATCCTCCGGTGTTTTTCTTGCAGTATAGCAAAACAAGGCCGGACAAAGCCATAGGAACGTCTTACATTTGCTGTCGCAACCTTACCGAATTGTCAGGAACTAAAAATTTGTGTGTCCGTTTCAGGAAACGCCAGCTCGACCAAAGTGCCGCGGCCAAGCGTGCTCTCCACCCGAATGCGGATCGAAAGCGCCTGCGCCGTCTGGCGGCAGAGGTACAGACCAAGCCCCGTGGCGCGGTTGTCGATGCGGCCGTTGTAGCCCGTAAACCCACGGTCAAAGATGCGCGGCAAATCCTCGGAGCGGATGCCGATGCCGGTGTCGCGGATCTGAAGCGTGTTGCCCGCGCGGGTGATGGTTACGCCGCCCGCGTTGGTGTATTTGATGGCGTTCGACAGTATTTGCTCGATCAGAAACAGCAGCCACTTTTTGTCGCTGATGACTGGCTTGCCCAGATCGCCGATGGTGACGGAAAGCTTTCTATATATAAATAGGATGGAAAACTTCTTGACCGCGGCGCTTGCCGTTTCCTTCAGGTCACAGGGCTCGATGACAAGATCGGCGGCGATATCACTGAGCCGGGCAAAGCGCATGGCCATGTCGGTATATTGCTCGATCTTGACCAGCTCCTGCCGCAGCAGGATGGCGCGCGGGTCCTCCATGTCCTGCGTGACCAGTGACATTGCCGAGATGGGGGTCTTGATCTGATGCGCCCACAGCGTGTAATAGGCCTGACTGTCCGCTTGCAGCTGACGCAGCGCACATTCGGCGTGCCGCAGCTCGTCCGCGAGCGTTTGTATGCGGCAGAGCAGCTCCCGCTCACCGTCGTTCTCTGCGCGTGGCAGCAGCTCCTCCGTAATCACAAGCTGTTTGTTGAGCTCCTGAAGATCCAACAGCCGGTTGTGATAGCGGCGTTCGTCAAACAGACAGAGAGAAAACACAAGAAAGGTCAGCACGAGCACCGTATAAAGATAATAGGTCATGGTTGGTCCGGACAGCCAACCAATGAGCAAAATCAACCCCGCGGCCGTCAAATAGATCAGCAACGCAAAGCAGCGGTATCTGAAATAGGCCCACAACCTACGCATGGAGAGAATACCCCTGTCCCTTATGCGTCTTGATTGCATCGGGGATGCCCGCGTCCGCAAGCGTCCGGCGAAGCCTTGTGATGTTGACCGTCAGCGTGTTGTCGTCCACAAACGCACAGCTGTCCCACAGCCCCATCATCAGCTCCTCCCTTGTGACGATCTTGCCGCGCTTATCGACAAGCAACTGCAAAATGCGCGCTTCGTTGCGCGTCAGATCTACATGGACGCCGTTCCGTGTGAGCGAACAGCCCGTGGGATCAAAAGCCAACGGGCCGACAGCCGCCGCCGCCGGCTCATAGTGATACACCCGCCGCAGCCAAGCCTGCACCTTTGCAATCAACACCTCCATGGAAACGGGCTTCTGTATATAGTCGTCGCCGCCCATGTTGATGGCCATGACGATATCCATATTGGCGTTCATGGAGGAAAGAAATACGACAGGTGTGCTGCCGCGGCGGCGGATTTTTTCGCACCAGTAATAACCGTTGAAAAACGGCAGGGAGACATCCATCAGGACAAGATGCGGCGTGTAGGAGACATAGCTTGCCTCCACATCGGCAAGATCCGGCGCGATCAGCACATCCAGTCCCCATTTGACAAGCCCGTCTCGGATCTTTTCTGCTATGATCCGATCGTCCTCCACAATGAGGATGCGGTACATGGCGATCTCCTCTCAGATGGTTTGATACCTGTATTATAACAAAATTCCGCCGTCCGTGCAAAAAAACCTTGCCGTGCGGATGGGTTTGTACTATACTTCCGAGCGTGAGTCATCAAAATTCGTTCAAGTCCAGATGGTTTGGCGACCGTGCGTTTTATCGTTCGGTGATTGCGCTTGTGATTCCGCTGCTGATTCAGCAGGGGATCACCAGCTTTGTCAACCTGTTGGACAACGTGATGGTGGGCGGGCTCGGAACCACCGCCATCTCCGGCGTCGCCATTGTCAATCAGCTCATTTTTGTGTTTAACCTTACCATCTTTGGCGGGATGAGCGGCGCGTCCATCTACGGCGCCCAGTTTGCCGGCAATCATGACAACGACGGCGTGCGTAATACGTTCCGCTTCAAGCTGCTGCTGGGGACGGGCGTGCTGGCGGTCGGGTTGATCGTGTTTTTGTGCTTTGGGCGGGAACTGATCCTGCTGTACCTGAACGGTCAGGGCGGCGAGGAAGCGGCGCTGAATCAGACGCTGGCCGAGGCGCAGCGATATCTGTCGATCGCGGTTTGGGGGCTGCTGCCGTTCATGGTGTCACAGGCGCTCTCCAGCACGCTGAGGGAGACCGGCGAGACCCTTGCACCCATGCTGACCAGCGTGCTGTCCTTCTTGGTCAATCTGGTGCTCAATTATGCGCTGATTTACGGAAAGCTCGGCTGTCCAAAGCTGGGCGTTGCGGGTGCGGCGTATGCGACCGTCATCGCGCGCTATGCCGAGACGCTGGTCATCATCCTGTACACGGTCATCCGCCGGAAGAAATTTCCGTTCATCTGCGGCGCGCTGCGCCGGCTGCGGATCCCTGCCGCGCTTGCCAAGAAGATCTGCATCACGGGCGCGCCGCTTCTGTTCAATGAGCTGCTCTGGTCGATTGCGACCGCGAGCATCAATCAGTGCTATTCGGTTCGCGGTCTCGGGGCGGTCGCCGCGGTCAACATCGTATCCACCGCGTGGAACGTCTTTGCCATCGTCATGTTCTCGATGGGCAGCGTGATATCCATTCTGGTCGGGCAAAGGCTCGGCGCGGGCGATATCGAAGGCGCGCGCGCGGATGACCGCCGGCTTGTCATGCTGGATTTTCTGCTGCATATCGGGATCGGCATTCTGGTCATCGCCCTGTCGCGCGTAATCCCGCAGATCTATAACACCGAACAAGCCGTGCGTGACACCGCCTCCCGCATGCTGGTGGTCGCGGGGCTCGCGCTGCCGCTGCACGCGGTGGCGCACGCGGCGTATTTTTCCATCCGCTCCGGCGGCCGCACGATGATCACTTTTTTGCTTGACAGCGTATACACCTGGCTGGTTCCGCTGCCGCTTGCGTTTGTTTTGAGCCGGTTCACCTCGATCGACGTCGTTGCCATCTATGCCGTGATTCAGTTTTCGGATGCGGTTAAGATTGCCGTTGGCCTGCCGATGCTGCTGTCCGGGCGTTGGGCGCGCAACATCATCTCTGTCGATCCCGCTCCGCCTCAGATCATTGACGCGCAGCAGGAGATCTGATCCCCCCTGACAAAGGAAAAAAACGTCCCGGCCAAACGGCCGGGATTTTTGTATGGGTGATGCTTATCGCTTTTTCGGCATGCGGCCTATACCATGTCCACGGTGGCGATCAGGTCGCACCCGGCGCCGGCCGCATTTGCAAGGATGACGTCGCCCATACGCTTTCGCTCGGTGACAGTCACGCCGCGCGCGGCGCGCATTACGGCGGGGATGTCGGCCTTTCTGATCTCGCCGCAGGTGCGAACCGGCAGCCATGGCAGCTCGGGGAACACGGTTTTCACCGTGGTGGTCAGCGAACGCATCGGACAGGTCATTTCCTGCTCGGCAAAGGCCGCGCCCCGGTTGCAGCCGTTTCCGCTCACGGCGATGCTGCCGTCGTCCCGCACGCGCGCCGTCAGGCGGCATCCGTTCGGGCATTGAATGCAAACAAATGCCTTCTCCATACTCAGTCCTCCGTCAGTGTCAGCGTGAGCCGGCTGTCCGGGCAAAGCGCATCGCGGCAGAGCCGCACCGTCATCCGTTCCATCTCGGGCGGCCGCAGCGCGCGGTACGGACGTTTCTGGATCTCCCGCCCGTCAAGCATCAGATGCACCGTCGAAGGCCCGTGCTCGTCCGTCACGCGGAAATACAGCGCAAAGCTGTCCTCCACATTATCGATGTCGATACGCTGCGGCACGGCATACAGAAACGGCGTATCCGCAGAAAGCGCAATCAGCCTGCGCGGCGCGTGTCCCTTTACATATGCGGCGGCGGCGCGCCCGGCGTCCTCGCCGTTCTCTGAAACCCGGTCAACCAGATCGCTCACCTGCAGCGCGTTGCCGCAGCAGAACACGCCGTCTGTCAGCGTTTGATCGTTCTGGTCGCAGATCGGGCCGTGCGTTCTTGCATCCAGCGGGACGCCGAGCGATTCCGCCAGCTCGTTCTCCGGGATCAGCCCGACGGATACAATCAGCGTGTCGCAGGCAATCCGTTCCTCCGTCCCGGGGATACGGTTCATCTGCGCGTCCACCTTGGCCGTCTCCACACCCGTTACCCGTGCGTCGCCAAACACGCGCGTCACCGTTGTGGACAGATGAAGCGGGATGGCGTAATCGGCAAGACATTGGGAAATATTGCGCGCAAGGCCACCCGGCGTGGGCTTTGCTTCGTATACGCCGAGAACCGTCGCCCCCTCCAACGTCAGGCGTCTTGCCATGATAAGTCCGATGTCGCCCGAACCCAGGATCACAATGCGTTTCCCGGGCAGCTGACCCAAAATATTGACCGCGTACTGCGCGCTGCCCGCTGTCAGAACCCCGGCCGGACGCGTGCCGTGCACCTGCACCTGCTTGGCTGTGCGCTCGCGGCAGCCCGTTGCCAGCACCAGCGCGCGCGCCATGACCTCGCGCATGCCCGAAGGCGATGACAGCGTCAAATGAAAGCCGGCCTCACGTTTTTCGATCGAGGTGCAAAAGGCGGAAAGCGCGGTTCTCACGCCGCTGTCCTTGAGCTTCCGCAAAAACACGGTCATGTATTCACAGCCGGACAGCTTCTTGCCAAAACGTTCCACGCCAAAGCCATCGTGGATGCATTGCTTGAGCACGCCGCCGCAGCGTTCTTCGCGCTCGATCAGCAGCACGGATGCGCCCGCGCCGTCCGCGGCAAGCGCCGCCGCCAGCCCGGCAGGGCCAGCGCCCAGGATTGCGACGTCAACACGTTCCATCGTCGTCCGCTCCTTTCGTTCCCGCAAGGATTTCGCTCCCCGGCGGTCCCTTGCGCACCTGCTCCAGCGGAATTCCAAGCTCCGCGGACAGGATGCGCGCCACAGGCATGCCGCAGAAACCGCCCTGACAGCGCCCCATGCCGGGTCGCACCCGGCGCTTGACGCCGTCAACCGTGTCGCATGGCACCGGGCGGTGCAGCGCGTCCAGGATTTCGCCGCGACTGACCTGCTCACAGCGGCAGATCACCTGCCCGTACGCGGGCTCCTCCCTAACAAGCGCCGCGCGCGCGTCGGGCGAAAGCCTGCTGACATTTACGATCGGCGGCCGGTACGGATCAAAATCTTTATTTGGCATAAGCCCCGGCAACTGTTTTTTGACAAGCCTTGCCACGCGCCGCGCGATCGCGGGGGCTGCCGTAAGGCCGGGCGACTGGATGCCGGCCGCATGGATCATGTTTTTGACCTGCCTGCCGCGCTCTACAATAAAATCCTCCTCATAGGTGGCGGCGCGCACCCCGGTAAAATAGGTTATGCTGTCGGCCGTCCGCAGCCAGGGCGCGACCTGCCCGTGCCGGGCAAACGAGGTCGCAAGGCTGTCCCAAGCGGTAGAAAAATCCTCCTTGTTGGGAGTTTCATGCGCATCGGGGCCGATCAGCACATTGCCCTCCACCGTGCCCACCACGCCGCCGCCCTTGGTATGCTCTGCGCGCGATTGCGTGCCCATGAGCGAATAATTCGTGCGCACATGAACGCGCGTTTTCTTGTCCAGAATCGCGTTGGTGCCGCGCCGCGGATGAATGGAGAAAAACCGATCGCCCGCCATCGCGGCGACCTCCTCCGAGAATACGCCCGCCGCATTGACCACAAACCGCGGATATACCGTGCCGCGATTGGTTGTGACGCTGATAATCCTGCCGTTCTCAACCTGCATGCCGGTTACCTGCGTGTTCAGCGACAGCTTCGCGCCGTTGCTGACCGCGTTCTCGGCCAGAGCGATCGTCAGCGTGTATGGACAGACCACCCCCGTGCGGGCAAAGCGCAGCGCACAGGTTATGTCATCTGCCACGGAGGGCTCTGCGCGTCTGAGCTGTTTTCTTGTATACGGCGTGGCACGGCCAACGCCCGTCAGATACCAGTAGGGGATGGACAGATACATCGCCGCAAGATACCAGCGGCTGTGAAAGCACAGAAACTGTCCCGGTCGGGAAAACGGCACGCCAAGCTCCGCGCACAACCGGGGATACAGCCGGTTGCCGCGGGCGTTGAGTCTCTTTTTGAGCATGAACGGCGGGATGTCAATCCCCGGATGCACCATGCCGTCGTTGTGGGAGGAGGCGTGCAGCCCCACGTCATATTCCTTGTCCGTCAAAAGGACGTTGAGCCGCAGACGCGTCAGTTCGCGCGCAATCGCGCACCCGACCACGCCTGCGCCGATGATCAGTACATCACACCGGGTGCCTTCGAGCGCCTGATCCAGCGCGGGCAGGGGCGGCCTCTCCGTGGCGGCAAGCGCGCGCACACGGATGTCATTTACCACATGCGTGCGGCTGCCGCGGCGTGCAACGCTTTGTCCAGCCTCAACCAGCTCGTCCCAGCTTTCGACCTCTCCGGTAAGGTACCGGCAGCCGTTTTTTCGGATCAGCCGGATCCGTCCGCCGTATCGCTTACTTAGCATTCTTTGCCCGCGTCCGATTTGCATGGCGCCCGCCTCCCCAAGAACCGTTGCCGGACCCGAGCCGGCTTTGTTTTCAGTATAATGCGGATTCTGCCGCTTGACAAGCAAAAGCACGGCCGGCAGGCCGCGCTTTTGCGGGGGATGGGGGATTGGTGGGCACATCAAAACGGATGAACCGTTTCGCGCCCCGGACAAAATCATTATTAGGATTTTGTCTTAATAATTATAGCACAGTTCGACAAAAAACGCAAGCGTACAATCCCGAACACGAGGCGGCATATTCACAGGCTGCGGGGTAAATAAAGGGACATACGATTTTCGTCGAACGCATTGACAAGCGGCCGCACATATGATATCTTAACGCCATTCTCTTTGCGCTGCATTCCGCCCGCTGGCGCGGACGTGAGATCAACAGTACAAACTGAGCAGGCGATGGCTTTCGTTTTTCGGGGGCCGTGGGGCCGGGCCGCAGGGCATGCGGCAGCAGAAGGTTAGCGTATAACCTCTGTGGGACAGTTGCGACTATCCCGCGGAGGTATTTTTATTTCCGTATCGGGACGGTTGCCGCCGATCCTCATCGATGTGGTGCCATAGAGCTATCTGATGCCAAAAAGGCAGGAGGTAACTTGTATGACGGATCCTATCCTGAACATGACCGGGCTTACCGCGCGGGAGGCGGCCGAACGCCTTGCCCGCTTTGGCCCAAACGAACTGGTTCCCCAGAAAAAAGCGAGTTTTTTCAAAAAAGTGCTGGGCATCATCGCCGAGCCGATGTTTCTGCTGCTGATCGTCGCCGCTGTGGTGTATTTTATTCTGGGCGAGCCCAGAGACGGCGCGATCATGCTGATCTTTGTGGTCGGCATCATATCCATCGATGTGATCCAGGAGTGGAAGACAGACCGCACGCTTTCCGCCCTGCGGGATCTGTCCGCACCGCATACCGCCGTCATCCGTGACGGCCGGGAGCAGCAGATTGCCTCGCGCGAGCTGGTGCCGGGCGATTTGATGCTGTTGCGCGAGGGCGTCAAAATTCCCGCCGACGGCGTTGTGCTGCAACAGAGCGATCTGTGTGTGGATGAGTCGTCGCTCACCGGCGAGGCCGAGGGCGTATGGAAAACGGCTTCCGATCAGGCTGAGCCGACGGGGGATCATTGGCGCCGCGATTTCTGCTATGCAGGGACGCTGGTGACCCAGGGCTCCGGCCTCATCCGCGTGGAGGCGACCGGTGTCGCGACCGAGTACGGTCACATAGGCGCCGCGGTGCAGCAGGCGCCCGAGGACAAGACACCGTTGCAAAAGCAGACTGGCGCCTTGGTCAAAACCTGTGCAATCATTGCCATCGTGCTGTGCATTCTTGTGGCGCTTGTTACCTATTTTAATCTTTCCGACCATCTTCCGGGTGATCGCGTGATCGAAAGCATTCTTTCCGGCATCACGCTGGCCATGGCCATGATTCCGGAGGAGTTTCCCGTGATTCTGACCGTGTTCCTGTCCATGGGCGCGTGGCGGCTCGCCAAGAAGCAATCGCTGGTGCGCAAGCTCCCGTCGGTTGAGACGCTTGGCGCGGTCACCGTGCTTTGCGTGGACAAAACGGGAACGATCACCATGAATCGCATGGCCGTCTCCGCCGTGGCGGTTTCGCCGGGCTGCAAAGAGGAGCGGCTGCTGTCCTGTATGGGCAGCGCCTGTGAAAAGGATGCGTATGACCCTATGGAGCAGGCGATGCTGGCCTATTGCGCGGAGCACGGCCTGCCGGAGTCCGCTTTGTTCTCGGGTGAGCTTATCCATGAATACCCGTTTACCAACGCCCGAAAGATGATGGGTCATGTATGGAAGACGGTTGACGGCACATTTGTCGCGGCCAAAGGTTCGCCGGAACGCATTTTGACGCTTTGCGACGTGCCGCAGGCGGAGAAGGATCGGCTCCTTGCCCGCGCGGCGGAGCTGTCCGCGGACGGACTGCGCGTGATCGCCGTCGCGGAGATGCCCGTGACCGCGGACGCGGTTCCCCCCGAGCTCGAGGATTGCCGCCTTATGCCGCTCGGGCTTATTGGACTGTCCGACCCGCCGCGCGAGGGCGTGCGTGAAAACATCGAGATCTGCACCCGCGCGGGCGTCCGCGTGGTGATGATCACCGGCGACAACGGCGTCACCGCATCCGCCATTGCAAAGAAGGTCGGCATGCCGCACAGCGAGTGCTGCCTGACCGGCGACGAGATTGAGCAGATGTCCGATGAGACGCTGCGCGAGGCCGTGCGTGAGGTCAGCATTTTCTCCCGCGTCGTCCCGGCGCACAAGATGCGCATTGTCCGCGCGTTCCGCGACAACGGCGAGATCGTCGCCATGACCGGCGACGGCGTCAACGATGCCCCCGCGCTCAAATATGCGGATATCGGCATCGCCATGGGCAAACGCGGCAGCGAGGTTTCCCGCGAGGCGGCGGATCTGATTCTGATGGACGACAATTTTTCCACCATTGTCGATACCATCCGCGACGGCAGGCGCATCTATGACAATATCCGCAAGGCCGTCGGCTATGTGCTGGTGATCCATATCCCGATCGCGCTGTCGTCGCTCCTGGCGCCGCTCATGGGTATCCCGCCCGCGGCGTTGCTGCTGCTGCCGCTGCATGTGGTTCTGCTGGAGCTTATCATCGATCCCACCTGCTCCATTGTGCTGGAGCGTCAGCCCGCCGAGCGCGACATCATGGAGCGCGGGCCGCGGCGCCCGGATGAAAAGCTCCTCAACGCCCGCACGTTTGTCAAGAGCGCGCTGCAGGGGCTGGTCATTTTCGCCGCGATGTTCGGCGTGTATGTGCTGACCTACCGTGGGATGGAACAGAACGCCGCCGTTGCGCGCTCGATGGGGCTCGCGGTCGTCATGCTGGCCAATCTTCTTCTGGTTCAGGTCAACAGCTCCGATCGTGACCCGGCATGGCGTTCCTTTGTGCGGCTCGTGCGCGACCGGGTGATGTGGACGGTCAATATCGGCACGCTGCTGCTGCTGGCCGTCGTGCTGTACACGCCGCTGCACACGTTCTTGAAGCTTGCGCCGCTGTCGTTCCCGCAGGTGATGCTGGCGCTCGGCCTCGCCGTTGTGTCGGTTCTGTGGTATGAGCTTGTCAAGCTGTTCAAGCGCTGCGCCGCCAACAGGCGCGCTGCCCGCCGCTAGATTGCGCGGTCTATGGGAACAAAACAATGCATGCAGAAAAAGTGCCGGCCGTATCATACGGTCGGCACTTCTTATATCCGGATCGTGTTAGAACAGCCGGAATAGATTCTCGTTGAACCAGGTATAGCCAAGATCCAGCTGCGGCAGGATGTTCAGCCCCTTGAGAAAGCCCAGGATGACCCAAATCATGATAAGAATGCCGAGGATCAGCACGATCGTGGCAAAAACGCCGCCCACCGATGCGCCGCGAGCACGCTTTCTGCCGTCGGCACGGCGTTCGCTGTTGTCAAACAGTGGCTCCGTAGACGACGGCTCCTCGGAGATCGGCGCGGGCTGCGGCGGCTCTGCGGCGGGCGTCTCGGGCGTTGCTGCCACGGATGCCGATGTGCCAAACAGCTCGCAGGACAGCTGCTTCACATCCGCATCCACCAGTCCGTACAGCTCAATGCGGCGGCCGGTGACGGCGTCAACCCACAGATCCCATCCGTCTGCCTCGTTCTTCTCACGCAGAGTACGGATCAGCTCCAGAATCGTTTCGCGCGTGATGGTGCGTGCGGCTTCCTTGCTCTTGGTTGTGGCGAGCGCGCGCCGATAGATGCCATCCCCATATTCACCGAACAGCAGCCGCGCCGCCTCTGTCTCACCGTCCCGGATCTGTCGGATGCATGTCAGCTTGTCCATGCCGGTTTCCCCCCTGCAATTTTTCTTGATTATATCATGCTTTGCCGTGTGTTGCACAGAAATTTGCGTCTGGGTGGCGCGCAGCGAAAATTTCGTGGGCACACCCTTGCCGGACGGAGTGATATCATGTAAAATATACATATGCAACCAATACGAAAAATCAAAACAGGCTCTCTGCCGCCAGCTCGCCGCAATACGGCCCAAAGACGGCTCGTGTATGAAGCCGTGCTGGCGCGTAACGATCATCCCAGCGCAGATGAGATCTATCTCGATGTCAACGCGCTGGATCCGCGCCTCAGCCGCGCCACGGTCTATCGTAATTTGAACCTGCTGGCCGAGCGCGGAGAGCTGCGTCATGTCAAGCTTCCAACCGGGCCGGACAGGTTTGATTGGCGGCTGGAGGATCATAACCACGCCATGTGCGTCCAGTGCCAGCGAGTGATCGATCTGGCGCTGCCGTACGATCGCGGATTCGACGCCTGCATCGCGGATGAGACCGGCTTTATTATCACGCGTCACCGCACAGTGTTTGAGGGGCTGTGCCCCGATTGTCAGAATCTCTGATCAGAGCATCTGCCGGCGTTCCGCCGCGGGTACCAGCGCGCCACCGGTCGCCCAAACGATCAGTGTCGCGTTTTTCATGTGCTTATCCAGGTTTTCGCGCACAAGATAGGCGCGCATCGCCGGCTCCGACAGCAGGCGCCGCACCCCGGAAAAGCCGGCCGCGGCGGACGGCTCGACATACAGACCCTCCGTCCGGTGCAGCAGACGCATGTCCGATATGAACTGCGCGTCCGTATCCGTATACGCCCCGTCGAGCAGCGGATGCATCATATCGCATACCAGCTGCGAAGCACGGCCAACCGCAAGGCCGTCCGCTTGCGTTTTTCCCGTAAGACCGATGTCCGAGACCGACACAGCGGCGTCCCTGCCACTCGACAGCCCCAGAAGCATACACGGCGCCTGCACAGGCTCGGCAATGAATGCATGCGCATAATCGCCGAACACGAGCTTGAGCCCGAACGTGATGCCGCCCGGTGCGCCGCCCACGCCGCAGGGCAAAAAAACGAAAAGCGGATGCGTCGCATCAACCGGGATCTTAGTAGCGTCCAGCTGCGCCGCCAACCGTTCCGCCGCCACAGCATAGCCGAGAAACAGATCCCGCGAGGTTTCATCGTCGATAAAGTAGCTCATCGGATCGGCATCCGACAGCGCGCGTCCTTCGCGTACCGCCAGGGAATAATCCGCCGCATATTCGATCACCGTCACGCCGCGGCTTCTTAGAAGCTCCTTTTTCCATGCGCGCGCATCGGCGGACATGTGTACAACAACGCGAAAGCCGAGCGCCGAACCCATCAGTCCGATTGAAAGCCCCAGATTTCCCGTCGAACCCACCTGGATCGTATGCCGGCCAAAGCACGCCTGTGCATCCGCCGAGAGGAGCGCGGCATGATCCGCCTCCGGGTTTTTTAGAATACCTGCCGCCAGCGCAAGCGTCTCCGCATGCTTGAGCACCTCATAGATGCCGCCGCGCGCCTTGACAGAGCCGGACACCGGCAGATCGCCGTCCCTCTTGAGCAGCAACCGCCCGGGGATGTCCCGTTCTTCACACAGCGCCCGCTGCATGGCGGGGATCGGCGTCAGCGGGGATTCGATCCGGCCGCCCGCGGGGACGAGCTCCGGGAACAGCCGCATGAGAACGGGCGCAAAAAGCTCCAGACGCTTTGATGCGTCCGCAACGTCGCCCGCGGTCAGGGGCAGAGCCTTGGCGGCTTGGCTGATCGGGCTTAGCCGATCGTTGATCCAGCATGCCGGTTCTGCCGCGGCAAGCCGGTCTGCAAGGGCGGTTTCCTGTTTCATGCCCCTATCGTAGCGGATTTGCTGCGGTGGGTCAAGCCGTTCTTTTTGTGCCGAACCGTGCAAAGAAGCGGTAAAGATTCCCCCTGTGGGCTTCACATACCTATTTTTGTATGATAAACTGTCTCAAACAGGAGGGTAGCATGGCCGAAACCGAACGTCCCATTCACAGAAAACCTGCGCCGCTGCGGGCGCTTGCCTTTGGCTTTGCCATCATTATCCTGGTTGGCACGGTATTGCTGATGCTGCCCGTCGCCAGCGTGGAGCGCGTTTGGACGCCGCCATTGACCGCGCTGTTTACCGCCACCAGCGCGACCTGCGTCACGGGGCTTGTCGTGGTGGATACGGCGACGTATTTTTCTTTGTTTGGGCAGATCGTGATTCTGCTCCTGATTCAGATCGGCGGTCTCGGCATCATGACCATCATCGGCTGGGTTTTGATGCTGTTCCGGCGGCGGATAAACCTCCGTGAACGCACGTTTTTGATGGAGCAGGTCAGCTCCATGCAGCTGGGCGGCGTGGTGCGGCTGGTCAAGCATATCCTGATCTGCACCGGCATTTTTGAGAGCATCGGCGCGGTGCTTTTGTCCCTTCGCTTTGTGCCGCTGCTGGGCTTTTGGCGCGGCGTGTGGTACGGCGTGTTTCATGCGGTTTCGGCCTTTTGCAACGCGGGGTTTGACCTGATGGGAACCGTTACGGCCCCGTATGCGTCTTTGGTGGCGTTTGTGGACGATCCGCTTGTCAGCATTGTCATCATGGCGCTTATCGTCATCGGCGGTCTCGGGTTTATCGTTTGGGATGATCTGATTGAGAATAAGCTTCGGTTTTCCCGTTACCGGCTGCACACCAAGCTGGTGCTGGTGGCAACGGCCGTTTTGGTTTTCGGCGGCGCCGTTGTCTTTGCTCTGGTGGAGTGGGGCAACACCCTGGCTCCGCTGTCGTGGAAAGGCAAGATTTTATCCGCCCTGTTCCAGGTGGTTACGCCGAGGACGGCTGGCTTCAACACGCTGGATATCGCGGCGCTTACGCCTGCCGGAAAGGGACTGACCATCTTTTTGATGTTCATCGGCGCCGGCGCGGGCAGCACCGCAGGCGGTATCAAGATGACAACGTTTGTAACGCTGGTGCTGACGGCGATATATTATACGCGAGGGCGCTCGGACGTCAGCGTCTTTGGCCGCCGGCTGGAGGATACCGCGGTTCGACGCTCGTTTTCCGCAACGATGATCTATCTGTCCGTCACCATTCTGGGGACGTTTGTTCTGCTTTTGCAGGGGCTGGACATGACCGACGTCCTGCTGGAAACCTTTTCGGCAACCAGCACGGTGGGTCTTTCCACCGGCATCACCCGCGCGCTGAACCCGCTGTCGCGTGTGGCGATCATCCTGCTGATGTACAGCGGGAGGCTTGGCAGCTTGTCCGTCATGATGGCCATGACGGAGCGGCGCATGGCGGCTGTCGCTTTGAAGCCGTCGGAAAAAATCATGATAGGATAATTGGAAGAGGTTTTTTATGAGAAGTATGCTGGTCATCGGCATCGGCCGGTTTGGGAAACATCTTGCCATGAAGCTTGCGGAGCTCGGCAACGAGGTGCTCATCATTGACAAGGATGAGGAGACGATCAACAAGATCGCACCCTTTGTTACAAGCGCACAGATCGGCGACTGTATGGAGGAGGAGGTCATGCGCTCGCTGGGCGTGCGCAATTTTGACGTCTGCTTTGTCTGCATCAGTGAGAATTTTCAGTCCAGTCTGGAGATCACATCCATGCTCAAAGAGATGGGCGCCAAGTTTGTCGTGTCGAAGGCGGATCGTGATATCCATGCCAAGTTCCTGCTGAAGGTCGGGGCGGACGAAATCATCTACCCTGAACGCGACATGGCGCGGCGCGCAGCCATGCGGTACAGCGCGAAAAACGCCTATGATTATATCGAGCTTGCGCCGGATTATGCGTTGATGGAGATGCAAATTCCGCAATCCTGGGAGGGAAAAACGATCATCGATCTTGATGTGCGCAACAAGTTTGGCGTCAACATCATCGGCATCAAGCGAACCAGCAAGGTCGAGCCCATTACCGACGCGCGTCATGTGTTTGAGGAGGCGGAGCATATCCTGGTCGCCGGCAGCAAACGCGATATCATCCGGCTGATGGACAAGAAATAACAGGGGAATCAAGGACAAATAATTAAGCGCGGCTTTGTTGCCGCGCTTTTTGTATCGCATAGGTTACGCCCGGCCGCTCATCCTGGCATAATAGCAGACGCGATCCGCCAGCGCTTCGGAAAAATCCTCCGGCCGCGCACGGTAGGTCCACCATCCGAGCGAGCCCGGCTGATTGGTGCGGAAACGGTCGTCCAATGAAAGCAGATCCTGCATCGGCGTCATGGCAAGTTCGGCGGCCGACAGATACAGGCCGCGGAGAAACGCAAACGCGATCCCCTCTCGTTCGCTGATACCGAGATAATCCACCGCGAACGCCGCATCCCGAACCGGCGCACCATTGAACCAGCCCGCGGCGGTGCTGCTGTCGTGGGTGGAGGTATAGGCCACGCAGTGCGCCGGATAATTGTGCGGCAGCTCGCGCGAGTTTTTGAGCGGGTCAAAGCCAAAGACCATCACGCGCATGCCGGGATAGCCGGACTGTGACAGCAGCTTTTTGACCTCCGGCGTCAGATATCCCAGATCCTCCGCGATGATGCGAACCTCCGGATGCGCCTGCCTGAGCGCGTCGATGAGCGCCATTCCGGGGCCCGGATACCATTGCCCCGGCCGCGCGTCGGGTGAGCCGAACGGCACCGCCCAATAGCTTTCCAGACCGCGGAAATGATCGATGCGGATGAAGTCATAACGCGCTTTGGCCGCGCTGATCCGGCCACACCACCAACAAAAGCCGTCCTCTGCGTGCTTGGGCCAGTCGTACACCGGGTTGCCCCAAAGCTGGCCGAGCGCCGTGAAATAATCCGGCGGGACACCCGCCACCAGCGTCGGCCGCCCGTCCGCGTCGAGCTGAAAAAGCTGTCGGTGCTGCCATGTCTCACAGCTGTCCATCGGCACATAAATGGGGACATCCCCAATAAACGCGATTCCTTTTTTTGTGGCATAATCCTTCAGCCGCGCCCACTGGTTCTCAAAGATGTATTGCAGAAAATGCTGAAAGGCAATCTCCTCCGCCTGTTCGCCCCGGTACCATTGGAGCACGGACGGATCGCGGTTTTTTGCGCCCTCATCCGGCCATTCGGTCCATGCCGCGCCGTCAAAATGCTGTTTCAGCGCAGCGAACAGCGCATAGTCCGACTGCGCGTCCTGCTGCGCGCAGCTTGATTGCATGCATGCACGGTCAAACCGCGCAAACGCCTTTCGCAGCAGAGGAAGCCGGTTCTGATAGAGCTTGCCGTAATCCACGCGTTCAGGGTCGCCGCCAAAATCCGCCGCGTCGATCTCCGCCTGCGTCAACAACCCCTCCTCGCAGAGCAGGTCAAGATCGATCAGATACGGATTGCCCGCATAAGCGGAGGACGATTGGTAAGGCGAATCCCCGTAGCTGGTCGGTCCGAGTGGCAGAATCTGCCAGAAGGATTGTCCCGCCCGGCTTAGAAAATCAATAAAATCATAAGCGGCGCGTCCAAGCGTTCCGATGCCGTGCGGCGACGGAAGGGAAAAGATCGGCATCAGGACGCCGCAAGATCGCTTCATGGTTTGTCCTCCAGATCGGATTGTGTATTCATTTTAGCACAATTGTGGTACAATACAAAGCGGAAAATGTTTTGCTCGCCGTGTGCGGGGTAAGGAGAATCATCATGAAGTATAACGAACATCTGCTGCTGTCGGCCGAGGTTGCGGACGCCCTTGCAAAAGGGCTTCCGGTCGTCGCGCTGGAAAGCACCATCATATCCCACGGTATGCCGTATCCGCAGAATGTGGAGACCGCCCGCATGTGCGAACAGCTGGTGCGGGAGAACGGCGCCGTCCCTGCAACCGTTGCCATCCTGCAAGGACGTCTTTGCGCAGGCTTGACCTCCGAGCAGCTTGAATACCTCGGCAAAGCCGGCTCCGCCGTTGTAAAGGCGTCCCGGCGCGACATCCCGATGCTGGTAGCGCGCGGGATGGACGGCGCCACCACCGTCGCTGCCACGATGATCATCGCGGCGCTTGCGGGCATCCGCGTCTTTGCTACCGGCGGCATCGGCGGCGTCCACCGGGGGGCGGAAACCACGATGGATATCTCCGCCGATCTCGATGAGCTTGGCAAAACGCCGGTCTGCGTGGTGTGCGCCGGGGCAAAGAGCATTCTGGATCTTGGGCTGACGCTTGAATATCTGGAGACGCGCGGCGTGCCCGTTATCGGCTACGGAACGGATGAGCTGCCTGCGTTCTATACCCGAAAGAGCGGCTTTTATCTTCCGTGGCGCGCCGATTCCCCGGAGGAGGTTGCCGCAGTCATTCGTGCCGAGCGGGATCTCGGGTACGCGGGCGGCATGCTTGTGACAAACCCGATCCCTGCGGAGTATTCGATGGATGAAGCCGTCATCCATGCCGCCATCGACCGCGCGATCGCTTCCTGCGGGGAGCAGGGCATCAAGGGCAAGGACACCACGCCGTATCTGCTGGCCACCATCAAGGATCTGACCGGCGGTGATTCCCTCGCCTCCAACATCCAGCTTGTTTACAACAATGTCCGCCTTGCGGCAAAGATTGCCGCCGCTATATAGCTCTTGCCTGAATGGCACATAAAAGGAACGCTCCGCATCAGCGGAGCGTTCCTTTTGTGTTGCTGTCAGATGATCAGGTTTCCCAGTCATAGCTCTCTTTGAGCCCCTCAAAGTAATTGAAGATGCATTTGTCGGGGCAAACCTCCACGCATGCGCCGCAGCGGGTGCAGCTATCGGGATTGATGATGGCTACGCCGTTCTCAACACGGATGGAGTCGGAAGGGCAGGCCTTTTCGCAGCGTTTGCAGCCCACGCAGGCGGCCTTGCATTGAAGCCGCGCCACACGCCCGATCTCCGTGTTGCGGCACAGCACAACGACGGTGCGGTTTTTCGGGACCAGGGCGATGATGTCGCGCGGGCATTCCTTGATGCATGCGCCGCAGCCGGTGCAATAATCGTCATTGGCGTAGGCCACGCCGTCTCTGAGTGACAGCGCGCCGAAGTTACACGCGGACAGGCAGTCGCCATAGCCCAGACAGGCAAAGCTGCAAGCCTTCGGCCCGCCGGCAAGCCCCGCCGCCGCGCGGCAGGATCTAGGCCCGTCATAGTCATAACGCATGCTGACGTTGCCGGGCGTACCCTGACAGCGGACGCGCGCGACCATGCGCTCGCCGACCACCGCATCCACGCCCATGATCCGGCCGATTGCCTCCGCCGTTTGTTTGCCGCCCGCGGAGCAGCCGGTGACGGGCGCTTTGCCGTCCACGACCGCCTGCGCAAACCCGTCGCAGCCGGGAAAGCCGCATGCGCCGCAGTTGGCGCCGGCCAGCGCCGCGCGAACCTCAGATACGCGCGGATCGACCGACACCTCGAACTTTTTGCTCACCAGTCCGAGCAGCAGCCCAAAGAGCGCGCCCAGGCCGCCCAGGATGGCGACGGAGCACAGAATGATTGTCCAGTTCATGGATCCTCGCCCCCCTTTACTGCAAATTGTTGAACAGCCCCGAGAATCCCATAAACGCAACGCTCATCAGTCCCGCAATAATCAGGGAGATGGGGAAGCCCTTGAGGGATTTGGGGATGTTTGTGTCCTCGAGCCGCTCCCGGATGCCCGCCATCAGCACGATGGCCAGCAAAAACCCGAGCGCGCCGAACGTGCCGTTGAGAACCGACCACACAAGGCCAAGCCCTCCGTACACCACATACTGTACGTTTAGGATGCAGACGCCGAGCACCGCGCAATTGGTGGTGATGAGCGGCAGATAGATGCCCAGCGCGCTGTACAGGGCGGGCGACGCCTTTTTGAGGAACATCTCCACGCACTGCACCAGCGCCGCAATCACCAGAATGAACGCGATCGTGTTGAGGAAGGTCAGCGAAAGCGGCACAAGCACCCATGTGTAGATCGCATAGGTGAACAGCGAGGCCAGCGCCATTACGAATGTGACGGCCATGCCCATCCCGACGGCGGTTTCCACCTTGGAGGATACGCCGAGAAACGGGCAGCAGCCCAAGAATCTGGAGAAAATGAAGTTATTTGTCAGGACGCAGCTGAAGAAAAACAGAATGACGTTCAGCAGCGTTAAGCTGGAGGTAAAGCTCATGCTTGATTCGCCTCCTTATCCTTATTGGCTTCGATTTTGCCGGTGATGAGGTTGATGACAAACAGCATCAGCCCAAACACGATAAATCCGCCCGCCGGCAGGATCGTCAGCAGCATCGGTTCATACCCGCTTCCGAGCACGGACAGGCCGAATATCGAGCCAGCGCCGATCAGCTCACGGATGATGCCCATCAGCGTAATGGCTATGGTAAAGCCCAGTCCCATGCCCGCGCCGTCAACCGCGGAGAGCAGCACGCCATTTTTGGAGGCAAACGCCTCCGCGCGCGCCAGAATGATGCAGTTGACCACAATCAGCGGGATAAACAGCCCGAGCGATTCATACAACGAGGGAATGAACGCCTGCAAAAGCATCTGCACCATCGTCACGAACGTGCAGATAACTACGATGAACGCCGGGATGCGGATCTTGTCCGGGATGAAATTACGCAAAAGCGAAATGACGGCGTTGCTGCCGATCAGCACAAACGTTGCGGCCAATCCCATGCCGACACCGTTGATGGCGCTTGTGGTAACCGCCATCGTTGGGCAGGTGCCGAGCACGAGCCGGAACGTCGGGTTTTCAGAAATAAGGCCGTTCAAAAAGACCGATTTTACTGTCTTTTTCATATCTTCTAACCTCCGATCTCGGCGGAAAGCATGGCAAGGAGCGCGTTGACCTCGCCAGTGACCGCACGCGAACTGATCGTTGCGGATGTGACCGCATCGACCGTGCCGCCGTCCTTTTTGAGCGCGATCTGTCCGCTCATGCCGATGAACTGGTCACGGAACGCGGCTTCCTTGGTGCGCGCGCCGAGGCCGGCGGTCTCCGAAAAGTTGGTTCCGCCCACAGTCACGCCGGTGATCTCGCCGTCCAGGTTCATGCCGACGGTCACCTCGATCTCTCCGCCGTAGCCCTTGCATACGCCGGTCGTGGCATAGCCGCACAGCACGCCTGTCTTGTCATAGCCCATAAACACGCCGGTCTGCGCCTTTTCGACAAAGGTGGCTGCGTCGGGCAGCACGGCCGCGCGCGCGGCGTTGGCGGCCTCAACCTGCTGCTGTTCAATCGGCGCTTTGGTCACGGCGTACACCGCGCCCAGCGCAAGCCCGGCAATCAATGCAATGACAAGCAGCTTCCAACACAGGGTCCATGTTTCACGCATGCGTTTTCACCTCCCCATAAACGCGCGGTTTGAGCGCGCGGTCGATCAGCGGCGTCACAACGTTCATCAGCAGAATCGCATAGGTTACGCCCTCAGGATAGCTGCCGAACCGGCGGATGACCGCGACCAGCAAGCCGCAGCCGCAGCCGAAGATCAGCTGACCTGCCCGGGTCATGGGGTTGGTGACGTAATCCGTCGCCATGAACACCGCACCGAACAGCAGCCCGCCGGACAGCATGGCACGGATGGGATCCAGACCGAATATAAGGGCAAAGAGCAAAAATGAGCCGATGAACGCCACCGGCACATGCCAGCTGACAACGCCCGTGATCAGCAGATACACAAGTCCCAGCAGGATAGCGACCTTGCACACCTCGCCGAGGGAGCCGGGAATCCGGCCGATAATGAGGTCGATCGTGGGATACGCGCCCGCATCGACAAGGGGCGTCGCCGCGCTGATTGCATCAACGCCGGCGGGCGAAGAATACGCGGTCATCCGCGCCGGCCACGATGCAAGCAGCACCGCACGGGCGGCCAGCGCCGGGTTGAGAAAGTTGCAGCCGATGCCGCCGAATAGCTGCTTGACCAGCACGATGGCGATCGCGCTGCCAACCAGGATCATCCACCATGGCGCGGTGGCGGGAAGGTTCAGACCGAGGATCAACCCGGTCACGACGGCGGACAGATCATTGATGCTGATCTTGCGCTTGGCAATGAGCTGGGAAAGCAGCTCAAACGCCACGCAGGACACCGTGGATATGGCCAGCACGCGTACCGCCTGCCAGCCAAACAGCCAAATGGCGGCGACCGTCACGGGCATCAGCGCCGCGATAACCGTGGCCATGATGCCGGTGGTGGACAGCTTGTTCCGAATATGCGGAGCGGGGGTAACAGTATATGTCATGTGGCTCACCTCCTGCTTCTGGCGGCCAGGGTATCCTTGGCCAGCTTGCATGCCGCGGTCAGTCGTCGGGACGCGGGGCAGGAATAGCTGCACGCGCCGCAGGCGATGCAGTCCATCACATGCTCGCCCTCCGCCTTGTCCCAATCGCTGTGCTCGACGGCAAATTTGACCGCATACGGCCTAAGCCCGATCGGGCAGGCCTGAACGCAGCGTGCGCAGCGGATGCAGGCTCCCTCCTCGTTCTCTCTGGCCATGTCCTCGTCGAACAGCAGAATGCCGCCCGAGGCCTTGGCAACCGCCGTATCGGCGTCGGAAGCGCAGGCAAAGCCGGTCATCGGCCCGCCCGCGATCAGCTTCTTCAGTGTGCCATTCGGCCCGCCGCAGAAGGTAATCGCATCGTGGAACGAGGTGCCGATCCTCAGCCGCAGGTTTTTCGGCTGCATAACGGCGCCCGTTACGGTCGTAATGCGCTCCACCGACGGCTTGCCAAGAAGCACGGCATCGGCGACGGCGGCTGCCGTCTGTACGTTAAAGACCAGCGCACCCACGTCGATGGGCAGTTTTTTCTGAGGCACCTGCCGGTGCGTTACGGTTTCGATGAGCTGTTTCTCACCGCCCTGCGGGTATCTGGTTGGCAGCGCGCGCACCTTGATGCCGGGCAGTCCCTCCACGGCTTTTGTCATGGCCGCCACGGCCGCCTGCTTGTTATCCTCAATGGCGATCACACCGGTATCGACGCCGGCCGCCTTCATCAGAAGCCGCAGACCGTTGACAATGCGCAGAGGCTCCTCCTGCATCAGCCGGTCGTCACAGGTCAAAAACGGTTCGCATTCCGACCCGTTGATGATCACAATTTCGGCCTTCTTGCCCTCGGGGATTGCCAGCTTCACGGCGGCGGGGAAGGCCGCGCCGCCCATGCCGACGACGCCCGCTTCGCGCACCGCGCGGATGATGTCCGCCGGCTCTGCTGTCTCAAGCGTGCCTGCTGGCGTCATAGGCGCCCATTCGTCGAGCCCGTCGGACTCAATGACAACGCAGGGCTCCGGATGTCCCTTGAGAAGCTGGCGCGGCTCCACGGCCGTGACGGTTCCCGAGACGGATGCATGCACCGGCACGCCCAAAAACCCGTTTGGCGTGCCGATCAACTGTCCGGCGAGGACATGATCCCCCTTTTGGACACAAGCCGTCGACGGTGCGCCGAGGTGCATGCCCATGGGTATGACTACCGTCCCGGCAAGGTACGGCTCGATGGCGCTGTGCATGGCCAACGGCTTGCCTTCCTGGGAACGGTGCAGCGGCTTGACGCCGCCACGAAACGTTTTTGCCAAGTGTTTACCCCTCCTTGTGCGTTTGTTTGCTTGCTTACTATATCAGGCGAAGTCCTGTCGCCCGGTTTTTTTCAAACGATTTTTGACCTGTTATGTGGTGGGAACCATGCCGAGAAACGGATTGATGCGATAGAAGAAGCCGCCCAGCAGCGATTCATCGATAAATTTCGACAGCTGCGGCACAATGGTCAGAAACACAGGCACCAGCATGCACAGCAACCAGACCAGAAGGATGCCGTGCAGAAACCCGATGCCACAGGAGAACAGCGGGTCAAACCGTTGCAGCACCGGCAGTCCGTCGGAGCCATAGTCGATCGTGCGCAGCACAAAGCCCATAAACAGCCGCAGAATGATAAACAGCAGCAGCAGCGACAGGATGTTGATCACAACATCCACGATGGTTTGGTTGAAATAATCGCCAAGCGTCAGGATGCCGTCCCGTTCATAGACCGCGGAGGCGACGTTCTTTTTGACGGCGCGATCCATCGGCGAGGGCATATCTGCGTTGTCTACGATCAGCGTCATCGTTTCGTCGTTGACGTCGGAGACGGCCACATGTACCAGTTCCACGCTGGTATCGCAGACATATTCATAGCCCTCGAAGTAATAGAGCATCATCTTATATACGTTCTCATGGCTTTTGAATGCCTTGGCCGGAATGGGGATGCAGGCCAGCGCCAGAAAGAAAGCCAACACGGTCAACCCGAGATTGATGGTGGAATAGATGACGCCGCGATAGTAGCCTGCAAGGACTGCCAGTGACAGCACCAATAGAATGACAAAATCGACCATGGACTTCCCTCCTTCCGGTAGACATGGCAGCGCGCGCCCCCGCACGCTGAGAAAAACAGGCTTATTGCTTGACCGAGCAAAGGAAGCAGCCTTCCTCCGTTTCGATCATGAACTGTGTCTCGTTGACCCGCATCGCCGTAAGCGGCGTATAGGCCGTTTCAATCGCCAGCTGGTTAATTCCGCTGTTGGAATAGGAGTACAGGTGTCCCGTTGTGACACAGCGAATGCCGCCGTTTTGAAAAAACGCGCTGACAAGCGTTTCCGGCACATGGATGGATACGATCGAGTCCGTTGCATAATCGGTCTCGCTGACCGTCAGCATGTGGATGGTCTGACGTTCGTTCTCGTCGCGCGGCATGAGCAGGAAATAGACCGTTCCGTCCGTGGCATACATGTCCGTTACCTTTAGGCCGTAGATGCGCACGCGGTATTTTTCCTTGCTGCCGGCAAAGGAGTAGCGGATGATGCTCTGCGTCCCCACGATGAAGATGCTGTTCTCCGTAAAGTACAGCTTTTCGATAATCTGATCGTAAAACAGCGGGAAGTAGCTCAGGCTGCCGCCCGTGGTATAGTCATACATCTTGATGGTCGTCACCGGGATCGATTGCTGGATCGACACGCCGATTACCCACAAAAGCTCCTTGCCGTTGTCGGAATAGAAGCCGAAGCTGACCACGCGGTAATCCGAAAAATCAAGCGCGTTGCCGACTGGCGCGCCGTCCTTATCGAGCACGGCAATGCTCTCATTGCCGCTTGCCGTGTTGGCACGGAGCACCGCAACGTGCGATTCGCCGCAGCATACGGAGCGGATGTTGCCGGACAAAGCTACGCTCTGCTTGCCGCGCACCTGTACCACGTTGTCCTTATAGACAGCCAGCAGCGTGGGCGAAAAATCATACCCGTCAATGCCGTTGTACAGCGGGCTTTCGAGCGCTTCGTTCCGATCCACCCGATATTCCACCAGCGAGGAGCCGGTGTCGTAAGCGATGACGTTGTTCTCCGCACGATAGGTCGCGTTTTGATCGATGGGCAGCTCGGTATAGAGAAGAGAGGCATCGCTGTTGCCGAAAAGAAGATACAGCGCGGCGCCGCCCGCCGCCAGCACGACCACCACCGCAACCACAATCAGGATGACGCGGGACAGACGAAGCTTGCGCGCTCCCTGACTCATGCCTGCGCCGCCTTCACGCGCACCGTCAGCGCCTTGTCAAGAATGGATATGGTGACCGGCGTCCCCGCAATCCGCTCCCCGTCCACATCAAGACGGGAGACCGGCTCACAGACGGCCGTCATTTTTTTCGCTTTGAGATATGTCACGTATTTGGTACCCAAATGCTTTCCTTTCAAAAACTTCGGCAGCACCGCGAGCATCTTTGGAAACTCAGTATCGTGGATGATACAGATGTCCAACAGCCCGTCGGAGGGATCGGCCAGAGGTGTGACCATCATGCCGCCGCCAAAATGAGAGCCGTTGCCCGCGGCAACAAGCAGCGCGTTCTTGGTAAAAGGCTCGCCGTCATCGATGGTGATGACGGTTTTTCGCAGCGTTGGTTTGACAATGGCGCGCAAAAGCCCGGCCAAATAGGCCAGCTGTCCGTTTGGTATTTTTTTCTTGTAATGCTCCACATGATCCAATACGTCAACGTCAAATCCAAACCCGGCCACGTTGACAAAGCGCTGCTCGTTGGCCGCGCCCGCATCCACCGCCCGGTTGCACCCGTTCAACAGGATGTCCACGGCGGCTTCAATATCGGTGGGAATGCCGAGCGGCCTCACAAAATCGTTGCCCGTGCCGCAGGGAACGATGCCCATGGGGATGCCGGTTCCCAAAAGCCCCAGTGCCACCTCGCGCACCGTGCCGTCACCGCCGATCGCGCAAATCAGCCCGTACCCGCCCTGCGCGCCTTCGCGCGCCAGCTCGGTCGCATGCAGCGGATACTGCGTCAGCCGGGCGTCGTAATCCACGCCGAGCGAATCAAGGATCGAACGAACCTCGACAAGCGCGGCGGAGGATGCGCCGTTTCCGGCAACGGGATTGCAGATCAGCAGCAGCTTTTTCATATCGTCTCCCACAAGCTGTTTTTATACACGCAACTATTATAGCACAGCTTTTTTTGCGTCACAAGTGGCGGGCGCGGAAATTGACGTCGGCTTGACATCCGGCTCCTTATTCTGATTTTTTCTTTGCAGCGCTTGACTTTTCTTTTTGCATTCAGTAAAATATTTGTGAGTAATCCTGCACTGCTATGTGCGTTCATAGATATTATTCGCTGAGTAGTTACGGGGGCATCCCCTTTTCATACAGCTTATCAGCATCAGCAACATTTATGAGTGGCCGAGCAGCTTTGCTCGGTTACATTTTTATAGATAGATGGGAGAAGACGGATGAGCATACCGTGGTATGTTGCGGTCATCGTCGGGGTTGTGGCAGTGGCTGTGGGAATTCTTGTCGGGTATTTGTACCGCAAGAATGTGGCGGAGGCCAAGGTCGCCAAGGCGGAGGACGCCGTAAAGAAGCTTTATGAGGATGCGCAGAAGCGCGCCGAGGAGATTCGCAAGGAAAAGATCCTCGAAGCAAAGGAAGAAGTTTTCAGGCTTCGCACCGACGCGGAAAAGGAAAACCGCGAACGCAGAAGCGAACTGCAACGCACAGAACGTCGGCTTTTTCAGCGGGAAGAAACGCTGGATAAAAAGATCGAAGCCGTTGAGCAGCGTGAGACCACGCTGCATGAGCGGGCGGAAGCGCTCGACAAACAGGAACAGGAGGTTTCCCTGCTGCACCAAAAGCAGCTTGAGGAGCTGGAGCGCATTTCCGGCCTCTCGATGGACGCCGCCAAGGAAATGCTGCTTGCCAACGTCGAGCACGATGCGCGTCACGACGCGGCAATTTTGATTCGCGATATCGAACAGCGCACACGGGAAGAGGCGGACAAGCGCGCAAGAAACATTGTGTCGCTGGCCATTCAGCGCTGTGCCGCCGACCATGTTGCGGAGACGACGGTATCCGTGGTGCCGCTGCCGAACGATGAGATGAAGGGCCGCATCATCGGCCGTGAAGGACGCAACATCCGTGCGCTGGAGACGGCGACCGGCGTGGATCTCATCATCGACGATACGCCGGAAGCGGTTATTCTGTCGGCCTTCGATCCGGTGCGCCGCGAGGTTGCACGGATTTCGCTCGAAAAGCTCATCATGGACGGACGGATTCATCCCGCCCGCATCGAGGAGATGGTCGAGAAGGCCAAGAAAGAGGTTGACACCCAGATCCGCGAGGCCGGCGAAGCCGCCGTGCTCGAGGTTGGCGTCAACGGGCTGCATCACGAGCTGGTTCGTTATCTCGGCCGGATGCGTTATCGCACCAGCTACGGCCAGAACGTGCTGCGTCATTCGATCGAGGTTGCGCATCTTGCCGGCATCATGGCGGCGGAGATCGGCGCGAACGTGACCCTTGCAAAGCGTGCCGGCCTGCTGCATGATATCGGAAAATCCATCGATCACGAGGTTGAGGGATCGCACGCGCAGATTGGCGCGGATCTTGCCAAAAAATACCGGGAAAACAATCAGATCATTCACGCCATCATCGCCCATCACGGCGATGTGGACGCCACCACCGTCGAGGCGGTTCTGGTGCAGGCGGCGGACGCCATATCGGCGGCGCGGCCCGGTGCGCGGCGTGAAACGCTGGAGACCTATATCAAACGGCTTGAGAAGCTGGAAGAAATCGCCAATTCCTTTGAGGGTGTGGATAATTCCTACGCCATTCAGGCCGGGCGCGAGGTGCGCATCATCGTCAAGCCCGATAAGGTGACCGATTCCGACACCGTGCTCATGGCGAAGGACATTGCCAAGAAGATCGAGGCCGAGATGGAATATCCCGGACAGATCAAGGTCAACGTCATCCGCGAGACACGAACCGTAGATTACGCAAAGTAAGCCGGTACGGGGGCGCAGCTGCGTCCCCTTTTCCGCTTTTGGGAGGCGCTATGCTGTATCCGATTGCCGACGCGCATTGTGATTTTTTGTTCGGCGCCATGGAATATGGCTATGATATCCAAATGCTCCGCCGCGATCAGGTCATTCACCTGCCGCATCTGAAGGCGGGGAATGTATGCCTGCAGGTGTTTGCGTGTTGGGCGGACAAGCATCTCAAAACGCCGCCGCTGCAACAGTGCCTGTCCATGATCGACTGCTATTGGCGCATGCTTGATTCGTGCGAGGTGCTGGTTCCCTTCTCGCGGGATTACCGGCCGGATTCCGGCAGGATTGCCACCCTGCTGACTGTCGAGGGCGCTGAGGTGTGCGAGGGCAGCATGGCCGTTCTTCGCGATCTGTACCGGCTTGGCGTGCGCGCCATGACGTTTACCTGGAACGAAAGCAATGAGCTTGCCGGTGCGGGCATGGACAGGCGCAGAAAAGGTCTGACCGCGCTTGGCAAAGAGTTTTTGGCGGAGATGAACCGCCTCGGTATCGCCTTTGATGTGTCGCATCTATCCGATGCCGGGATTGAGGACGCACTGGCCTTGTCCACGCGTCCGATCTTCGCTTCCCACTCCAATGCGCGCGCGCTCATGGACGCGCCGCGCTGCCTCAAGGACGCCTATATTCGCGCCATCGCGGAAAAGGGTGGCGTTGTGGGCGTCAATTTTTACGGTCCGCAGCTTACCCGCGCGGCATCCGCCGGTATAGACGATATTGTGCGGCACATCCTGCATATTATGAAGGTCGGCGGTGAGGACTGCTGTGCCATCGGGTCGGATTTTGACGGCATGTCCCAATATCCTTCCGATCTCAAGAACAGCTCGGATCTGCAAAACCTCTGCCGTGCGCTGCGTCAGGCGGGCCTGACGGAGACGCAGGTGGAAAAAGTTTCCTATGGTAATCTTGCGTCGTATCTTGCACAATTTGTGTAATTGGCCGCATTTGCCTGTTTTTCCGCAATTTGTATGATCTTCGCGGTAAATGGACCCCTTTGACCTGTCGGTTTCTGCAAATCGCTTGCCATTATTTCGAATATAACTTATAATTAATGACATATCTGTCGATGGTAATCATGCTGCGCAAGCATTGGCAACCGCCTTACATTGCGGGTGTCCATAGGCGCTGCGGGATACATAAATGAGGAATATATTGTGATCATTAACTATATCAAAAAAAGACACGACAGCAAACGAAGCCCCATCAGCAAAATCATTATGATGCTGCTGGATGGCTGCTGCGTGGTGGCTGCGTATCTGGCGACGCTCTATTTCAGGTTTGGCGGTCTTGTTCCCGCACATTTTTTGCATACCTTTTGGAATTCGATTGCCTTTATCGTGCTGATCTATTGGCTGATGAACTGGCTGTTTCGCCTGTATTCAAGTCCGTGGGATCAGGCGAGCATTGAGGAAGCCATCGGCGCAGCCTGCTCGTCGATCGTCTCCACCGTTTTATGCTATGTGCTGGCCGCCATCCGCAACGATCGGATGCCGCGCTCCATCTATATCGCCGCGGGACTCATCATCATCCTTTTGATTGCGGGTTCCCGCCTGTCGTTTCGCGTGTTTCGCCGCCTGAAAAAGAGCAACCTGTTTGCGCTGAATGCGGTTCCCGTGCTCATTATCGGCGCGGGGGAGGCGGGCGCGCTGATCGTGCGTCAGATGCGGGAATCGGCGCATATCAACCTGCTTCCCGCCTGTGTGGTGGATGACGATCCCGCCAACCGCGGCACCTATGTGCACGGTGTTCGCGTGCGCGGCACCACGGCCGATATTCCGACCCTGGTCAAGCGCTACGGCGTGATGCAGATCATCTACGCCGTGCCCGCAACCGATGCGTCCACCCGTCGGCATGTGCTGGAACTGTGCGCCTCAACCGGATGTGAACTCAAGATCATTCCGTCCGTGGAGACCATGCTGCGTGGCAAGGGCGATATCCGTTTCATGCGTGATGTGGATGTGGGGGATCTGCTGGAGCGGCCAATTGTAAAGCTGGACACTGCCGCCGTGCAGGGGTATCTGCGCGGGACGGTGGTGCTGGTCACGGGCGGCGGCGGCTCCATCGGGTCGGAGCTGTGCCGTCAGATCGCCTTGTTCGAGCCCAAACAGATCATTGTGTTCGATATCTATGAGAACAACGCCTATGAGCTGCACACGGCCATGCAGCAGCAGTACGGCGACGCTCTGGATTTTCGCGTTGTGATTGGCTCGGTGCGGGACCGTGACCGGCTGGACGAGGTGTTTGCCCAGTACCATCCGGATGTGGTCTTTCATGCGGCGGCGCACAAGCATGTGCCTTTGATGGAGGACAGCCCGATTGAGGCGATCAAAAACAACGTCAACGGCACCTTCAACACCGCGATGGCCGCGCACCTAAGCGGGGTGAAGCGGTTTGTGCTGATCTCGACGGACAAGGCCGTAAACCCGACCAACGTCATGGGTGCGACCAAGTATCTGTGCGAGCTGATCGTGCAATACATGAACCAATACAGCGACCGGACCGACTATGTTGCCGTGCGCTTTGGCAATGTCCTGGGTTCCAACGGCAGCGTGGTTCCGCTGTTCCGCCGCCAGATCGCGGCGGGCGGTCCCGTTACGGTCACGCATAAGGATGTCACAAGATACTTTATGACCATTCCCGAGGCAGCGCAGCTGGTCATCCAGGCGGGCAGCATGGCCAAACAGGGCGAGATCTTTTTGCTTGACATGGGCAACCCCGTGCGAATCGATGATTTTGCCCGCTCGTTCATCCGTCTTTCAGGGCTTGAGCCCGATGTGGATATCAAGATCGAGTATACCGGTCTTCGTCCGGGTGAGAAGATTTTTGAGGAGCTTTTGCAGCAGGATGAGCAGGCAAAGAGCGGGTTCCCCGGCATTTTGATCGGCAAAACGCATGTGGTCACCGCCGACGAAATCAAGCGGCGCATCGAATACCTTCGTGAAATGGCGGTGGAGGATCCGGAGCACATCCGCCGCTATATCGCCGAAGTGGTGCCAACCTATCAGGAGCAGGATCCTGTGCCGGCAGAAGCAAAACCAGCCCGGCAGGACGCAACGGCATAGGGCGCGGACGGTCATCTTTTCCGCACCTTCCCCGTTGGCGTGGCTGCACGCGTTTCTTATGCCTGATTGGATGGACAGAGGCGGGTTACGGCAGGTTTTGTTGCCCGTACTGGGGGACATCCCCTTCCCGCGCGCCGACGTAGCATACGCCGGCCTCCGCGTCAACGCCGCACAGATACAGCAGCTCGGACACCGTAACCAGCTGATATCCCTTATCTATCAATGCCGGAATGAACCACTTGGCCGCCGCGGATGTGCGCGGCTGCAAGTCATGCAACAGCACGATGCCGCCGTCCTCCGAGGCGCTGAGACAGTTGATGTATACATCGTAGGAAGAGATGCTGTTGCAGTCAAACGAGGAGCGCGACCAGCCGATGATCGCATAGCCCATCTCGGCGGCTCCCGTATGCACAGCATCGCCGACGGCGCCGTAAGGCGCACGGCAAACACGCATTTGATAGCCAAACTGTTCCCACAGGATCGCATCCGTGTCGCCGAAGCTTTTCAGAAAGCTTGCGATATCCTGACGGCTGTAATCCGCGTGATCATAGGAATGATTTCCGATTTCGCAATTGATGGAGATAGCGCGTTCCACGCTGTCCTCGTGATTTTCTATGCTGTATCCCACGACGAAGAACGTCGCCCGGGCGTTGTATTGCTCCAGTACATCCAGAATACCCGGCGTGTACACATTGGGTCCGTCGTCAAAGGTCAGGGCAACCAACGGCTTGTCCGGGTCAATCCTGAGCGCTTCAAGACGCCGGTCAATCTCGTCCTGGGACAGCCCCTTTGCTTCAAAATAGGCGCGTTCCTCCTGCTGCAAGAGATAGGCGCGCAGCGCACGTCCGGTCAACTCTGGCGTGGGCGCGGGCGTTGCGGTCGGAACAGGCGTGGGCAGGGGAGTAGCGGTGGGCGCAGGTGTGGGCAGGGGAGTAGTCACGGCTGTGGCTGGAACGGATGCGCTCTGTGAATTTACGGAGTCCGGCACGGAACGGCATCCAAAAGAAAGAAAAAATGCCAACAGCAGGATCCATACGGTTCCGCGCCATGCACCCATTCGTTTCATAATCCATCCCCCTTGTATTATTTTATTGTATCAGAACGTGACGGAGATTTCCAGAATAATGTGAAAACGCAGACACGACGGATTTGCGGTTCTCCTCCCCGAAATAGGCACGACGATTTGTGCATTCTCCTCGACGGAATCGGTCGCCCAATATACGCGCGACATATTTGCCAGAAAAGACCTTGCAAATTATCGCCGTGTCGGTTATAATATTTTTTGCGAGTTGCAGCGACAATGATATGACCAGCAGAAAGGACGCTTCGGGTTCATTCCGCGCCGCCGGTCGCCTGCAAAAGCGCAGATTCTAGGGGCATGATGTAATGGTAACATAGCGGTCTCCAAAACCGTTCTTCTGAGTTCGAGTCTTAGTGCCCCTGCCAGATTTTGAGAGCCTCGCGCGTCTGACAATCAGACACGCGAGGCTCCTGCTTTATCCGGTTGCGGGAAAGAAGCACAGAAAACATCGGGCACAGGAAAGCATGTTTACGCACATAATCACATAAAAAACGTTCCGATTCCTTATCTTCCGTCGTTCGCCTCGATGACGGAATTCCGAACCACCAATTCGGGCTTAAACAGGAACCCAACATCTGCATCAGGGTTATGAATAAGCTGAACCAAGTGTTCGGCGGCAAGAGCGCCCAATTCATAACCGGGATGGTGTATCGTCGTTAAATTCGGAACGTTGAGAATCGCTAAATCTGAATCATCATATCCAACAATGGAAACATCCTGGGGGATACGAAGTCCGTTTCGACGAAAAAGCTGTGTCAACAGACAAGAGACATGATCATTATAGCAAAAAACGGCACTGCATCCCTTTAGCCAGTTGAGAATATAGGCATCCTGCGAACCGGAAAACAACGATTCATAGTTCTCTGTTGAGTACCATAATACGTTATTCTCATTGTGCAAAAGGCTGTATTCCTGCATTACTGCCATATACCCGGAATATCGAAGATGTCCTTGATAATCGTCCAGCTTAAATATACCGGCAATGTTGCGGTGCCCCTTGGAGATGAGATGCTTCGTTGCGATATATCCTCCCAGCTCATCATCAAGCCCAATATAGGGGACGTGATAATCCTTGTTGCGCGCGTTAATCATGATCATGGGGATGCCCCTGTCCTGCAGCTTCTGAAAAAGATGAAGATTTATACTGGGCAATGCACTTTTTGATGGTTCAAACAAGAGGCCGGCCAGGCCTTTGTTGAGAAAGGATTGCAGAGCCTTGGCCTCCAAACTGCTTTTTCCATGTGTAAACATGAGCTGCATAGAAAGGCCGTTCTTGCTCAAGACATGCTCAATCCCATCAACCTGCTTCGGAAATATGTATTCGTACATATTGGAGTTGATGACGCCAATGACGGAGCTGGCTGTATTATCATTGGATACAAGACGGGAAACATAGGTCCCGCTTCCTTGACGGGACTCCAAAATGCCTTCTTTTTGCAACTGACTAATTGCTTTTAGAACGGTTTGACGACTTACATTGAACTGACGGCATAACTCGTCCCCTGTATAAATACGATCCCCCTCTTTTAGGGTACCGTTTGAAATCTCTGAACGTATAAATTGGACCAGCTGCATATATTTCAGCACCTTTGGTTGTTCCATCTTGTATATCCTTTACTGTTTGTAGATTTTTATACCGTGCAAACGACTAAGCGTACTTCAAAGCAACTACAAGAAATACAACTGCGGCCAATTGCTTGATGAATGCTGCAAGCATATTCTATCACAAACATTTAAGAAATCAAGGAAAACAGAACAATTTACGTTCTATATTATAAACATGATAACTAATAAGATACTATGAGCTAACAACTTACATACAAATTGGAACAAAATGACAATTTATTTTGTAGTTGACATTACATTAGGCGAATGCTATGATAATAAAAAAGAACAAATATGTGATATGAACAATTAATTTAGAAGAAAAGTTGGAGGAAAAAACGTATGTCATTCATGGATCGATTTTCGCTCTGTGGCAGGAAGATTTTGGTGACTGGCGGCGCACAAGGCATTGGCAAAGTGGTGTGCGAAGCTTTGGCAGACTGTGGCGCAGAGATTGGCATCTTTGATCTGCAAAAAGAACAGGCAGAAAAGACGGCGAAAGAAATCGAAGCCAAGTATCACACCAAAGTTAGAGCATATGCATGCAATGTTACCGTTCCGGAAGACGTTGACAATAATATGGAACGGTTTATCAATGACTTTGGCACACTGGATGGCGTTTTCAACAATGCAGGAATCTGCCAGCATAAGGATACCCTGGACGTAACCTTCAACGAATGGAGCAATGTTGTCAATGTCAACCTGAACGGGATCTTTTTGATCGCCCGTGCTGCAGGAAGGCAGTTTGTCAAGGAAGGAAAGAAAGGGTCTATTGTAAATACAGCATCCATGTCGGGGACCATCGTCAACATTCCTCAGACGCAGGCTTCGTACAATTCTTCCAAGGCGGCCGTGATCCAGCTGACCAAATCTCTGGCGGTGGAATGGGCGCAGCGGGGTATTCGTGTTAACTGCATTAGCCCCGGATATACCTGGACGGACATGACCGGGCTGGTTCGTGAGGACTGGAGAAATTTCTGGACCGACCTAATACCGTTTAAACGCATGTGCCAGCCGGATGAGCTTGCAGGCGGAGTAA
>CAYYUV010000002.1:0-109265 GCA_964474405.1 uncultured Oscillospiraceae bacterium
CGGGACGCAGGGCAACTACGCCGTGACGTACGCTACCGGCACGCTGACGATCACCAAGCGCACGGTAACACTGAAAAGCGGCGACGGCACCTGGGAATATGACGCGCTGGCGCACAGCAATACCGATATCACCGTCACGGGTGACGGCTTTGCAGAAGGCGAAGGCGCAGCGTATCAGAACTTTGCGACGGTCACGGATGTGGCGGATTCCGGCACGGAAAACAACACGTTCGAATATGTGCTGAATGATGGTACGCTTGCGGCAAACTACACCGTCACGGTGGCTTACGGCGACCTTGCGATCACGACGAACACCGACGGCCTTACGGTCGCGGGTGTGGACTACACGGGCGTCTATGACGGCAACGCGCATGGCGCAGCGGCTGTGCCGAGCGTAACTGCGGGCACGACGGTATCGTACAGCACGGACGGCGGCGAGACGTGGAGCCAGGCGGCTCCGACAGTACGAGACGTTGGTGGTTCGTGCAGCGTTACGGTACGCGCGATGAACGCGAACTATGAGACCAAGACAGACAGCTACATCCTGATGATCGATGCGGTTGATATCACGATCCGGGCGGACGACGCGATGTGGGTGTACGACGGAGATGCGCATACTAAGCACTCCTACCAGATCACGTCTGGCGCGTTTGTGGACGGCGAGGGTATCACCAACGTGACGTTCATGGACGAGAGCCGCATCGTCAGCGTAGGCACGCTGAACAACAGCATCCGTACGTTCGCGTACATGAGCGGCACGGACGCCAACAACTACCGGGTACGGACAGAAGACGGCACACTGAGAATCGTGCCGCTGGAGATCGGCGTTTCCGTTGGCGACAACTGGAAATACGAGACCTATGCCGATCCCGCACCGCTGGCAGAGGTTACAATCCGCGCATTGAACACCGCGCTGGGCGAAGGACAGACCGTGGCTGCGCTTACCGAAAAGGCCAAGGCGGTCATGAAGGATCTCACGGTCAGCCGCAACGGAACCGACGAGACCATCGGCGTCAAGACAGACGACCTCAGATGCTCTCTGGCGCTGGTGAACGGCGAGGATGCCGAGAACTACACGGTCACACCCGACTGGGGCGACTTTGAGATCCGCGAGCGTCCGTACTTCGAGATCACCTATGTCATGTACGGCCTGTACGACTATGTCAAGGACGGCAACAAGCTCGGATTTGGCTATATCCGGCTGATGGGCGCCCCCGACAAGGCGGTGGTCTATGCCGAGTTCAAGGTGCAGGCAGGCGAAAACATCCTGGATAAGGTGCCGCAGCTTGCAGGGATCACCCCGCAGTTTGTGGAGGGCTTCACGGTAGGCGGATGGAACAAGCTCCTGCCCGAGGTCATGCCGGATACGAACATGATCATCGGCTGCTACTATCAGCCGCGGGCGATGACCTACACGGTCAACTACTATCTCGACGGGACGACGCAGAAGCTTGCCGAGAGCCAGACAAAGGATGCGATCTACTGGACCCAGATCAACGCGGCGGACGAGGCGATCGACATCAACGGGTACGCGTTCAAGGACGGCGATCCCGCAACTCTGACCGTCACGGACGATACCGCCGTGCTGAACCTCTACTACACCGAGGGCGGCCCCGTGCATCCGACACCGGTACCCACGGCCGAAACCACGCCCGCGCCCACGATCACGCCGGTTGACATCCCGGATGAGCCGACGCCGGCCGCCGGACCGCACGCATGGGCGCTGGTCAACCTGCTTCTGACCATCTGCACCGCCATCGCGGCCATCGTGCTGCTGATCGGCCTGGCAGGCAAGAAGAAGGAGGACGACGAGGGCGTCGAGAAGAAGGTCAACAAGAAGGTCTTCTGGAGATGGTTCTCACTGGTGCCGGCAATCGGCGCGATCATCGCCTTCATCCTGACCGAGCTGCCGCTCGACAACATGATCTATGTTGACTGGTGGACACTCCTCATGGCGGTCATCGCCGTGATCCAGATCGTCGTGATCTTCCTTTCTCGCAAGAAGACGGAGGATCCCGATCAGGAGGAGCAGCAGGGCGCGCCTGAGGGCGGCGAGGCGTAACAACCGCATTTGCAGCGCAACGAGGGCTTCCTCCGGACAACAGGGGGAAGCCCCTCTTTATCAATAGAAACAACGCCGAAATAACGCCGCATCGGCTGTGAAAACTCTTGTCATATCGGTGCTGGGGATGTATAATAAATTGTTAGATTGTGATTACATGCACCGGTTACACAGGGAGGTTCCATGGCGGCACGCAGCGCGCCGAAACCGGGTCCGATGGTGCTGGCGGCGGCCGTACTGATCCTCCTTGCGGGGTGCGGCAGCACGGTGACAACGCCTTCCGGGACGGTGGACGCGGAACAGGTGATAAGGAGCGCGGATGCGGACGCGGTACGCGCCGGGATCGACCTGCTGCTGCCAAAAGCCAGCGGGACGGCGGTGCACCAGGAGAGCGGCGTCACCGTTGACAGCTCCAACCTTGCGGACGGCTATCTGATGGCCAGAAGTGTCACGACCGGGCAGAAGCGCAAGCTGCGGCTCGGCAAGGACGGCCAGACCTATACCTATGACCTGCCGGGCGATGGCGCGTACACGGCGTATCCTCTGTCGGAGGGCAGCGGAAGCTATACGCTTGCGGTATATGAGCAGGTGCAGGGCACGAGCTACGCGCTGCTGTTTTCGATGACGCTGGACGCGACGCTTGCCTATGAGCTTAGCCCGTTCCTTTATCCGAACGCGCTTGTCTGGTACGATGCGGATACGCGGGCGGTGCTGTGGTCCGAAACGGTTTGCGTGTATGCGGGCGCGGATTCGGACGAGGAAAAGAGCGCGGTGCTGTACCGATATGTGGCCGACAACATCGCCTACGACTATGATAAGGCGCGCGCGGCGGCGGACGGCTCGCTTGCGGGATATCTGCCCGATGTGGATCAGACGCTGGAAGCGCAGAGTGGGATCTGCTTTGACTATGCATCGCTGCTGGCCTGCATGCTGCGCACGCAGCGCATTCCCACAAAACTGGTGACCGGCTATCTGGGTCCGGACGACGAGTATCATGCCTGGAACGCCGTATATCTGGACGGGGACTGGGTGCTGATGGACGCGACGATGGACCGCGATGCGCGGCAGGAAAGCGCGTATACGCAGGACAAGCAATATTAGGCTTTTGCGCGCGGGTGCGCGAAAAAGGCCGGAAAAGAACGAACGATCACGCGCGCGCCTGCCGGACGGCTGGCCGGACGCAGCCACACAGGGGGTTTGCCGTCATCGAACGATCGCGCGCCTGCCGGACGGGTGTCCGGGAGAAGCCGCGCAAACGGGATCGCACGCTCGCCCAAACAGGCGGGAGATAACAGGAAGGACAGGAGGAACGCGCATGGCAAAGCGGACGGGCGTCTTGCCGCCGGATGAACTGGCGCTGTTCTGCGACCAGCTGTCGATCGTGCTTGAGGCGGGGCTGCCGCTGTCAGACGCGATGGCGACGCTCGCTGAGAACTATGCCGGCACGCCGAACGGCGCGCGCTTTGCCGCGGTCAACGCGGCGCTGCAGGCGCATGATACGTTAAAGGATGCGCTGGAGCAGGTCGGCCTGTTTCCGCCGTACCTGATCGGCATGGTGCATACCGGCGAGCAGGCCGGGCGGCTGGATGAGGTGCTGGCGGGGCTGTCGCGCTACTACGCGCGTGAGGCGGATATCCGCGCCCAGATCAAAAGCGCGGTGACCTATCCCTCCGTGCTGGTTTTGATGATGGCGGCGGTCATCGCCGTGCTGGTGTCAAGCGTGATGCCCGTATTTGCGCGGATCTATGCGAGCCTTGGGACGGACCTTGCCGCGAACATGACCGCAAACGTCGGCATTGCGGCCGGGCGCACGGTGCTGATCGTGATTGCCGCGCTGGTGGCGCTGCTGCTGGCCGCGGTCATTCTGTACAACACACGCGCGCGCGGCGCGCTGCTTCGCGTGCTGGGTGCGGTGCTTCCGCCGCTTCGGCGCACGGAGGACGCGCTGTATGCCTCCCGGTTTGCGGAGGTCATGGGGCTGATGCTCAAAAGCGGCTGCGATCTGGACGAGGCGATGGAACGCACGCGGGAGATCCCCGGCTCGGACAGCAACCGGGCAAAGGCGGTGCTGTGCGGCGCGCGCATGCGCAGCGGTCAGGGGTTTTATGAGGCGGTTTCGGCGGCGGAGATCTTTTCCCCGCTGCATAACAAGCTGATTCGCACGGGCGTTACCGCCGGTAAGCTTGACGCCGTGATGGAAAAGCTCGGGCAGACGTACGCCGAACAGGCGGAAACACAGCTTGCCCGGCTGGTCTCGGCGATCGAGCCGACGCTGGTGGCGCTGCTGTGCGTGGCGATCGGCGGGATTTTGCTCACGGTCATGCTCCCGCTGCTGACCGTTCTGTCCTCGATGGCGTAGCGCGATGAGGACGGGCGGACGACAAAAAAGGGTTTTTGGCGTTGCGGCGGCGCTTGCGCTACTTGCGGTGATGGCGCTATTTCTGACGCTGGCGGCGACGCGGGCGGGAAGCCGCGCGACCGATGCCGACGCGGAGATTTTACGAACCGCGATCCTTCGCGCTTCGGTCACCTGCTATGCCATTGAAGGCCGCTATCCGCCACGGCTGTCGTATCTGATTGCGCATTACGGCGTGACCGTGGACACCGACAGGTATATTGTCAGCTATGACGTATTTGCGGATAACCTGATGCCGGACGTGCGCGTCCTGCGGAAGGAGACGGGGCGATGAAGCGGGGCGGGTCGGTGCAGGGACTGTATGTGTTTGTGCTGCTGGCGATGTTTGCACTGCTGGCGCTTGTCGCGGTGGTGACGGGCGCGACGGTCTATCGCGGGATCGCCGACCGGGCGGAGACGGATGCCAACCTGCGCACGGGCGCCGCCTATATCGCGGGCAAGGTGCGCGCGTATGACAGAACCGGCTGCATCGAGGTACGGACGGAGGACGGCGTGCAGGTGCTGGCGCTGTATCAGGAGACGGACGGCGTGCGCTACCGGACGAATCTGTACGGCTATGACGGCAGCATCCGCGAATATTATCAGCGCGACGGGCAGCCGTTCCGGGCGGAGAACGGGGAGCGCATCAGCGATGCGGATACGCTCGGGTTTTTGCTTGAGGACGGCGTGCTGACGGTGACGTTTGGCAGCGGGGATGAGGCGCAGACACTGACGCTTGCGCTGCGCGCGGAGGTGGACGGATGAAACGAACCGCCGTGCTTGTTGAGATTTTGTTTGGCGTGCTGTTTTTAGCGCTGTCGATGACGGCGGTGCTGCAGCTGATCAGCCGCGCGTACCTGTGCAGCACCGCGTCTGAGCGGAAGCAGCGGGCGTCGCTTGCGATGCAGGAGCTGATCGAGCGCTATCACGGCGACCCACAGCGGGAGGATACCGTCGTCGGCTACGACGCGGCGTTTTGCCCGGCGGACGCGGATAGCGCGGTCAACACCGTTCGCGTGGATGTGGAAGCCGAGAAGGCCGGCACGGGGGTGCTGTATCGCTATTGCCTGACGGCGCTGGACGCCGGCGGGGCGGAAATTGCGGCGCTCGCGGGGGCATGCTACGCGCCGGGGGAGGTGTCGCCGTGAAGCGGGAACAGGGAGCTGCCGGCGTTGGCACCGCGTCCGTTGTGCTGATCGGGATGGTGTTGTTGCTGACCGTGTTTGGCGTGCTGGCGCTGCTGACCGCGCGTCAGGATCAGAGGCTGACCGACCGAACCCACGCCGCTGCCGTCAGCTATTATGCAGCCGATGCGGAGGCGCAGCGCATCCTTGCCGCCGTTGATGAAAAGCTCGCGCTTGGCCACGCCGTTGATGTGGATGGGGTGGTGCAAAAAGGGGACAATTACGCCGTATCGATTCCGATCGACGAAGTTCGAACCCTGTATGTGGAATGGCGGCCCGCGCAAGGGCTTGACGATCGTTACATCATTTGTTACAATGTGACAAACGAGGGGTCTTGGGATGTAACAGAATATCCCGATTTGGTTGACCCGGCGGCGTGATGCGCGAGACAGACAGGGCGGTTTTTCCCGGGTGACGCGCGAGACAGACAGGGCGGTTTTTCCCGGGTGACGCGCGAGACAGACAGGACGGTTTTTCCCGGGTGACGCGCGGGCAGACAAGGCCGTTTTGGCCGGGTCACGCGGGGCGCGGGATGACGCGCGAGACAGACTGCTTTTCCCGGGCGCCGGGGGAGTTAACGAAAGAAGCGATTGCATCAGGCAACGCGCGGAGTCAATAGAGAAGTCATTTTTTTCACGATGCGTGTAAGCAAGGCGGCAATTTTCTCCGGGTGCTTTGGCCACGGCCACTGGGGGCGATCGGGTGCGCATGCTTGAAAATAACGCATGCACGGACACGGCTTGCCGCGGGAACACAAGGCGATCGGGCACGCACATTTGGAAATAACGCACCGAAAGCGGGAGCGGATAGCAAGAATTTAAGCATACAGGGCGGATACGGAGGGACGGGATGCAGTTAGCGGATGTGCTTGCCGCCGCGATGAGCCGTGGCGGCTCCGATATTTTTATCATCCCCGGATCGGAGATCTCGGTGAAGATCAACGGTCTTGTAACGCCCATTTTGGAGGGCAAGCTGCATCCGGCGGACACGCTGGCGCTGATCCGGCAGGTCTATGCGGTGGAGCCGGTGCGCGAAATCTCCCATCTGATGGAGACGGGCGACGATGATTTTTCTTTTTCGCTGAGCCGGGTCGGGCGCTTCCGCTGCAGCGCGTTCACCCAAAGGAACAGCTACGCTATGGTGCTGCGCGTGATGTCGTTTGAGCTGCCGAAGCCGGAGCCGCTGCACATTCCGCCGGAGGTTTTGCGTCTTTGCGGATACAAAAAGGGTATGGTGCTGGTGACGGGGCCCGCGGGCAGCGGAAAATCGACCACACTGGCTTGCATGGTTGACCGGATCAACAGCGAGAACCGGGATCATATCATCACCATTGAGGACCCGATCGAGTTTGTACATCCGCACAAGCGGAGCGTGGTCACCCAGCGTGAGGTGGGGCACGACACGGTCAGCTATCACACGGCGCTTCGCGCGGCGCTGCGGCAGGCGCCGGATGTGATTCTGCTCGGCGAGATGCGCGATTATGAGACCATTGCGACCGCGCTGACCGCGGCGGAGACGGGACAGTTCCTGCTTTCCTCCCTGCATACCGTGGGCGCTGCCAAGACGGTCGATCGGATCGTGGATGTGTTTCCCGCCAACCAGCAGCAGCAGGTGCGGGTGCAGCTTTCGATGGTGCTCAGAGCCGTCGTTTCGCAGCAGCTGGTGCCCACGACGGACGGCGGCAGGACGCCGGCGTTTGAGGTGATGACGGTCAACGGCGCGATCGCCAACATGATCCGCGAGGGCAAGGGCTATCAGATGGACAACGTCATCTATGCGGGCGCTGCCGAGGGCATGCGCACGATGGACGGCGATTTGGCCCGGCTATACGGTCTGGGACAGATCACACGGGATACGGCGCTGCTCTATGCGTCCAACCCAGATACGCTTTCCAAGAAATTACAGCAGCCGACACAGAGCGGAGAAAGAGACTATGACGGAAAACAACAGAGAGATCGATAATTCCATCCATATCCACATGCTGGGCAGGTTCGAAATCCTGGTGAACGGCACGGAGGTGCTGCCGCAGCTCAAGCAATCGCGCAAGACGATGCTGTTTTTGCAGTATCTGATCCTCAAGAGAGCGCGCGCGGTCACGCATGAGGAGCTGCTGGACATGCTCTGGTCCGACGCCGAGAGCAGCAACCCTGCCACAGCCCTGCGCACGATGCTGCACCGCTATCGCGCCCTGGTCGATCAGCAGGGGATCGACGCGCTCAAGGATTCGATCATCACCAACCGCGGCGCGTATCAATGGAACCCGGATCTGGAATGCAGGATCGACCTGTTTGAAA
Organism: uncultured Oscillospiraceae bacterium; assembly: GCA_964474405.1. GTDB lineage: Bacteria > Bacillota > Clostridia > Christensenellales > CAG-138 > CAYYUV01. Next base: position 7,936 of record CAYYUV010000002.1, read on the forward strand.
TGGAGGAGATGGCAGCCCGCGCCCGCGACACCGGCTTGTCTACCGAGGAGCGCGTCGCGCACTATCTCAAGGTTCAGGATCTGTATCAGGGGCCGTTGCTGCCCGGCTCCGCGAGCGAGATGTGGGTCATGCCTAAGAGCGTATACTGTCACGACATGTATCTTGAGTGCATGTTCAAGCTCATTGAGCTTTTGAAGGAGCACGAGCAGTACACCGTGATCGTGCAGGTCTGCCGCCGTGCGATGGACGTGGATCTGTTTGACGAGCGGCTGCATATGGAGCTGATGCTGGCGCTGATCAAAACGGGCAAGAACCGTGAGGCGCTTTCCCAGTATTATTACGCGACCGATCTGCAATACAAGCAGCTCGGCGTGCAGCCGTCGGAGGAGATCCGCAGCATTTATAAGCTGATCGTCGCCGCGGATCAGCAGATGGAGAACGACATCGACGATATCCAGCAGAGCATCGAGGAAGAGGATGTCGCCGGCGGCGCGTTCATCTGCGAATATGAGATTTTCAAGGACATCTATCAGCTTCAGCGCCGGATGCTCGAGCGGCACAACAGCACGATGTTCATCGGGCTGATCACCGTCGGCAACACCTATGAGCAAAAATTTGACCCGCTGGTTCTGGACAGCATCATGCGGCGGCTGCTGGAGCTGACGCGCACCAGCCTGCGCCGCGGCGACACGCTTTCGAGGTATTCGGCCACGCAGTATGTCGTTCTGCTGCCGAACGTCACGCATGAGACCGGCGGCATGGTCATGGAGCGCATCAAACGCTCCTTCTATCGCGAGTATGTCAAGTCGTCCGTCATGCTTTCCTACAAACTGCGGCCGCTGGACGTAACCAAGAACCATCGCTGGAACAACGGCGGCACGCCGAAGCAATAAGGCGGGCGATCGGCCCCGCGGCACGGCCCCGGGACGGTCAATTTGGCTCGGCACAAGAGAAAATTTGGGCGGGAGGCGGTGCCTTCCGCCTGTTTTTATGCATTGGCGATAGCCAAAGACGCAGATCTTTGATATATTATAGGAAAGAAAGGGAGGGATACGGCATGGAACAGACAAAAACGCCCGAAAAGCTGATGAACATCAGCAAAAAAACGTTTGTGAGCTCATTGCTCATCCTGCTGGCGCTGATGATCGCGGCGTATGTGCTGACGTTTGTGCTGCCCGCGGGGGAATATCAGGTTGATGCGGGGGGCAAGATCATCGCCGGAACCTATGCCCAGACGGAGGGCGGCATTCCCTTCTGGAAATGGCTGCTGTCGCCGTTTTTGGTACTGGGCGCGGAGGGCAGCACGACAATCATCGCGCTGTGCGCGTTCCTGCTGGTGCTAGGCGGCGCGTTTACGGCGCTCGATACCTGCGGCGTGATGCGCTATATCCTGGGCAGCATTCAGCATCGCTATGGCGACCGCAAATATGTGCTTCTGGCGGTGGTCTCGCTGTTTTTTATGGCGCTCGGGTCGCTGGCTGGCTCGTTTGAGGAGGTCGTGCCGATGGTGCCAATCGCGGTCGCGCTGGCCTGCGGCCTCGGGTGGGACCCGTTGGTGGGGCTTGGGATGAGCATTCTTGCAACCTGCTGCGGCTTTGCCTGCGGCGTATGCAACGTGTTTTCCGTCGGTGTCGCGCAGGAGCTGGCGGGGCTGGAGTTCCTGTCCGGGATCTCGTTCCGGTTGCTGTCGTTTGTACTGATCTACCCGCTGCTGTTCCTCTTTTTGCGGCTTTATGCAAAGCGCATTGAGAAGGACCCCACGCGTTCATTCGTCTATGACGAACAGGCCGTCGCCCGTTATCGGAGCGGCGTGACGGATTTTCACCGCGAGAAGAACATGGACCGCGCGACGCTGGCCTTTGCCATCGTGATCGGCGTGGGCATCCTTACGATCATCTCATCCATCTTCATCAAGCCCCTGCAAAGCGTGATGCTGCCCGTGGTCGCGGTGGTATTTCTGGTGGCGGGGACGCTGGCGGTGCTGCTGTCGGGGTATGGGCTCAAGAACTATTTTCGCGCGTTCGGCAAGGGCGCGGTGAGCTTTCTGCCCGCGCTTTTGATGATCCTGATGGCGTCGGCCGTCCGCTATACGATGGAGGAGGCCAAGATCCTGGACACCATCTTATACGGAACGGCGAGCTGGGCGGCGGGGCGGCCGTCGTATGTGGTGGTGCTGCTGATCTACGCGCTGGTGCTGGTGCTGAATTTCTTTATCGGAAGCGCGTCGGCCAAGGCGTTTTTGCTGATCCCGCTGATCGCGCCGCTTGCGGACATGTGCGGCGTATCCAAGCAGGTCGCCATCCTCGCGTTTGCATACGGCGACGGGTTTTCCAACGTGCTGTATCCGACCAATGCCGTGCTGCTCATCAGCCTGGGCTTTGCGGGCGTGGGTTACGGAAAATGGGCAAAGTGGAGCCTGATTTTGCAGGTGCCGATCCTCATTCTGACCGTATTGCTGCTGCTGCTGGCCAACGCGGTGGGTTACGGCGCGATATAGGGAAGGGAGGCGGTTTGGATGATCGCGGTATGGATTGTTCTGGGGCTTGCCGCCCTGCTCGTTTTGCTGGTGTTGGCCTCTGTCGTGCGTGCGGCGCTGCTGAAGCCCACCGCGGCAAAGACCGCCAGCTACGATGTGGAGGAGACTCCGCGGGCGCATGCGCTGGGGGAGCGGCTTGCCCGGCTGATCCGGATCGAGACCGTTTCCGTGGACGGCGTTACGGACGCGCCGAAATTTCACACGTTTCATAAGGCGCTGGAGGAGATGTATCCGAACCTGCATCGCGTGTGCGAGCGCACGGTGCTCACGGGGAGCCTGCTGTTTCGCTGGCGGGGCGCCGACAGCGCGCGGCCGGCGGTGCTGCTGCTGTCGCATCACGACGTGGTGGAGGCGACGGGCGCGTGGACGCATGCGCCGTTCGGCGGCGAGATGGAAAACGGACGCATCTACGGCCGGGGCGCGCTGGACACCAAGGGCAGCCTGCTGTGCATTTTGGAGGCGGCGGAGCAGCTGATCGGGGACGGCTATACGCCCGCGTGCGACGTCTACATCGCGTCCTCCTGCACGGAGGAGACCAGCGGCTGTGGCGGACGGCTCACCGCAAAATATCTCAAAGAGCGCGGCGTGCGCTTTCGGGTATCCATCGACGAGGGCGGCATGTTTGTGCGCGCGCCGATGGCGGGCGTCGAGGGTTTGTATGCGATGGTCGGCGTGCTTGAGAAGGGCTACGGCGATCTCAAATTTACGGCGCGGAGCACGGGCGGACATTCAAGCACGCCCGCCTATCATACGCCGATCGCCCGGCTGGCGGCGTTTGTCCACGCGGTGGAGGCGCACGACCCGTTCACGCCCCGCATCAACGACACGACGGCCGAGATGTTCCGGCGGATGGCGCCGAACGCAGCGTTCTATCTGCGGGTGCTGTGGTCAAACCTGTGGCTGTACCGGCCGCTGCTGACCTATCTGATGCGCAGGATCAGCCCCACGGCCCGCGCGATGACCGCGACCACCGCGGTGTTTACGACCATGCGCGGCTCGACCGGCTACAACGTCATCCCGGAGGAGGCATATGTGACGGCAAATCTGCGCTATGCGCACCATCAGCCAAACGTCGCCGCCGTGGATATCATACGGAGCAAGGCGGCACAATACGGGCTGGAGACGGAGATCATCCATGACGAAAACCCGTGCAAAATCGTGGACTACCGCACGGATGTCTATCAACAGACGGCGGAGGCCATCCGCGGCGTCTGCCCCGGCGCCTGCGTCATCCCGTATCCGATGACCGGCGCGACCGATTCGCGCTATTACAACGAGCTGTGCGACAATTCGCTGCGGTTCGTGCCGCTGTACGCCGACGAGGGTCAGCTTGCGGGGATGCACGGGCTGGATGAAAACATCCATATCCGCTCGCTTGAAACGGGCGTGACCTTCTTTATCGATTGGATCCGGCGTCAGACGCAAGCGTAGGCGCAAAAGAAAGGAAATACAGCATGATGACAGAAACGTTTGCCATTCGGCAGGCGGAATTTACGGTCAGTGCGGGGGCGGGTACGGTGGCGTATCCGTCGGCGCTGCCGTGCGAGATCGCGTTTGTCGGCAAGAGCAATGTCGGCAAATCCTCGCTGATCAACGCGCTTTGCCATAACGGCAAGCTGGCGCGCACCTCACAGCAGCCGGGCAAGACGCGGCTGATCAACTTCTTTACGATCAACCGCGGCGAGCTGTTTTTGGTGGATCTGCCGGGCTACGGCTATGCCCGCGCGAGCAAGGACGAGCAAAAGAGCTGGGGCCGCATGATCGAGACGTATCTCGGCAGCGGCCGCGTGACGCATCTGATCCTGCTGGTGGACATCCGGCATGAGCCGACGGAGCTGGACAGGCAGATGTATCGCTATGTCATGTATTACAACATTCCGCACACGGTCGTGGCCACCAAGGCGGACAAGCTGCCCCGCGCCCAAAGAAAGCAGGCTGCCTGTAAAGCGGCCAAGGCGCTCGGCGCGCCGGCGTTCGGCATCCCCTGCTCGTCAGAAAGCGGCGAGGGCGTGGATGCGGTGCTAGCGCGCATCGGGGAGATTGTAAGCGACGCAAATGCGCTTTTTCAGGCGAAAATGGAAAAAGAGGATTGACAAAGCAGCGGGAAGTAAGCATACTATACGAGTACATCCGTCAGGCGCGAAAAACGCGCCGAAGCGGGGCAAAAATCGGCCTTTTTCGTCCATGCGGCGGGGACGGCCGGACAAGAAATATCCGTTTATGAGGAAGACGCTGCCATGGCAATCCGTATTTGCCCAAAATGTGAAGTGAACTATCTGCGTGGAGATGAGACGATCTGCCACATCTGCGCCGCGGCGCTCAAAAAAAAGACCAAGCCTGCGGATGAGGACGAGATCATTATGTGCACCGAATGCGGAGAAAAGCCGGCGGTGCGCGGCAAGGAGCTTTGCGAGGACTGCCTGCGCGAACAGCAGAGGCAGGCGGATCTGGAGCTGCTGGCAGATCAGGTGCGCGACGATGAACGCGCGGACCCGGTGGAGGACGATATCTCCGACGACGAATCATAAGCGGCCTCTGACAGAAAGGGGGCGCGCCCATGCCCGACGTATATGCCATAGGCGACCTGCATCTGTGCCTGTCGGTACCCGACAAGACGATGGAGGTCTTTGGTGACCGCTGGACGGACTATGTGGAGCGGCTGAAGGCGGGCTGGCAGAGCACGGTCAAAACGGACGACCTTGTTCTGATTCCCGGCGATATCAGTTGGGCGATGCGTCTTTGTGAGGCGGCGGAGGATCTGGCGTTTCTGGGCACGCTGAACGGCCGCAAGGCGATTCTGCGCGGCAACCATGATTATTGGTGGGCGGGGGATCGGCGTGTCCGCGCCGCGCTGCCGCCGGGGACGACGGCCGTGCGAAACGACGCGGTAACGTTTGGAGACATTGCCGTGGCGGGGTCACGCGGGTGGCTTTCGCCCGCGCATCAGAGCTATTCGGAGGAGAAGGACGGCGCGATCTTTCTGCGTGAGATGCTGCGGCTGAAAATGTCGCTCGACCGGCTGCCGCCGGACACGAGAAACTATGTCATGCTGCACTATCCGCCGTTCAACGAAAAAGGCGAGCCTTCGCCGTTTGCGGAGCTGATCGCAACATACAAGGTGGACACGGTCGTCTACGGCCATTTGCACGGCCGCGCGCAGACGGGCGCCTTTACAGGGCGGTTTGGCGGCGCGGATTACCGGCTTGTCGCGGCGGATGCGCTGGGCTTTACCCCGCTGCGCATCGGCGCATTTTCTTTGGACGGCTGACAGGCCGCCGGATGCATGCCCGCCCTGCCCTGTCGCGGGTGCGGCAAAATAAGCATGTAAGAAACAAAAACCCATACCGAGCGGAAACGACAAAACAGCGGGCATGCCCCGCCGTTTTTGCTGTTGCCGATCCGATTAGTCGGATACGAGAAAGCCGAGGTCGTCAAGCGCTTTTTTGGCGGCGTCAACCTCTTTCTGGCCGCCGCGGATGCGCACGGTCTTGTCCTCCAACGAGACTGCATAGGTCAAATTCAGCACCTTCAGCCCGACATCGATGCGCGCCACGCAGGCGTTGCAGTGCATATCCGGCACATGCAGCACGGTGGTCGCAGGGGCGGCTGCGGGCGGGACGGGGGGCTTGCTGCGATTTTGAAACATCCCAATTTCCTCCTTCTATGAAAAAAAATGACTTGCGGCTTACGCCGGCCACGAATAAAACGTGCAGCCTTACGGCCTGCGGCGGCCACGGACAAAACGTGCGGTTTTACAGTCGCTTGCGACCGAGGCGCAGGGCGTTGGCTACTACGCAGACAGAGCTTAAGGACATGCAAAGCCCCGCGATCATGGGGCTTAACAGCACGCCCCACAGCGGATACAGCACGCCCGCCGCGATCGGGATGCCGATCGTGTTGTAAAGAAACGCCCAAAATAGGTTTTGCTTGACATTGCGGATGGTAAGCCTGCCAAGGCGGATGGCGCGCGCGATGTCCTGTGGGTCGTCCCGCATCAGAACGGCGTCGCCCGCCTCGATGGCGATGTCGCTGCCGCCGCCGACCGCCACGCCCACATCCGCGCGGGTCAGCGCGGGGGCGTCGTTGATGCCGTCGCCCGCCATGAGCACGCGCCCGCCCTCGGCCTGAAGCCGGGCGACGACGCGCTCCTTGTCCGCGGGCAGCACCTCGGCCGCCACCTCATCAATCCCGACGGCGCGGCCCACCGCATCCGCCGTGGCGCGCTGATCGCCGGTCAAAAGCAGCACGCGCTGCCTTAGCTGATGCAGCGTAAGCACCGCGTCCGCAGCCGTCGGCCGCGGCAGGTCAAACAGCGCCAGAAAACCGCGGATCTTGCCGTTTTTGGCCACATACAGCAGCGTCCGCCCGCGCGCGGTGGCGTCCGATGCGGCGGCAAGGACGGGCATCAGGTCGATCCGCTCCTGCTCCATGAGCCGGCGGCTGCCGACGAGCACGCGTGAGCCGCCGTACAGCTCGGCCGTCATGCCAAAGCCCGGCGTCTCCTCTGCGGAGGAAACGGGTACGTCTACGGTCATGCCGCCATGCATCGCCGCATAGCGCACCACGGCGCGCGACAGGGGATGCGCGCTGTTCTGCTCCACGGCGGCGGCGGTCGCAATCAGTTTTTCGGGCGTCATGCCGACGGCGAACACATCGGTCACCTCGGGTTTGCCGCAGGTCACGGTGCCCGTCTTGTCCAGCACAACGGTGTCGATATGCGCAAGCTTTTCGAGCGCCTCGCCGCTGCGGATCAGGATGCCATTTTTGGCGCCAAGCCCCGTACCGGTCATGACCGCTGTGGGCGTGGCAAGGCCGAGCGCGCACGGGCAGGCGATCACCAGCACGGAGGTAAATATCCGAAGCGCGAACGAGATGCCCTCGCCCGCGATCAGCCAGACGGCGGCGGCGATAAGCGCCACCGACATCACAACCGGCACAAACACACCCGATACGCGGTCGGCCAGACGGGAGATGGGCGCTTTTTTCGCCTGGGCATCCTCGACAAGCCGCACGATGCGGCGAAGGGTCGTATCCTCGCCTATGCGCGTCACCTTGGCGTGCAGCAGCCCGGACAGCAGCACACTGCCGCCCGTCACGGCGCTCTGCGGACCCTTGTCCACGGGCAGGCTTTCGCCGGTCAGCATACTCTCATCCACCGCGCCCGTGCCGGACAGCACATCACCGTCCAGCGGCACGCGCGCGCCCGCACGGATCAGCATCACGTCGCCAACCTTAGCGGAGGCGGTAGGCGCATCATGCACGCGCCCGTCCGCATCCACCAGAACGCATATGTCGGGCGCAAGCTTCATCAGTCCCTCAATCGCCCCGCGCGTGCGGCGGGTGCTGCGAAACTCAAAATATTTTCCGAGCATCACCAGCGTGATGACGACCGCGGCCGATTCAAAATACAGGTCATGTACGCGCTGCGGCTCGCTGCGGATGAAGAACAGCATGACCGCGCTGTATAGAAACGAGCAGCCGCTGCCCAGCGCCACAAGCGTGTCCATGCTGGGGCTGCGCGCAAACAGCGCTTTGACGCCGCCGATGAAAAAATCGCGTCCGGCGATCAGAACCGGGATTGTCAGCAGAAGCTGCAACAGCGCATGATAAAACGGGTTTTCATGCATCGACACCGCCGCCGGCACCGGCCACCACGAAAACAGCATCGGCATCATCGAAATCCACAGCAGCAGCGTCGAAAACACTGCGCTCACAATCAGCCGGACAAGGCGGCTCTTAGCCTCGCGCGCGGCAAGCTCCTCCGGCGGCCGGTTTTGCGACGCGGTAAACCCCGCCTTTGCTACCGCGGCCATCACCTCCGCCGGCGACGCCTTCTTGGGATCGCGCAGAAGGTACAGCTCACCCGTCGCCATATTCACGGACGCCGTTTCGACGCCCGGCAGGCGGCCGGTCACGCGCTCTACGGACGCGGCGCAGGCGGCGCAGTGCATCCCCTCGATGTGATAACGTTCCTCAATCATGGTCATAACAGAGTATCTCCTGTTCTGTTACCAAAATATACCCATTGGCGGCACGATGTCAACCGCGGCGCACTTGCGCGGCGAAAATAACTGTGATAGTATCACAAAAAAAGGGGGAGGCAACCTGCGATGAAACGGCGTCTTTGCATACTGGCGGCGATGCTGCTTTTTTGCGCCTGCGTCCCGGCGGAAGCGGCGGACCCAACCGCCACGCCCACGCCCGTGGAGCAGCGGCTTTCCGAGACGACGGTCGAGGTCTGTGACAAGGCCGGCCAATGGCAACAGGTCAACCCGGATCGCGCGCAGACGGAAAACGGCGTGCTGACCGTCCGGATCGAGTATTCCGCCGGAACGGGGTTTTCGGGGGTCGGCGCGGTGTATGATACGGCGATGTGGACGCTGGCGGAGGACGGAAGCGCGCGTGGTGGCGTCGGCGAAACATGGCACAGCTGGACGTTCACACCGGTGCTTTCGGGCGAGTCGGAGCTAATAATCCTGTCGGCGCGCGCGATCGATACGGACACGCTGCAGGCCGATCGCTATCTCGTTACAGTGGGCGACGGCGGAAAGATTGAGATCCTGGGCGTGCAGTATCTGAGCCTTTATGACGGGGGCATCGCCCTTTCACCGGCGGAATGAAAAAAAGCGCGGCCGCGCCGCGCCAAGTCCGATAAAAATTCATCCTGTGCTATTTGGAAAATAACCGGGCCTTGCCCGGGGTCATGCTAAAACTCAAAATCGACGGTTTTTGATTCCAGCCGGTGCGCATGGATATAGCGGCGCGCCTCCGCGTGCTGCGGATGCTTGTCATAGACGGCAAGCCCCTCCCGGTCGCGGAAGGTCACGATCAGCGCGCAGTCAAAGCTGCGCTCGCTGTGCAGAAAATCCGCCCCGAGCTGCATGTCCACGATCTCGGGAATCACGTCCCGCAGCGCGTACAGCTTTTCCCGGACGACGGGGATATTCTCCGCCGGGTTTTCAAAGCGGAACAGAACAATATGCTTGACCAATGTTATTTTTCTCCTTTATTCTGGACGCCGCCGGATTTGGCGGCTTCGCCGTTTTTTTCAACCTGCAGCTTGAGCAAAACGCCGTCGTGATGCACCTGCTCCGCCACAAAGCCGAGCGATTCATACAGATGTCTTGCGACCTTGTTCTGGCGGTGGACGCCGATCTCGAGCTTGGTCGCGCCGCGGCGGATCAGCTCCGCCACCGCAAAGGTCAGCATAAACCTGCCGTACCCCAGCCCCTGATACCGCCGGTCGATCAGCACGATCTCAATGGCGTATTCGTCCTTCTTGCGGTCGGCGGAAAGGATCAGGAGCCCGACCGCGCGGCCGACGTCCTCGATCACATAGGACAGCTCATGCGGGCAGACGCCGGCATAGGCCAAAGCGCTCTTGGCCTCCTCGACGAAATCCTCCTGCTCAGGCGTGACCTTGAGCCCCATCGCCTCGTAAACGTTGCCGCGGGTCACGCGCACGGCGCGCGGCGCGGTGTATTTTTGCAGCACACCCTCGATCTCATGACGGATCGCTGGGCGCAGGGCGAGATAGTCGCCGTCCACACGCAGGATATGCTGCTTGTGAGAAAGCAGATTGATGCAGCAGACGCGGCTGCTCTGCGTAAAGTAGGCGCAGACCTCATAGCCGAACGGCGCTGTGCTGTAAAAGCAGAGCTGGCCGTTGCTCATCTCAAAGACAAGCCCGCCTTCCTGGGCGTCGGTGTATTTGAGGGCCGTGCGCCAGCCAGCGGGGGACAGCACGCCGCCCGCCGCCAGACGTTCGGTCAGCCGGCGCACCGACAGCGCATCGACCGTGTACACCTGCGCGGTGCGGGTGCGCGTAACCGGCACCTCGCCGCCCGGCTCCATAAAGCCCGCGGTATCGGTGTCGGCATGATCGCCCTCCGTCACGTCCATGCCCGCGGGGGCAAAGACCGCCGCCACGGCAAGGTCATAGAGCCGCATGCCGGATGCCTGTTCAAGGATCGCGCCCATGAGCAGGGGCTCGGACTGGTTGTCATAGCTGTACTCGGTGTCCGGCTGCGCGGTCAGCGGCAGAGACGAGGTCATCGCAATCAGCGTGTCCGCATCGGGGGGACACGCCCCGTCCTGCAGGTCGCGCCGATAGCGCTCCGCGGGTGACAGCGCCATGTAGGAAGCATCGGCCTCCAGACGCACGCGCACCACCGCCGACAGATAATCCGGGATGCCGGAGCGCCCGCGTAAAAGATCCCGCACCGTGATGCGCGCGGCGTGCGGATAGGCGGGGAAGAACCGGTCCAGCCGGTCGGACAGGCGCAGCTTTTTTTGATCCGTCAGGTACAGCGCGCAAAGCCCCAGCAGCCACGGCGAGAGCAGCGACGCCAGATACCGGCTGTTTGCCGTGACTGGTCGGCCCATCTCGTCCGCCTTGCCCCGGATCGTCTCGGCCAGAAGCCTTCCGTCCTCGCTGACGGCATAATAGCCGGTCATATCGAATTTATCCGCAAGCGCATCCAGCATGGGCTGGAGCGCGGCGTATCGATCCTTCATAATCGTTTTCACATCCTTTTTTTGTGGTTCCGGCCGCATTGTCGGATGATATCAGCGCCTTATGCGATCGTCAGCGCCACCTTCAGCATGTCATGGAAGGCGTTCTGCCGCTGCTCGGGCGTGGTTTCCTCCCCACCCTCCAAAAGATCGGAGATCGTCAGCAGGCACAGCGCCTGCTTGCCCGCGCGCGCGGCGTTCATATACAGCGCGGCGGATTCCATCTCGACGGCCAACACGCCCATTTTGCGCCAGACAAGGCCGCTCTTTGCATCGTCATAGAACAGGTCGGACGAGAGGATGTTGCCCACGCGGTACCTAAGCTTCTCCTGCTCGCAGACGTCCGCCGCACGGCGCAGCAGCGCATAATCCGCGATCGGGGCGAACGTGCCGGGCAGCGCGAACTGGCTCTGATAGTTTGAATTGGTGCAAGCGCCCTGCGCAATGACAAGGTCAAACAGGCGAAGCGACGGATCGATCGCGCCTGCGGAGCCGACGCGGATGATCCTATCCACGTCGAAGAAATGGAAAAGCTCGTACGAATAGATGCCGATCGACGGCATGCCCATGCCGCTGGCCATGACCGATACGCGCTTGCCCTCATAGGTGCCGGTATAGCCCTGAATGCCGCGGATGTTATTGACAAGCACCGCGCCCGAAAGATAGGTCTCCGCGATCATCTTTGCGCGCAGCGGGTCGCCCGGCATCAGCACGGTCTTTGCAAAGTCTCCCGGTTGGCAGCCGATATGCGGCGTCAGTGTTTTTGTCATAATATGATTCTCCTGTCTGCCGTTGGTAGGATCGTCCGAGGCGGCGGCGGAAACGGCGCCCGCACGCCCGGGGTTTTTCTTGCTTCAGGCGGAAAATACGGCTCCACCTTGTCCAGTATAGCATGTCAAATGCGCCGCCGCAACCGTCCGGCGACGGAAGAAAGTAACCGATTATTCACAGCCCGTTTAACAAAACGCTACATCTGCTCTGCTATAATGATAACATCCCATTCTGCCCCGACCGTGGGGTGAAAGGAGACTATGAATACCATGAAACGCATCGGTTATGCGGCGCTGAGCCTGTTGCTGCTTGCAATGGCGGGCTGCACGGACGGAACCGACAAGATCATAGACAGCTCGCAGCAGGCGGGTCCCATCACCATTGTTGGCACGGTGGAGGACACGGAGCCACCTGCCGCAACGCCGGAACAGGTGTATGTCGGCGTGGATGCCGAGCAGACGCCTTCGCCGACGCCGGAAGCGACGCCCACGCCCGATCTGACGGCAGAGCCCACCGCGTCGCCTACGGCCGACCTGACGCCTGCGGCGACGCCTTCCCCGACGCCTGACGGCACGCAGGTGGAGCGTATGCTGACGCTCGCCACGTCGCTGATGGACGTGCCGTATCTCAAGAGCGGCCGCACGCCGGAGGAGGGCTTTGACCCCGGCGGCTTTATCTATTACTGCCTCAACAACGTGGGCCTTGACGTCGGAAAAACCAACTCCTACGGATATTCCAACAAAGAGGAATGGACAAAGATCGAATCGATGGACGATATCCAGCCGGGGGATCTGCTGTTCTTCAAGACCGGCGAGAGCGAGGACGTCAACTGCGGCACGATCTATCTTGGCGGCAACGAGATGATCTATCCCTCCTATGGCGAGGGCAAGGTCATCCGCACCAAGTCAAACAGCACTTACTGGCAGGACGCGTTTGTGCTCGCCCGCCGGGTGTTTTAGGGAGAGAATGATGGAGCAAGAGCTGAAACAAAAAAAACACAGCGGCGGCCTGATCGCGCTTGGTATTGTTTGCGGGCTGCTGCTGCTTGTGGCGGTCATCCTGACGATGCTGCTGCTCAAAAAGAACAGCGCGGGCGCAGCCGGCGCCGACAAGCCGACCGCCGCGCCCACGGCCGTGCCCACCGCGACGCCCGTGGCCGATCGCAATTACGACGGCGGCGTGCCGATCGGGTTTGTGCCGGATCTGTCGTTGATGGGGATTCCCGACGCGCTGACCGAGGACAACGCGGAGGCCTTTGCCGCCGACCGCTGGACGGACGTGACGACCGGGGACATCCGCGCCGTAGGCGGGATGCTGATCCGGCATACCGAGCTGGACTTTGTGTTCCTCGTCTATGACGGCGCGTATTATTATCTCGGCGAAAGCTGGGACGGGCACGGGCTGATCGACGCGGCGCTGTGCGACCTCAATTACGACGAGGGGTATGAGATCGTCTACACCTATGCGACCGGCACCGGCTCGGAGTATCAGGGCAAGGTGGGCTGGTTTGACCTGGCCACCCGGCAGAACAACATCGCCGCGTTCTCTGTCAAGCAGGGCAACATGGCCATTGTCAAGGGCGAGGGCGACACCGTGCTGCTGTACACGGCAAAGCGAACCGCGGGGAAGAGCGACGGCGGCTATATTCTGACGCTGGGCGAGCCGATCGGTGAGCTGCTGGAGCAGGAGGGCAGCCTGTTTTTGCGGATGGAGCAACCGACGGGCGCGCAATAGGGGCACGCTGTGCAAAAATACGGATGCAACCGCCGTCTGGCTTACGACGCGCCGGATGGGCTGCACAGTGATATGGACAAACAAAAAGGATCCGCGGCCATCGCAGATCCTTTTTCAGATTCATGCTGGGGCAGGATCACCGTCGCCGCGATCAGCGCAAGCGCCGCCAGCATCAGGATGCCCGCCAGCACCGTGATGAGCGTGATCTGCCGCTTTTTGCGCCGGGCGCGCGCGTGATCGGGCGCGGTGGACGCATGCAAAACGGATGCGCCGGCAACAGGCAGCGCGGCACCGCAGACGCGGCAATATTGACCTTGACCGGCCTCACGGCCGCAATCGGGACACAGCATGCGCGCGCATCCTCCCGTGCTTTTAATTGTGTTCCTTATCGTATCATGTTTTATTCCCCGCGTAAAGGGCGCGCTCTGCGGGCGGCGCGGCAAAAAACCGTTGCCGCGTACCGGCGTATGGTGTACACTGCAAGATAAGAAAGACGGGAATTGGTGTAAGCACAGGATATGACGACAAGAGCGGATGCCGCATGGGTTCAACAACAGCTGCAAGCGCTTGGGCGCACGCCGAACCGCGCGCTCGGGCAGAATTTTTGCGTGGACGGGGACAAGCTTGCCCAGATGGCGGCCGCGTTGCCGCTGGCGGGCGCGGACGTGGTGGAGATCGGTGCGGGGCTTGGCGCCCTGACGGAGATTTTGCTCCAAACGGCCGCGCATGTCTACGCGGTGGAGCTGGACGCGGCGCTGGCTGCGCGGACGTGGAGCGGGCTGCGCGCGGACAGGCTGACCGTGGTGCTTGGCGACGCGCTGGAAATCTCCGCCGCGCTGTTTCCGCCCGAGGCGGTCTATGCGGGCAATCTGCCGTACTATATCACAACGCCGCTGGCAGAAATGATGCTGACAAGACGGCCGCCCGCCCTGGCGCTTATGGTGCAGCAGGAGGCGGCGTGCCGCTTTTTTGCCCGTCCGGGCGACAAGGTTTACGGCGGCACGGCGGTGCTGACGCAGCTCTATTATGACGCGCGGCAGCTGCTGACGCTGGAGCCGGAAAGCTATTGGCCGCGGCCGGACGTGCGCTCCGCCGTGGTGGTCATGCGCCGGCGTGCGGACGCGCCCGCGGAGGCGCCCGCGGCGGTTCTGGCGCTGGTGCGGAGCTGCCTTGCCATGCGGCGCAAGACGCTGATCAACAATCTTCGGGGCCGCCCCGGCGCGGCGGAAGCGATCGATTCGCTTGGCCTTGCCGCGAACGTGCGGGGCGAAGAGCTTGCGCCGGCCGATTTTTTGGCGCTGTACCGCGCGCTTGCGGCGGCGGGGGAGGCCGGGCGCGATGGCTGAAGAAATTTTGTATGACGTAACGGCGGTGGGCGAGCTTTTGATCGATTTTGCGCCAGCCGGAGCCGATGCGGACGGGACGCCGCTGTTTCGTGCGCAGGAGGGGGGCGCGCCCGTCAACTATCTGGCCGCGCTCGCTGCCTGCGGCTGCCGGACGGCGATGATCGGCAAGGTCGGCCGGGATGCCTTCGGCAGGATGCTGACCGACACGCTCCGCACGCGCGGGGTGGAGACCCGGGGCGTAAGGGCGGATGCGGATGCGTTTACGACGCTGGCGTTTGTGACGCTGGACGCGGACGGGGAGCGCTCGTTCCACTTTGCGCGCAAGCCCGGCGCGGATACGCTGCTGCGGACGGACGAGCTTGCGTGGGAGCTAATTGACGGCGCGCGCACGCTGCATTTCGGCACGCTGAGCCTGACGGACGAGCCCGCTGCGGGCGCAACCGCCGCCGCCGTGGAACGGGCGCGGGCGCGCGGCAGGCAGATCACCTTTGACCCAAATTTGCGTCTGCCGCTGTGGAAGCGGGCGGACGATGCGCGCGCGGCCATGGACTGGGGACTCAGGCAGGCGGATATTGTCAAGCTGGCGCTGGATGAGGCGGCGTTTCTGCTGGGTCCGGTCACGCCCGAGGACGCGGCAAGACAGCTCATGGATACCTACGGCGTGCGCCTTGTCATGATCACCATGGGCGCCGCGGGCTGCTGTCTTTGCAACGGAACAGCCGCCGTGCGCGCGCCGGCCATGCCCGTAAAGCCGGTAGACACCACCGGCGCGGGCGATATTTTTTTTGGCGCGGCGATGAGCCGGGTGCTTGCCGCGGACGCGCCGCCCGCGCTGCTGGATGCGGACGCCCTGTCCGCCGTCGCCCGCTTTGCCTGCTGCGCCGCCGGGCTCTCCGTCTGCCGCCGCGGCGGCGTCGCCTCCGTCCCCGCCGAGGCTGAGATCCGCTCCGCGCTGATGAATCCTTGACAAGGGAACATATCGATAGTATAATATCGATATAAAAATCACGATCGGAGTACAGAATGGAAGAGCGGAGCATGACCCCGATCCCGCGGCAGACGCTTAAGCGCATGCCGCAGTATCTGCAAACGCTGAAAAAAGCGCGGGATTCCGGGGCGGAGATCATCTCCGCGCCGACGGTGGCGGCACAGCTCGGCCTCAACGACGTGCAGGTGCGCAAGGACTTTGCCGCCGTCAGCAGCCGCGCGGGCAGACCCAAGACCGGTTTTGACATCCACGCGCTCATCTCGGACATCGAGAGCTGTCTCGGCTACAACAACACGCACGACGCGGTGCTGATCGGCGCGGGAAGCCTTGGCCGCGCGCTGCTGTCCTACCGGGGGTTTGAGGCGTATGCGCTGCGCATTGTGGCGGCGTTTGACACCGATCCCGCCGTGGTCGGCACCGAGATCGCGGGCAAGCGCGTGCTGCCGCTTGAAAAGCTGCCCTCCCTCTGCCGGCGCATGGGCATTCACATCGGCATCATCACCGTGCCTGCCGACAACGCGCAGGCTGTGTGCGACCTGCTGGTCGGCGGCGGCGTGCTGGCTGTGTGGAATTTTGCGCCGACGCGTCTCGAAGCGCCGGAGGGCATTTTGATTCAGAGCGAGAACATGGCGGCCTCACTCGCGGTTCTGTCCAACCATTTATCCGAGCAGTGGAAGGTTTGACCTTCTTTGGCAGGCCGGGCGCCCGCGGACGTAGAGCATGACAACAGAACGCAAAAAAAACACGCGCCGTACGGGCGCGTGTTTGTCTTATGTCCGGGGGGAGAGGTCAGCCCCGGGCGATGTATAACGGGGGAGCCCCCGCCCGCGTCATGGGCGATGCCCAAGAACGCGCTGCCGGACGCCTTTTGGCGTCAGAGGGTATATTCACTGGTGTTGACGGTATGCGCGTGGGTATCGCCCAAGGAATTCATGATGTCCTTCACGACGCCCAAGCCGGGAACGCTGCCGTCCTCATCCGAACCGTCGCTGATGACGGCGCAGTCCTCCGCGACCTGCTCGACGGCGCTGCGCTGCTCCGGCGTGCAGCGGATATAGGCGCATTCCGACAGGCGCAGCCCGTCGAGGATCTGATCCTCTGTCACGTCCGGAGCGATGTGCACCTTTGCGCACTCGGTGCAGCATACGCCCTCGGGGTCGCCCAGCATCTTCTGCGTCACGGTGATGCTGATGCGCTCGGAGAACATGCGGCCGGCTGCAATGTGCAGCGCGTCATATTCCGCATCGAGTGAGAGGAAGGCGTCCTCCAGCGCGCGGGGCAGGGTCACGTCGCCGTTCACGCGGAGGAAGGTGAGCTGATTAAGCGCGTCGCCGCTGGCTTTATCAAGCGTCAGATCGCCGTTTATATACAGCTTGTCGCCCCAGCGGCGGATCAGCGCGTCGGAAAGCGTCGCGTCGTCCTCGACAAAGGCGCAGCCGTCCGGCAGGATCACAAGCTCCGTCTGATCGTCAAACAGCGGTGCGGCATCCTCGGCGTACCGTCTGGCAATGAGCGCCGTTTTGGTGCTGAAGCGCGCGCCTTTTTTGGTAAGCATGGCAAGGTCAATGCCGTCCTTTAGCATGACGATGCGTCCCGAGGCGTAGTACAGCACATCCCGTGCGCGGAGGGCAAACGTATCGTCCATGACAAAGGTGTTTTTTAAGAGCACCGCCCCGTCGGGATAGCATTCGGCCTTGCCGTTGACACTCATCTGCGACAGCGCGCCCGACATGCTGCGGGGATAGAGCACCTTGCCGTTGACCACGATGCGCACATATCCCGCGAGCGTATCCTCCGCGCCCGATTCGAAGGTCAGCTTGCCGTTAACGATGAGAAAGGTCGGCACGGCGGGCTTTTGTCCGGCGGAGATCGTCATGGAGCCGTTCTGGGAACTGACGGCGACATCGCCGTCCGGCAGATCCACCGTGGAGCCCGTATGAATGGTCACATCGTGCCCCGCAAGCAGCTGCCGCGCGGCGGCGCATGACAGCACGGTGCCGGCGTTGATGGTGACGCTGCCGTATTTGCTCAGCGTTTCTTCGGTGACCTTGCGCACGTCGCACACGGCGCAGTTGACGCGCAGATTCTTTTTTTCCTTCATTTCCATGCTCCTGTCCCCCTAATGTCAATTTGTAGTCCGATCTGGTTATATTCCGCAGGCAATGCGGAAGGGATGTCGTGATAGATTCTCTGTTCAAACGGTGTTTTCATGTTCGTTCCCTCCTTGCGGGCTGTAATATTGTGTGGCAAGCTTTTTCCGGGCGGCTGCCAGCCGGGCGCGCACCGTGGACGGCGGCAGCTCCAGCATCCGCCCCAGCTCCTTGGAGGTGTAGCCCTCCATGTACCTGAGCAAAAACAGCGGGCGTTCCTCATCGGACAGGATACCCAGCGCCTCGTGTACAAGCACGGCGGAAAGATCGTCCGTGGCGGCGGGGCCTTCGCTAACCTCCGCAACCGGCGCCAGCCTTTCGCGGCGGCAGCGGTCGATCACGAGGTTGCGCAGCGTGCGGTACAGCCATGCACGGCATTGCGCCCGGGTGAGCGCGTCCAGCGTGTCGGTGTTTGACAGCGCCCGCAGAAAGGTTTCCTGCACCAGATCCTCGGCGGCGGCGCGATCCCGCATAAGCTTTTGGGCAAACCCAAGCATCTCGTCATAGAACAGGCTGTATAGCTGTGCGATCATGCCGCGCTCCTTTCGCTTTTGCTTACACATGGATAACGGATGGGGAGGGCAAAGTGTTGACAAAACTTAAAAAATTTTTTTCCGGATATGCAGGGAGCGGGGTTTTGCCCCCGCTCGCCTGAGAAAAGCCATATGCGTCCCTGCCGATGTAGCGGCCTTGGCAAAACAGGAAAAGCCTGCCGCGCCCCTGGCCGTGCTTCTTCGGACAGAAGCCTTTTATATGTCGAGGTTTGCCGCGGTGCGCGGGAACGGCAGCACGTCGCGGATGTTCTGCATGCCGGTGACGTACATGACCATGCGCTCAAAGCCTAAGCCAAAGCCCGCGTGCCGGACGCCGCCGTAGCGCCGCAGGTCGAGATACCATTGGTACTCGCTCATATCCATGCCCAGCTCTTTGATGCGCGCGTTGATGACGTCATAGCGCTCCTCGCGCTGGCTGCCGCCAACGATCTCGCCCACACCCGGCACCAGAAGATCCGCCGCGGCAACGGTCTTGCCATCGTCGTTCTGACGCATATAGAAGGCCTTGATGTCCTTCGGGTAGTCGGTGACAAAGATCGGCTTTTTGTAGACCTTTTCGGTCAGATACCGTTCATGCTCGGATTGGAGGTCGATGCCCCATTCCACCGGATATTCAAAGGTTTCGCCGCTGTTCTTGAGGATTTCCACCGCCTCGGTATAGCTGACGCGCCCAAACTCGTTGGACACGACGTTGTCAAGCCTTGTCAAAAGCTCCTTGTCCACAAACTGGTTGAAAAACGCCATCTCCTCCGGGCAGCGCGTCAGCACCGTGTCGATGATGTATTTGACCATCGCCTCGGCGACGTCCATATCCTCAACAAGATCGCAGAAGGCCATTTCGGGCTCGATCATCCAAAATTCGGAGGCGTGCCTGGCGGTAAAGCTGTACTCGGCGCGGAACGTCGGCCCAAACGTGTAGATATCGCGGAAGGCCAGCGCGAACGCTTCGCCGTAAAGCTGGCCGGAGCCGGACAGATGCACGGGCTTTTTGAAAAAATCCTGGCTGTAATCCACGCGGCCGTCGGGTGTGCGCGGCGGGTTTTCCAGATCAAGCGTCGTCACCTGAAACATTTCGCCGCGGCCTTCGCAGTCGGCGTTGGTCAAGATCGGGGTATGGACATAGACAAAGCCCCGCTGCTGGAAAAACTCATGGATCGCCGCCGCCACCACGCTGCGGACGCGGAACGTCGCAAGGAAGGTGTTGGTGCGCGGGCGCAGGGTCTGCATCGTGCGCAGATATTCCAGCGAATGCCGCTTTTTCTGCATCGGATAATCGGCGGGGCATTCGCCCTCGACGGTCACAGACTCCGCCCGGATCTCAAACGGCTGCGGCGCGTCCGGCGTCAGAACAAGCGCGCCTTCCACCACGATGGCACAGCCCGTGGACAGCTTGCCGCCGAGATTCCGCTCGTCCACCGCGTAGACGACCTGTACGGGCCGGAAGCTGGTTCCGTCGTTCAGCTCGATAAAGCCCATGGCCTTGCCCTGGCGTACCGTGCGCACCCAGCCGCCGACCGTGATCGCGCCCTGATATTGCTCCGGCTGTCGCTGGATCTCTTTGATTTTGAGCATATTCGCTGTCCTCCGCCCCGTTGTGGGAAAAATTTCACATTATTATATCACAAATGCCATTGTCCGCAATGGTAATTTTGGACTGACCATGGTAAAATATGCGCATGGAATTGTTTGGTCTGTATTTGAATTATAACGATTGGCTGCTGATCCTGGGCGTTGTGCTGCTGCTGGCGTTTGTGGCGCAGGGGCGCGTGCAGCGTGTGTTTGCGCGCTATGCGCGGGAGCAGGCGGCCGGCGGCATCCCCGCCTCACGCATGGCGGAGGAGCTGCTTGCAAGAAACGGCAGCGACGTCGCGGTTACCCGCGTGGGCGGGCGGCTGACGGATCATTTTGACCCGCGCCGCAACACCGTCGGTCTCAGCGAGCTGGTGTACGATGAGACGTCGGTTTCCGCGCTCGCCGTCGCCGCGCATGAGATCGGGCATGTTTTGCAGTATCAGGAGGGGTACGGCCCCATCCGCTTCCGCAACACGCTGCTGCCCGTGGCCTCCATCGGCTCCCGTGCGGGACCGTGGATCATCATCATCGGCGCCATGATCGGAAACACCACCGTGGCGATGGTGGGGCTGGTGCTGTACGCGGCGATGTTCGTGTTTCAGCTTGTGACGCTGCCGGTCGAGTTTAACGCCTCCGCTCGCGGGCTTGCCATGCTTGAGGAGGGCGGCTATGTCAGCGCCGAACAGCGGCCGATGGCCAAAAAGGTGCTTGGCGCCGCAGCCACGACCTATGTGATGGCCGCCATCGGCAGCTTTGTGAGCCTGCTTCGGTTTCTTGCGATCATCAACAGCCGCTCAAGACGGAGCTGACGCGCCCCGCTTCGCGGCGTCGGCCATCGCGTAATCAAAAGGCATCGCGCAATCAACCCGGCCTATCGCAATCAACCCGCCACAGCGCAATCAAACAGAAGCCTGCATGCGTCCCTGCTTGGGGGCGCATGATTTTCTATAAAGGAAGCTTTGCCGGGGTGCCGGCCTTGCGAGGATAGCGCGCCGGGGTGGGCGCGGTCTTTTTGGCAAGGATCAGCGTGCGCGCGCCCGCCGCGGAGGGCACGGGAACGGGGCAAAGCGTGCAGCGAAGCTCCGTCTCCGCATGTGCGGATGCGCGCAGCTCCTCTGTGCAGTCGCCCTTATACAGGATCGCGGTGCCGCCCGTTTTGAGCAGCGGCACGGTGTATTCCAAAAGCACCGGCAGCGGCGCGACCGCGCGCGCCACGGCAAAATCAAACGTTCCGCGGTATGCCTTGTCGCGGCCGGCGTCCTCCGCCCGCAGATGCGCGGTTCGGGCGGAAAGGTCCAGCGCGTTCAGCACGCTTTGGACAAAGTTCAGCCTTTTTTGCAGCGCGTCCAGCAGCGTCATTTGCAGCGACGGCCGCATGATCAGAAGCGGGACGGCGGGAAACCCCGCGCCTGTTCCGACGTCGATGACGCTTGCTCCCTCCGGCAGATACCCAAGCGCGGAGATCGAATCCGCAAAATGCTTGACAGCCACGTCCTCGGGCGCGGTGATGGCGGTGAGGTTCATGACCGCGTTGGCTTCGATCAGCATGCGGTAATAGAGGTCAAACGCTTCATACTGCGCTTGCGTCAGGTTCGGCAGGTGCGCCTTCCAAAGATGCATCATACGGAAAACCCCCGTTTCTGGTAGATCATCAGCACGGAAATGTCGGCGGGCGAAACGCCCGAGATCCGCGACGCCTGGCCGATGCTGGACGGACGCACGGCGTCAAGCTTCTGCCGCGCCTCGATCCGAAGCCCGGAAAGCGTGCCGTAATCCAGATCCTGGGGCAGCGGCACATCCTCAAGCGCGTGCATGCGCGCCACCTCCTGTTTTTGCTTTTCAATGTAGCCGTCGTAGCGGGCAAGGATATCCACCTGCTCCTCCACCTCGGACGGCAGCGGCTCCAAAAGCTCCGAAAACAGCGACAAAAGCCCCGTATAGGTGACGCGCGGGCGCTTGAGCAGCTCGTCAAGACGCACGCCGGGATGCGGCGCGGGCTCGCCCAGCGCGGCAAGATAGTCCCGCAGCGCTTCCGTCACCGGCGCAGCCTGCGCAAGCTTAGCGCGCGCGCGGGCGACGCCCTCCTGCTTTTTGACCAAGCGCGCATACCGCTCGTCCGAAACAAGGCCGGTGCGCCGCGCGAGCTCGGTCAGCCTTAGGTCTGCGTTGTCCTGCCGCAGCAGCAGCCGGTATTCGCAGCGGGAGGTCATCATGCGGTACGGCTCACGCGTGCCCTTGGTCACCAGATCGTCCGCCAGCACGCCGAGATAGCCGTCGGCGCGGGTGAGCAAAAAGGGCGGCTCATCTTTCAGATACAGCGCCGCGTTGACGCCCGCATACAGCCCCTGCGCCGCGGCCTCCTCATAGCCGGAGCTGCCGTTGAGCTGCCCACAGGTAAACAGTCCGTCGCAGCAGCGCGCCATAAACGCATTGTTCAGCGCGGTCGGGTCAAGACAGTCATATTCGATGGCATAGCCAAGGCGCGTGACCTCGCAGTGCCGCAGCCCGCGCAGCGTGCGCAGCATGTCGATCTGCACGTCGCCGGGGAGCGAGGTGCTCATGCCCTGCACATACATCTCGTCGGTAAAGCGCCCCTCCGGCTCGATAAAGATCTGATGCCGCTCCTTGTCGGAAAAGCGCACGATCTTATCCTCGATCGACGGACAGTAGCGCGTGCCGGTCGCGTGGATGCGGCCGCCGTACATCGGCGAACGGGAAAGGTTGCCCAAGATGATGCGGTGGGTGTCGGCGTTTGTATAGGTCAGATAGCACGGCTCGTCCGGTACGGACAGCGCGCCGTGCAGGAAGGAAAAAGCGGGGGCGGGCACATCGCCGTGCTGCGTCTCCATCTCGGAAAAATCCAGCGAGCCGCGCCGGACGCGGGCGGGTGTGCCCGTCTTGAACCGCTGCAAAGGCAGTCCCAGCGCGGAGAGCGCGGCGGACAGCGTTTCCGCGCGCGCAAGGCCGGAGGGGCCGCATTCCTTCTCCCATTCGCCGATTAAAATCCGGCTTTTGAGGTATACGCCGGCGGCGATCACCACCGCGCGGCAGGTGATGGAAAAGCCCTCGGCCGTCCTTACGCCCGTGACCCGGCCGTGACCGGTCTCAATCCTTGTGACCTCGCCCTGCATCAGAAAAAGATGCTCCTGCCGCGTGACGGCCTTGAGCATCCGCTCGTGATAGCGGCGCTTGTCCATTTGCGCCCGGAGGGAATGCACCGCGGGTCCTTTGCCGGTATTGAGCATACGCATCTGGATCAGCGTATCGTCCGCGGCAAGCCCCATTTCGCCGCCCATGGCGTCCAGCTCGCGCACCAGATGTCCCTTGCCGGTGCCGCCGATGGCGGGGTTGCAGGGCATCATGCCCACGCTGTCAACGGACAGCGTGATAAGAAGCGTGCGCTGACCCATGCGCGCAAGCGCCAGCGCGGCCTCCGCGCCCGCGTGACCCGCGCCGACGACGACGGCGTCAAAGACGGGCTGCTGCATGTAATTGCGCCTCCTTGGTCAAGATGCATCCGTTTTGTGACGGAAAGGTAAACAGTATTGGTATCATACCATGACGCGCTTGCTTTGTACAGAAAAAGCCGCTACAATCACAATTAGGAAAGGAAGACCGTCCAGCCCGAACGGGTGTGGCACGGCCGATGCGTTATGTCTTCAGTTACGCCATATCTAAAGAATTTTTATCGATATCGCGGGCTTCTTAGCGAGCTGGTCAAGCGCGATATCAAGCTCAAATACCGCCGCAGCATTCTCGGATATCTGTGGAGCGTGTTGAACCCGTTGCTGATCATGCTTGTGATGGTGGTGGTGTTCAGTACGTTCTTTCGGTTCGACATCGAGAATTTTCCGGTTTACCTGCTGACGGGGCAGACGCTGTTCGGCTTCTTTACGGAATCGACAAGCATGGCCATCGCCTCGATCATCGGCAGCGCGGCGCTCATCAAAAAAACGTATGTGCCGAAGTATATCTTTACCGTCTCACGCGTGACCAGCTCGCTGGTGACGCTGATCTTTTCGATGACGGCGCTGGCGCTCGTGATGATCATCACGCGCGTGCAGATCACGTTTTATGCGCTGCTTGCGCCGCTGGTGCTGTTGCAGCTGTATGTGTTCTGCCTCGGCATGGGCATGTTCCTGGCGGCCGCGTCCGTGTTCTTCCGCGATATCCAATATCTGTGGGGCGTTGCTACGACCGCCTGGATGTATCTGACGCCGCTGTTCTATCCGGAGAGCATCTGGCCGGAGGCGGTTGCGCCGTGGCTGCGCGCGCTGAACCCGATGTATCATTACATCGCTCAGTTTCGCCAAGCCGTCCTGTGGGGCGAGCCGCTTGCCGCGGGCAATGTGGCGTTCGGATGCCTGTACGCGGTGCTTGCGCTCGCGATAGGAATCGCCGTGTTCCGGCGCGGGCAGGATCGCTTTATCCTGTACATATAGGGGGCCGGAATGGATTCGGATATTGCAGTCAAGGTAGATCATGCGACGGTTCGCTTCAACATGTCCAAGGAGCGGATCTCCAGCCTGAAGGAATATATCATCAAGGCGGCCAAGCACGAGCTGATGTTTCAGGAGCTGCTGGCGCTGTCGGACGTTTCTCTGACGGTGAAAAAGGGCGAGGCGTGGGGGCTGGTCGGCGTCAACGGCAGCGGCAAATCAACCCTGCTCAAGCTGATCTGCGGCATTTTGCGTCCGTATCGCGGCAGCGTGCAGACCAACGGCTCCATCTCGCCGCTGATCGAGCTTGGCGCGGGCTTTGACGGGGAGATGACCGCCCGCGAGAACGTGTTTCTAAACGGTGCGGTGCTTGGGCATTCCAAGCAGTTTATGCAGAAGCATTTTGATGAGATCATCGATTTTGCGGAGCTGTGGGATTTTCTGGATATGCCGATCAAGAACTATTCCTCCGGCATGGCGGCGCGCCTCGGGTTTTCCGTCGCAACCGTCGTCAAGCCCGATATCCTGATCGTAGACGAGATCCTGGCCGTCGGCGACTATGCGTTTCAGCAGAAATGCAAAGGCCGTATGCAGCAGATGCTGGATGACGGTGCAACGCTTTTGTTCGTGTCGCATGAGCCCGATTTGGTACAGAAGCTGTGCAAGAAGGCGCTGTGGCTGGACAAGGGGCGCGAGGTCATGCAGGGGGATGCGGCCCCCGTATGCGACGCCTATCTAAAAAAGATTATGGAGCAGGCCTGATGCTGTCGGTTGTGATTGTCAATCACGGCACGCCGGACCGCGTGCGGCGCACGGTACAGGATGTGCGCGACAACTGCCGCAACTATCCTGTGCAGGTGATCGTTGCGGACAATTCCGACACGCCCACGGCGATACCCGCCGCGGATACGCAGCTTTATATGGAAAACCGCGGCTTTGGCGCGGCCTGCAACGTGGGCGCGGCGGCGGTGGAGGGGGAATATCTGCTTTTGATGAACGCGGATGTGCAGCTGCCGCTGGGCGTGCTGGACGCGTGCATGGACTATATCACCGCGCACGCGGACGCGGGCATTCTGGGCATCCGCGCGTTTCGGCCGGACGGCACGTTTGACGCGGGCTGCCTGCGCGGGTTTCCGACGCCGTGGTCGGCGCTGTGTTATTTTTTGCATCTGGATCGGCTGTTCCCGCGCTCACGGATCTTTGGCGGGTATCACCAGACCTTTCTGGATTCCACACTGACGCAGCCGGTGCCTTGCGTGTCCGGCGCGTTTATGCTGATGCGCACCGCGCTTTACCGCGCGCTCGGCGGGATGGACGAGGATTTCTTTCTGCACGGGGAGGACATTGACCTGTGCTATCGCGCGTCTGAGGCGGGCGCGCGCACGGTGTATTTTGCCGACAGGCATATCATTCATGAGAAGGGCGGAAGCCTGACGGCGCAAAACCGCCGCCGGGTCAGGTGTGCGATGGCCGAATCCATGGCGCTGTATTATCAAAAGCATGACCGGACGCGGTATCCGTTCTTTGTCCGTTGGGCGGTGCTATGCACGGTTCGGCTGATGAAGGCGGTGGCCGGGCGAGGCGCGGCATGATCGACATTTTGCTGGCAACCCACGAGGGCGAACGGTATCTGGACGAGCAGGTGCAGTCCATCCTGGCGCAGGAGAACGCCGATCTGCGGATTCTGGCGCGGGACGACGGCTCGGCCGACGGCACCTATTTCCTTCTGCACGCCTATGAGACGACGCAGCCGGGCAGGTTCTCCGTCGTCGAGGGGCCGCCCGCGGGCGGCGCGGCGGAAAACTTCTTCCTGCTGCTCGAAAAGAGTGAGGCGCCGTATGTGATGCTGTGCGATCAGGACGACGTGTGGTATCCCTACAAGACCGAAAAGACGCTGGCCGTGATGCAGCAGCTTGAGCGGGAGCACGGCCGTGACTGCCCGATTCTTGTGCATTCCGACCTTGCCGTGCTGGCGGACGGGCAGATCGTGTCCGGCTCGCTGATGCATTATCAGATGCTGGACCCCGCGCGGACGGCGCTGAGGCAGCTCGTCTGTCAGAACGTGGTGACGGGCTGCACGGTGATGGCAAACCGCGCGCTTGTTGAGCTTGTGCTGTCCCGGCCGCATGCGGGCGCCCTGATGCATGACTGGTGGCTGGCGCTTGCCGCGTCGGTGTTCGGCGAGATCGGCTATGTGCCGGAGCCAACCATGCTCTACCGGCAGCACGGGGACAACCGTGTCGGCGCGAAGAACGCGCGCAGCGCGGCGTACCTTTGGCGGCGCGCCCGCGACGGCGAAACTAGCAGGGGCGGCTTGCTCGACACCTGCCGGCAGGCGGCGGGATTTCTGGAGGCCTTTGGCGATCTGATGGAGGAGGATGAACGGGCGCTGCTTTCGGGCTATGCCCGCATCCCCGATGAGAAAAAGCCCGCGCGCATCCGCGCGCTGTTTCGGCTCGGCACCTGGAAATACGGTTTTTTGCGAAAACTGGGACAAATACGGTATGTTTAGGAGGATCTGACAAAGATGAAGGGCATCATTCTTGCCGGCGGCGCCGGTACCCGGCTGTATCCGTTGACCATGATCACCTCAAAACAGCTTCTTCCCGTCTATGACAAGCCTATGATCTACTATCCGCTCAGCACGCTGATGCTGGCGGGCATCCGCGACATTCTGATCATCTCGACCCCCCACGACCTGGGAAATTTTCAGCGGCTGCTGGGCGACGGAAGCGCGTTTGGCATCCGCCTTTGCTATCGGGAGCAGCCGTCGCCCGACGGACTTGCGCAGGCGTTTCTGATCGGGGAGGAGTTTTTGGACGGCGACAGCTGCGCGATGATCCTCGGCGACAACCTTTTTTACGGCAGCGGCCTTGGAAAGCTGCTAAGAAGCGCCGCGTCGGCAGCGGAAAGCGGTCTTGCCACGGTGTTCGGCTACTATGTGCGCGACCCGCAGCGCTTCGGCATCATGGAGCTGGATGCGGACGGGCGCGTGCTGTCGGTCGAGGAAAAGCCCGTGCAGCCCAAATCGAATTACTGCGTGACGGGGCTGTATTTTTATGACAACCGCGTGGTGGAGCTTGCCAAAAGGGTGCGGCCGTCCGCGCGCGGCGAGCTTGAGATCACGTCGCTCAACAACCTGTATCTGGAGCGCGGCGCGCTGCGGGCGGAGCTGCTTGGGCGCGGCTATGCCTGGCTCGATACGGGCACGTTCTCGTCGCTGCTGGAGGCGGCGGAGTTTGTACAGATTCTGGAGGAGCGGCAGGACATCACCATTTCCGCGCCGGAGGAGATCGGCTATCGCAACGGCTGGATCAATACCGCCGCGCTGCTGGATGCGGCAAAGCGCTATGGCGCGTCGCCCTACGGCGCGCATTTGAAGCGCGTGGCGGAAGGGCGGCTGCGTTATGAATGAGCCCGTTGTGATCATCGGCGCAAACGGCCAGCTCGGCAGCGAGCTTGCACGCTGTCTTGCGCGCGGGCGGACGGAGCTTGGGCCCGTGCCGGAGGCGCTTGCGGGCGCGCGCACGGTCTGCGTGGATGTTGATGAACTGGATATCACGGACGAAGGCGCCGTGCGGGCCTTCTTTGACCGGGTGCGGCCGGCTGTCGTGATCAACGCGGCGGCGTTTACCAATGTGGATGCCTGTGAACAGCAGGAATCGCTGGCATATCGCGTCAACGCGCTGGGACCAAAGTATCTGGCCGAGAGCGCCGCGCGCGTGCAGGCGTATTTTTTGCATATATCCACAGACTATGTGTTTGCCGGCGACGGCGATCAGCCCTATCGCGAGGACGCTCCGCCGGCGCCCGCTTCGGCCTACGGCAGAACCAAATGGCAGGGCGAGCGGTTCATCGCCTGTGCCTGCCCCTCCGCCGCGATTGTGCGGACGGCGTGGCTGTACGGCTATCGCGGCAAAAATTTTGTGCGCGCGATCCAAAAGCGCGCGCGTGAGACCGGCCGGGTCACGGTCGTGAGCGATCAGGTTGGAAACCCGACCAACGCGGCGGATCTTGCGCATCATGTGCTGCTGCTTTGCGCGGCGCGTGCGGCGGGGGTTTATCATTGCACGGGCACGGGGATATGCAGTTGGTATGATTTTGCGCGGGAGATCGTGCAAGGTTCCGGCATCGACGCCGAGGTCGTGCCCTGCACAAGCGCCGAGTATCCGTCGCCCACGCAGCGTCCCGCTTATTCCGCGCTGGATCACAGCCGCCTTGCCGAGGCGGTCGGCGACGCCATGCGCCCCTGGCGGGAGGCGCTCGCCTCATTTTTGGCGCATCAGACGGAGATAGAACGGCAGCTGGACGCCTGTGCCGGCTTGGTGGGCGCGGAGAATAATCTAAAGATCGGGGAGGGTGCATCGGTATGAAGGGGACGGTTCTTGTCACAGGCGGCGCCGGGTTTATCGGCAGCAACTTCATTTTTTATTTGCTAAGGCGCGACCCGGATGTCAGCATTGTCTGTCTGGACGCGCTGACGTACGCGGGCAATCTAAGCACCCTCAGCACCGTGATGGACGATCCGCGGTTCCGGTTTGTGCGCGGATCGATCACCGACCGCGCGGCGGTTGACGCGCTGTTTGCTGAGGAACGGCCGCAGTATGTGGTAAATTTTGCAGCCGAAAGCCATGTGGATCGCTCCATATTGGACCCCGGCGTTTTTCTGGAGACGAACGTGCTGGGCACGCAGGTGCTGCTGGATGCATCGAGAAAGTACGGCGTTGCAAGGTATCATCAGGTCTCGACCGACGAGGTCTACGGCGATCTGCCGCTCGACCGGCCGGAGCTTTTATTTACCGAAGCCACGCCGCTGCATACCTCAAGCCCGTATTCGGCGTCAAAGGCAGGGGCGGATCTGCTGGTGCAGGCGTATTTTCGTACCTACGGCCTGCCCGCCACGATCTCGCGCTGCTCAAACAACTACGGCCCGTACCATTTTCCCGAAAAACTGATTCCGCTGATGATCATCAACGCGCTGGGCGACCGGCCGCTGCCGGTGTACGGCACGGGTCAGAACGTGCGCGACTGGCTGTATGTGGAGGATCATTGCGACGCCATCTGCCGCATTCTCGAACGGGGCGTGCCGGGCGAAACCTACAACGTCGGCGGACACAACGAGCGCACCAATTTGGAGATTGTCCGCGCGATCCTTGATAAACTCGGCAAGAGCGAGGATCTGATCACCTATGTGACTGACCGCAAGGGGCATGACCTCCGGTATGCCATCGATCCGTCGAAGATCACCGCCGCGCTCGGCTGGAAGCCCGAGACCGCGTTTTCCGACGGGCTGGACAAAACGATTGACTGGTATCTGACCCATCGCGACTGGTGGGGACAGATCGTGTCCGGCGCGTACCGTGATTACTACGAAAGGATGTACAAGGATCGCTAGATGGACAAGTTTCGCTTTCTGGACACCCCGATCGACGGGGTAAAGGTCATTGAACCGCAGGTGTATCAAGACGCGCGCGGCTATTTTTCTGAATGCTACAACGAGGCGCATTTCCGCGACGCCGGTATCGATTTTTGCTGCAAACAGCAGAACGAATCGGCCTCGGTGCGCGGCGTGCTGCGCGGGCTGCATTTTCAGGTACATTTTCCTCAGGCCAAGCTGGTGCGGGCGCTGATGGGCGAGGTGTTTGACGTGGCGGTGGATATCCGCCGCGGCTCAGAGACCTTCGGCCGCTGGTTCGGCGTGCGGCTTTCGGCGGACAACCGCCGGATGCTGTATCTGCCGCGCGGCATGGCGCACGGGTTTCTGGTCATGAGCGAAAAGGCCGTGTTCTCCTACCTTTGCGACGAGTTCTACCATCCGGAGGATGAGGGCGGCATCCGCTATGACGACCCCGCCATCGGCATCGAATGGCCGGAGCTCGGCATGGATTATATCCTAAGCAAGAAGGACTTGGCGCGCGGCGGGCTGGAGCTTTTATGACACGGGAGTTGATCCTGCTGCACGCGGCGCGCTATCCGCTGATGGAGCCTCAGGACGCAGTCAAGCTCATCTACCAGGGCGCGTATGCGGGCGGACACGCCATCGCCTCACCCGAGGCCGCAGCCCGGTATCTGGAGCGGGAATGGGCGGAAACGGAGGCTGGGAGCGGCATGCCGCTGCTGGAGCCGGTGGCAGGTTCGCTTTGCCGCATCAACCTTGCCGCCGCCAAGGCGCGCGGTGTGGAGCCCGCGCGGGTGCTTGCCGCGTTTGTGGACACCGCGTCGCAGCATACGCCGGACGACGCGGCGTTTGCGCGGGGGCTGGAGCTTTTAAAGACGCTGACTTCGGAGGGCGAAATGCCCTTTGACACGCGGCGTCTTTTCCGTTATCTTATATTATATCAGGACGCGGGCTGTCCCGCCGTGCATCACAGCGAGGCGTACCGCCGCGCGTACCTGCCGCATTATCGGGTCATCGACGCGAAAGGATGGAAAGATTGACGGTGCATCGCGCAAAACGGATCGGACAAATGCTGCTGACGGCGGCGCTGGTCACGGCGCTCTTGCTGGGCTGCGGCTGTCAAAAGCGCGGCTCGGGCGAGGCCTACGCGTTCCGTACTAGCGGCAAGGCGTTCGAGCAGTGGACGGACGGCGGCTGGCGTTCGGTGTTTGTGGACGGCGTCAATCTGGGTGCGGGCAAGCCGGGCTGCTGGCCGGGCGAATTTGGCATCGGCTATGACGAATATCTGCGCTGGTTTGCCGAGATTGCGGACATGAACGTGTCCTTTCTCCGCGTGTATGTGTTGCAGTCGCCCGCCTTTTATGAGGCGCTGTACGACCACAACCGCCGCAGCGCGTCGCCGCTGTATCTGATCCACGGCGTATACTGCGACGAGGCAATGATCGCGGCGTATTCCGACGCCTACTGCCAGGACGGCGCGTTTGAGAAAAAATTTTGTCAGGACATCGAGACGATGGTGCGCGTCATCCACGGCGACGCCGTTGTCGAGCCAAGCCCGGGCTGCGCTTCGGGCGAATATACCCGGGATCTGTCGCCCTATGTGGCGGGGTATATCCTGGGCATCGAGTGGGATGCCGATCTGGTCAACGGCACGGATGCGCTGCATCCCGACCGGGCGGAGCACCGGGGGACGTATGTCGAAACGAGCGACGGCGCAACGCCGTTTGAGGCTTTCCTCGCGCGCGCGGCGGAGACGGCTGTCCGCACCGACATGGCCTATGGCACCCAGCGCCCCGTCGCCCTGTCCAACTGGATCACGACCGACCCGCTTTCGCACCCGGCGGAGCCGAATCCCGACATGGAGGATGCCGCCACCGTCGATCCGGAGCATATTCGCGCGACGGATGCGTTTGGCGCGGGGTTCTTTGCGTCCTACCATGTCTATCCGTACTATCCCGATTTTCTGGGCTATGACGCCGCGCTGGCCGAGGCGGGCGGCGGCGACACCTATCTTGGATATCTGATGGCGCTGAACGCCTATCATACCATGCCCGTGCTCGTGGCGGAATACGGCGTGCCCGCTTCACGCGGGCTGACGCATCGCAACACGATCAACGGCATGGATCAGGGGCATAACAACGAGCGCGATCAGGCGGCGGACATCATCGCCATGAACCGTGCCATCCGCGCGGCCGGGATGATGGGCGGGCTGATCTTCTCCTGGCAGGATGAATGGTTCAAGACCGCATGGAACGCCATGGACATCGAGGAGAGCGAGCGGCGGCCGTATTGGTACAACGTCCAGTCGTCGGAGCAGACCTTCGGCATCCTCGCCTTCGATCCCGGGGAGCAGGTGAGTGCGGCGACTGTGGACGGCGACGCGGCGGAATGGGCAGGGGATGTGCCGGTGATCGAAAGCGGCGGGTTTGCGGTCTGCACGCGCGCGGACGCGGCGTATCTGTATGTGCTGGCCACATGGGATCCCGCGGCGTTTGGGCCGGAGCAGGCGGATATTTTGCTCCCGCTCGACGTGATTGCGGGGCAGGGCAACCGGAGCTTTTCGGGCGCCAGGTATGACACCGGCGCGGATTTTCTGATCCGCATCGGTGCGGACGCCGGCGCTGTCACCGTCGATCCGTATTATGACGTGTTCCATTTTCAGTATGCGCATCAGCTTTCGCTGGTCACGACGATCGACAGCCAGCAAAGCACGGACTCGGGCACGTTTGTGCCGATCTATCAGGCGCTGTCCAGACAGCTCACGCTGCCCGAGACGGGGGAGACGGTGCCGTTTGACCGGCATGACACCGGCGCGCTTCGGCGCGGCACGGCCGATCCCGGGGCGGCGGACTACGATTCACTGGCCGACTATGCGCTGGGCGACGGCGTGATGGAGCTGCGCCTGCCGTGGATGCTGCTGAATGTGACCGACCCGTCCTCGCGGCTGATCGTGGGCGATCTGTATCAAAACGACGCCGTCGTTTCCGTGCCCGCGGGCGATTTTCGCATCGGCATCTACCAGGACGGATATCGGGGCGAGGTGACGACCTCCCGCTTTAGCTGGGACGGGTGGGAACAGCCCGCCTATCATGAGCGGCTTAAGGTCTCCTATTCCATCCTGGCGGAGTATTTTTCCGGCGTGGCCGAATAGGGCTTTTA
Source organism: uncultured Oscillospiraceae bacterium (assembly GCA_964474405.1). GTDB lineage: Bacteria > Bacillota > Clostridia > Christensenellales > CAG-138 > CAYYUV01. The sequence goes on from CAYYUV010000002.1 coordinate 41,097, forward strand.
CCGGAGCAAGGGAGGAGAACGGAATGATTCCGTGGATTCAGACGGCGGTGGATTGGCTGCTTGTCATCATGGGCTCGCTGTTGGTGCTGTTTACGGCAGGGCTGCTGCTGCTGCATCTGATGACCGGCGTCCGCAACCGCGCAATCGCCGCCATGAAGGAGCGGCTGTTGGAGCTGCTGAACGAAAACCTCCGGACGGAGCGGATGCGCCGTCAGCTGGCGTCGCTTGTTGATCCGGCCGGCGAGGTGCAGCGGCTCAGGGAGATCCGCGGCATTCGCACGCGGCGCGGCATGCTGGTGATCGAGACCCTGATGCCGGACATGAACAAGACGTATCTGGCCGAGCTTAGGAAGGCCGTGCTCGACCCGTGGTACCTTGGGTTTCTGAAAAAACGGATCAACAGCCGGAGCATGGACGATGTCATTTTGACCATGAAGCTTGCGGGCGATCTGGGCCTCAACGAGTTTACGGGCGCGATTCTGCGCCAGACCTACCTGCTTGGCGACAACGCCGCCGCCCAGCAGATCGGGCTGCTGTCGCTTTGCCTGCTCGGCGAAGCGGAGGCCGTTGTGACGATCTGCACCGATCCCGCGTTTGTGCTCAAGGTGTCGTTTCGCACGCTGCTGGAGACGTTTCAAAGCTTTGCGGGCGACCGCAAGCGGCTGTATGAACGGCTGATCGACGACGCGTCGGACGCCTATGTGCGCCGCGTCTGCATTAAGCGGATCGGCACCGAGCAGCTGGAGTGCCTTGCACCGCGCGTGATGCCGTATCTGGAAAACGCATCCATGAACCTGCAAATCGACGCCATACGCACGCTGGGGCAGCTGCGTTTCGCGCAGGCAGGCCAGAGAATCCTGACATTGGCCGACGACGCCCGCTGGGAGGTGCGCGCCGCCGTGGTGACCGCGCTGTCGGAGATCGACGCGGAACGCTATTTTGACGCGATTTCGGGCGGCCTGTTTGACCGGGAATGGTGGGTGCGCAGCCGGTCGGCCGAGCAGCTTGCGCGCAGGACGGACGCGGACGAGCTGCTTGCCCGCGTTGGCGCGAGCGGCGACCGCTATGCGTTTGAGATGCTGCGCTTCGAGATTGGCCGGGCGCGGCTGTGGAAGGGGGCGTCGCTGTGAAAGTCGTTGAGATTGTGCGAGCCGTCGCGCTCGTGATGAACTATCTTTCGCTGCTATATGTCGTGGTCATCAGCACGATCTATCTTGTCCAGCTGATCGCCGCGTCGATCGGCATGAAGCGTTATGTCAAATCCCTCCGCTATACCGATTACAGCCGGTTTGCCGAATCGGAGAACATGGTGCCGATCTCGGTGCTGGTTCCGGCGTACAACGAGCGGGAGACCATCGTGGACAACGTTAAAAACCTGCTGTCGCTCGATTATCCGGAATATGAGGTCATCGTGATCAACGACGGCTCGAAGGACGACACGTTACAGCTTTTGATCGATGCGTTTTCGCTGATTCCGTTTGAACAGCCCTATCGCAAGCAGCTGCCGACCGAGTGCGTGCGCACCGTGTACCGCTCGCCGGGGTTTGTGAATCTAATCGTGCTGGACAAGGAAAACGGCGGCAAGGCCGACGCGCTGAACGCCGGCATCAACCTGTCCCGTTATCCGGTGTTTGTCTCGATCGACGCCGATTCCATTTTGGAAAAGGAATCCCTCATCAAGATCGTATTCTCCTTTATGGAGGACCCCACCTGCATCGCCGTCGGCGGCATTGTGCGCATCGGCAGCGGCTGCCGCATCGTGGAAGGGCAGCTTCGGGAGGTCGGCCTGTCCGGCAATCCGCTGGTGTCGTTGCAGACGACCGAGTATCTGCGCGCCTTTTTGACGGGGCGGCTGGGCTTCAACATGCTTGGTATGCTGCTCATCATCTCGGGCGCGTTCGGCGCGTTTTCCAAGCAGGCGGTCATCGACGCGGACGGCTATACCCGCGGCTGCATCGGCGAGGATATGGAGCTGGTGGTGCGCCTGCATGAAAAGATGCGTGAGCAAAAGCGCAAGTATTCCGTCAAATTCCTGCCCGACCCCATCTGCTGGACCCAGCCGCCGGAGAAGCTGCGCGACCTGAAAAAGCAAAGAAAGCGCTGGCACATCGGGCTGCTGGACAGCCTTTTAAGGCACAAAAAGATGCTGCTTAACCCGAAATACGGCCGCATCGGCATGGTGTGCCTGCCGTATTATTGGTTCTTTGAGATGCTGGGGCCGCTCCTCGAGACGTTCGGCTATCTGTTTGTGCTGATATCGTATCTGCTGGGCGTGGTGGATCTGCACTTTACGGTCTCGTTCTTCCTGGTGGCCGTGCTGTATGGCACGATCCTGTCCACCGGCGCGCTGCTGCTGGAGGAAAACACCTTCCGCAAATATCCGGATATCCGTCAGCTCATCAAGCTGTATTTTTACTCGTTTGTCGATAACTTCGGCTATCGTCAGCTCAACACCATCTATAAGGTGGAGGCCACCTTTACCTTCCGCAAAAACCGCGCTGCCTGGGGCTCGATCAAGCGCAAAAAGTTCTAGCGCCCGGGTCGCGTGCGCCATAATGCGGGATTGTGGTGCAAAAAGGGGACAGAAAGAGGATGCGCCCGAATAATATTACACATCCTGTCAAAACGCGCGAATAAGGCGCAACAGATATGTAACAAAACCGTTGACAAGGGCGGTCGCGTGTGATATTTTGATATCGGATAAGAAGAGATATCCCCACGAAAAGGCAAACCCCGTGAAAGCGGGCGGCGCAAAGCTAAAGGGTCTACGGGCGGAAACGCCTATGGCAGCCAGTTGCCGAAATGGATATGGTGCGGCGTCCCGCGGGACAGGTCCCTATTTGGGAACCCCGGATGACACGGTACATTATGCTATGAGGCAGCCGGCAAAGGAAAGCGGCTGCTTTCTTATGTCGGCGTTCGTGAATCGGTCTCTTCCGAATAAAAACTATCAGGAGGACGGATTGATGAGCAGAAAGAAAATATTGTACGCGGCAGTGTGTCTGGCGTTGATCGTTGCCATGGTTTTGCCGGCGGTAGCCAGCGCGGAAGTGGTTCAGAAGCCGCAGAGCGGCGTTACCCAGACCATGCAGTGCTCCAAGCAGGAAACCAAGAGGCTCGAACAGATGGTCAAAAAGACCAATCAGAAGATCCTGCAGCTGGTAAAAAAGGCGCAAATGACGCCGTGGAACGACGTTGCCGAGCTGATTGCTGAGACGAATGCCTTGATCGCGGATGTGTTTGCGTATGCTGATTCGATCGGCGCGGTGCTTGCCTGCGAATATACGGAGTATATCGTGGACGGCCAGTCGGTTTTGATCGATCCCATCCGCATCATCCGGCTGTAAATCACGCAGCGTACCCGAGATGCAGATCATCCCGGCGCATTATCCGTCCGGCAAGGTTGGCCAGATCCTGCATGCAGCGGTATCCAGGATTGTCACCTTGCCGGATGTCCGTTGTATCATCCTCTACGGCTCCTATGCCAAGGGAACGCAGACGGATACGAGCGACGTGGATCTTGCCGTTTTTTTCAACACGGAGCGGACGATGCTTTTGCCGGAGTATCGCGCGCTGACCCGCCTTTGCCGCAGCGCCGAGGTGGACATTCAGGTACAGGCGTTTTCCGCCGCGGAGCTTGCTGAGCCGTGCGGGATCATTCGTGAAATCGTCGATTACGGGGTCTTGCTCGGCTGTTGCACGGCGGAATAAATCATCGGAGATAAAGGGGAACGGATGGAGGGCTTGGTCTACAACTTTTGCGATCAGCGCGGCGTCTCTGTGGATACGGGCAGCACGGTCTTTGACCTGCTGGCCAAGCAGGGCTCCGTGGAGGTCATGCATCTTACCCTGAAAAAGAGCGACACCATCTGGCTTTGTCCCGCGGACGACGATTCGGTGATGGAATTTTTCTTTTTGCACAGCGGCGGGTTGGAGATCTCGCTGGATGAGGGGCCGCTGAAGCTCAAAACGGGTGATTCATTCTATCTCAACGCACTCCGGCACGACGTGCCGGTCAGAGCCGTCGCCGAAACGGAGCTGATCTACGTCACCAACAGTCCCATGCTTGCCTCCTCGCAGGAGTTTGAGGCGAGTCTGCGGAAGCTGCTGATGCAGATCAACGAAAAGGATCATTATACCTACCGGCACAGCGGCGATGTGGTGCATTATGTTCGTGAGCTGTATGACTCGTTCCGGGCGGAATGCGGCAAGGTCTCGCTTGACGAGTTACTGGTGGCGGCGCTGTTTCATGACGTCGGCAAGTGCTATGTGCCGGACGAGATCCTGAAAAAACGGGAAAAGCTTGAGCCGGAGGAGATCCGACTGATCCTGCGGCATCCGCGCGACAGCGCGCGCCTGCTGCGGCCGTACTTTGGCGAACGCGTGGCGGAAATCGCCGCCAATCATCACGAGCGTCTGGACGGCAGCGGCTATCCCAACGGCTTCACCTCGGACGAGGTCAGCTTTGCCTCACGGCTGCTGGCCGTGGCGGATGTGTTTGACGCAATGACCACCGACCGCGGGTACAACCGTATCAAGAGCGATCTGGAGGCCGCGGAGGAACTGTTTGCGTTGGATCAGCAGTATGACAGGCGCATTACCGAACGGCTTTTGACGCTAGTTCGGGAAGGAAAACTGGAAAAACCAATGGGAGGAAACGATGAACCGGCTGGATAAATACGGATATTGGCTGATGCTCTCCGATTACGATCTCGGAACCATTGACCCGCTCGTGACGGGCAAGCGGTGGGTGTACGTTGCCTATCTATGCCAACAGGCGATCGAGCGCCAGCTCAAGGGCATGTACGTCTACTATATGGACGACGAACCGCCCAAAACACATAATGTCAATTATCTGTTCACCAAGGTCATTTCCTGCCCCGCTTTTTTGGCCGAGGTTGATCAGGTGAGCTTTCGCATGCGAAGCTATGCGTGTGAGGATTTTTTGGCCGACGTCATGTTCTATTACCTGTCCGATTATCCTTTCTCCTATCGCAATATCACCAGCCGCTTTATCGACGAGAAGCTGGCGATGGAGCTGGTTAACAAAACGCACGAAAATATAGCATGGCTGCGCACCTTTCAGCCGAGCGTACCGATTCCGCAGATACCCGGTCAGGACTGATTGGATTGGCCGCACAAGACCGGCGCTCCGAAGCGGGGCGTCGGTTTTTTCCGATTTGCCGCAAACGCGGCGTGCGCCCTGAAGGGGCGGAGCGGCTATGGAAAAATGCGTTGGATTGTGGCATAATGTCGGTGATGTGGGCATGGCTCACGGGGTAAGGAGGGCAACAAAGCATGAGCAAAGCGGCTTTGATCCTGGTTGGGACACTGATTCCGTTTCTGGGAACGACCTTGGGCGCGGCCATGGTGTTCGTCATCCGGGGAGGCCTTCGTCCGCGCCTGCAAAAGGCGCTGCTGGGTTTTGCGTCCGGCGTGATGATCGCGGCGTCGGTATGGTCGCTGCTGATCCCGGCGATGGATCTGGCCGCGGAGGCCGGAACGCCCGTTTATTTGCCGGCCGCCGTTGGCTTTTTGGCCGGCATCGGGTTTTTGCTGCTGTTGGATACGCTGATCCCGCATCTGCATGCAAAGGCCGAGCGGCCGGAGGGCAGACCGGTTGCGCTACGAAAAACTACGATGCTGCTGATCGCCATCACATTGCACAACCTGCCCGAGGGCATGGCGGTAGGCGTTGTGCTGTCGGGCGCGGTCGGCGGTGCGCGCAGCATCAGCGCGGCGGCGGCTGTCGCGCTGGCGGCCGGTATCGCGGTGCAGAATTTTCCCGAGGGGGCGGTGGTTTCCCTGCCGCTGCTGTCGGAGGGCGCATCCAGGCCGCGCGCCTTTCTCTACGGCGTGATGACCGGCGTAGTCGAGCCGGTGGGCGCGCTGCTGACCGTGCTGCTTGCATCGGCGCTGACGCCCATTCTGCCGTATATTCTGGCCTTTGCGGCGGGCGCGATGATCTATGTCGTGGTGGATGAGCTGATCCCCGAGGCGCAGGCGGGCGAGCATTCCAACGTCGGCACGATCGGCGCGGCGCTGGGTTTTGCGCTGATGATGGTACTGGACATCGCGCTTGGCTGAGCACATTTACAGCGGCAGTGCGGCGTGATATACTGAGCACAAGTCATATTTAAGCCGTGTTCTCCCGATTCTGCGGGAGGACGGTCGAATTACGGGACAAGGGGGGCAAACCGATATGGAGCAGGCGATCAGCCGCGTGTTGATGGCGGCTGTCAAAAAGGCGCAGGTGGATGAGCTTACCGGCGAGGCGCTGTATGCCTTTATGGCAAGGCGTGAGCGCAAAAGCGCCGAAAACAGGCGCATCCTTACGGAACTGTCGGAGGACGAGCGCAGCCATGCGGCGATTTGGCAGGAGGTGACGGGGCAGGCGCTGAAGCCGTCGCGGGCAAAGATCCTTTTTCTGAAGCTGCTGACCTGCGTGCTGGGGTTCACGTTTGTGCTAAAGACGCTGCAAAAGGATGAGGCGCTGGCGCAGGAGGTCTATCGGAAGATGCAGCAGGAGCTGCCTGCCGCCGCGCGCATGCTGAATGAGGAGCGCAGGCATGAGGATGTGCTTTCCGCCATGCTGGACGAGGAGCGGCTGCATTACATCGGCTCCATGGTGCTTGGGCTGAACGACGCGTTGGTGGAGCTGACCGGCGCGATTGCGGGGGTGACGTTTGCGCTGTGCAACACGCGCACGATCGCCCTGACCGGGATCGTCACGGGCGTATCGGCCACGCTGTCGATGGCTGCGTCCAACTATCTGGCGGAGCGGGCGCAGGGCAACGCCAACGCGCTCAAATCCAGCGCGTACACAGGCGTGGCGTATCTGGTGACGGTCGCGCTTCTGGTGCTGCCGTACCTGCTGTTTCCGTCCGCGCTGTATGCGGCGGCGTTCGGCGTGATGCTTGGGATCGTCATCCTCATCATCCTGTTTTTCAATTATTATCTGTCCGTCGCCCGCGACGAGCCGTTTTTGCGGCGCTTCGGCGAGATGGCGGTGATCTCGCTGTCGGTGGCGGTGATCTCGTTTTTGATTGCCATTGCGGCCAAAAAGCTGCTTGGCATCGACGTGGGCTGAGCGAGCAGCGGATTCTGGTTTTTTTAAGAAGGAGGAATTAAGATGGAATCTACAACGTACAACGTTTCCGCGGAGGGGCAGAGACGGTCTGCCCGGCAGTTCCGTCGCGGCGCGTGGGAGACCCTGCGCGGGAAATACTGGTGGGCGGTGCTGGTGACGATGGTAGCAGCCGTTCTGGGCGCGGGCGGCGTGGCCGCGGCATCCTTCACGTTCAACTTCCGCTTTGAGGACGGCGACCGGGTGGTCGAGAGCATCCGCAATGTCCTGCCCCCCGCCACGATGACGGTGCTGCTGGCGGTGCTGATCGGGCTCGGCGTCGTCTGCTCGATCATCGGGATTGCGCAGTTTGTTCTCTCCGGCGCGGTCCAAATCGGCCTCTGCCGCTGCAATCTTGATCAGTATGACGGAAAGGCCATGACGTTTCCGAGGCTGTTCTCGGGCTTTTCGATCTTCGGCAAGGCGCTGTGGCTGGTCGTACTGACCGCGCTCAAAACCCTTGCATGGACGCTGCTGTTCATCGTGCCGGGCATTGTGGCGGCTTACAGCTACGCGCTGGCGCCCTATCTGCTTGCCGAGCATCCCGATTGGTCTGCCCATCAGGCCGTGGAGGAGTCCAAACGCCTGATGTGCGGCAACAAGGGACGGATGTTCCGGCTGGATCTGAGCTTTTTGGGCTGGGTGCTGCTTGCCGGACTGACGTGCGGCGCGGGCAGCGTGTTCCTTGCACCGTATCCTGAGGCGGCGCACGCGCTGTTCTATCTGGAGGTTTCCGGTCAGACCGAACGGATCTGCCGGGTTCCCGTCGAATAACAGGCCTGCCGGAGCGGCATGGCAGGACAGACCGGGCTTCGGCCCGGTTTTTTCTTTATTTTACAAAAATATCTATTCATATTTTCATATATATATGGAATACCTTTGCTTTTTGCCCATTTTATGTATATAATGATATGTATATCCAATCACTAAAGCCACAATAATCAGATAACAGATTTTGGAAAGCGTGGGAGGGAATGACATGCTGGCTTATGTCAGTGCAAAATCGAAGGTGCTTCAGCACATCAAGAGCCAAAACCTTCAGGCAGGCGACCGTCTGCCCACCGAGGCGGAAATGTCCGAACTGTTGGACATCAGCCGTCTGACCCTCCGCGAAGCGCTGAACGCCCTGAAAAGCGAAGGCGTTGTCCATTCCGTTCAGGGGAAGGGCACGTTTGTCGCGTGTGATTTTGACCATATCTCTGACTCGCTGAACATGAATTACAGTGTGACAGAAATGATCGAGTCGGCCGGCTACCGTCCCGGCGTGGGCTCGTTTGAAAAAACGCTGATCAAGGCCGATGAATGCATTGCCAAGCGTCTCAATGTGCAGCTCGGCACCGATGTGCTGATGTGCGCGCGTCTGCGCCTTGCGGACGGGGAGCCTGTGGTGTATTCGCGCGATTATCTGGCGCCGCGGTTGGCGAGCGAGTTTCTCGGCGTGACGGACGAGGAAATCTCTTTGTATGCGTTTATCGAGCAGACCTGCAACATCCGTCTCGGCATCTGTTTGACGGAGCTGATCCCCGCTGTGGCGGATGAGCGGCTGTCGGGCATGCTGAACATGGCCGTGGGCTCGCCGCTGATGAAGCTGCGCGCAGACGTCAACGATGTGTTTGGCGAGCCTCTGATCTATGCCAACGAATATTTCCGTCCGGACAAATTTAAGTTCACCGTATCCCGCGGCAGGTAGGAGGCAGGGTTTGTTGAACGCGCGCTTGCGCGGGGGTTCTGCCGGAACCCGCCCTTGCTGATATTGCAACATATAAGGGTTCTTCGGATGCACATTTTAGCGGGCTTGCTGCCCGCGCTTGTTTTTCTTTATGGACAAAAAATAAGGCAGCGGCTTTATGCCGCTGCCTTTTGAACGTACACACGATGCGCGTCAGGAGATTTTGATGCAGAACACCTTTTCTTCCTGATAGCCGACGCCGCCACGGCAGCCAATGACGATATAGTTGCCGAATACGACAGGCGACGCCTCAAAGTTTGTGGAGGTCAGCGCGTTCTCGTATTCCTTGGTCAGCGCCGAGACAATGGTGCCTGTGGAGCCGTCCAGCAGGAACAGATTGCCCTTGGAATCCGCCTGGATCAGATAGCCGCGGCCATCGTCGGTATAGACGGCAACCGGCGAGCTCCAGCAGCAGCCCTCGAGCGAGAACTTCCATTTGGTCTCAAACGTCTCGGTATCGAGCGCGACCAGCACGCTCGCGCCCGAGCTTGGGTACCGGGCGATGGTGATGAACACAAGCCCGTCAAGCTGCTCGCGCCCCAACACGGCGGACGACTGGATGCCGCCCGACACGCCGGACTGGGTGTACACCGTCAGGTCATAACGCTTGACGATCTCGCCGGTCATGGCGTTGATCTTGAAGAAGGGCGCCACGCCGGATTTGTTCTCATCCTGCGTAAAGTGCAGCGACGTGCCGACGTACAGATAGGCCTCGGTGTCCGAAATCACGTCGAGCGCGGGGGTGCCGTTGGTGTCGTCAAGCGTGTCGCAAGTCCATTTGACCTGCATGGAGTTGAGGTCGATGCACTGGAAGATGCCGTCGTTGCTGGAAAGATAGATAAACTCGTTCCAGATAACGGGGCTGCCCTCGTACCCGAGCCAGTATTTGTCCGCGTCACCGATGCCGGTGGACGAACGCGTCGAGTCATAGCGGAACTTGACGACAGTCGACGGATTGACGGAGATCGAGCCCAGAACCGGGTCAAAATTGGTGTTGAGCTTCATGGTATACAACACGCCGTTCTCACCAGCGTAGATGAGCGTGTCGGTCTCCGCGTCGATGAGCGGCGCGCTGTCGTAGGCATACCAGACGCGCTTGGCAAAGGGATCGGTGCCTTCCTTGCCAAATTCGTACAGCCGCGTGCCGTCGATCAGCGAATAGATCATCGCGCGCGTCTTTTGCGAATCGTTCTCATACATGTCGCCCGAGCCCAGATACAGCAGCGGATAACCGCGCGGGTCAAGCGAGCCGGTGCCCTTGAACGGCATATCGATATAGATCGGGTCACGCGTGGCCTCGCTGGTTTCCAGATCGTAGAAATAGACGTTGCCGCCCTCGCAGGGCAGGATCACCTCGACAAGATTCGGCTTGTTCTTGGCCGATTCATAGAGGTTCATGACCTTCTTGGTCTCCTCGTCCCACTGCACGAGCAGAGGCTGCCCCGTCCAGCCGCTGCCGGACCAGTTGTTGGAGCCGGTGCCCTTGCCGATGACGGTCGTGACACGGTCCCACGCTTTGGCGAGCGTCGGCGTGCCGCCCGACAGGGAGATGGTGCCGTAGGAGGCGTTGTTGCGATAGTTGTCGCCGCGGAAGGTGATCACGCCCGCAAGCTTGGAATAGGCGTTGCCGTCGGCAAAGCTGATCCTTTCGGTGCGGGTATAAGAGGGAACCTCCGCACCGTCCACCTCAATGTGTCCGACAAAGCCGAACTTTGAGGGGTCGGAATCGGCGATATAATACGGCGTGGGCTTTGGCGTGGGCGACGGGGTTGGCGTCGGGGTCGGGGTTGGCGTCGGCGTCGGCGTCGCGCCGGAGAGCCAGCTGAGAAGCCCGCCCTTGTTGCCGTCCGACACGGATGCTACGTCGCCCGAGGGAGTCCCGCTGTCGCAGGCGCCCAACGCGCTGGCGACCAGAAAGACGACAAAGATGAATAGTGCGAGAACCACCAAAAAAATGGCGATTACAACAAAAAAGCGCGGATGAACAACCAGCTTTCTGCGTTTCTTGCGCTTCTTTACCGCTGCGCTCATGACATACCTCCAACAATACCATTCGCGCGAAACGCAATGCGCCCGCGCTGATTTATCGACAGTCCACCCCGAAGGGCGGCGGAAGCTGCATGAATGATGCAGGGATATACCCTGGTTATACGGTCATCCTTTGGGGCGTAAAATAAACTGTAAAATCATGACCGCACGCCGTTGTCCGTGGAAGAAACTCCCAAACACCGATCCGTATTTTGCGGTTTGGGAGCATCCTGCCACAACATGTAGCGGGTACCCCTGCCACGGTACGGAAGCTCATAAAGAGCCATTTTTTTAGGTGTGATCACATTATAACACCCCGATTTGAACACATTTTTATCAGATTGTGAACAGTTATGGCACCAAATATGACTATTTTTGGCGGTATAAGTATGCATTTGAAAGAATAATCATGAACGCTGTCGGCAAAAGCCGAATTTGGTCAGCCGGCGTTGTCCGCCTGCGCGGGGCAAGACGCATATATACCTAATATATAGTGCGGCGCACCGTGCGCCCAAATTGAGAGGGGGAATCCCGCCTATGCGCATCCTGTTGGCAGGCAGTCCCAACTGCGGCAAGACCACGCTGTTCAACGCATTGACGGGCGAACGCGCGCGCGTCGGCAACCGCATCGGCGTCACGGTGGAGGTGCGCAGCGCGCGTATGCGGCGGATCGATGCGGAGCTGTGGGATCTGCCGGGGCTGTACACGTTTGCGGGGGGCAGCGCAGATGAGCAGGCGGCGCGCGAGGCGCTTACGGCGGCGAAGCCGGATCTGATTGTCAACGTGGTGGACGCCACCCGTCTTGGCACGGGGCTGTTGCTGACGATGGAGCTGGCTGCACTGGGCGTGCCGATGGTGGTCGCGCTTAATATGAGCGACGAATGTAAAAAACGTGGCATCCGCGTTGATAGCGTGCTGCTGTCCTCCCTGCTCGGGGTACCTGCCGTGCCTATCGCCGCAAGGACAGGAGAGGGGCTTCCCACCCTGCTGGCCGCGCTCAAGAAAGGCGGACACCTGCCCGCGGCCGCGTGCCGCCGCTGCCGCAATCAGGAGGAACGGCGCCGCCTGGCCACAGAATGCTATACCGCGTGCGTAACCGGCACAGAGGAGCGCCCGATCGACGCGCCCGACGCCGTGCTGACGCATCCGCTCTGGGGGACGGTTTCCCTCTTGGCGATCATGGCGTCGGTGTTCCTGGTGACGTTTGGCGCGCCGGGACAATATCTGTCCGATCTGGTGGGACGGCTGTTTGCAGAGGTTTTGCAGCCGTGGCTGTCGGGCGCGCTCGCGTGGGCGGGCGCGGCGCCATGGCTGTCGGGGCTGCTGATGGACGGGCTTTTTCGGGGCGTATCGGGCGTACTGGCGTTTCTGCCGCAGATCGCGCTGCTGTTTGTGCTGCTGACCATCCTGGAGGACAGCGGGTATCTGTCGCGCGCGGCGCTGCTGGCCGACGGGGCGCTGTCGGCAATCGGGCTGGACGGCAAGGCGGTCGTGCCGCTGCTGATGGGCTTTGGCTGTACGGTGCCTGCCGCGATGGCGGCGCGCACGCTAGACTCGCCGGGGGTGCGACGGCGCGCGCTGCTGCTGATCCCGTTCGTGCCGTGCTCGGCCAAGCTGCCGGTGTTTCTGTTTGTGGCAAAATGCACGTTTGGCGAACGGGCGGGGCTGGCGGTGGCGGGGATGTATCTGCTGTCGGTGACCGCCGGGCTGCTGTCCGCGCTGATTGCAAGGCCCTCGGCCGAAAGGGAACGCGCGGCGGGGCCGTTTCTTCTCGAGCTGCCGCCGTACCGGCTGCCGTCATGGCGGAACGTGCTGAACGCCGCTGGGGAGCGTGTGACGCATTTTTTGTCGCGCGCGGGGACGCTGATCCTGCTGCTGTCGCTGGTGCTTTGGGTGGCGGGGCACATCACGCCCACGGGCGCTTATACGGCGGATGTCGGCGCGGGGGTCTGGATGCGGGCGGCGACCTGCGCCGCGCCGCTGCTAAGACCGGTGGGACTGGGCGTTCCGGAAGCTGCCGCGGCGTTGCTGGCGGGCTTTTTTGCGCGGGAGGCGGCGGTGTCGGCGCTGCTGCTGCTGTCGAACGGCGCGTCCGTGCTGTTTACCCCGGCGCAGGCGCTGAGCTTTCTTGTGCTGATCGCGGTGAGCCCGCCGTGCGCGGCGGCGCTGCTGGTGTCGGCGCGGGAATACGGGCGGCGGCGCGCGTTTGTCGGGCGCATGCTGCTGCGCTTTGGCTATGCCTATGCGCTTGCGTATGCTGTGTATCGGCTGGCCACGCTGGCGGGTGGGGGCTTGTGACAATTTTGTGGCGTTGCCCCCCGCACGTCTTGCAAACGGCAGGGTTTTCCAGTATGATGGGGTCATGAAAATTATGATCGTCAACGACGACGGCATCGACGCCGCCGGTTTGCATGCCCTGATTGGCGCGCTCTGTGGCGCGCATTCCGTGTTTGTTGTCGCGCCTGACCGCCAGCGCAGCGCCGTCAGCAAGGCCATGACCCTATATGAGCCGCTGCGTGCGGAGAGACGGACGCTTGCGGCGTTTCCGCGCGTGGAGGCGTATGCCGTCAACGGCACGCCGGTGGACTGCGTGCGGCTGGGGCTTGGCAACCTGGTTCCGCGGCCCGACGCGGTGATCTCCGGCATCAACATCGGCGCCAACCTTGGCACCGATACGCTCTATTCCGGCACATGCGCCGGCGCGCAGGAGGCTGCGCTCAGTGGCGTTCCTGCCGTGGCGCTGTCATGCTGCTCGTTCCGGCCGGCACATCTGGACACCGCAGCCGCGATGGCGGAGCCGGCGCTCGAACTGCTTTCCCGCTGCCCGCTGCCGTTTGGCGCGTTCTATAACGTCAATGTGCCGGATCTGCCGCATGCGGACATCCGCGGGATGCGCGGCGCGCGGCTGGGGCTTTTGCGATATCCCGACGCATATGAAAAGCGGCAGGACAACATCGGCAGAGATTATTATTGGGCGCCGCGCGACCCCGTGATCGAAAACGCGGAGGACGCGGACACGGCGCTCGTTCCCAAGGGCTATGTGACGGTGACCGCCCTGTCCTACAACAACGCCGTTCCGCTGCCGTTCGGCGCGGAGGCGGAGAACAGGTTTTGGGAGGCGAAGCATGGCCGGTAAGCGCGTGGCCGTCGTGGGCGGCGGCGCATCGGGGATGATGGCGGCGCTTGAGGCGTCAAAGGCCGGCAATGAGGTGCATCTGTTCGAGCGGAACGAGAAGCTCGGCAAAAAGCTGTACATCACCGGCAAGGGCCGCTGCAACGTGACCAACGCCGCGGGGCGCGACACGTTTTTTCAGAACGTCGTGCGCAATCCGAGGTTTCTGTTTAGCGCCTACGCCGCATGCGGCGAGCAGGATGTGATGCGTCTTTTGGAGCAGGCGGGCGTGCCAGTCAAGGTGGAACGCGGCGACCGCGTGTTTCCCGTCTCGGACAAATCGTCCGACGTGCTGGCGGCGTTTGCAAGGCAGATCGACCGCGCGGGCGTGACGATGCATCTGAACGCGCATGTGACGGCGCTCGCGACCGAGCGGGGCGAGGCCGGGCCGCGGATCGCGGGGGTTATGACCGGGGACGAGCTGTTTGCCTGTGACGCGGTGATCCTTGCGACGGGCGGGCTGTCGTACCCTTCGACCGGCTCCACCGGCGACGGACACCGCTTTTTGGCCGCGTGCGGGCATACGGTCGTGACCCCGCGCGGCGCGCTGGTGCCGCTTGAGACGGTGGAACGCTGGCCTGCCGAGCTGGCGGGGCTGACGCTGAAGAACGTGCGGCTGACCGCGCACCAAAACGGGCGCACGGTCTATGACGAGCAGGGGGAGATGCTGTTTACCCATTTTGGTGTGTCGGGGCCGCTGGTGCTGTCCTGCTCATCGTATTTGGACGACCCGGCCGGGGCGGAGCTTTGGATCGATCTCAAGCCCGCGCTGTCCTTTGACACGCTGAACGCGCGGCTTCTGCGGGAGCTGGCGTCCTGCGGCAGACAGCATATAAAGACCGCGCTTGGCGGGCTGCTGCCCGCGCGGCTGCTAATCACGGTGCTGGCGCAGGCGGGCGTGGACGCCGATATGCCTGCGGCCGAGCTGAAAAAATCACAGCGTGAGGACATCATCCGCGCGCTCAAGGCACTGACGCTGCATGTGGCCGGTACGCGCGGCTTTTCCGAGGCGGTGATCACGCGCGGCGGCGTGGACGTGCGGGAGATCGCGCCCGGAACGCTCGCATCCAAGAAGGTGGACGGGCTGTATGTCTGCGGCGAATTGCTGGATGTGGACGCGCTGACGGGCGGGTTTAATTTACAGATCGCATGGTCAACCGGCGCGCTGGCGGGAAGGAGCGTATAAGGATATGATAACGGACAGCATCGCAATCGACGGCCCGGCCGGCGCCGGCAAGAGCACGGTCGCCCGGGAGCTGGCCAGACGGCTTGGCATCCATTATCTGGAGACGGGCGCGCTGTACCGCGCGCTTGCGCTCTACTGCGACAGACACGCTACGGCGTTCTCCGACGAGCCTGCTGTGACGGCGCTGCTTGGCCGGGCGGACATCCGCGTGGAGTACCGGGGCGACAGCCAGCGCGTGCTGCTGGACGGCGAGGACTGCACGGGGCTTTTGCGCACCGAACGCATCGGCGGCGGCGCGTCCGCCGTGTCGAGATATCCCGTCGTGCGCGACAAGATCACCGAGCTTTCGCGCGCCGTTGCCCGCGAATATCGCGTGGTCATGGACGGCCGCGACATCTGCACCAACGTGCTGCGGGAGACGCCGCACAAGTTTTTCCTGACCGCATCCTCGACGGTGCGGGCGCAGAGACGGCTTTTGCAGCTTGAAGCCATCGGGCAGCAGGGTGATTTTGACGTCATTCGCGCCGATATCGAGGCGCGCGACAAGCAGGATTCCGAGCGCGCGTATATGCCGCTTATTTGCCGGGAGGACACGCTTTTGATCGACACGGGCGAGATGAGCGCGGATGAAGTTGTGACCAGAATGCTGCGGGAGGTACAACGCTGATGCTGTATTATTTCGGAAAATATGTGCTTGCGCCGTTGGCATGGCTGCTGTTCCGCCCCAAGGTAGCGGGCTGGAAGCATCTCAACC
This sequence comes from uncultured Oscillospiraceae bacterium, assembly GCA_964474405.1. Taxonomy (GTDB): domain Bacteria; phylum Bacillota; class Clostridia; order Christensenellales; family CAG-138; genus CAYYUV01. The sequence goes on from CAYYUV010000002.1 coordinate 57,092, forward strand.
AAAAGGGCAAGGTCGTCTATGTCTGCAACCACGCATCCATGGCCGATCCCATCGGCATCGCGATCGTCTGTCCCCGGATCGTGCATTTTATGGCAAAGGAATCGCTGTTTCGCAGCGCGATTGCAAAGTTTTTTTTCAAGATCCTGCTGGTGTTCCCGGTTTCGCATGAATCGGCCGATCTGCGGTCGATCAAAAAAGCGCTGAAGCTGTTGGACAAGGGCAAGGCGTTCGGCATCTTTCCCGAGGGTCATCGCTCCGCGCTGGGCGACGTGATGGACCGCATGCAGAAGGGCGCCGCGTTCATCGCGCTGCGCGCCAACGCGCCGATCGTGCCGATCTATCTGGATCCGCACACGTTCTCCCGCTTCCGCATCCGCATGGCGGTGGGCGAGCCCATCCTGCCCGCGCGCGTGTGCGTCGAGAACACCGAAATGAAGCCCGTTGAGGCCGTTACCAACGCCGTCACCGACGCGCTGTACCGGCTGCGCGGAACGTGCGAGGCGCTCGGGTGAGGGTGCTGGTTGCGCGGCACGGCGGCTTCTGCTTCGGCGTCAAGCGCGCGGTGGATCTGGCACTTGCCGCGGCGGACACCGATGGCAGGGTATACACCTACGGCAGCATCATCCACAACGAGCGCGTGGTGGACGAGCTGTGCAAAAAGGGCGTCGTTCCAACGCAGACGCTTGCCTGCCTCAAAGGCGGCGACACACTGATCATCCGCGCGCATGGCGCGCCGGTTTCGGTACCGGAAGAGGCGGCGCGGCGCGGCATCGCCGTGATCGACGCCACCTGCCCGTTTGTCGCGCGGATTCACCGTCTGGTTGAAAAAGCCGCGGCGGAGGGCATCCCCGTTTATCTGGCGGGCGAACGCGGGCATCCCGAGGTTTTGGGCATCGAAAGCCGTTGCGGAAACTGTACGGTGCTATCCTCGCCGGAGGAGGCGGCCGCCGTGCCGCCGGCACCGCGCGGCCTGTTCGTCGCCCAAACCACGCAGTCCCCCGCGCATGCGGCCGCGATCGCTGGCGCACTGCGCACACGGGTGGCGGCGCTGACCGTGGAAAACACCATTTGCGACACGACGGCGCTTCGCCAGCGCGAGGCGGAGACCATCGCCCGACGGTGTACGCGGGTGTATGTTTTGGGTTCAGCCGCCAGCGCAAACACGCGCGCGCTGCTCAAAATCTGCCAACGGTTCGCACCGCGCGCCGAATTGTTAGAAAATATCGGGAAATTTTCTCTTGAATTATTTACATCCGATGATATAATAGGTATTGTCGCAGGCGCATCGACGCCCGACGCGATGATTAGGGAGGTATTACAAGGAATGAGCGAACAGGAAAAAACGACGATTGAGACCATTGAAGCGGAAGCTCCCGCGGAGGTTGTCGTCGAACCCACCACTTCAGAGGCGCCTCAGTCCGCCGAGCCGGTAGCGCCCGCTGCCGAGGCGGAGACCCCCGCCAGCCAGGAACCCGCACCCGCTGCCGCCGTTATCGAAGAGCCGGTCAACCCCGACGATTTTGAGCAGGCGTTTGAACAGACCGTCAAACGGATTCGCCCCAACCAGGTGATTACGGGTACCGTGCTGCAGGTCGTGGATGGCGAGATATTTGTCAACGTTGGCTACAAGGCAGACGGCGTAATTCCCAGGGGCGAGTTTTCCTCGGATTCCGAGGTTAACCCGGCGGAGATTCTGAAGGAAGGCGACAGCATCGACGTCGAGGTCGTTAAGGTCAACGACGGCGAGGGCAACGTGTTGCTCTCTCGCAAGAACGTCGAGGGCAAGAAGCTGTGGGACGAGCTGCTTTCGCAGGATGTCGAAGGGACAAACTTCGAAGCAGTGGTCAAGGAAGTCGTCAAGGCCGGCCTCATTGCGGAGATCGGCGGCGGCATCCGCGCGTTCATTCCCGCTTCGCATGTCTCCACCCGCTATGTGGAGAACCTGAGCGAATATGTGGGCAAGACGATGAACGTTAAGGTGCTGGAGGTAGACCGCCAGCGCAAGCGCATCGTCGCTTCCGCCAAGCAGGTTTTGCTGGAGGAGGCCGCTTCCGCCAAGAAGGAAAAATGGGAAAAGCTGGTCGTGGGCGAGAAGGTTCCCGGTACGGTTCGCCGCATCACCGATTTCGGCGCGTTTGTCGATATCGGCGGTTTGGATGGGCTTGTGCATGTGACCGACTGCGCATGGGGCCGCGTTAAGCATCCGTCCGACGTTCTGTCCATCGGGCAGGAGATCGAGGTTCTGATCCTCAATGTCGACGTTGAGAAGGAGCGCATTTCCCTCGGTTATAAGCAGCTTCAGCCCAAGCCCTGGACAATGGCCGGTGAGAAATATCCCGTCGGCAGCATCGTGGAGGGCAAGGTCGTCCGCATTGTGCCGTTTGGCGCGTTTGTGGCGCTGGAGCCGACCATCGACGGCCTGATCCACATCTCTCAGGTTGCGGTTCGCCGCATCGAGAAGGTTGAGGATGAGCTGAAAGTCGGCGATCTGGTTCGCTGCAAGGTGCTCGAGGTCAACGTCGAAGCAAAGCGGATCAGTCTGTCGCGCAAAGAGGCGCTGCTTGAGGAGAATCCGGAAATCGCGGAACAGCTCGCCGCCGAGAAGGCCGAGCGCGATCGCGTATATCAGGAGCGTCGTGCCCAGCGTGAGCAGCAGCCCCAGCAGCCGCAGCAGCAGCAGCAGCCCCAGCAGCAGGAGCGCCGTCAGCGCAGCAGCGCGCCCAGCTCCCCGTACCATGCGCAGCCCGCATCCGACAACGGGGATCGCCGTGACGCCCGCCCGGATCGCCGCCGCCGCAACAACGAGGATGGCGACTACGAACTGCCGCCGGTCACCAGCACGACCACGTCGCTGGCCGATCTGTTTGCAGGGTTCAAGGTAGACGACGAAGACAAGTAAGCAAGAATAGGATCCATCGGGAGGGACGCAGTCATGCGTCCTTCCTTTTTTGTCCCCTGATTTGCGCGCGGCGGGGCGGGAGGTGACGGGCAGCAGTCATGCGTCCTTCCTTTTTTGTCCCCTGATTTGCGCGCGGCGGGGCAGGGCAAGCGTCGCGCCAAAACAAAAAAAGGCCGGGCAGGCGCGGTTTTGCCTGCACGGCCGTGGGAACGAAAATCCACAAACAATCAGCCGAGAATACCGATGTCCAGCATGGGCAGCGCCTGTTGCAGCCGATCCAGAATCGCGGGCATGTCATCCACGAACACGATGTACAGCACGATCATCGCCGAAACCGTCAGGATCAGCGCGATGAGCGTCAGGATCAGCACGGCCAGAGAGAACCGCTTGAGAGAGGTGTTCTTCCAGTTGCCGCAGCCGAATACGAACATGAACACAAAGCCGATCACCGGAACCTGAAACAGCAGCAGAAGCAGGATATACTGAACCGTGGTCAAAAGATCCTTGCGCTTTTGCGGCTGTTGCGGCAGCTGCCGCGCGGCGGGCGCAGGCGTATAGGCGGGCGCGGGCGCATAGACGGGCGCTTCCACGGCGGGCGTGGGTTCTTCTGCGGCAAAAGCGGGCTCCTCTGCGGCGGTATCCGCGCGGGATGCGGCTTCGCCGGCAAGGGCGCAGGCTTCCGCCGTCACATCCTCCGCGTTTACGGGTGCGGAGTCGGACGCTTCGCCGGCGGGCGCCGGGTCACATTCCGTCTGGCTTGCAGGCTCCGCCTCGGGCACATGCGCGGGCGCGACGGGGAAGGGATAGCCGCAGCGGAAGCAGAACTTGACGGCATCCTCAACGGCGGTACCGCAATGCGGACAGTACTTCATGGCAGCTGCTCCTTATTTGAAGAATTTGGCAAATTTTCCGAGAAGAGGAAGCCCCTCAAACTTACCCTGCGCCGCCTTAACGATGCCGATGATGTTGAACACAAACAGCACGACCACCGCGCCCCAGCCGACAAACGGCACGATCAGGCAGATCAGATAGGAGATATACAGCCAGATGCCGTTGTTGAGATGGAAGCGGACATAGGGCGATTCATGCGCGCCAATCAGCGGAATCAGGATAAACGGCCCGATGTAGCACAGCACGGACAGCGCCTTGTGATCCGCGATGTCGGGATCCAGCGGCTTGGGCGGCTCGGGCGCGGGGCGTACGGGCTCACCGGTGGAAGCAGCGGAGGTGCCGCATGCCGGACAGAAATGAACATCGGCAGGAAGCTCCGTGCCGCACTTAGAACAGAAAGCCATAAAGGTTACCTCCAAAATAGGGATAATGGGTATACCATTTCGCGTTTAGTATATCATATCAATCGACCCAATTCAACCGATTGCCGCACGGGGTCAAGACGTTTTTTGTCCTTTGCTGATGCGTGCGCGTGCACAGAACAGGCGGGCGGTTTCCCCCACCGGTCACTGTGCGAGGACGTGCGCGGGAGCTGCATAGCAAAGCGGCGGAAAAGCCCACGTCCGCCGCAGCCCGGTCACTGCGCAGGGACGTGCGGGAGCTGCCGTACGCCTGCGGCAACAAGGGAGGCCATGGCGATGGAGTTAAACTTTTCCTCGGCGGACGATCCGCGCGAGGTCATGACGGCGGGGGCCTTGGCGCCCATGATGATGCCGGCCATCAGCGCGCCGACCGTGACGATGTAGCACTTGCCCAGGATGTTGCCCGCTTGCATGTTGGGCATGATCAGACAGTCAAAATCCTCAATATACGGGCAGAAAAAACCCTTGTGCTGCGCGATCTCACGGCTCATGGCCACGTCGTAGGAGATGGGGCCGATTACGGCGCAGTCCGGGATCTCGCCGCGCTCGTTCATCTGCTGCAGCGCGGCCGCATCAACGGTTTCGATCATCTTTTCATTATACTTTTCGATGGCGCAGAGCACGGCAAACTTTGGATACGTATAGCCCATGGCGTGAAAGGCGTCGTTCGCCTCCTCGATGATATGCTTTTTGTCCTCCAGCGTAGGATACATGATCATACCGCCGTCGGTGTGCATAATGAGCTTTTTGTAGTTCGGCACCTCAAAAAGGACCAGATGCGTCATGATGTGCCCGGTGCGCAGCCCGTTTTCCTTCTTTACGATCGGCCCCAGAAAATCCTTGGTTTCCAGCATGCCCTTCATCAGGATCTGTGCCTCGCCATCGCGCACGAGCTCCACCGCGCGCTGGCAGGCGTCCGCATGTGCGGTGTCGATGATGCGGAACCGGTCGGGGCTTTGGCCACAGGCGCGGATGAGCCCTTCGATCTCGCGCGCGCAGCCGGTGAACACCGGCACGGCCAATCCCTCACGGTCGGCTTCAAGAGCGGCTTCGATCACGGGACGGTCCTCGGCGGCGGCGACGGCCAGGGTGTTGCGAACGGGCAGGCGGCGGACGGCGTCGGTAAGCTCGGCAAAATTACGGTACATCGGCGGCATCTCCTTCTATCTGGCGGCGGCATTGCCCGCCGGTGTTCACGGATACCTTACCCTATTTTTTCCGGCAAGTCAACCGCGCGCGGCGGCGGAAATAGATTATATTCCCGCCGGGTGTGCGCCGCATGCGAAAACGCTGGAAAAGCGCGGCGCGGTAAGGTATACTGAACAAAAAACAAGGCGGGCAGGCGCGCTGCCGGAGGCCGCACGGAAAGGAGGCATCATGGCACAGTTCACCAAGCAGGCGATCGCCAAGTCGTTTCTGAAGCTTATCAACAAAATGCCGCTCGATAAAATCACCATTCGCGATATTGTGGAGGACTGCGGCATAAACCGGAACACCTTTTATTATCATTTTCGCGACATCTACGATCTGATGGGCTATGTATTCCGCGAGGAAACGCGTGAGGCGCTGTTCCGCATGGGAACGGACGTGACCACGGAGGGGCGGATCTGCACCGGCATGCGCTTTGCCCTTGAGAACAAGCGCGCAATTTATCACATCTATCATTCGATCAGCCGCGAGCTGTTTGACGGATATCTGTACGACATATCCCTGGCGCTGATGCAGCGTACGGTCGATGAGCGTGCGCGCGATTTGCCTGTGACCCAGACGGACAAGCAGCTCGTGTCGGAGCTGCTGGCCTGCACGCTGATGGGGTCTACGCTGTCGTGGGTGGCGGCGGGTATGCGGGAGGAGCTGACCTGCCGGATTCGCGGCTTCTGCGCCCTGTTTGATGGCAATGAGCTGCAAAACCTGCTGCTTCGATGTGCCGACCGTCTGCACGAGCCGGTATAACGGGCAAAAGGCATCCCCGTCTGTCCGGACAAAACGTTATGCGCCGTCCCAAGCCGGGCGGCGCTTTTTGGACGGATCGCCGGCCGCGCGATGGAGGGTCCGCTAGGCGGGCGGCGCCGGCCGCGATTGCTTGACACCCGGTGTCGCTTCTGATATTATGAAGCCGATTATGAGTACATTTTTGTCTTCGGTTTGCCGCAGCGGCTGCCGATTCCGCGTTCTTTTGATGCCGGCGCTGCTGGCCGCCGTGCTGTCGGCCGGCTGCTCTTTGGGCTCGGCACAATCGGCCGAGACGCCCTCCGCCGCGCCCACGGCGACGGCCGCACAGCAGCAGGTGAGCGTTGCGTTCTCCGTTACGCCGGAGCCGACCCTTGCACCGACCTTCACCCCGATCCCCACCGCTACCCCCGCGCCGACGCCGTTCTCCGTGGTATGGATGAGCGACACACAGGTTTATTCCCTGCGGCATGCGGAGGTCTTTTTGTCGATCGCGGAATGGATCACGCAGAACGCGGAGCAGCAGAACATCCGTTATGTGCTGCACACCGGCGACGTGGTGGACAACGCCAATTCCGCCTCGCAGTGGCAGAACGCTTCCGCCGCGCTGGGGCTGATTCAGGATGCGGGGATTCCCATGCTGGCGGTGGCGGGCAATCATGACCTGACAGATGGCAACGGCTATCGCGCGTTTCTTTCACAGGGCGTGATCGCGGCGCTGCATTCCGAGGATCAGAGCTTCCGCGGCGGCGAGGGCTGTTACGGCCTTTTTTCTGCCGGCGGTGAGGATTTTATCGTGATGGGCGTCGGGTTTTCGATCGACGACGGCTTTTATCCATGGGCGCGTGATGTGCTGAAAACCTATTCGGATCGCACGGCCATTCTTTTTACGCACAGCGCGCTCGGCAACGACGGCTCGCTTACGGGCCCCGGAAAACGGCTGTCGGATTATGTGGTGGCCGAATCGCCGAATGTCCGGCTCGTCCTTTGCGGGCATTATCGCGGCGCAGTGACGCGGCAGCAGACCTATACGGATGCGGACGGCACGACGCGCACGGTGCCTTATCTGATGTATAACTATCAGGAGGACGAGGAGAAGGGGCTTGGATATCTGCGGATCCTGACCTTTGACCCGGTCGCGCGCACGATCGACGTGCGCACCTATTCGCCGTATCAAAACGACGACAATTATGACGACGGACAGCCGGAGCTGGATGCGTTCCGGCTTGCGGCAGCATTTTAGGGGGTGACGGTTGTGATTCGACGCGGAGCATGCGGGATACTGCTGTTGGCAGTTTTGACGCTTGCCACGGCTTGCACGGGGGGCATGGGCAGCGGTGATGCGGCGCCTGTGCAGACGGCTTCTGCCCAGCCGTCGGAGATGACGGTGAAGCTGACCATGGCACCGACACCTACACCCGAGCCTACGCCCACGCCGACACCCACGCCCACGCCCACGCCGACCGCGTCGCCGGAGCCGACCGGACGCGCGCTGCTTGCCTATCAGCTCTCGCTGGAAGAGCGCGCCTATTTTGAGAAGAACGGTGCGGAGGGCACGGATATCGACGCCGTGGTCGCTTCGCTTGCAATCGATCCGGAGAAAAAGCTCATTGCACTGACGTTTGACGACGGGCCGAGCACCAAGCATACCAATCTGATCCTTGACGTGCTGGAGCAGTACAATGCGCGCGCCACATTCTTTATCATCGGCAACCGCATCGAAAAGAACGCGGACGTTGTCGCGCGGGCGATCGCGCTGAACTGCGAGATTGGCAGCCACACCTGGGGGCATTCCAACTTCCGCGATTATGAAGCGTCGGTGCTGGTCAGCAGCCTAAAGAAGGTCGATGCGGAGATGCAGAGCAGATACGGCTATCATGTCCGCCTGTTCCGGCCGACCTACGGCGCGATCAACGACAACGTGACAGCGGGCGCGGCGCGCATGGAATATCCGATGGTGCTATGGTCCGGCAGCACGCACGACTGGAGCAACAAAAACGCCGACAAGATCTATCAATATTGCTTTGAATGTGCGGCGGACGGCGCCATCGTTCTGTTTCATGACATCTATGACCCGACGGCCGAGGCCATCGCGCGCATCGTGCCGGATCTGGTCGAGCAAGGCTATCAACTGGTCACCGTGTCGGAGCTGATGTATCTCAGCGGCCAGACCACCCAGCCGGGCGGTCGGTTTTCCGGCTGGGCCGAGATCGTCGATCCCGGTGACTGACGTGCCTCGCTGCTGCCGGCAGGAGCAGCCTTGGCTTTCCGCCAAACCCATAGGCAACGCACCGCGCGGGCAATCGGCTCGCGCGTTTTTTTGCCATGCGCGTCCGCGTACACAGAACACAAAGATTAACCCAATATGCAAGGGATTCATCGGCGCATGTGCGCAGAAAAAAACGCGTCCGCACAGCGGGCGCGTCTGTCCATATGCCGCGGTTGCCGCGGTTATGTTCCGTAATTACTCGATCTTAATGCCGACGATCTTTGGCGTGACGGGGCTGCCGTCGAGCTTGCCGGTGGTGCCAACGACGATGTAGTTGCCAAACGCGGCGGGCGTGGCGTCGATCCGCGCGCCGAGCGACAGCGTTTCGCACAGCGGGTTGCCGCCCCGGGAGGCGTCATACAGCCTTACGTTGCCCGCGCGGTCGCACATGACCAGATAGGCGTCGCCGCGCTCGGAGTATATGACCAGCGGCGAGGAGACAAAATCCGCGTTGCCAAGCTGCTCGATCGACCAGACGACCTCGCCCGAGACGCGGTCATAGGCCACAAGGCGGCCGCCGTATTGATAGTTGGTGGCGCCGCTTGCATCGGCAATGGGGACACCCGCGCCGTAATAGGCGCAGATCAGCAGGTCGGAGATGCAGTTTCGGCCGATGTGCGGGGTGGACTTGCTGCCGCTTTTGACGGTGCCGTCGCCAACGTAGCACGCCTGGGATTTTTGCCAGATGATCTCGCCGGTCATGCCGTTGATCTTGGAAACATAGCAATAGCCGTAGCCGGTTGGCAGATCGCCCGACGCGGTCGTGGTCTGCGACATGGTATAGACATAGATTGTGCCGGACGCGCCGTCCTCCTCGATGACTGCGGAGGCGTCGCCGTCGCCGCCAATGCTGACCGCGAACTGGAGCTTGAGCGTGTTGACATCGATGCATTGGAGATAGCCGCCGTTGTCGGTCAGATACAGATAGTTGCGAAACGCGGCGGGCGAGGATTCAAAGCCGTACCACAGCCGACCCGTGTCGTCTGACGAGGAATAGCCGCTGGCGGTATAGCGATATTTGATACGCTCGCCGGGGTTGATGGCGACGGTACCCGCGGCAGCGTCATAGCTGGTGTTGAGCTTGCAGGTATACAGCACGCCGGTCTCCGACGCATAGACAAGCGTGTCGGAAACGATCAGCGGGCTGGAATCGTATGCGTTCCAGCCGGAGCGCAGTGCAAAATAATCCTTGCCGCCAAACTCATAGACGACCTGATTGGTGATCAGGTTGACCGCGTACAGATAGGCGACCTTGTTGCCCTTGGTGTTGACCGCGGGATCGCCCTGACCGACATACAGCATCGGAAAGCCGTTCGGGTCCAGCGTCGGGGTGCCGAGCATCGTCGTGCCCACGGTGATGGGCTCGCGTGTTTTGGTGCCGGTGTCCAGCTCAAAGAAATAGATCTTGCCGTCCGAACACGGGTAGATGACCTCGGTAAAGCCCTCGACCGTGCGGTAAGCGTCGCTGACGCCGAGCGTCGGAAGAACCGAAGCGTCCCATCGGATGATCAGCGGCTGACCTGTCCAGCCCATGCCCGAAAAGCTGCCGAGTGTTCCAACATTCTGCGACCATTTGCTGGTGAGCGTTTTGAGCGTCACCGCCGCCGTGCCGTAGGAGAAGGAATTGCGGTAGTTGTTGCCGCCAAAGGTCGTCACGCCCGCCACGGGGGTATAGCTGCCGGAGGTCGGAAACGACAGGCTGCCCGCGCTTGGATTGCTGTCATACAGCGTGTCCTTGGTGCCGATGCGCACCTCCGAGGACAGCCCCGCCGTGCCGTTGCCCGAAACCGTAAAGGCGGCGTTGGGGTCGAGCGGCAGCATGGTGCGGGTGCCGGTCGAGCTCGACTGGGCAAGGGCGGGATCGGACGACGCCTCCGCCGTGCCCTCGGCGGGGAGCTGCAGCGTGCTTGCTTCCCTGGTTTGCTTGACATAGTCGCTGATGACATTGGCAAGCACAATCACGCCCACGACAAAAAACACCGTTACCAGCAGAAACAGGAAAAAACGGGGCTGGAATTTTCTGCGTTTTTTGTGCGACATCGCAAGCATCCTTTCCGAGGCGGCAAAGCGGCCGCGCCGCCCGCCTCAAAGCCATATCGCCGGCCGTGCTGCGTATTAAAACAAAAAAAGGTGATAAAAAAAACACATCCGCATGGGTATATGCCCACATTTATATTATAAAAGCCCTTCCTCGCCGCCGCAAGGAAGGGAATGCAACGATTCCGTTACGATTTTATGAATTCTTCTGCGCCGACAGTGCGCCGCCCGGCCGCCGCGTTACGCGGCGCACGGAAGCTGCTCCGGGCGCTCTTTTGGAAAAGGGAGCGGGCTGCTCCCCGTGTAGCAATGCCATTTCTCGAGCAAGCGGGTGATAAACGGCACCTTCATCAGCAGCGCCGCCGCCGCCGCGCCGGAAAAATTGAGGATAAAATCATCCACGTCACAGATGCCGCGGCCGGTCACAAGCTGACAAAGCTCAACCAAAATGATCAGCTCTGCCAGGAAAGGCAGCAGCAGCCGCAGCTTTCTCAGCGGCGGGAGGATACACGGCAGCAGCACCGCCATCGGCGCAAACAGCACAAGGTTGCCGAACAGGTTGTTGAATACCGACGTCCATGTAAAGACATATTCGCCTGTCCGCCACTCGCCCACATAGGCAAGAATCGATGACAGCGGGATAAAGTTTGCGTCGTTGATGGTGTGGCGAATCTGTCCGCGTGCGCCCAGCAGCACCATGCTGACAAGCGCGAGCATGTAGTAGGCAAACAGCGCCCATAAGCTCACCAACACAACGTGCCGCTTTTCCCGCGGGGTCACGGCATATTTGCCGCGCAAAAAGGTCGCGGCCATCAGCGGGATGAGGAACAGAATCAGCTCCGCCGCCAGATATTTTTTGCTGCTGGCAGCGCCGTTGAGCATCAACAGCCCGCCAAACGCGACAAACAGCACGCCCGACAGGATGTAAAGCCCCAATACGATTTGCAGATACCATTTTCCTCTTTTCATATCCCCATCATAACGGAAAAATGTGTCGAAATTGTCACCGGTAAGCGAACGCTTTGTAGACAATGCGACAAAAAACGCAGACGGGGCGGGCGGTGCGGCGGGCGGATGGTATCCGACCCTACGGGGTTCGTGGGGAAGGGGCAAATCGCAACCCGGGGTGGGCGGCACGCCGGGCGGATGGTATCCGCCCCTACGAGTAGGCCTTTAGCGTGGCGTAGCCGTTTTCGGCCAGCAGATGCGCCATGTCCGGGTTGCCGTGCGCCGCCTCTACCGACGCGATGAACAGCAGATGATCGCCCGCCTCCACGGTGTTTGTCACGCGGCATTCGAGGGCTACGCGGCTTTCCTTGACCAGCATCGGCGCGATTTTGTCCGACGGAATCAGCTCGATGCCGAAGGCCGCGGGCTTATCGACGTCGCGTCCGGAGCAGGTGCCGCAGCGGAACGCCGCCTCACGGAGGGCTTCGCCGGGCAGGCAGAGCGAGAACATGCCCGTTTGGCGGATCAGGGTGCCGCTGTACCCGCGCTTGGACAGGCACGCGGCGATTGTCGGCGGGTTGTTGGACGCAAAGGTCCACCAGGACAGAGCCATAAGGTTCTGCCTGCCGTTCTCATCCGCGGTCACAACCAGCGCAAAGGGGTTGGGCGCGTTCAGCTTTTCCGCTTCGCCGATGGTGATGATCTTCATATCTATATGTCCTCCTTAGGAATGTTGCTCCTATCCTATTCTATTTTCGACGTTTTGTCCAGTCCGCCGCCTTGCGGTAAAAATGTCGCAGCGCGTCGGCTGTGCGTGGCCATCCGCAAAAATCCGCCAAAAAAACATTTCTGTGGGTATTGCGAAAAGAAAACTATATGTTATAATGAAGTCATCTGATGATTGAATGGTATAGGCAGGTGAGTGCGCAAGCATCTGCTGAATACATGGACAAATAATCAAACGCAGAAGGTACCGAATGAACGAGACTGAATGCAAGGCGCGGGTCCGTCAGGAGCTGCTGGCAAGGCACTATCAGCAGACAGGGGAACTTTTGATCCCTGTCAGCGTGTCGAACCGGCATGTTCATCTGGACGAGCCGGCGCTTTCTGTTTTGTTCGGGCAAGGGTATGCGCTGACACATCAAAAGGATCTGGTGCAGCTTGGCCAGTACGCCTGTCGGGAGACGGTGACCCTGCGCGGGCCGAAGGGCGATATTGATAAGGTGCGCGTTCTGGGGCCGCTGCGCAAAGAGACGCAGGTTGAGGTCAGCCGGACGGACTGCTTTAAGCTTGGCATACCGCCGGTGCTGAAAATGTCCGGCGATTTGGATGGGACGCCGGGGCTGACGCTCGTGGGTCCGCGCGGCACGCTGACGCTTGCGCGCGGCGCGATGGTCGCCATGCGCCATCTGCATGTGCATACGTCGCAGGCGGATGTGCTCGGCCTCCATAACGGGGATTCGGTCTCCGTCATCACCACCGGCGAGCGGCCGATGGTCATGATGCAGGTGATCGTGCGTGTGTCGGACGGCGCGCTGCTTGAGGCGCATGTGGATACCGATGAGGCCAACGCCTCCGGCATCCGCAACGACATGTTGTGCCGCATCGTCAAGGAAGGGGCGGCATCATGACGGGACAGCGGACGAAAAGCCTGATTTTGATTCCGGACTATATGAGCGTCAGGAGCATTCACGGCCAGCCGTCGGATGCGCTGATTGTGGGGGATCCCGACAAGGTGCCGGGTGAGCTGCGCACCGACAGGTTTTTGGACGTGACGGACGCCGCGTCGCGGCGGACAGTCGTGCAGATGGTGCCCGAGGTGGCACGGGCTGCCGTGGTAACACCGTCTATGGCGTTCTACCGCCGCGTGTTTGAGCTGCGGGACGACTGCTTTTTTGCGGATCTGACCGCGCGCCTGCTTGCGACGGGCGCACACGTTTCGATCGTATCCGGCATGCAGCGCGTGCGCGTGCCGAAGCGTGCCGCCGAATGGCTCAGGGAGCTGAGCGCGGACGGCGCCAGGATCGTCTTTGAGGACGCGCCCGAAACGACGGGCGGAGCGCCGGAACTCATAACCGCAGCCGATGTGGCGGCTTGCGGACGGCAGGGAAGAAAAGAGCTGCTGGCCGCGCCGCGCGCGATCGTAACCCCGGCCGCCCGGGATGAGGCGAAGGAACGGGGTATCACCATTTTGACAGGTACGGGAGGGCTTATATGATTCTTGCAGTGGTCAAAGGCAACGTGGTCAGCACGAACAAGACGGAAAAGCTGCAGGGCGGCAAGCTGCTGATCGTTGAGGAATGGAACGTCGACACCAAAGAGGCCTCCGGCCAGCCGCGCGTCGCGCTGGATCTGGTCGGCGCGGGCGAGGGCGAGCTGGTGATGTGCGTGTGCGGCAGCAGCGCGCGCCAGACCGAGGAAACGGACAAGCGCCCCGTGGACATGGCCATCATCGGCATTGTCGATCAGGCGGAGATGAACGGCGTTACCTGCTATAAAAAGTATCGTTCCGCAGAGGAAAAAGCGGCGGATCAGGCGGCTCAAACGGCGGCGTCCCGCATCGAAAAGCCGGTGCCGGCGGTGACAAAGCCCGCGGAGAAGGCGGCCGCCATCCCGGCAGCGCCTGTGGGCGAGCCGTCGATGGACGACAACCGGCGCGAGGCCGAGAAGGCGGCGGAGCGGTTTCGCCAGATCCTGTCCGCAAGCAACGAGCAGCTTAAGAACGCGGACGCGGCCGCGCAGACGCATCCCAAGGCAAAAAAGCCCGCTGCGCCGGGAATGAAAAAATAGGAAGGCGTTTGGAACCGGCACAATATTTGGACAGAAGAACGAAGAGTTTGGATAAAAGAGGGTAGAAGCGAATGCTGTCACAGGAACAAATCGAAAAGATCGTGGCTGACGTGGTACAGCAGATGCATCGGGGCGAAGAAGCGGAACAAGCGCCGACCAGCTGCTTCTTTGACGACATGGACGCCTGCGTCGCGGCGGCCGTTGCGGCACAAAAGGCGTTTGTGCGGCTCGGCATGGAAAAACGCCGCAAGATCGTCGAGGCCATGCGTGCGGCTGCACGCGAGCATGTGGACACGCTTGCCAAGGCAGCGTTTGAGGAAACCCATTACGGCTCTGTTGCGCACAAGACGGCCAAGTGCCTGCTTGCGGCGGATAAGACGCCCGGCGTGGAGGATCTTGAGACGCGCGCCATCACCGGCGACGACGGTTTGACACTGATCTTTCCGGCACCGTTCGGCGTGATCGGATCGATCACCCCTTCCACCAACCCCGTTGCCACCGTCATCAACAACGGCATCAGCATGACGGCAGGGGGCAACACGGTGGTGTTCTCCCCCCATCCGGCGGCAAAGAAATGCTCAGCCATGGCCATCGAGGTGCTGAACCATGCCGCGCTTTCGGCGGGCGCGCCCGCGCCGCTGCTGTTTGCGGCGAAGGAGCCCTCCATCGAGGCGTCGCAGCGCATGATGGCGCATCCGGCGATCCGCCTGCTGTCGGTCACCGGTGGCTCTGCCATTGTTGATATGGCGATGAAAACAGGCAAGAAGGTCATCGGCGCAGGCCCCGGCAACCCGCCAGTCATTGTCGATGAGACCGCAAATATCGAAAGAGCCGCCCGGGATATCGCGGATGGCGCCACGTTTGAGAACAACGTTCCCTGCATCTCCGAGAAGGAGACCTTCGTGGTTGAGAGCGTCGGAAACGACCTGGTCAAAGGGCTTGTCAAGGCCGGCGGCCAGCTGCTTGACTGCGGACAGACCGAAAAGCTTTTGAAGACGGTCTTGATCGAGAAGGACGGAAAATATACCATCAACCGCGATTTTGTCGGCCGTGACGCCGCATATCTGCTCAGGAGCGCGGGCATCCCCGTGCAGGGCGAGCCGCGGCTGGTTGTGACGATCACCAAGCGGGATCATCCGTTTGTGACGACCGAGATGCTGATGCCGGTCATGCCGGTGGTCTACGTCAAGAATGTGGATGAGGCGATCGCCTGCGCGGTCGAGGCCGAGCACGGCTGTCATCACTCGGCGCATATGCATTCCACCAACATTGAAAATCTTTCCAAGGCCAGCGCCGCGCTCGATACCACGATCTTTGTCAAGAACGGGCCGTCCTACGCGGGCATCGGCTTTGGCGGCGAGGGCTTTACCACGTTTACCATCGCTACGCCGACCGGCGAAGGCCTCACGAGCGCGCGCACGTTCACAAGGACACGGCGCTGCACGCTCCGCGGCACGTTCAACATGCTGTAAGCACAGCGGACGCACAGGCATTTGACGGGCTCACCCCGTAAACACGCAGGGCAGAAGGAGAGGGTTACATGGTCATTCACGATAAATGTAAGGCGGCGGGGGTCGTCGGCGCAGGCGGCGCCGGGTTCCCCACGCATGCAAAGCTGAACTGCAAGGCCGACATCGTCATCGGCAACGGCGCGGAGTGCGAGCCGCTGTTGCGCGTTGACCAGCAGCTGATGAAGAACGAGCCGGATCTTGTCGTCGAGGGCATGCGCTGCGCCATGGAGGCTTGCGGCGCCAAGCAGGGTCGGATCTGCATCAAGGGCAAGCATAAGGAGGCCGTCGAGGCGCTAAAGGCCGCCTGTGAAAAGGTGAGCGGCATCGAGGTGTTTGTTCTCAACGATTATTATCCGGCGGGCGACGAGCAGCAGATGGTCTATGACGTGACCGGGCGTATCGTGCCGGTTGGCGGCATCCCGATCGACGCGGGCGCCGTCGTGCAGAACGTTTCCACACTTAAGAACATCGCGCTGGCGCAGCGGGATATCCCCGTCACGCATAAGCGCCTGACCGTCACCGGCGCGGTTGGCCATCCGATGACCATTGATGCGCCGATCGGCATGTCGCTGAGGGACTGCATCCGCATGGCGGGCGGCCCTGAGGATGAGGAGGGCTACGGCCTGATCTGCGGCGGGCCGATGATGGGCTTTGTCGAAAAGAATTGGGACAACGTCGTCACCAAGACGACCGGCGGCCTGATCGTGCTGCCGAAGGATCACCCGCATTTTCTCCGTAAATCCGCACCGCAGGCGTTTAATCGCAAGCTGGCCAAAGCGGTCTGCTGTCAGTGCATGAGCTGCACCTCAATGTGCCCGAGAAACGCGTTGGGACTCGGCGTCAAGCCGCACCTGGCCATGCGCGCCGCCGCGGGCGGTGGAACGTATGAGGACAACGGGCTGTTCTCCTGCTGCAACTGCGGCATCTGTTCCTACTATGCCTGCCCGTTCGGGCTTTCGCCGTCCACCATCATGACGGAGGCAAAGACCGCCATGGCGCAGTCCGGCAAAAAGCCCGTCAAGACGCAGCCCGCGCGTGCGCACCAATTTCGTGAATACGGCAAGGTGCCGGTACGCCGCCTCGTTGCGCGGCTGGGACTCAAGGCATACGACGTACCCGCACCGCTCTATCAGGGCGAGATCCGCCCGGGCGAGGTGCGCATCCCGATGAAAATGCACATCGGCGCGCCGTGCGAGCCGGTCGTGACCGTGGGCTCCGCGGTCAAATGCGGCGACGTCATCGCAAAGATTCCCGAAGGAAAGCTCGGCGTGGATATCCACGCCTCCATCGACGGACAGATCCGCGCCATCGAAAATGGCTGCATCGTGATCGGATAAGGGAGGTTGGCAACTTATGGAAGCATTGGGAATGGTCGAACTCAACAGCATCTCGCAGGGAATTCTGGCGGCGGATGCGATCCTGAAGGCCGCGAACGTAACCATCGTACGCGCGCAGCCGGTCTGCCCGGGCAAGTATATCGTCATCGTCAACGGCAGCGTCGCGGATGTGAAGGCCTCCGTCGAGGCCGGGAGCGAAGCCGCCGCGGAGCATCTGCTGGACAGCATGATCATCCCGCGCGTGCATGAGGACGTGATCCGCGCGATGAGCGGGTGCGTCGATCTTGCGGGCGTGGCCGCGCTCGGCGTGATCGAAACCTATTCGCTGGCGCAGGCGCTTTTGTCCGCCGACGCCGCGGTCAAATCCGCGGATGTCGCGCTGATGGAGATCCGGCTTGGCACGGGCCTTGGCGGAAAGTCGTTTGTGCTGCTGACCGGCAGCGTATCGGCTGCACGCGCCGCCGTACAGGCGGGCGTGGGCGAGCGGGGGGACGACGGCATGGTCGTCAGCTCCGTGGTCATTCCGGCTCCGCATCCGGAGCTGACCCAGGCGCTGCAATAAGCGGCGGCTCGGTTTTTTGAGGACGGAACCCAACAGCAGGGTCCCGCGGACATGATTCCCTGAAGGACGCACAGGCGAAAGGAGAGCGAACCCTATGATGATCGGAAAAGTGATCGGAAGCGTCGTTTGTACGCCGAAGCATGAGGCGCTCCATGGCGTCAAGCTGATGCTGGTTCGCCGGTATGCCGCGGGCAGACCCGCGGAAGTGGTGGTGGCGGCCGATTCCTTGCGCACGGCCGGCGCCGGTCAATATGTGTATATGGTGGACAGTACCGAGGCGGCCGCCTCCCTCCGCGTGGGCATGACCCCCGTGGATCTGGCGATTGTCGGGATTATCGACCAATACAATAGCAGAAAATGCAACCTTGCATGAAATTAATGAAGGAGGATCTATTCATGGAAAAAGAAGCACTTGGTCTGATCGAAACCAGAGGGTTTGTCGGCGCGGTTGAGGCGGCGGATGCCATGGTCAAAGCGGCCGATGTCAAACTGATGAGCAAAGAGACGGTCGGCGCCGGGCTGGTCACGGTCATGGTGCGCGGCGATGTCGGCGCGGTCAAGGCGGCGGTCGATGCAGGCGCAGCGGCAGCAAAGCGCGTTGGCGAACTGGTGAGCGTGCATGTCATTCCGCGTCCCCACAACGACGTGGAAGGCATCCTGTAAGGGCACAAAGGTATGCGCGTAGGTCGTGTCGTCGGCAACATCGTCTCCGTCATCAAGGAGCCGACTCATATTGGCAAAAAGATGATGCTTATCCGGTTTCTCAACGATCGCGGGGAGGAACTGGATGATGAGTACGTGTATGCCGACGCGGCCGGCGCGGGCGTGGGGGATCTGGTTCTCGTGTCGGAGGACGGCAGTGCGGCGGAGACCGAGTTTCATCTCGAAAACGACGTTTGCACCTTCGACGGCGTCATTGTAGGCGTGGTGGATTCCATGCGTTACGACCGATCCGTCACCCCGTAAAAAACAGCGAAAAAAACGTGAACTTCGTCTTGCCATTGCTATAATATGTTGTTATAATGAAGTCATCAGACAACTTGCGATCTAAGTATGATATCAAAGAGCAATCTACATTCAGGTCGCTGGCGGACAGGACACAAGCGTATTACACGAAAGGAAGAATATAAAGATGGAAAAACAGGCACTCGGTTTGATTGAAACCCGTGGTTTTGTCGGCGCAGTTGAAGCTGCCGATGCAATGGTCAAAGCAGCCAACGTCACCCTGGTCGGCAAGGAGATGGTCGGCGGCGGTCTGGTTACGGTTCTGGTACGCGGCGACGTCGGCGCGGTCAAAGCGGCCGTCGATGCGGGCGCATCCGCAGCCAAGGCGGTCGGCGAGATCGTCAGCGTACACGTCATCGCACGTCCGCACGACGATGTCGAGGGCATCCTGCCGCAGAAGAAAGCGGAATAACCCCGACGCCCCAATCGGGAGGACCATCCAACGAACGTAAAGGACAGGTGAGACGCTTTGGAAATGGATATTGAACAAATCATCAAACGCGTTGCAGAAGAGGTATACAGCAAGATCCGCACCGAGGAGCAGGCGGGCGGCAGCGTCCGCGCGAGCTCCGGTGAGGAGTGGATCCTGTCTCGCATGCAGCCGAGTATGCGCCTCGACGAGGTCAAGAAGGCCTGTGACGAGGTAAGGAACGGCAAAGCAAAGACGCTGTGCATTCCCCAGTGGTTTGTCAGCTATGCGGCAGAGCAGCTCAAGGGCAGCGGCGTCAAGGTCGCGACCGTTGTGGGTCTGCCGGGCGGCACGACATCGTCGTTTGCCAAGTATGCCGAGGTCAAGCAGGCGGTCGTCGCCGGCGCGGAAGCGATCCTGATCCCGGTCAACATGCAGCTTTGCGCTGTGGGTGACTGGGGCGGAGCCAAGAACGACCTGGGGGAATCCATGGTTCCCTGCAAGGACAAGGCAACGGTCTATGCCGTGATCGAGGTGGACGCGCTTTCGTGCGATCAGCTCGCAACCGCGGCCGAGATGTGCGGCTCCTGCGGCGTGGACGCGGTGCTTCTGTCGGCGGTTGTCGGCGGCAGAGTCAGCGACCAGCAGGTGCAGGCCGTCAAGCAGAAGGGCGTCCGCACGGGCGTATACGGCGGCGTAACGCAGTCGACTCAGGACGGTTACAGCAGAGCGGGAGCATGCTGCTTCGCGGCATCCGCGTGCTGAACGGCTGAACGTACCAATAATACGGAGCAACGGCGGTAATGTATGCTGGCTTATGTGAGCGCAAAAATGAAGATCCTTCAGTTTATCAAGGGTCAGAACCTCCAGGCAGGCGATCGCTTGCCCACGGAGATGGAGCTCTCGGATAAGCTCGACATCAGCCGCCTGACGCTCAGGGAGGCGCTGAACGCCTTAAAGAGTGAGGGCGTGGTGCATTCCGTCCAGGGAAAGGGTACCTTTGTCGCCTGCAATTATGACCATATTTCGGATTCGCTGAACGTCAATTACAGCGTGACCGAGATGATCGTGGCGGCGGGGTATGAGCCGGGCGTGGCCTCGTTTGAGAAAAAGCTCATCAAGGCCGACGACTGCATTTGCAAGCAGCTGAACGTGCAGCTTGGGACGGATGTACTGATGTGCTCACGGATTCGGCTGGCGGATAACGTGCCGGTCATCTATTCGCGGGATTATCTGGCGCCGCGGTTGGCAACCGAGTTTCTGGGCGTGACGGACGAGGGGATTTCGCTGTATTCCTTTATGGAGGAGAGCTGCGGCATCCACCTGGGCGTCTGCCTGACGGAGCTCATACCGACCGTTGCGGACGCGGAGCTGTCGGGCATGCTGAACGTGCCCGTGGGCGCGCCGCTGATGAAGCTGCGCGCAAACGTCAACGACGCCTTCGGCGTTCCGCTGGTTTATGCAAGCGAGTATTTCAGACCGGACAAATTCAAGTTTATCGTATCACGCGGGAGGTAGCGAAACATGAAAGCAGTTGTAAAGTATGGTTACGGCAAGGGTGAAACCGAGCTGCGCGACGTCCCCGTTCCCGAAATTGGCGACGACGATCTTTTGATCGAGGTCAAGGCCGCGGGCGTTTGCGGTTCGGATATCGCATTCGACAACGGACAGCACAAGGAAATTTTGAATCCCCCGGTCGTCCTCGGGCATGAGTTTTCCGGCGTGATCGCCAAGGTTGGCAAGAATGTGACCGATTGGAAGGTCGGCGACCGTGTGGTTTCGGACAACACCGGCGAGGTCTGCGGCCATTGCTATGCGTGCAACACCGCGGATTACCTTTCCTGCCCCACGCGCAAAGGCATTGGCTACGGCATGGACGGCGGCTTTACCAACTATGTCAAGATTCTGGGCAAGACGCTTGCCCGCGTGCCGAGCAGCCTGCTGCGCATCCCTGACTGCATGAGCTTTGAAGAAGCGGCGATCCTCGACCCCGCCTGCAACGGCTATATGGCCGTCGTACAGGAGGCCAAGGTGATGCCGGGCGACTTTGTGGCCGTTTTCGGCGTCGGCGCCCTGGGGCTTTTCTCCATCCAGGCAGCACGCGCCGCCGGCGCAGCAAAGATCATCGCCATCGCGCTTTCCAGCGACGGAGAGGGTCGTTTTGAGATGGCCCGTCACTGCGGCGCAACCCATATTGTCAAGTCCGACGTTGAGGATTGCCATGCGCGCGTCATGGAGCTGACAAACAACGAGGGCGTGAGCTGCGTCGTGGACGCGGCGGGCGTCAACGTGGTCATGCCCACCATCATTGACATTCTGCGCACCGCGGGCATCATCGTCAAGATCGGATACGATCATAACCCGTACACGCGCTCCCTGGATCCCTTCGTCGACGGCGCCAAGGCGCTCAAGGGTCACTTTGGCTATGACTGGGTATCTTGGAGAAACGTGATGAACCTGGTCGAAGCGGGCAAGTTTGACCTCAAGTGCATGATTTCCCACAAGATGCAGGTTTCGCAGTTCCGCGAAGCATTTGACATGGTTCGCCGGAAGGAATCCATCAAAATCATTCTGTATCCGGATCCGTTAAACTAAACGCTGTGGCGGGCGCGGTGTGATCGAGGCCCGCAGTTGGAGGCAAGTTTTGGAAATCTATATTTGTGCAGACTTTTCACAGGACGGGATCGAAATGCTCAAAGTCGCCGGTCATACCGTGCGTACAGGCGGCTGGGGCTTCACCGGCGAGATTCTCAATGAGGATCAGCTGATCCGCGAGATCGGCAATGCGGACGTGCTGATCGTAGGTTACGAGGAAGTGACCAAGAAAGTGCTTGACAGCACGCATCTTTCGGTGATTTCCAGCATCCGCGGCGGCCCGCGCGCCAATATCGACGTCGATTATGCGACGCAGAAGGGCATCCCCGTATTCTTCACGTTCGGCCGTGAGGCGCTGCCGGTGGCGGACTTCACGATGGGTCAGGTGCTGGCCATCACCCGTAAGATCGTGCGTGCGGACTCCGAGCTTCACAAGGGCGTGTTCACCGCGCCGGCCGGGGACTTCGGCAGCGACAAGGACGTCATCTGGGACATGAACGCCGAGGGTCCGTGGCAGAGCCGCAAGGGCATCGAGATGGAAGGCAAGACCTACGGTCTGATCGGCTTCGGCACGGTCGGCAAAGAGGTCGCCAAGCGTGCCCGCGGATTTGGCATGAACGTGCTGGTCTACGATCCGTACCAGAAGGCCGAGGTCGTCGCCTCCTACGGCGCCACCAAGGTTGAGCTGAACGACCTGCTTCGCGCAGCGGACATCATCAGCTTCCATGCCAAGGTCAACGATTCCAACAAGGGCATGGTCGGGGCAGAGCAGTTCAAGATGATGAAGGACGGCGTGTATATTGTCAACAACGCACGCGCCGGACTGATGGACGAACAGGCGCTCCGTGACGCGCTGCGCAGCGGCAAGCTGGGCGGTCTGGCTCTGGACGTGTTTCATCAGGAGCCGATCAAGCGTGATGACGAGATGTTCCAGTATCCGAACGTGGTGCTGACGCCGCATATCGCGGGCGCCGGCCGCGACGTCATCTATCTGCAGTCGGTCATGCTCGTCAACGACCTGCTGCTGTACTTCGCGGGCGGGCGTCCCAAGCCCATCGTCAACCCCGAAGTGTTTGAGAAGAAAGGCAGGTAACGCGGTATGGCACTGGTTAAGACACTCGATATGCTCGCACAGTGCGAGCGCGGAAAATACGCCGTCGGCGCATTCAATCTCAATTCTCTCGATCAGGCGCAGTTTCTGATCAAGCGGGCGGAGCAGCTCAAATCCCCGATCCTGCTGGTCGAGCCGGGCGTCATTGAGAAATATATGGACTTTACGGATTTTGCGATGGTTTCGGCGCGCGCCGCGGCCAAGGCAAACATCCCGGTCGGCATTCACCTCAGCCACGGTCTCGATCTGGAGCAGACCGAGCGCGCGGTCAAGGCGGGCTTCACCTCCGTCATGTATGACGGCAGCAAGCTGCCCTATGAGGAGAACGTTCGCACCACCAAGATCGCGGTCGAGATCGGCCACAAGTATGGCTGCGCGGTCGAAGGCGAGCTGGGCGCATTGGGTTCCAGCTTTGCCAACGTGTCCGAGTCGATGACCGACCCGGCGCTTGCCAAGGATTACGTCGCCCGCACCGGCGTTGATATCCTCGCAGTTTCGATCGGAAACGCGCACGGCTTCTACAAGGGCACGCCGTCGCTCGATTTCAAGCGTCTGGAGGAGATCCGCTACGCGCTGATGCCGTTCAACTGCTATCTGACGCTGCACGGCGGCACGGGTATCCCGGAGAACCACATCCGCCGCAGCATCGAGATGGGCATTGTCAAGATCTGCATCTACACCGAGATGTGCCATGAGGGCAAGGCCGACACCGTCAAGTACCTCAGTGCGCATCCCGATTATGCCGGCAACTATGACATTCCTGAGATGCTGGCCGCCTGCATGGGCGGGTTTGCCCGCTCGATGGAGAGCTGCATGAACATGTTCATGAGCATTGGCAAGGCATATAACGATATTCCGGCCATCGCCTATGAAAAGCAGCCGATCACGCCCGTCGCCATGCCGTCGTTTGCCGCGCCCGCGGCAGCGCCCGCTGCGGCAGGTGCGCAGGCCATTCCGCAGAACACCGACATCGGTCCCGCTTATCCGTCTCTGCCGGCCGAGAACAAGAGCTTCAAGTCCACCGGCCGTTACTGGGACAAGAACCTGTAAAGTAATCATTCTTGCGGGAAGACGCCGCCAAAGACAAGCAACGTCTTCCCGCACCGTTTCCTTTTTCTCCACCGCACGGGGTGTATCCCCGCGAACGCCGCAGGGCGTATGCTTGCTTCCATTGGCAAGAGCATCAGCATCAACGATTGAGAGGGGCAAACGCAGCTATGTGGGTTATGGGCGTTGACATGGGCACCTCCGGCTGTAAGGCCGTGGTGTTTGACGAGAGCTTCATCATCCGCGCGCAGGCATATCGGGAATACCCCATGCATCTGCCGGGCGAGGGGCTGCTTGAATTGGATGCGGAGCTCGTATGGGCGGGCATTCAGGATGCCATCCGCGAGGCCAATCAAAAGGCCGAACAGCCCGTAGGTGCGCTGGCTGTCTCCGCCATCGGCGACGTGATTGTCCCGGTGGATGAGCACGGCGACAGCGTGCGTTATGCAATTGTCGATTTCGATGCCCGCGGCGGCGCGGAGATCGACGCGTTTTCCCGGCAATTCGGCCAACAGCATTTTTTCGACATCAGCGGCATGCCGCCGCTGTATATCGGCAGTTTATCCAAAATACTCTATTTACGGGACAAGGAGCCGGAGGTTTACAAAAAGATCCGGCGCTTTGCCAGCTTTGAAGATTATATCGTGTGCAAGATGGGTCTGCCGCCCGTAGCGAGTTATTCCGAGCTTTCGCGCACGATGTTGTTTGATATTCGCAAAAAGGACTGGTCGGACGAGATTCTCGCCGCCATTCCGCTGACGCGGGACATGCTGCCCATCGCAGCGCCGTCTGCAAGCGTGATCGGCGATTTATCCGACGAAATGCGCGCTTTATTGGGCTTTTCCAAGCCCGTTCGGGTCGTGACCGGCGGTCATGACATGGTTTGCGCGGCTGTCGGCGCGGGGCTTGACGAGACGGATCCCGGCACCGTCGTCGATATCGCCGGCACGATCGAGGGCATCGTTGCCGCAATGCCGGAGGCGAACACCTGTCCCGCCATGCTGGAGAACCTGTTCCCCTGCTATGTCGGGCATACCGGCTATGTGACCTTCTCGGTCAATCTGACCGCAGGCTGCATCGTTCGCTGGTACCGCGATTTTATCGCCCGCGACGAGTATGACGCCTGTAAAAAGGAAGGCATCAATTTCTACGAATACATGCAGCGCAAGGCAAACCCGGCCGAGCCCGGAAAGCTGTTGCTGCTGCCGCATTTTTCGGGCAGCGGAAACCCGTTCTTTGACCCGGCGGCGCTCGGCGCCGTGTGGGGGCTGACGCTGGACACCGACCGGGCGGACATCGGCCGCGCGATCGTGGAGGGGCTTGCGTATGAGCTTCGGTTGCACCTTGAGGCGCAGCAGCGGGCGGGCATCCATATTTCGGCGATCCGTGCGGTCGGCGGCGGCGCGGCCATCGACTCCCAGCTCCAGCTTAAGGCAAACATTACGGGGCTCACGGTTGTCAAGGGCGCGGTGGCGGAATCCTCCGCACTCGGCGCTGCGGCCTATGCCGCGGTCGGCATCGGTCAGATTGCAAACCCGGCCGACGCCTATCAAAAGGTCAAGGCACGCGAAACGGTTTTCACGCCGGATCCCGCGGCGCATGCGCGGTTTGAGGCGGCTTATCGCAGGTTCCGCGCCCTCGCCTATGCAATTCACGACGTCGAACAGCAATAATGTACCCATCAGGGCGTCCGGGGAGGGCGGCCTTGGCGAAGATAAAAACGAAGGCGGCACGGCCGCTTGAGCAAATGCCGCGAATGCGGCAGAAAATGGAGGTGAACGGTTTGTCCGATACTATTCTGCAGCTTAGAAATATCGGCAAAACATTTTCCGGCGTCAACGTCCTGCGAGACATCAACCTGGACATCCGCAAGGGTGAGGTTCATGCGCTGCTGGGCGAAAACGGCGCAGGAAAGTCCACGCTGATCAAGATCATCAGCGGCTACCAGCCACCCGATAAGGGCGGCGAGATCATTGTCGATGGGACAAAGGTCAATTTCCGCAACCCGCGCGACGCCATGAACGCGAGCATTCACACGATCTATCAGGAGCTTTCGCTCTGTCTGGATATGACCGTCGCGGAAAATATCGTCATCGACAAGCAGGATCGCTATCCCGGGATCATGCAGCGTAAGGCCGCCTATAACAAGCTGGCCGCGGAAACGCTGAACCGCCTTGGGCTTGACATCAGCCCCTCGACGGTCGTCCGACGCCTGTCCATCGCGCAGCAGCAGGTAGTCGAAATCGCCAAGGCCATTTCGGCCGACGCGAAGGTCATCCTGATGGACGAGCCCACCTCGTCCATTTCCCAGAAGGATGCGGAAAAGCTTCTTGAGATCGTCCGTACCCTGCGCGACGAGGGCGTAACGGTTATCTACATCTCCCACCGCCTGCACGAGATCGGCGAGATCGCCGACCGCGTCACGGTTCTCCGCGACGGCAGCATGGTGGGCACCGTCGATGCGCACACGACCAGCACGCAGGAAATGATCGGCATGATGGTCGGGCGCGAGATGACCAATGTCTATCCCAAGCGCGACGTAACGCTGGGCGACGTGGTGTTGAAGGTTGAGAATCTTTGCTCCGACGTGTTTGAGCATGTTTCCTTCGAGGTTCGCGCCGGCGAGATCAAGGGGATCGGCGGCCTGGTCGGCGCCAAGCGCACTGAGCTGATGGAGGCCTTGTTTGGTCTTCGCAAAATCACCTCAGGCAAGATTTATGTCAAGGGCAAGGAGTACCATCCCACAAGCCCGCGCGACGCCATCCGGCACAAGATCGCATTTGTCACCGAGGATCGCAAAAAGACAGGACTTGTCATGTGTCTGCCGGTGTATGAGAACGTCAACATGGTCAATGCGGAGCGCATGAGCAAAGGCGGCGTGCTGAATTGGAAGCAGCTGCAGCAGGTCGCTTCCGCGCACCGCGACGCGCTGAACATCCGCCTGTCCAGCATGAAGCAACAGGCTTCCACGTTGTCCGGCGGCAACCAACAGAAGGTTGCGCTGTCCAAGTGGCTGGATTTCCACCCGGATATCCTGCTGTTTGACGAGCCGACGCGCGGCATCGATATCGGCGCAAAAACAGAGATTTACAGCATCATGGGCGATCTGGCCGCGCAGGGCGTCGCCATCATCATGGTGTCGAGCGAGCTGCCCGAGCTGATCTCCGTAACGGACGAGATCGTGGTTATGTGCGAGGGCAAAATGACGGGCATCGTCCCGCATGAAGAAGCTACGCAGGAGCACATCATGACGCTGGCTGCTGCTGCACTGGACAACTAATTCTGGGGAGGTTACTTATGAGCAACAATAAATCCTTTGGCCAGTTCCTGATCAAGATCAGGACCGTGCTGATCCTGATCGTTGTGGTGCTGGTATTCACGGCGCTCAAGCCGATCTTTATGAATCCCACCAACCTGCTGAACATGATCAAGCGCATGAGCTACGTCTGCATCACGGCCTGCGGCATGACGTTCTTGCTGACGCTCGGCGCCTTTGACCTGTCGTCCGGCGCAACCGCCGCTTTGACCGGCGTTGTTCTGGCCTTCATGCTGGACAAGGGCATTCCGATCGGTATCGCGCTGCCCGCCGTCCTTCTGATGGCCATCGTGCTGGGCATTATCAACTCCGCCATCATCGTCGAGGGCAAGATCGCCCCGTTCCTGACCACGCTGGCGACCATGAATATCTACAACGGCCTGGCGCTGACGCTGACCGCCGGCCGCACGGTGTCGATCAAGGTAAAGGGCTTTACCAACTTCTTCGGCAACGGCAAGCTCTTTGACGTCATTCCGATCCCGGTGTTTATCATGATCTTCTTCCTGCTGCTGTGCTGGTTCCTGTTCAGCAAGACGAAGTTCGGCTTCTACTGCCGCTGCATCGGCGGCAACGAGGAGGCGGCCAAGGTCGCGGGCATCAACGTCAACCGCATTAAATACCTGGCATTTACCTTTAATGCGTTTTTGAGCGGCATCGCCGGCCTCATCCTTGCGGCTCTGATGAACGCTGGCGTTCCCTCCATCGGCTCCGATCTCGCTATGGATGCCATCAGCGCGGCCGTCCTGGGCGGCACGGCGATCAGCGGCGGCGTCGGCACGATCATCGGCACGTTGCTGGGCGCTTTGATCATGGCCGCGCTCAACAGCGGTCTTGCGCTCCTTGGCGCACAGAGCAACGTTCAGGTTCTGGTCAAGGGCATCGTCATCATCCTCGCGGTGCTGATGGACAACGCATTGAACTCTCGCACCAAGACCATTCAGGTCGTCAATACGGAAACCAAGAAAAAGCAGTAATTTGTTGGATCCGGCAACGGATTTTTGAACCGGCACGACCAAGCTACAAAAAAGTACAGGGAGGATTTGAACAAATGAAGAAATTGCTTGCACTGTTGCTCTGCATCCTGATGGCATGTACGTTGATTGCTTGCACGGAGAAGAAGGATGCGGAAGAGCCGGCGGCTCAAACCGGCGATACCGCAGAGACCGGCGATGCAAAGGAACTGCCGGCATACTACACCGAGGATGCCAACTATGAGGTTCTCAGCGCCGAGGGCACCCGTTCTTTGGACGATTATTATGCAAAGTTCGAAGTTGAGTGCGAAATGAACATCCGCAGCGGCGGCCCCGACCTGTATTGGCATGGCGGTTCGGCAGTGACACTGCCCACCCCTGCGAAGAAATACACCATTGCGTTCTCTGCGTACAACACGTTCGACGAAGTCGGCGCCATGTACCTTGAGGGCATGCAGAAGGCCGCCGATGAAGCGGGCATTGAGCTGCTCGTCAACGACGCCGATTACGATCAGAACCTGCAGAACCAGGCCATCGAGCAGTGGATTTTGCAGGGCGTAGACGCCGTCATCATGACCGCCTGCGATTTCTACGGCTGCAAGGAAGCGCTGGACGCGCTGGAAGCCGCCGGTATCCCGGTCATCACGCTGGACGCGCCGCCGTGCGCCGGCTCTGTGGACTGCGTTGTCATGTATGACTGCGTTGAGCAGGGTCAGCAGGCCGCTACCGCCCTTATCAATTATCTGAAAGACAAGGGTTCCGACATGAGCGGCACCGTCTATTACGGCACCCTGCCGTTCATCCATCCCAACGCGGTTCTCCGTGAGTACGGCTTTAAAGAGGCTTTCAAGGACTACCCGAACATCACCATCAAAGCGCTGACCGGCGAAGAGACCGAGGAGCATTACACCGCGTTTGAGGGCATTCTCCAGGGCGACGATTCGATCATCGGCCTGTGGGGGCTGTATTCCTCCGCAACCTGGGGCATCATGCAGGCCGCCCAGTCGGCAGGCGTGGATTATCCCATCACCTCCGTCGATAACGACCGCGTCATTCTTGAGGGCATCTACAACGGTCAGGTCATCGGCTCCAGCTGCTACGGCGCCGTCGAAGGCTCGCGCCTGGCGCTGGCCGCGACCATCCTGCTGCTCAACGGCGAGAACGTGCCGTCCGTCATCTATCAGGGCAACACGTTCGTCGACAAGAGCAATGTCGAGACCGCATTCGAAGAATATTACAACGGCAAGACCCTGGCCGATTATATGGCCGGCCAGAACTAAGCGTCAACATCATGCAAGCCGCGCGGACAGGCCGAATCGAGTCTGCCCGCAGCGGCTGTGAAAAACGCTTGTTTGCCCGGAAACCGGGCATGCAAATAAAAAAGGAGGACTGAAGAATGAAAAAATGGTTAGCCCTCGTGCTGTGCATCCTTATGGGTCTGTCCCTGATCGCCTGCACCAACGCACCGGCAGCAACTGAGGAGCCCGTGGCGGAAGAACCCGCAGCGGAAGAACCTGTGGCGGAAGAGCCTGCGGCCGAAGAGCCGGCGGCGGAAGAGCCTGCGGAAGCGGTGGACGCGAACCTCGCGGATTACACCTACATCGAGCAGCCCGGCGCGCCCTTTGACCTGATCAAGTACTATGCGGATGCAGAGTTTGCAGAGTGCAACGCGACGCTGACCGGTGTCGGCGGCACGGTTGCAGTTCCTGACGAACCGACCACGAGCATCCCCACGGCGAATGAGAAGTACAAGGTTGGCTTCTCCTGCTACTACACGGTAGACGAAGTCGGCGCCATGATCCTGGACAACATGAAGAAGTTTGCGGAAGAAGCCGGCGTTGAACTGCTGGTCAACGATGCAAACTACGATCAGAACCTCCAGAACCAGGCTGTCGAGCAGTGGATCGTTGAAGGCGTCGATGGCGTCATCATCGCCCCCTGCGATTTCTGGGGCGTACAGGGCGCTTTGGATGCATGCGCAGCTGCGGGCATCCCGGTCATCACGCTGAACGCACCCCTCGAAGGCTCCGCGGAAGCCGTCGTTCTTGGCGACTGCATCGAGCAGGGCAAGATGGCTGGCCAGCTGCTGCTGGACAAGCTCCTTGCTGACGGCGTCGAGATGAAGGGCGTCATCACCATCAGCACGCTGAACTTTGTCCATCCGAACGCCACGACCCGTGCAGCGGGCTTCAAGAGCGTGTTTGCGGAGTATCCGGACATCGAGTTCGTCGATCTGTCCACCGTGTCCCCTGAGGATCATTACACCCTGTTCGAGGGCGCAATCGCCAACTACGGCGATCAGCTGCTTGGCGCATTCGGTCTGTACAGCTCCGCCACCATCGGCATCATGAATGCCGCGGAAGCAAACGGCTGCACCGTTCCGATCACGTCCATCGACAACGACAAGGTCATCCTCGAAGGCATCTATGAGGGCAAGCTTCTGGGCAGCGCGTGCTACAGCTCCACCGCCCCGGCCTTCTGGTGCATGAGCGCTATGATCAACAAGCTCAACGGCGTGGCCATTCCGTCCGTCTACTGGTATGCGAACATGACCGTCACCGCCGACAACGTGGAAGAAGCGTTTGAGCATTATCATGGCACGACCTTGGCCGAGTACATGGCTGGCAACTAAGCACAAACAAACAATGACTGAGCGTCCGTCCCCGTGACGGATAAAAATGGCAGGCGGAGGGGGTTACACCCCCCTTCGCCGAACCGTATCCTGCCGCGCGGCGTCGCGCCGCGTGAAACAACGCATCATAAATTTAATTATCATCGCGCATAGCGCGGAGAGAATAAAAGACAGGAGAAATAGACAAATGAAACAAATCCCGGAACTGATCGTCATGCTGACCCACCACGACAAAACCGTTGAAAACGCCATTGAGGTGTTCGAATCTGCCAAGAACGCGCCCGCCAAGTTCTGGGGGTTCAAGGAAGTCGGCATTCCGGAAGATCAGATGAAGGATCTGGTTGCCCGGATGAAAAAGGCGGGCAAGACAACGTTCCTCGAGGTTGTCGATTATACCGAGGCGGGCTGCATCGCGGGCGCAGAGATCTGCGTGCGCTGCGGGTTTGACGTGCTGATGGGCACGCTGTACTTTGATTCCGTGCGCGACATCGCCAAGAAGGCGGGCATCAAATACATGCCGTTTGTGGGCAAGATCTCCGGCCGTCCGAGCGTGCTCGAGGGCACGATTCAGGGCATGATCGACGAAGCCAACGACCTCGTTGACAACAAGGGCCTCACGGGCTTTGACCTGCTTGGATATCGCTACACCGGCGACGCGGTCGAGCTCAACGCAGAGTTTGTCAAGAACGTGCGCGGCGACGTCTGCCTCGCGGGCAGCGTGGCGTCCTTCCAGCGGCTGGACGAGGTCAAGGCGACCGGCGCGTGGGCGTACACCATCGGCGGCGCGTTCTTTGAGAAGAAGTTCTGCGGCGGCTCCTTTGCCGAGGAAATCACCACTGTTGTGGAATACATGAACAAGTAAGTAAGGCCATTTTGCTCCGCGCTTTCCCTTGAGGCGTCTTTGCAGGGGAGAGCCGCGGAGCCACCGCGGGCAGCGGCTTCGGATTCGCGTTTGCCGCAGCGGGGGTTCTTTTGCGGCATGGGGGGAATTTTTGCCGCACGAGGCCCCCTTGCCCGGTTTTTGCACGGCGCAGAGCCGGATATGTTTTTTTATCAGTGTGGAGGCGTAAAGAGCATGCGTATACTGGCATTTGGCGCGCATCCTGATGACATGGAGGAGCGCTGCGCGGGGACGCTTGCCAAGATGGCAAAGCGTGGCGACAAGGTGTTCATGTGCGTCGCGACCAACGGGGAGATCGGCTCCTACAACACGCCGCGTGCGGAACTGGCGCGCATTCGCCATGCCGAAGCGCAGGCGTCGGCCGACATCATCGGTGCGGAGCTTATCTGGCTCGGCTACGAGGATGAGATGCTGTTTGACAACCGCGAGACGCGTATGACGTTTATCGAGACCGTGCGCTACGCGCGTCCGGACGTGATTTTTGCGCCGCCGCCGTTCAAGGATTACAATCAGGATCACGACATCACCGGCTATCTGGCGTTTCAGGCCAGAATCCTTGCCACCTGCAAGCTGATGGAGACCAAGTCCCCGGTGATCGATCACATCCCGCCGATGTTCTACTGCGTGCCGGTCGGCAGCATGCCGGACAAGACGCTGCCGCAGTATTTTGTGGATGTTACCGACGTGTATGACATCAAGCTCCGCATGTACCATTGCCACAAATCCCAGCAGGGCGAATGGTGCGCGGATGCCTTCGGCGTTGACTACGCCAAGATGGTAAAGGACGCGGACGCGCAGTATGCCGCCGCGTGCGGTACCCCGGGCGTAGAGTATGTGGAACCCTATTCGCTCTGTACGGACTGGCCGATCATCGCGGGCGCGCATCGGCTGCTTCCGTGACGAAGCGGATCAAATAACGGCAAAGAAAGGTGGAATCACAATGAGAGTATTGGCATTTGGCGCACATCCGGACGACATGGAGTTCCGTTGCTGCGGAACTTTGGCCAAAATGGCAAAGAGGGGCGACAAGATCTTCATGTGTGTCGCGACCAACGGGGAGATCGGCTCCTACGGCATGCCCCGCGCGGAGATCGCCGCAATGCGCAAGAAGGAGGCGGAGGCATCCTGCAAGGTGATCGGTGCGGAGCTTATCTGGCTCGGCTACGAGGATGAGATGCTGTTTGACAACCGCGAGACGCGTATGACGTTTATCGAGACCGTGCGCTACGCGCGTCCGGACGTGATTTTTGCGCCGCCGCCGTTCAAGGATTACAATCAGGATCACGACATCACCGGCTATCTGGCGTTTCAGGCCAGAATCCTTGCCACCTGCAAGCTGATGGAGACCAAGTCCCCGGTGATCGATCACATCCCGCCGATGTTTTATATGACCCCGCACGGCGGTCTGCCCACCAAGATCAGCGCCCAGTATTTTGTGGACATTACGGATACCTTTGAGACCAAGATGCAGATGTTTGCCTGCCATGCGTCGCAGCAGGGCGCATGGTGCAAGGACGCGTTTGGCGTGGATTATGCGGACATGATCGTGCGTGAGGACAAGTTCTATGCCTCCGCATGCGGCACGCCGGGTGTTGAGTATGTCGAGGCGTTCGGCCTCTGCACGGATTGGCCGATCATCGCCGGCGCGCACAAGATGCTGCCGTAATGAAATGAGCAAGAAAGACCGCGTTTTCTGCGCGGCCTTTTCCTTTTGAAAGGAGTCCCATGAACGTAAAGCCCATTCCGCTTTCACCCGAGGCGTTTCGCCCCTACGGCAGCTACGCCGTTTACGGCGCGATGGATGATAAAAAGGAAGCCATGACCTATCTGGCCGATATCGCGGCCGTTCGGCTTGGCTGTCCCATCGCAGGCATCGGCGTGCTGTTTGCCGATCCGCAGGAGGCGGTCATGACCGAGATGGAGATCCACAGCCACACCGAAGAGGGTTGGGTTGTCCTGAACGGGCCATGTGTCGCCGCGTTCGGCACGCCCTGCGACGATCCGAACGACGCCACCTATCAGGCGTTTGAAATCCCGGCGGGCACGGTGCTTTCCCTCGGCATCGGTGTCTGGCATTATGCGCCGCTTGCCTGCGGAAACACGCGGACAACGGTGCTGTGCCTGCTTCCGCCGAATACACCGCAGAACGATATTATCGTGCGTCAGCTTCGTGAGCCGATGACGGTTGGCTGACCGCCATTGGCGTTTCTCCTCCTTGTAAAAACCGCCTCGGTCGGGAGGCGGTTTTTTTGTGTGTGCGTATATGAGTTCCGTCTGCATTCGCGGGTGCGGCGGGCGGATGGTATCCGCCCCTACGGGGTTCGTGGGGAACGGGCAAATCGTAACCCGGGGCGGACGGTGCGGCGGGCGGATGGTATCCGCCCCTACGTTTGGGTAGTAGCGACATCCGCAACAATGATGACGGCGCGCAAAGGCACGCGGTCAGCGGAGAAAACAGTAACGGCGCCAAGCCGCTCCTGCGCGCAGCCGCCGTCCGCGTCTAAAATGCGGAGGGTGACGGACGCTGTCGCTGCGCCGCTGCGGATCAAATCCCAGAAGCCGTCAAGATCCGCGCGGCAGCTCTCCGCCACGCAGACCAGATGCCCAAAATCCGACGCACTGCAAAGACGCGCGGACAGCCCGTGTTTGCCGGCGTATTCTTCGGGTAGGGTCAGAGCGTCCGCACCGATGTCGTAATGGAGCACCTGTCGCCCCATGCTTGTGACAGCCAGTTGCAGCGCATCCCGGCTGATGCGAAGCTCCTCCTCCGTGCGGCGGCGCTCGGTAATATTCTCGATCGTCAGATAGAACAGGTAACGATCCAGATTCCTGGCAAGCAGCCGCATGCGGCAGTGCAGATCCACCGCGGCACGCCCGGGCAGGCGTGTCTGCCAGCGAACCTCGCATGCCGCCTCGTTGCCGCCGTTCATGGCCGCTTGCAGCATGCCCGTAAAGCGCGGACGATCCGCAGACGCGATGCAATCAAACGCTCGCGCTCCGAGCGACGCAAGCTCCATTCGTGAGACGCCGATCTCCGTGAAAAAGCTGTCGTTGATGCGCACCAGCTCCATGTTGCCGCCCGCATACTCCAGGATTGCGGCGCCGCCCACAATGCTGTTGAACAGCAGCGCCATCTGCGTTGACGGATCCCAGAAGGCTGCCATGCCGGTCAGATCGACCGAGCGATAGCGCGTGATGTCGCCGACCCGCGCCTGACACAGAAGCAGTTCAAACTCCGCGGCGGGCATCGGCCGGTCAAAATAGTAGCCCTGCATGAAGAAGCAGCCAAGACTCTTGAGATAATCGGCCTGAACGCGCGTTTCCACGCCCTCGGCGATGACGGGGAGCTTTAGCCAGTGCGCCATGCGGATGACGGAGGAAAGGATGTTGCCGCCGCGTTCGTCGTCATCCGAGTCCGCAAGAAACTCGACATTGAGCTTCAGCACGTCCACCGGCACGTTCTTGAGCGTATTGATCGACGAATATCCCGCGCCAAAATCGTCCATCTCGACGGTGAAGCCCCGCTCCTGCATGCAGCGCACAAATTGCAAAAGCTGGCGCGGGTTGTCCATGTATGCCGATTCGGTGATCTCCAGCTTCAGTGCGGACGGCGGCAGATCATAGCGGCGCACCAGCGCGGAAAGCCGGTCGCCAAGATCGGGCTGATAGATGTCAAAGCGCGAGACGTTGACCGATACGGACACGGGCAAAAGCTTATCCTGCTGGTTGCGCCAGCGCCGCATGGCGATACAGGCCTGCGCCCACACATATTCGTCCAGCCGCGCGATGAACCCGTTTTTCTCAAACAGCGGGATGAAATGTCCGGGCGTGATAAGTCCGCGCGTGGGGTGCTGCCATCGCACCAGTGCCTCTGCGCCGACCAGCGTGCCGTCGTCATAGTTGATCTGCGGCTGAAAATACAGCAAAAACTGGCCGTTGTCCAAGGCGTCGGCCATGTCGTCGATCAGCTTCTGCTCGTCCATAAGCTGCTGTCGCAGGGAGTCGCTGTACCAGGCTATCTTGTTGACATAGCTGTGCTTGATCGTGTGCAGCGCCAGCATGGCGCGATCGCATATCAGCGATACATCGAGCTTGGGATCGGACACCTCATAGATACCCACGCTGCACGTCAGATGAAACTGTGCCGAATAGCGCGAAAGCAAGGAGGAGAGCGAACCGTGCCAGCCGGCGATGTCAAGCTCCGCAGCCGGTA
This sequence comes from uncultured Oscillospiraceae bacterium, assembly GCA_964474405.1. Taxonomy (GTDB): domain Bacteria; phylum Bacillota; class Clostridia; order Christensenellales; family CAG-138; genus CAYYUV01. The sequence goes on from CAYYUV010000002.1 coordinate 92,908, forward strand.
CCAGCAGCGCAAAATGATCGGCCTCAATGTGACCCGCAAGCCCCCGTGGCGGCCTGATGTCCAATAGCTGCCGCCCGAGATCGGCAAGCAGCTGATCGCCTGCGGGGAAGCCGAAGGTCTCATTGTAGGCCTTGAACCGGTCGATGTCGCAGCGCACCATCACAAAGCGAACCTCCGGGTTCTCATCCAGAACCGTGCGCACACGCCGGAAGAACGATTGCTTGTTGTACAGTCCGCTCAAAGTATCCCGCTCGCCCACAAACAAGGGGGTAACATTGGCGCGGCTCATCAGAAAATCCTGCTGCTGATCATCCAGATAGGCAAACGTCCAGCTGCGGTATTCGCGCAGGTCGTTCTCATCGGGCGTGCTGCAAAACACGCGCGTGTACATGCGCTGCGTCTTGAGCGCGCGCAAAACGTGCGGGCGGCTCAGCGCGCGAAGCGCCTCGTCCGCATGCTCGTGCGCAACGTATTTGCCGACGGTAAGGGGCAGCAGCGTGTCATAATCGAAGCCGGGATTGTCCACATTGCCGTAGTTTGTAACGTGTCCGCTCGCGTCCACGCGGCAGAGATATTCGTAATCGCGCTCGAGCAGCCGCTCGATCATGAAGTTGGTCTTTTTTCTTTCGTCGATATCGCGCGCATAGACCACGCACTCGACGTCGCCGGTGGTCGGGTTCTCCGCCATGGCGGCTACGATCTCGAGCCACAGCACCGTGTCCGGTGCGGTACGGCAGCGCCCCTCGTAGCTTAACAGCGTCTGCCCTTCTGAAAAGGCTTGCAAAAGCCGCTGCCGGTTGAACTGCTCTGCATAGGCGCGCTGATCCGCGCAAACAAAGAAGCATTCCGAAATCTGCACAAAAAAGGCGTTCGCGTCGGCGGATTCGGCGAGGACGGTCATGCCGCTCTTGTGAGATATGCCGCGCGTGAGCAGGTTTCGCGTCAGGTTCAGATAGAAGGTGCAGACGAGCGAACCCTCCACGCTGTCGCGCAGGGACATGAGCTTGTCATATTGGGCGGCGAGCGCCTGCTGCTGCTTCTTTTGCGCCAGCTCGGCCAGCTTTTGCTGCGTTACGTCGATCATGACGCCGTTGATGACATAATAACCGTCCGATCTATGATCAAACTCGCCGGAAACCTCGGTATATTGCGTTTGGCCGGAGGCGGTGATGACGCGCATGTTAAGCAGGCAGTCCCGCATGCGGTCGCCAATTGCGTGGCGCAGCGTCGCGCTGACGTTCTTTAGATCATCCGGATGTATGAACGCGGCACAGCGGTTGTTGTGCTGCGCCTGAAAGCTCTCACGGGTATAACCAAGCAAGGAGAAAAAGTGGTCGTTGCCGTACAAAAGCGTGAAGCCGTCGTCCACACGGATGGAGAACACGCCGCCGCGCGACAGCTTGCGATAGAGCGACAGCTCTTGATTGAGCAGCAGCGGCACCGAGGTGCCAACCGCGAGATACGGCTGTCCCGTCTTGTCGCGCAGAAGGCTGTAATGCGCGCGCGCGGCAAACTCGCGTCCGCTGGGCGAGACGGATATGATCGTGTATTCGCCGCTCTCGCGCCCTGCATAGATGTCCTGATACATCCGCGAAAACTCGGAAACGGACTGGGGATGAATTGCGCCGCTCACAACACGCGTGTGCATCGGATCGACAAACGACTCTCCGGCCAGCCCAAGCATCCGCGCCGCAGCGCCGTAGAAAGTCAAAACCTTCTCCCGCAGGTCTACATGCCACAGCAGCAGCCCGCTTTCTTCCGCGGCGGTTCGGTATCGAAGCTCGGCAAAGGCAAGCTTTTCCTCGTTTTGCTTGAGAAGGGTGATGTCGGTCGATACGCAGAGGATGCGCGGCGCGGAGGCCGCATCCTCCGACAGGCGGGAGCCGCGCAGGTGCCGCCAGAGTATGCCGCCGTCAGGAATCGAAACGCGATAGCTGAAATCCAGCGGGTCGCCGGTCTTTGCGCAATGCATGAGCGCATTCTGCAACGAAAGCTGATCCTCCGGAAAGACGCGATCGTTCGCCATCCCGGCAAGGGTATTGACCGTGGTACCGCTGCGGCTGGAAAAAACGGTGCGCAGCTCATCGCGCACCTCGATGAGAAACATCTCGCCGTCCATGCTCTTTAAAAGCTGTCTCAGCTGCAGCGCGCTCGAAGGCTCGTTGCGGCCGGGCTCCTGCTCGGGCTGCTGTCGCGCCTCCTCAGAGCCGTAGAGCGCATAGCTGTTTTTGCCGTGCTGCTTGGCCTGATACAGCGCCGCGTCCGCCTCGGCGTACAGCGCGTCAAGCGGCTTGTGATCGCCCGTATATACGCTGATGCCGACGCTTGCTGTCAGCTCCACGGTGAGCTTATTTGCTGTGCAAACGTATTGCAGCGCCTCCACAAGCTCCTGTGCTTTTTTTCGGATCATGTCAGAGCTTGGAGCCTGCTTCATAAGCGCAAAAAACTCATCCCCGCCGATGCGGCCGACCACGTCGCTCTCCCGAAAAATGCGCTTGATCACGCCGGCGATATCGGTGATAACGCGATCGCCGGTCTGATGGCCAAAGGTGTCGTTGATCTGTTTGAAATTATCGATATCGATCATGAACAGCGCGTGCCGCCCACCGGCGCCAGTACCGGATAAAAACGCCGAGATGTATTTCATGGTGGCTTCGCGGTTATAGAGGGCTGTCATCGCGTCCTGCTCGGCCGCGCGGGTGAGCGCGCGCTCAGCCTGCTTGTGCACGGTCATATCCCGCAAAAGCGCGAGCAGCGTCAAATGCCCGCTGACCGGGTCGATCAGGATCGTAAACTCGTTGCGCACCCACAGCGCGGAGCCGTCCGACATGCGCCGGGAATACTCAATTTCGGCGCGGCGCTTCCCCTGCTCATATTGCTTAGTGATCCGGTCCCGCGTAACCGAGTTAAAAAAGCGCACGGTGGCCCCGCTGTCGTCCACGATAGCGGAGCGGACATGCTTAAGATAATCTTCGATGGAGGTATAGAGGGGCAGCTTATCCGCCTTGTCCGGTTGCACGCGGACATCGACAATGCGCCAGTCCGTGATATCGAGCAATATGGCGGACAGTGCGTCCGCCGGCAGTTCAAACAGATAGCGCAGCTCACGCTCATAGTTGATCTTGGCTTCATATTCCTGCGTGATATCGCGGCCGATGCCAAGCAGCCCGAGCGGCGCGCCGTGCAGATCGCGCAGGATGCGCTTGGTTGTCAGCGAATAGCGCGGGCGTCCGTTCTCCGGGGGCAGCGGCTCAACATAAGGCAAAAGCGCCTCGCCGCTTTGCAGCATGGCGCGGTCATCCTCGGTGTAGTGAGCGGCGAGCTCCGCGCTCGGAAACAAATCATAGTCCGTTTTGCCAATCAGATCCGCGGGGCTTCGCTTGCCGACCAAACGGGCAAACGACCAGGACGCACCGACATACACAAGGTTCAAATCCTTGACAAAAATCATATCGGTTGTAGTATCCAAAATGGTCTGTAGAACGACGTCTACTATCCCGTCAAGGTTGGAGGAATACTCCGACATGCAGTTGACCTCATATCATATCATTGCCAGACCGGGCCGACGCCATGAACCGCCACGGCGATATCGGATGCAAGATAACACACTCGCTAAAAGTATACGGAAAAAACGCCTATGTGTCAACGAAAATCGTGCCAAAGCGCCGCTATCCCAGAACGGCCATATCCCATGGGCCGAGGGTCAAAAGCCCGTCCCGGTAAACGATCGCGCCGGTGCCGGACGCATCCAGCGCGCCCAGAAGCGTGTGGCAGCCTGCTTCATTGGGGTCAAAGGCAAGCGACTTGTGATCCGCCGACAGATTCAGCACCAACGTCACGGCAGTCTCGCCAGATATGCGGCGAATGACGGCTACGGCAGGATCGCTGCCGGGAAGCACCGTGGAGACGCCGCGGGCGATGGCAGGGATGGCGTTGCGCAAATTCATCGCGTGGCGGACGTATTGCAGCAACGACGCGGCATCCGCAAGCTGCGCCTCGGCGCCCGGCAGCAGATATTTGACGCCTGTCGTGCCGGGCGGGCAGACGGTGGTATGCTCCTCGGTGGAAAACAGCATGCCGATGCGCTTGTTGGGGTCGTCGCCCGTGCCGATCATGCCGATCTCGTCGCCGTAATAAACGAAAACGCCGCCGCGCATCAGCGCCAGCATCCCCCACAGCGCCTTGAGCCGCGGCAGATCGCGGACGCCCACCGCGCTGGTGATGCGATCGGTGTCATGATTGCCCACAAACGGCGCCATCAGCGCGTCCGTGCCGTAGTATTCCTCCAGCATCGCCGTGAGGTTCTGATACCGTTGGCCGCGGTTCGGCTTTGCGTCGGTCAGGATCTTCGCAAGCGAGCCCGTGGCCGTGGCCAGCGGGAAGCAGAAAAAGCTGTCCACCCCACTCGCATAATAGGCGGCGATGACGGAAAGATCGCTCCATGCCTCGCCGACAAGAAAGCAGTCCGGCCGAATGGCCTTGGCCTGCTCGTTCAAAAAGGTGCAGAATGCGATGCTATTTTTCTGGCTTGCGGTGTCATAGCTGGTCACCGCATCCAGGCGGAAGCCGTCCACGCCGAGCGTCAGCCAGAAGCGGAGGATGTCGCAAATCTCGGCGCGCACCGCCTCGCTGTCCAGATTGAGATCCGGCATGGAGCTTACAAAGCGTGCCTCATAGTAGAGGCCGTTTTGGGAGGCATAGCCGCTCTGATAGGCGTCCGCAAAGTTATAATATGCGCGGTACGGGCTGTCGGGATCGGCGAGCGCCGCGGTAAACCAAGGATGCGCGCTCGAGGTATGGTTGACGGGCAGATCCACGATGACCCGGATGCCCAGCGCGTGCGCCGCGGCAAGCAGCGCGGAAAAATCCTCCAGCGTGCCGTAGGCGGGATCAATCGCACAGTAATCGGTGACGTCATATTTGTGGTAGGAGGGGGAGGGCATGATCGGCATGAGCCAGATGCCCGTAAAGCCCAGATCGCGGATATAGGGCAGCCGCCGGGTGACGCCGGCAAGGTCGCCGATACCGTCCCCGTTGCTGTCCTCAAACGAATAGACAAAGATCTCGTACCAGTTGCGGCAATTGTCGTCGGGAATCGCTTCCGAAAGCAGCGGCTGAACCGTGGGCGCGGGCGTGGACGGCTCCGCCGCAGTGGGCTCTGCCGCAGTGAGCGCGGGGGAGGGCGATGGGGCAGGGGCTGTATCCCGGCTGCCGCAGCCCAGACAGCCGGGCAGCAGGCACAGGGAGAGCACAAGCAATAGGGTGCGGCAGGGCTTTTTCATCACGGTCTCGCTTTCCGCGCCGCGGGCGGCGCTGTCATAAGAACAGTATATCACACAAAAGTCAAAAAGCGCGTGCAGCAAAAAAGCGCATAAAAAAAGCGGGGGTCATACCCCGCCTGTTGCATAAACACGGCATCTCGCCGCGATTGGGTGCTTGCATGCGCGGCCATGCCAAACGCACGCTAAGACGGGACGCGGCTTAGGAAAGCAGCTTTTCAAGCGCGGCCTTCGGACGCACGCCGACCGAGGTGGCGGCGGGCTTACCGTTCTTGAACAGGATCAGCGTCGGAATACTCGCAACCTGATAGCGTGCGGCCAGCTCGGGCTGCTCGTCGATGTTGATCTTGCCGAACACGACCTCGGGATGATCCTCCGAAAGCTGCTCCACGACGGGCGCAAGCATCCGGCACGGGCCGCACCAGGACGCCCAAAAATCGACCAGGACGGGTTTATCGGACTGCAAAACGGTGGCTTCAAAGGTATTCTGATCTATAACGTTGACGGACATAATCGGTTCCTCCTCTGTGACTTTCTGGTTGTAGTATACCCAAAATGCACAAAACCTGCCGTGACTTTATCACACGACGGGCGTCTCGCCCTGCGCGATGGCCGCGAGCCGTTTTTCGTCCAACAGCGCAATGCAGCCGCGTGACAGGCGAACCAGCCCCTCCGACTGAAAATAGCGCAGTATGCGCGTGACGACCTCGCGCGCGCTGCCCAGATGGTTGGCGATCTGCTCGTGCGTGATCGAGAGCAGGGGCTCGCCCCGCAGCGTGCGTTCCTCCATCAGAAGCTGGGCGATGCGCGCGTCCATGCGCCGGTTCTGAATCTGATCGATCAGCCACATCACGTCCGAAAAATGGCTTGCCATGAGTTGGTTTGTGTAGTTGGCAACCGCCAGCGAGCCGTCCATCAGCCGCCGGTATACGTCCGGGGGAATCTGCACGATGTCCGCATCCTCCTCGGCGGAGACCATGACGTCAAACTGGATGCTGTTGATCATGCATGAGGCGGAGAACAGGCACAGATCCCGCTCAAAAAGCCGGTACAGCGTCAGCTCGCGCCCCTCGTCCGACAGCATATAGACGCGCAGCTGTCCACAAATCACCAGCAAAAGCCCTACGCAGTCGTCCGCGCCGCTGTGCAAAAGCGTGCCGCGTGGGACATGACGCCGCACCGCGGAGCCCACAAGCCGGGCGCGTTCGGTCTCTTTCAAATCGTTCCAAAAGGCAAGATGCCCGTCGAGCACCGCTGTTAGATCGTCCATGCCTAGGAGCCGCCTTCCTGACCCGGCGCGCCGCGCCCGGGCTGTTTTTCTACATTATAGGCAATTTTGGCAAAAAGCACAAGGCAAAAGGGAAATATCAGGTATCATTCCTATCCGCTTACAGGCAGCGGGCAACAAAAAAAGGACGGCCGCACAACACGGCCGTCCCTCCAGGCGCGGCGCTAACGCAGATCGATGGTTTCCGAAAACACAAGCTGCTGCCGGCAGGCAAGCGCGTTTGTGTCCCAGTCCTCCACGCGCCAATCGTCACCGCAGGCGGCGCCCTGATAGGTGTCGGCGCACCAGATGGAGAAGGAAAAGCCGATCCGCGTCGTATCGTAGTCGGACGGGAAAACGGGGAAGATCACCGGCAGCTCGCCAAAGGGGATCGTGCCGGGGTAGCCGGGCTCGGCGTCCTCCTCGTTCTTGCCGAATAGGTTATAGGCGACGGATGAGCCGGGGCCGGCCTTGTCCGCCACGCCGAAATTTGGCTGGAGCAGCGCGGCTTTCTCCGCCTCCGACCAGTCGTCCGGCGTCTCCTTGACTGTCAGGGTCAGATATACGCCTGTGCTGAGATACTGTACCCGGGCATCAAGCACGACGCCCGCAAGGTCCACCCGTTTGTTGTACAGCGCCTGACCGTCGCGGACGGTGAGCACATAGCTGCCCATCAGCGGGATATCCATATGCGTTTCCTGCCGCGCCGCCGCGCCCGCGCCGGCGTCGACGGTAAAGCTGAAATCGATCAGCGCGATTGTCGCGATATTGGCCATGGGATCGACCCGACAGTCATACACGCGGATGGTGGTATAGAAGGTCACAAGACCCTCCGTCGGAAAGTCCTCCGGCAGCTCCTCCACGGATGAAAGGCAGGTCACGCTGTTTGCCGTGTCGAGGTTCGGGTTCAGACCGGTCATGGTGCAGGCGAGCGGATGCTTTTGATCGCTGCCTTCCACGGTATAGTACATCTCACCGTCTGTCAGCGCGTCCAGCTGCTGGGTCTCGTTTGCCTTTTGATAGGCAAAGCTGGCGGCGTGATCGGTGGTAAGGACGGTGTTAAACAGCAGCTGGGTTCCGTCAAGCAGAACCTCGCCAACGGACGGCACGACCGCGCGCAGCCAGCCCCAGTCCTCCTCACTGAAGGCGGGCTGTCCCATCTTTTCCCGCCAGTTGGCGTAGGTTTCGGCGTCCGTAAGCTCGGGCAGCAGCCGAATGGTGTAGGCGGCGTCCGCAGGCGCGGCGGCGGCGATGGCGTTTTCCACGTCTGCGATCGGCGGCTGGGTGGTCTCGGAGCCGAGTCCTATCATGTATTGCTCCGGCGTGTAGCCGTTTCTGACGATCCACACCGTCGCGGCAACCGCGCTTGTGGCAAGCAACAGCGCTCCAATAAGCGTCGCGATGAGGATCACGCCCCGCTTTGGCCGGACAGGGCGGCGGGCGGGCGCGGCGGCGTCCAAAACCCGGCGGCGCACGGCCTCCTTCGGCGCAAGATGCGTGTCCACGGTTTCAAAGAAAAGCTGGCTTTCCAGATCAATGCTCACCTTGCTATTATTCATGCTCATGCTTCCTCCTGATACAGTTGACTGCGGATGTTATCCCGCGTGCGGGAAAGGCGGCTCCGGACGGTGACGTCCTTTTGCCCGAGCGCCTCGGCAATCTGCCCGGTTTTCATCCCGTAGCCGTAGAAAAGGATAAAGATCTTCTGCGACAGCTCGCTTTCCCGCCTGACGCATGCCCAGATCTCGTCCGTCTCCAGGCGCCGGGAGCCATCGCTTGTGACAACCGGCGATTGCGCCTCCGCGGCGTCGTCGAGACAGGTCTCCTGCCGGCGCGCGGCGTCGGCGTAATAATGGGCAAGCTCCCGGCGGAGCACAGTGACAAGATAGGAGCGTGCGTTCTCGATCACGGAGCTGCCGTGCCGACAGATGTGTTGATAGAACCGCGCATAGGTGTTTTGCAGCAGATCCTCCACGTCCTGCACGCGCCGTGCCTTGATCACGGCATAGCGCCGCAGCTCATCATACGTCGCGTCGTAGACGTCGTTGAAATAGCTTGTAGGGTTTGTCATCGCGACCTCCCTGTTCCATATTTATCCGGACAATAAACAAGAGCCAGAAACTGTCAAAAACGTTGCACGCCCGGCGGAAAAAGCGTGTAGGATACAAAAAAACCGGCGGTATTTCGCGCCGGTTCTCCGTTTACTCTGCGACGTTCGGACATCCAGGGGTTCGCCCCGTCCGAACGCATGCGCCGCATGGCGCTGTCCGCGCGGGCATTGCCGCGCTTTGCCCGCCGCCGCCCCCGCTACTGTCGCAGCGGCGCGCCGTGCTGAGCCAGATTTTCGATCACGGCGTGGAAAGCGGTTCGGATCTCCTCATCGGTCAGGGTATGATCCTCCGCGCGCAGCGTGAAGGTGAAGGCAACGCTCTTTTTGCCGTCCGGCACGCCCGTGCCGCGGTATACGTCAAACAGGGTCACGTCGGACAGGATCAGCCCCGTCTGCGTGCTTCTGAGGATATCCGCCACCTGCTGGGCGGGGATGGCGTCGTCCACGACGACGGCCAGATCCCTTTCGACCACCGGGAAGCGCGGCAGCGGCTGAAACGTCGGACAGCCAAGCTTGACCGCACGAAGCGCGGCAAACGACAGCTCGGCCAGGTATACCGGCCGGTCGATGCCGAAGGCGGCCGCCACATCCGGATGCGCCTGCCCCATCTCGCCAAGCAGCACGTCGCCCGCATGGATCAGGGCGCAGCGTCCCGGCTGGAAATAGGTGCCGCCGCCCGCCGAGAAGCGCACGGACGGGATCCGCAGCTTCTGGAACAGGTATTCCAGCGTGCCCTTGAGCGTGAAGAAGGTCTCCGCGTCGCCAAAGAACAGCAGCCCCACCATCTTGCGCTCCTCGGGCAGGACGGGGTTGTTGTCGATATGGATGTTGCCGACCTCCATAAAGCGCCCGTGGCCGGACTTGCGGTTGAGGTTGCGCTGACAGGATTGCAGCATGCCGATATACAGCGTGGTGCGCATGCGGCTCTGATCCTCGCCGAACGGGTTGACAATGCGCACAGCCTTGCGTCTTTCATCGCCCTCCGGCAGGCGCAGCGCGTCGATCTGGGCGGGGCCGGTGAAGTTGAAATTGTACATCTCAAGACACCCGGCGTCCGTCAGCACGTCCTTGAGCCGATCCTCGTCGCAAAACGCGTCGCCCACGCGGCCCAGGAACGTATCGCCGTGCATCAGCACGGGCGGAATGTTTTGATATCCGTACAGCCGGCCGACCTCCTCGGCGATGTCGGCGTCCGCTTCGATGCCGCTCTCGATATCCGTGCGGTAATGCGGCACGCGCACCGTGAGGCGTTTGCCGCCGTCCGCAGGCGTTGATACAAGACGGATCGGCGCAAGCAGCTCGGCCATCCGCTCCGCGGACAGGGCGAGGTTCAGCATACGGTTGATGTGTGCGACGTCTACCGTAACGGTGCGGCTGGCAAGCTCCGCCGCGTTGACGTCGATCGTGTCGCCCACGACCCGCCCTGCGCCCAGCTTTACCGTCAGCTCGACCGCGCGGTCCAACGCAAGCGCCGCGTTGACCGGCTCCACGCCCTTGATAAAGCGCGCGGCAGCGTCGGTGTTCATGCGCAGCTTCCGCGAGGTTCTGCGGATATTGCTGCCGATAAACACCGCCGATTCATACAGCACGGCCCGGGTATCGGCGGTGATTTCGGAGTTTTGTCCGCCCATCACGCCCGCGATGCCCACGCCCTTTTCGGGGTCGGAGATCACAAGCATGTCGCCGTCCATCTCGTGCTGCTTATCATCCAGAGAGGTCACTATTTCGCCGTCCTTCGCGCGGCGGACGATGATATGCCCGTCCTTGATGCACCTTAGGTCGAACGCGTGCATCGGATGGCCGTACTCGATCAGCACATAGTTGGTGATATCCACAATGTTGTTGATCGGCCTTAGCCCCACGCTTCTCAGCCGTTTCTGCATCCAGCGGGGCGACGGCTCAATGCGGATGTCCGTCAGCACCCGTCCGAGATAGCGCGGGCACAGCGCGGGATCTTCCACCGTGACGGAGGCATATTGCCCGGCGTCGCCCGTTCCCGCCGTGCGGGGGATCTCGGGCTCCTTCATGGTCTGGCCGAGCGCCGCCGCCGCCTCTCTGCACATGCCTACGATGCTGCAGCAGTCCGGCCGGTTCGGCGTGAGGTCAAAATCAAACACCACGTCGTCCATATCAAGCGCCTCGGCAGCCGTGACGCCAAGCGGCGTGTCCGCGTCCAGAATCAGGATGCCGTCCACCTCCGCGCCGGGATAATCGGCGTCGGTGATGCCGAGCTCCTCGCCCGAGCAGAACATGCCGTAGCTGTCCACGCCGCGCAGATTCGCCACGCCGAACGTGTTGCCGCGGATGACCGCGCCCACCACCGCGCAGGGCACGACCGCACCCTCAAAGACGTTTTGGGCGTTTGTGAGGATCTGTGTCTCACGGCAGCCGAGGTTGACCCGGCAGACCTTGAGCCGGTCGGCGTTCGGATGCGGGGTGATCTGCTCGATTCGCCCGGTGATCACGCCCTCGACGCCGGGCAGCAGCGGCTCGACGGACGCAAGCTCAAACCCGCGCCACATCATGCGCTCGACAAACTCCTCGTTTGTTACATTGAAATCAACATATTCACAAAGCCATTTCTTTGGCAGCTTCATCGCTTTTTGCCCTCCTTAGAACTGTTTGAGGAACCGCGCGTCGTTCTCATACTCGTGGCGGATGTCGTTGATCGCATACTTGAGCGAGGCGACCCGATCCACGCCGAGGCCGAACGCAAACGCCATCCATTCGTTCGGATCCAGACCGCAGTTTTCGAGCTCGTGCGGGTTGGTCATGCCGCAGCCCAGCAACTCGATCCAGCCCGTGCCCTTACAGGCCTTGCAGCCCTTGCCGCCGCACATCGAGCAGCTCATATCCAGCTCGGCAGACGGCTCCGTAAACGGGAAATACGACGGCCGCAGCCGCGTCTTGACGTCGTCGCCGAACACCGCGTGGATGAACGTGTCGAGCGTGCCCTTAAGGTTTGCCATGTTGAGGTTGCGATCGACCACAAAGCCCTCCATCTGCATAAACACCGGCGAGTGCGACGCGTCGTCGTCCACGCGGAACACGCGCCCCGGCATCACGAGACGGAACGGGGGCTGGAAGGTCTTGAGCGCGCGCACCTCAAGCGGCGAGGTATGCGTGCGCAGCACAACGCTGTCGTTGATATAAAACGTATCCTGCATATCGCGCGCGGGATGGTCCTTCGGCAGGTTCAACAGCGTAAAGTTGTTGTCGTCCAGCTCGATCTCCGGGCCGTCGAACATTGAAAAGCCCATGCCCACGAGCGCGTCGCGGATGGTGCGATAGGTCTGCGTCATCGGATGCAGCGCGCCCGCCGGCAGCGGGTATACGCCGGCTTCCGTTACGTCCAGCGTCTCGTGCAGAAACCGCGCCTGCCGCGCCTTTTCCACAAGCGCCTGGCGGGCTGCCGCGAGCTTGCCCGTCAGCTCCTGCTTGACGGCATTGACCTCCGCGCCGAAGGCCGCGCGCTCGTCCTTGGACATCTGACCCATCGCCTTAAGCATTTGAGTGAGGCGTCCGCTCTTTCCGAACACCTCCTGCTGCAAAACGGAGAGCTGATCCTCATCTCCGCATGCGCCGAGCCGCTCCAGCACGTCCTGCTTGATCTGATGCAGTTGATCCGACATCTGTTTATCTCCTCCTTCAAAATCAAAAAAACGCTTCGCCCCGCAATAGGGACGAAACGCGTCGTGGTACCACCCATATTCGCCGCTTTCCAACTAGAAGGAAAGACGGCCTCATAACCGCTGTAACGGGCGACCCGTCGCCGACTACGCGCGGAGCCCCGCTCCGTTTCCCCGGCGCTGCTCAGGGGCGAACACGCTTTGCCGTTCCCCGCGCCCCGCTTCCACCGTCCGGAGCTCTCTCAGTCGGGAGAACGGGGCTTTTCCCCGTCGCTGCATTGCTCAATATATGCCGTTAGTCTACCACCTTGGCACTCGTTCCGTCAAGCACGATTTTGACGGTGCCGCGCATATCGGTGCGGTACATGGTCAGGCCGAACCGCTCCATCAGCGCCAGCGTTTCCTGATGTGGATGTCCGTAGTCGTTGCCGTCGCCCACCGAGCATACGACAAACGCGGGGTTCACCGCCTGCAAAAACGCTTCCGATGTGGAGGTGGACGAGCCGTGATGCCCGAGCTTCAGCACGTCGGCGCGAAACGCGCTTCTGTCAAAATGCGCAAGCATGATCTGCTCGGTCTCCTTTTCGGCGTCGCCTGTGAGCATGACGGCGGTATTGCCGTAGGAGACGCGCAGCACAATGCTGGACGTGTTGCAGTCGTCATAGCTTTCCCCGGCGACCGGCGATAGCACGGTCACACTGCAGGCGTCGTCCCACGCGATGACGGTGTCCGTCGTGGTGACGTTGATCGGCACGTTCTTCGCCTCCAGCGCGTCAAGCATGCGCTCGTAGGTGGCGGTGGTCGCCGCAAAATCGGTCATATAAAAGGCGCCGATGTCGTAGTCGCGGATGATCTTTGCCATGCCGCCGATGTGATCGGCATGCGGATGCGTGGCCACCACGATATCGAGCCTGTCGATGGCAAGCGCGTCAAGATCCGCCGCAATCGTGTCATAATACTTGCTTTCCGAGCAGTCTATGAGCATGGTTTTGCCGGAGGGGGAAACAAGCAGGATGCTGTCGCCCTGCCCCACGTCAAGCACATAGCATGCAAGCTCGCCGTCCAAAGCGGCCTCGGCTGTCGCAGCGGCCGTGCTGTCTGCGCCGCCGTCCATATCGCCGGCCGCGGCGGTGGGCTCCGGCTCGATCAGCGTGGACAGAATGCGCGTAAGCCCCTGCGGCCCCTCGGCGATTAGCACCGCGATGACGACCACCGCGAGAACGGCCAGCAGGACGTAAATCAGTTTGACGTTCGCGCCGCCCGCCGCGCCGCCCTTGCGCGCGGATGACGCCCTTTTTCTGTTATCCATAATAACAGTATACGATACGATGTGCCAAAAATGCAACGCGCACCGCCATATTGTGTGATGGTTTTTTGGGTAGAACATGATACAATGATGCCATAGGAGAAAAGAAAGAGGAGGCAATGCGTATGTGGAAGAAGCTGCTCAAAGGTCTGCTTGTCATCGTGCTGGTTCTTGTGCTGGCGCTGGCGGCAGGCATCGGTTATCTTTCCCTGACGGAATACCGGCCGGATGAGGTGGAACAGCTTGCGGTGGATCTTACCTATGCGGACAGGGCCGATGCGCCGAAGGCGCCCGGCATGACACTGCGCGTGCTGACGTTCAACACCGGCTACGCGGGGCTTGGCGCGGAGTCGGACTTTTTCATGGACGGCGGAAAGCAGACGCATCCCGAATCCGAACAGACGGTGGAGAAGAACGAGGCGGGCATTCTGGACGCGATCCGGGACGCGGGCGCCGACGTGGTGCTGTTGCAGGAGGTGGATCGCCATTCCACGCGCAGCTTTTATCATGCGCAGACCCGGATCTATCCCGAGGCGTTGGACATGGTTTCCGTGTTTGCCGCCAATTATCAGTGCGCGTTCGTGCCTTATCCGTGGCCGCCGCTGGGCGCCGTGGACAGCGGGCTTGTGACGCTCACAGGCCAGTCCGTTCTCCGGGCGGAGCGGGATGCGCTGCCCTGTCCGTTCTCATGGCCGCTGCGGGTGGCAAACCTCAAGCGCTGCCTGCTGGTGAGCTATCTGCCCGTCGAGGGCACGGAAAGCGAGCTGGTCATCATCAACCTGCATCTGGAGGCGTACGACGACGGCGAAGGCCGAAAGGCGCAGGCGGAGGCGCTGCTTGGCCGTATTGAGGAGGAGTATCAAAAGGGCAACTATGTCATTGCCGGCGGGGATTTTAACGCCTCGTTCCCCGGCACGCTGGAGAACTATCCCGTCATCGATCCCGAGACGTGGCAGCCCGGTCAGATCGAGATCGGTTGGCTGCCCGAGGGGTATACCCTTGCTTACGATCCGTCCAAGCCCACATGCAGGCTCTTAAACTTTCCCTACGACGCCGCGAACCCCGATACGCAGTATTACGTCATCGACGGCTTTATTCTTTCGCCCAACGTGATCCTTGCAAGCGTTGAAACCATCGACGCGGGCTTTGCCTATTCCGACCACAATCCCGTGTTGCTGACGGTGACGCTGGAGGACGCGTAAACAAGCTTGTAGCCCTCTGCGGCGCAGGGCGGCAAAATAGCCGTCACACGCGCGCCGCACGCATGAACGGCCATCCGCATATTATGTTTCGTAACATTGCGCGCACAGCCGGGTACGGGTGCGCGGAGCGGGGGAGAATGCCGACATGCTGGACACCTTTTTGCCCTATCTGTGGGAGCAGTATCAAAATCACAGCATCTACGTCTGGGGCGCACAGGGGCAGAAGGCGCCGGTTGTAACCGAAAGCTGGATCCGCAGAAAGGAAACGTCCAAGCGAAACGCCGCCCGTGCCGTTGCTTACTGGAAAAAGCAGGTGCGAAGCGGATATGGAAACCGCCTCAGGGCGTTCGACTGTTCCGGCCTCGCTGTGTACTATCTGATGCAGCAGGGGTATCTGGATCGGGACACAACTGCGAACCTTTTTATGAAGCAATGCATCCTTATCCCCGCTGCGTCGATACGAAGCGGGGATTTTGTGTTTCGTGTCAACAAACGGACGGGCGTGGTCTATCATATCGGCTATGTCGCGGATGAAAAGGGGACGGTCATCGAGGCGCGCGGACGGAGCACGGGCGTTGCCCGGGGCAAGGTGGCGGGCTGGGACGTTTACGGCCGGCCACCCTATTTTCGCACGCGGGCAGGGGAGGAGAAGAACCGTATTTTGAAGCTGCATACGCCCTTTTACCGCGGTGAGGACGTAAAAAAGGTGCAGCAGGCGCTCCTTGTCCGCGGGCATGCGCCCGGCGCGGCGGACGGCGTGTACGGCAGGGGGACGGAGCAGGCGGTGCGCGCATTCCAAATAGAGGCCGGTCTGACGGCGGACGGGAAGGCGGGCGCCCAAACGTTTGAGGCGCTCGGCCTTGCTTTTGTCTCGGATTGACAATGGGTGACCCTTGTCGCCCGCGCTGCATATACTATAACAGACCCCCAAACGGGGTCGAATCTGACAGATAAGGAAGAACAGATAAATGGATAGAACTGAATTGGATGCCTTCACGCAGGCTGACGGCCTTGACACCGCCGCCGAAGGGAACATGCCCGAGACCGAGGCTGCCATCATCCATGAGATGGGCGGCGCACCGCTGGAATGGATCATTGCCGAGTCGGAACCCGTGAGGGAACCCGTCGCGCCTGCGCCCCAACCCGCGCATGAGCCGAAGGCGGAGGAACCCGGCACGGCGCGCGAAAAACGTCCGCACGACGGTGCGGAGGAGGACGCTGCGCCGGGCGCGCCGGAGGGCGGCGCGGGCTGCGGCTATATCGTATGCCCCGAGCTCTGTCCGCCGCCGGTGAACGCCGTGATCTGCGGCTGCCGCGACTCAATGATCGTCGAAGCGGGGGACGCCATGCCGGAAGGCCTCGGGCGGATGCTGTTTGTCGATATCCGCCTGCGGAAGATCTGCCCCAACCGGCGGGTCGCCCTGGCGGTCATTGTGACGGAGAAGGACTGCAAGGGCAAGGAGCATCAGCGCGGCATCAAGTACTTTACCGTGCCTGCGCACCATGCGTCCGGCTGCCGCGACGTGCTGGTCAAGTGCGTCAAGTTCGTCCTGCCGGAGGGGCTG
>CAYYUV010000002.1:109365-152180 GCA_964474405.1 uncultured Oscillospiraceae bacterium
CGGCTGCCGCGACGTGCTGGTCAAGTGCGTCAAGTTCGTCCTGCCGGAGGGGCTGGACGTATCGGGCGGCGAAACCAACGGGATCTGCAACCCGCGGCATTTTCTGATCCGAACCGTCGTCAACTATGTGGATTCGGATTTTGTTTGCTGCCATGCCGACTGAGGGATACGCGGGCTGAGCCCCGTCATCCTGTTCCGATCAAGCCCGATTCGTGCTGCCCGCATGCATGACGCATAGGGCGCCATCCGGGGGGCAAACGCGCAACAATCCCGTGCGGCATCCTGCTGCACGGGATTGTTGCTTTTGGGGGATTTCCGTCTAAGGGAGACGGCGCATATCGCCCGAAACCGGGGGAAGGTCAGGGCGTGGTGGAGCTTGACGGGGACGTACTGGCAGACGCCGACGGGGACGTACTGGCGGACGCCGACGGGGTTGCCGTGGGTGGCGTGGTCGGAGTTGCCGTAGGTGGCGCCGTCGGAGTTGCCGTGGCCGGCGCGGTCGGGGTTACCGTGGGGCTGGGCGTCGCGGAGGCAAGCGGCAGCAGACGCACATATTTTGCGAAGAGATAGCCGGTTTTGCCGCCGGATTTCAGCTCGACCTGATACCAGTTGCCGGTTTTTCCGAGAACATAGAACTCCGTGCCGCGGCGCAGCTTGCCCTGCGACGCCGTCTTGGCGGACGCGCCTGTGCGCAGGTTGACGCGGTCGCCCGTCAGCACGCCCTCCTGCCGCGCACCGGCGGTGGCGGTGGGAGAGGATGAGGTGGCGGGGGAGGCGGTGGCGGCGCTGAACGCCACATAGCGCCCAAAGACATAGCCTGTCCGCCCGTCTGCGAGTTGGACATGATACCAGTTGCCGGAGGCTTCATATACGGTCATGGCGGTGCCGAATTTGAGCAGCCCCAAGCTCTTGAATTTGGCCGAGGGGCCGGTGCGGAAATTGACGTTGCGGCCGCTGATCGTAGCCGCGCGGCTGTTGCCGGATACCGTCGGAGCGGAAAGCCCGGCAGAGACCTTGCAGATAATGCGGATATAGCGGCCGGAGATATAGCCGGTTTTGCCGCTTTTGAGTACCCGGATGGGGTACCAGTAGCCCTTTGCCGCGCCGGTGATGGCCATGGCGCTGTCGTTTAGCAGCGTATCGACCTTGGTGCTCGACGCCGTCGCATCGCTGCGGACGTTGACGCTGCCACGTGTGACGGCAATCGCCTCCGCGCCCGCGGTCAGCACGATATAGCGCCCGCTTACATAGCCGGACACCTTCTTGTCGGCGGTTTCGATCTGGAGCCAGTTGCCCGTTGCGTTGCGGATGATGACCTCCGCGCCGCGGTTGAGCTGGCCGATGACGGCATGCTTGGTGCCGGGGCCTTTTCTGACGTTCAGCGTCGTGGTATTGACGGTGCCTTTCAGCTCCGTATCCCCCTCCGCATAGGCGGGCGCGGCCGCCAGCATCAGCGGTACAAGCAGTACGGCTGCCAAAATGAGTGAAATCCATGCGTTCCTTTTCATTTAGGACACTTCCTTTCCTTCCGGGGATATCGATAGCATAGGATGTTAATCCTAAGAACCGGTATACACGTTTCTTAAGAATGATGAACAAATGGACGGGCGATTTGTTGCAGTTATTCTTGAGATTTTACATTTATTCCGATTTTGAAGGCGTTTGCGAGCCGATTGGCAGCGTCAGCATGACCAGAAACGCGCCGTTTCCGTCCGATGCGCGGAACGTGCCGCCGTGCCGGCCAATGACCGAACGGCAGGTGTCCAGACCGATCCTCGTGCCCATGCAGCGGCTGCGATCCGCGCGGATTCCGTTCTCCATCGTAAAGGTGAGCATGCCCGCTCCCGCGGTACAGCAGATGCGTACGGGCACGGCGGGGTCGCCGTATTTTTTAATGTTGCCGAACAGGTTCTCAAACACGCGCAGGAGCGTATCGGTCTCCGTCTGCATCGATGCGGAGAAACCGGGACAGCAGGTTTCCACCGAAAAGCCGACGCTTTTGAGATCAAACACATGCTCCTCCAGCAGTTGCTGGAAAAACTGGCACGCGTCCACCTCCTCCAAATGGGCGTCGGCGGGATCGCGCGCGTAGACCAGAAAATACTCAAACAGCTTATCGCTCAGCTCCTTGATGCGCTGCGCCTTCTGCTGGCTGCTGAGGAGAAAATGGCGATACTGCGCCTCGTCTTCATACCGCTCCTGTTCAAGCAGGGTCAGATAGCCCATTAGCGAGGTCAGCGGCGTCCTCAGATCGTGCGACATCGCGGTGATCAGATCGCGATTGGCTTTCTGTGCGGTAGTCTCGCCCTCCTGCCTTTCGAGAATGGACAGGCGCATGTCGTCGATGCCGCGCGCCAGCTCGGCAAGCTCATCGCCGCCGCGCACGGTCATGCGATAGGTCAGATCGCCGCCCTCCAGGATGTGCAGCTCGTCCCGCATCCGCGCAATGTAGCGGAGCTTGCCGCGCATCAGATACAGTACGAGAATCACAAACAGGCAGAACCCCAGAATGTAGCTCAGCGCATCCGCATACCGGTAGATCTGGTACGGCGCCATGCTGTATACGGCCGCCTGCAGCGTGCCGTCCGTGAAGGTAAGCGTAAACGAATAGGACAGGCTGTCAAAGCCCGAGTCTTCGTCCTCGGTGCCGTCGCCCACAACGCCGTTCGGCATGGTGGAATCATACGTCAGATGTCCGTTGCTGAACAGGAAAAACAGCACCGCATCCTTGTGGCCGTCGCGCCAGGCGTTGAGCTTTTCCAGCTCCGAAACGGACAGCTTTTGCTGGGTGACATAATCCTGAATCCGGTCGAACGCCCGCTCATCGGCGGCGGAGGTATCCGCCACGCCGTTGTCAATCATGGCATAGAGAAGCGCCCGGGTGCCGAACAGCAGCCCCCCCGAAAGCAGCAGCGCCCCCACTACGCCCAACAGCAGCTTTAGCCCCAACCGGCTTTTGATCATCAGCGGCTTATTCAATGCGGTATCCCTTTCCCCAGCAGGTTTTGACCAGCTCACCGGACAGCCCCTGATCGGCAAGCTTTTTGCGCAGGTTGCGGATGTGAACCATGACGGTGTTGTTGGATGAGTAAAAATACGGCTCGTCCCACACGTTTTCATATATATTCTGAACGGAATAGATGCGCTTGCGGTTGCTTGCAAGCAGCAGCAGAATGCGGTATTCGATATCGGTCAAAGGCACCTCGCTGCCAAGAACCGTCACGCGCCCCTCCGCCGGGCGGATGACCAGCTCGCCGATCGAAAGCACGCCGCCGTCCGTTTTCGCCGTCTTTGCGCCATAGACGCAGTAGCGCCGAAGCAGCGCCTTGACCCGCGATATCAGCTCGCTGTATGAGAAGGGCTTGCCAAGATAATCGTCCGCGCCGGCCGAGAAGCCGACGGTTTTGTCCGAATCCTGCGATTTGGCGGTTAAGAAAAGGATGGGTACGGCATATTTGCGGCGCAGCTGCTCGCAAACCGTCAGGCCGGACAGCTGCGGCATCATAACGTCCAGGATGACAAGATCGATGTCCTCCCGCATCGCGGCAAGCGCCTCCGCGCCGTCCGCCGCCTCGGTCACGCCGTAGCCCTCGCCCACGAGCAGCAGCCGCACGACCTCGCGGATTTCCGGATCGTCATCGACGATCATGATGTTTTGCCGTTGTTCCATATCGTGCCTCCTGCTGGCATACCCTGCCGGGCGGGCTTTGTCCGTCCATTGCGGGCTGCAAAAACATTATAGCGTGTTTTTCCGGGGATTCCAGCGTTTTTCGGCAAGATTCATGAATCTTAAGGAACCCGTATCGCTTTTCTTAGGAATCATCCAATACGATCGGGAGCATCGCTTGGGAAGGAGGCGCCGTATGTCCGGAGAAAGAGAGCAGGCGCAGGCGCGCACGATGATTGAGGTGCGCGATTTGAGAAAGGAATACCGCTCCGGGGAGGACACGGTGGTCGCGCTTCGGCGCATCGGCCTGACCATCCCCGAGGGGCAGATCCTTTGTATTTACGGCACGTCCGGCTCGGGCAAAAGCACGCTGCTCAACCAGCTTGCCGGCATGGAAAAGCCCACAATGGGCGACGTCATCATCGGCGGCGTGCCCGTGTCCCGGCTGTCGGAGGACGCGCTCGCCGCGTTTCGCCAACGGCATCTTGGGTTTGTGTTTCAGTCCTATAATCTGTTGCCGAATCTCACCGCGCTGGAAAACGTGGCCATGCCGCTGATGTTCCGCGGGATGGAGCAGCGCATGCGGGAAAAGGCCGCGCGGGACATGCTGGTCAAGGTCGGTCTGGAAAACAGGCTGCGCCATTATCCCTATCAGATGTCCGGCGGCCAGCAGCAGCGCGTCGGCATCGCACGCGCGTTCGTGACAAGACCCGCCGTGGTCTTTGCCGACGAGCCAACCGGCAATCTGGACTCCAAAACGACCGTCGAGGTGATGGAAATGATCCGCGGCTTTGCGCATCGGTATCGGCAGACCATCATCTTGGTTTCGCACGATCCGGACACCGCGGCCTATGCGGACCGGATTGTGAAGCTGCTGGACGGCGTGATTGTGAGTGATACGATAAATGAACAACGGGAGGAAAACCATGATGAAACGAACCATTAACAGGTGGGTTTGCACGCTTGCGGCGCTTCTGTGCCTTTGCGCCCTGATCCCCGCCGCGCACGCAGAGGGGGAGAACCCGCCCGTGCCCGCCGTCGTCAGCACGCCGAAGGTCACCGGCTATACGGTCACGGCGTCCGGCCTGCCGGTTACCCGGATCAGCAAAGGCGACGCGGTAAGCGTCGCCGTCACCGTCGAGGACAAGGACGTTATGACCGCGCAGATCCCGGGTATTTTGGACACCGTGCCAAACTATACGGCGCTTGTTATTTCGGGCGCGTCGGGCAGCTTTGCGGGCGCGGCGCCCCGGATTGAGGTTCAGTCGATGGCGGCGGAACCGCTGAAGCTGCTGCTGACGTTTGAAAACTGCGTCTATCAGGGCAAAGGCAGTGCG
The DNA here is from genome assembly GCA_964474405.1 of uncultured Oscillospiraceae bacterium. Taxonomy (GTDB): domain Bacteria; phylum Bacillota; class Clostridia; order Christensenellales; family CAG-138; genus CAYYUV01. The sequence continues at coordinate 114,370 of CAYYUV010000002.1, forward strand.
CTGAAATTTACGCTTGCCTATCAACCGTTTGCGGAGCTTGCGCCCGCCAAGCTTGCGTGCAGCATCGCCGAATGCGTGGAGGAGCCACCCACGCCGCCCATCGTGCCCGACACGCCGGAGCCGCGGCTTCAGATCACCCGCAGCGAGCTGAAGGGACCGATTGCGGGGGGCGAAAGCGTTGCGCTGACGCTGACGATCAAGAATCTTTCCGCCACAGCGGCGATCCGCGACGTACTGGTTTCCGTGACGCCGTCCGAGGGGCTGATGCTGGAGGAGGGCTCTTCCTCTTTCCCGCTGGACGAGATCCCGGCGCAGAAGGCGGGCACGCTCACCCTGCATGTCAAGGCGCTGTCGGCGATCACGTCCCAAGCGCAGTATCTGGACGTCGGCGTTCGGTTCCGCTATGACGGCAACGACGGCGCGGCTTCGGCGACCGTATCCGAAAAGATACCGATTCAGGCAAAGGTGACCCCGACCGGCGGTGGCGGCGGCGGCTCTGTGCCGGTAGACAGTCCTGTGCCGAACGTCATCGTGTCCGGCTATCGCTACGGCGACAGCATGCAGATCCCCGTCGGCAGCGGGTTTACGCTTGAGATGGAGTTTTTTAACACCAGCGACAAGCTGAACATCGAGAATTTGACCATGATGCTTGAGCCCGCTGAGGGGCTTGCCATGAACGGCAGCACCAACACCTTCTATTATGCCGCTATGGATAAGCAGCAGAAGATCAAGGAACGCATTCCCATGATGGTGCTGGCCACCGCCAAGAACAGCGTGCAGGAAATCACCGTGACGTTCAAATATGAATATGTCGATCATCGTAAGCGCACGCAGGTTACGCTCACACAGAAGCTGTCCGTGCCCATCTATCAGCCGGATCGCTTTGAGGTGACGGCGCCCGTTCTGCCCCCATCCGTCAACGCCGGGGAGGAGGTCACCGTGGCCTTCCCCTATTACAACAAGGGCAGAAGCGACGTGATGAACGTCTCGGCCACGCTGGAGGGGGATATCGCCGCGCTGTCCCGCGTGCAGAACGTGGGCAATCTGGAGCCGGGCAAGACGGGCACGTTCGATTTTATTCTGACGCCCTATGACGCGGGCGAGGTGTCCGCGTCCGTCACGGTCAATTATGAAACGTCAACCGGCGAGCAAAAGACCAAGACGTTCCCGCTCACGCTAACGGTCGCGGAGGCGCCCGTAGAGGAGCCGATCGACGACGGAATGATGCCGGAGGAGGAAGCGGGCAAGCCCGCCTGGCTGCCCATGCTGATCCTGATTGCGGCGTCGCTTCTGACGGCGGGCGTTGTAGCCACGCTTATTGTCCGCGCGGTCAAGAAACGCCGCGGCAGCCGGCAGGAGACCGAGTTCCGCTGGGAGGATGACGACCGGGCAGGCGGAGGCGGCCATGAGAACACGTGATCTGTTCCGCCTGTGCCTTTTGAACCTGCGCCGCCGCAAGTCGCGCACGCTGCTGACGGCGCTTGGCGTGCTGATCGGCTGCTGCTCGATCGTCATCATGATCTCCATCGGCATCGGCATGCGCGAATCCCAGCGTGCCATGCTGGAGCAGATGGGCGATCTGACCATCATCACGGTCTATCCGGCGTCCGGCGGAAAAGCCGGCAAAAAGCTTGACGCGGCCGCCGTGGACGCGATGCGCCGCATGCCAGGGGTGAGCGCGGTTACGCCGCGGCTGACGGCGGGCGACGTAAGCGTGGCGCTGTATGCGGGCAAGGACAGACGGTATGTGGCAAGCTATGCCACCGTCACCGGAATGGACAGGACCGTGCTTGCGCAGATGGGCTTTTCCCTGGTGGAGGGAAGCGAGACGGACAGCGGCGGCAAGTCCGCCCTGATCGGGCAGTATTTTGCATACGGCTTTGCCGACACCAAGCGCCCGGAGGGATATAACATGGTGAACTATTACAGCATGTACCGGGATGACGGGACGGTGGGCGAGCCGCCCAAGGCCTATTTTGACCCGATGACGACGGATATCACGCTGGTGCTGACGGCGACCAACGGCGACAGAACCGCGTCGGTCACCGTGCCGCTCAAGATCAGCGGGCGTATGAAGGAGAATTATTCCAAGGGCGAGGAAACCTCGCAGGGCATGATCCTTGACACCGCACTTTACCAGCAACTGCTGGACAAGGTGCGCCGTGAGGCGGGCGTTCAGCCGTCCAAATCATCGGATTATACCGGCGTTCTTGTCAAGACGGAGGACATTGGCAGGGTTGCGGAGACGGAACGGAGCATCCGCAAGCTGGGATTTCAGACCTATTCCATGGAGAGCATTCGCAAGCCCATGGAGGCGGAAGCAAGGCAGAAGCAGCTGCTGCTGGGCGGGTTGGGCGCCATCTCGCTGTTTGTGGCCGCGCTCGGCATCACAAACACCATGATCATGTCCATCTCCGAACGCACGCGCGAGATCGGCGTTATGAAATCGCTCGGCTGCTTTGTGCGCGACATCCGTGCCATGTTTCTGATGGAGGCGGGCGGCATCGGCCTGATCGGCGGGATTGCGGGGTCGGTGCTGAGCCTGCTGCTGTCTGCGGTGATGAACACCGTTGCTCTGCGCGCGCCCGGCTCGGCCATATCGGATGCCATGGGCATGGTGGGCGATGGCGGCAGCCGCATATCAATCATTCCGCCGTGGCTGATCGCGTTTGCGATTGTTTTCTCGATCCTGATCGGCCTGGGCTCCGGCTATTATCCGGCCGCAAAGGCCGTGCGCATCTCCGCGCTGGAGGCCATCCGCGAGAGCTGACGCGCGCCCCGGCCCCGGGGAAAACACGCCTTTTTTCAGGCGTTCCCGTTGTGCGTGGGCGCATTTCGGGGTACAATAGTGGGCAAACAGATACGATCGGAGGACGGCGCGTATGAGCGAGCATGTGGAAACAAAGCTGACCGGCACGGAGGTGTACAGCGGGCGGATCGTCCATCTGTTCCGCGACACCGTCCTGCTGGAGAACGGGCATGAGACCGTGCGCGAGGTCATCCGCCATCCGGGCGCGGTGTGCATCGTGCCGGTGACGGATGACGGAGACGTGCTGCTGGTCAGGCAGTACCGCTATCCCTTCGGGCGTGTGCTGCTCGAAGCCCCGGCGGGCAAGCTGGACCCGGGCGAAGCGCATGCCGCGTGCGCTGTGCGCGAGCTGCGGGAGGAAACGGGCGCCTCCGCGCGGGAATACCGGTATCTGGGGTCGTTCTATCCGTCCGTGGCGTATCTGGACGAGGTCATCCACCTGTATCTGGCGCGCGGGCTGACCAGCGGCGAACAGGCGCCGGACGACGACGAGTTTCTGGACGTGGTGCGCCTGCCGCTTGCGGAGGCGGTGCAGATGGTGCTGGACGGGCGCATTCCGGACGGCAAGACACAGGCGGCCCTGCTCCGTGTCCAAATGATGGAGCAGCAACCGCGCTGACACAGATGTTTCACAAAAGTGGGGGCGGGAGCCCCCGCTTTTTTCAGACCGCTTTCAGAATTGCGTCCTATACTCATGTCAGACGACAGAAAGAAGGTGGGATATCAATATGAAAAAAAGTTTGATTGCGGCTATGCTTGCCGTGTTACTGTTATGTTTTGCCGGGTGCAAAGAACGGTCAGCATCCGAAAACGCCGTTGAAACGGAGGATCTGTCCGCCTATGCCGGCAAGTCTGTGCAGGGTCGCATCGATGCGGTGGACGACGGTGTGATAACCGTGGCGCTTGGCACGTTCGATTCGCGCATGCAGGATATGGACGGCGACGGCTTCATGCCCGCCATGCCGGATGGGACAGCGCCCACAGGCGGCGAAGCGCCAGATATGCCGGATGACGCAAACGGCGACGGCTTCATGCCCGCTATGCCGGATGGCGATGCGCCTGCTGGCGGAATGGGCGAATTTACTGCAAACGGGGAGATCATCACGCTGACGGTGGGTGACAACTGGCAGATTGCCGTCAGTACGTTCGGTCAGACGACGGACAGCGACGCATCGGCTCTTGCCGAAGGCGCGTTGATTACCATTGATTTTTTGGATACCGGTGCAGTACGGGCAGTGACTATAACGGCGAGCGTGGGCGGACGAGACAATATGCCCCCGCAGGGCAACGCGCCCATGGGCGGCATGGGCTCCTCGACCGGCGACAATGGCAGCGCGGCCGTGATGCTTTCGGACGGCGACAGCATAATTGGCGGCAGTTATGCCTCCTCCGAAGCGGATGAGAACGCGTTGCGGCTTTCCTCGGGCATCGCTGCGCTCAGCGGCGTGACGGTGGATAAGGAAGGCGATACATCCAATACCGAGAACAGCGATTTTTACGGCGATAACGCAGCCGTCTTGGCGGAAAACGGCAGCACGCTGACGGTCACGGACGCCGTAATCTCCACCAACGCCTCCGGCGCCAACGGCCTGTTTGCCTATGGCGCCACGATCAACGTGTCGGATACCGAGATCATGACCGCGAAGAACAATTCCGGCGGTGTGGATGTGACCGGCGGCGGCACGATTGATGCCACAAACCTTACCATAGTGACAAACGGAGCGTCGTCGGCGGCTCTCCGTTCCGACCGAGGCGGCGGTACGCTGACGGCGACGGGCGGTACCTATACCACAAACGGCACCGGCTCGCCCGCGGTCTACTCCACGGCAGATATCACCGTAAACGGTGCAACGTTCACCGCAACCAACTCCGAGGCGCTGGTCATAGAGGGAAAGAACAGCATCACGCTGACCGACTGCACGGTGTCCGGCCGCATGAGCGGCACTTATGCGGATGATAACAACGAGAATATCCACGGTATCATGCTGTATCAGAGTATGTCCGGCGACGCGGAGGAGGGGATCAGCGTGCTTACGGTCACGGGCGGCACCCTGACCACGCACAGCGGCGACTTGTTCTATGTGACAAATACCTCCTGCCGGATCTCGCTGACCGCCGTTACGCTGAACCTGTTCAATGACGTGCTGCTGCGTGTGGCAGGCAATGACAGTGCGCGCGGATGGGGTACGACAGGCGCAAACGGCGGTGATTGCACCCTGGACGCAAACAATCAGACCCTGTCCGGCATCGTGTATGTGGACGAGATCTCAAAGCTTACGTTTTCTCTTGCACAAAACAGCGTCTTTACGGGCTGCATCAATCCGGACGGCACGGACGGAACGGTTTCCGTCACGATGGATGGCACTTCCACATGGATGCTGACCGCAAACAGCTATCTGACCTCATTTACGGGAGATGCGTCCCGTATCGTGACAAACGGCTATCATGTCTATGTGAACGGCACCCTGCTGATATAGCGGCTGCCCTGGGAGCAACCGTTACGCCGCAAACCATCACTCCCCCCCAATGACAGCGGCGTTGCGTACCCGCGGCGAGCAGAGAATCGCCGCGGGGTTTTTTATAGAACAACCATCCGCCGGGCTGGCCGGCGGATGGTTGTTTCGCCAATTACACAAATGATGAATGACAGCTCAGCCGCACTTGGAGTAGCCACAGCCGCGGCAGATGGCGCAGCCGCTCTCATGCTCGAGCACGCCGCCGCACTCGGGACAGACGGCGCCGGGCTTTTCGGCTGCGGGCGCGGGGCCTGCGGGGATGGGCGTCTTTGCCGCCTGTACGCCCAGAACCGGCTCGGACGCGGGCATATCCGCCGTGCTGCCGCCGTCGTTGAGAAATGCGGAAACCTTTGTCAGCACGCGCGCAATGGCGTCCGGGCAGGAGGTGCACTGCATGCCGGTCTGCCGGATCGTGGAGGGGCAGCGGATGCCGCGGAGCTGATCGATCACCTCACGCACGGAGATCCCGCTGCGCAGAGCGATGGAGACCAGACGCGCCGTCGCCTCGCTTTGGCTGGGACAGCCGCCGGCCTTGCCGGTGCTGGTAAAGACCTCGCAGATGCCGCTGTCGTCATAGTTGACCGTCACATACAGCGAGCCACAGCCGATGCGCATCCGCTCGGTGATGCCGCGTGTCATGGCGGGTCGGGGACGCGGCTCAATATGCCCGTAGGCGACGGGGGCTTCGGCCTGCGCCTTGTCCGCGTTGACGCCGCCGATGTTCAGAACCTGGCTGTCGCGGCTGCCGTCGCGGTAGATGGTTACGCCCTTGCAGCCCTCGCGGTAGGCCAGCAGATACACCTCACGGACATCCGCAACGGTGGCGGTACGCGGAAAATTGACCGTTTTGGACACCGCGTTGTCGAGATGCCGCTGAAAAGCGGCCTGCATGCGCGTATGATAGACCGGCGTGATGTCATGCGCGCAGACAAACACACGCCGCATCGACGCGGGCAGCCCGTCACAGTGGGCAACGGTGCCCTCGGCCGCGATCTTTTTCCACAGCTCGTCGCTGGCAAGCCCTGTTTGCGCCAGCTTGGCGGAAAGCACCTGGTTGACCTCGATCATCTCGGTACCGTCCATGATGTTGCGGATGTAGGCATAGGCGAACACCGGCTCGACCCCGGAGGAGCAGCCCGCAATGATCGACAGCGTGCCCGTCGGCGCGATGGTGGTGACCGTCGCGTTGCGGCGGGCGGGGCCGTCCGCCAGCGTGCTCACGGCAAACAGCGGAAACGCGCCGCGCGTCGCGGCAAGCGCTTCGCTTGCGCGGATGGCGGTGGTCTGGATATAGGCCATCAGCTCCTCGGCAAAGGCGACGCCCTCGTCCGAATCGTAGGGGATGCCGACAAGAAGCAGCATGTCCGCAAAGCCCATCACGCCAAGGCCGATTTTTCGCGAGGCGCGCGTGACCTCGCTGATTTTTTGCAGCGGATAGACGTTGACGTCGATCACGTTGTCGAGAAAATGCACCGCGTCCACGACCGTGCGCGCCAGCAATTTCCAGTCCACTTCCCAGCCGGCGTCGGTTTCCTTCAGCATTTTGACCAGGTTGATCGAGCCCAGATTGCAGCTTTCATACGGCAAAAGCGGCTGCTCCCCACAGGGGTTGGTGCTTTCGATCTCGCCGCAGGAAGGGATCACGTTGTCGCGGTTGATACGGTCAAGGAAGACGATGCCCGGCTCGCCGGTCTGCCATGCGGCGCTTACGATGGTGTCAAACACCTCCGCCGCGTTCAGACGGCCGACCTCCTCATGCGATTTCGGATCGATCAGGGCATAGGTTTCCCCCTTTTCAACGGCCTGCATAAAGGCCTCGGTGATGCCGACGGAGATATTAAAATTATTGATGGCCTGGGTGTCCTGCTTACAGGCGATAAACTGCATGATGTCCGGATGGTCGATCCGTAAAATGCCCATATTGGCACCCCGGCGCGTGCCGCCCTGCTTGACGGCCTCAGTCGCGGTGTTGAACACGCGCATGAAGCTGACCGGTCCGCTCGCCACGCCGCCGGTGGAGCGCACCGTCGCGCCCTGCTGGCGCAGCCGTGAGAACGAAAAGCCCGTGCCGCCGCCGGACTTGTGGATCAGCGCCGCATCCTTGACCGCCTCGAAGATTGCCTCCATGCTGTCCGGCACCGGCAGCACAAAGCAGGCCGAGAGCTGGCCCAGCGGCCGTCCTGCGTTCATCAGCGTCGGGGAGTTCGGCAAAAACCGCAGATCCGTCATCATTTGATAAAAGCAGTCCTCCGTGCGCGCCGGCTCCGCATCGCCGTAGGCCGCGTCCGCCGCGGCGATCGCATGCGCCACGCGGCGGAACATCCCCGCAATGTCCTCCGTCGCAAGCCCGCTCGCATCCTTGGCAAGATAGCGTTTTTCCAGTACCTTCTGTGCGTTTGACGAAATCTCCGATATGGCCATATTCCCGTTTCCCTTCCTCACTGTCTGTTGATTGCGTAGCTATTCTAACACCATATCTAGTGCTTTACAATCAATTTTTGCACTATATATTGAATTTAACAGTTTTTTCATATCCGCGGCGGCAAAGCTCTGCCACGCCTTTGACGCCCCGGCCGCGACGCAACAATGCGCGGGCAGTCATACCCGCGCATCGTGGCAAAAATCAGGATCGAACGCGCGTTCCCAAACCCATTCGGGACGCCCGTCAAAGCAGCGCTGTCCTTGCGAAAAAAGATCCGTTGCGGACGGGCGCGCGGCGTTAATCGAGCACGTCGGTTGTGGTAGCGACCATGACGGCCTTGATGGTGTGCATGCGGTTCTCGGCCTCGTCAAAGACGACGCTGTGGCGGGAGCGGAACACCTCGTCCGTGACCTCCATCTCGGTGATGCCGTATTTGTCGTAGATATCTTTGCCGACGGCGGTCTCAAGATCATGGAACGACGGCAGGCAATGCAAAAACAGCACGTCCGGGTTGCCGGTCTTTCTGACGGCGTCCATCGTCACGCGGTACGGGGACAGCAGACGGATACGCTCGGCAAACTGCGCCTCCTCACCCATCGAAACCCAGACGTCCGTGTACAGCACGTCCGCGCCGGCTACGTCGTCCATGCTGTCGGAAAGCGTGACCGAGCCGCCGGTCGTCTTGCACAGCTCACGCATGCTCTCGACCAGCTCGGGGTTCGGGAAGAGCGATTTGGGCGCGATGGCCACAAAGTGCATGCCCATCTTGGCGCAGCCGATCATCAGCGAATTGCCCATGTTGTTCCGCGCGTCGCCGATATAGCAGAATTTGACCGCGGACAGCGGCTTTTTGACATGCTCCTGCACGGTCATCAGGTCGGCCAGCACCTGCGTGGGATGATACAGGTCGGTCAGTCCGTTCCAGACCGGTACGCCTGCATATTTGGCCAAAAGCTCGACGGTTTTTTGCTCAAACCCGCGGAACTCGATGCCGTCGTAGAAGCGGCCGAGCACCTTCGCCGTGTCCTCGAGAGATTCCTTCTTGCCCATCTGGCTGTTTGACAGAAACGTGACGTGTGCGCCCTCGTCCAGCGCGGCCACCTCAAACGCACAGCGTGTGCGCGTGGACGTTTTCTCAAACAGCAGCACAACGTTCTTGTCCGCCATGCGATGGGGGAATACGCGCGCCTTCTTCTCGGCCTTAAGCTGATGCGAAAAGTCCAGCAGGCGGCCAATCTCCTCCGGGGTGTAGTCCAACAGGGTCAACAGATGTCTGCCTTGAAACATGGCTGGGATACTCCTTCCTCAATTTTCGATCATTTGACGGTATATTTGCCCGCAGGCGCGCGCTGTCCGCCGTCCGTGCCGTCCGCCTGCCGTGTGACAAATCTATGGGGGGGGTCAGTCGTCGCGCCAGAACGGCATGGACATGCACCGGGGGCCGCCCCGCCCGCGCGACAGCTCGGCGGAGGGGATCTCGTACACCTCGATGCCCGCGTCCCGCAGGATGCGGTTGGTGACATAGTTGCGCGAATAGGTGATGACCGCGCCCGGCCGCACGCACAGCGTGTTGGCGCCGTCGTTCCATTGCTCCCTGGCGGCGTCGATGGCGCTGCCGCCGCCGCACTCGATCAGGCGCACCCTATCCACGCCGAGCGCGTCGCGCATGACGTCCTGCATGGGGCGCGCGTCCTCGCGGATGTTGAGCTTGTAGCCGTCCACCGTCATGACATAGAAGTGCATTTCGCTGGCCGCGTGCGGATGCACGACAAACGTGTCACGGTCGGCCATGGTCATGATCGTGTCAAGATGCATAAACGCGCGGATCTTCGGGATATCCACGGCGATTACGCGGCGAATGCCGGTTTCCTCGCACATGAGCCGCCGCGCGACGGTTTCGGCGGCGTTCGGCGTGGTGCGCTGGGACAGGCCGATGGCCACGGTATCCTTTGACAGCATATGCACGTCGCCGCCCTCGATGCTGGGCTCGTCCTGCGGCGTGTAGAAGCGCGCCACGTTCTTGTAGGTGGGATGATAGCGGAAGATAAAATCGCCGAACAGCGTCTCGCGGCTGCGGATGATGCTGGCCATGCGCATCAGAACGACGCCGCCCGACACACAGGCGAACGCGTCGCGCGAGAAATACAGGTTCGGCATGGGATCGGCATAGAAGGGATAGGCGTCGTCCACAAAATCATGCAGATGCGCGCGCGAGCCGTTCAGAATGCTTTGCTTGCGGATGCCGCTGGCCATGGAATCGATCATCTCCGCGGTCGGCAGCGCCAGCAGATATTCGCGGAGCGCGGCGACCGTTTGCGGCGCGCGCACGAGCGTATCGGCCAAAAACTCGTCCACAAACTGTTCGCGTACGCCGGCGGCGTCCACCGCCTCGCAGACAAGATCCTCGAGATACAGCACCTCGGCGCCGCAGGCGCGAAGCTGCGATGCAAAGGCGTCGTGCTCCTCTGCGGCCTGCTTGAGATAGGGGATGTCGTCAAAAAGCTGGCGCTCCAGATATGCGGGAACCAGGTTTTCAAGCTCACGGCCGGGTCGGTGCAGCAGAACCTGCTTGAGCGCGCCCACCTCGGAAGTGACATGAATGGGAGAATGCATCCTACGTCCTCCTGTCTATATGGTTACTTGTCTCGGAAATATGCCAATATGCCGTCGTACAGTCCGCCGGCCATCACGGCCCAATGTGCCTCGGAAGCCAGATACGCCTCGTCGTCCGCGTTGGTCAGATACCCCATTTCGATGGTGATGACGGGGCGCGTGCACCAGTTGAAGCCGGTTTGATCGTCGCGCGACACCACGCGCGCATCGGTTGCCGGAAGCCCCGTTTTGGCGCAGTAGCAGCTTAACACGGCCTCCGCCGCGCGAAGGTTTTGATCATACCAGTCGGTGCAGCCCTCGCCGGGAATCAGCAGATATGCGCCGCGGCTCTCCGCGTTGTCGCTGCCGTTGCAGTGCAGCCGGACGGCCAGATCCACCGCGTGCGCGTTCATGATCCCCGCGCGCTCGGCGTTGGAGATATCGACGTCGTTGCCGGTTCTTGTCATGACGACCGTCGCGCCCGCGTCCGTCAGCAGCGTTTGCAGACGAATGGCTACCTCCAGATTGATTTGATATTCCTTTGTGCCGGTCAGCGTGCCCGTAGCGCCCGCGGAGACCTTGTTCTTGGTTTCCTCCGCGTTGGGGGCGATGGGCTCCTGCTCGGTGTTCTTGCGGGCCTGATGCCCGGGGTCGATGCCGATGACAAGGCCGGACAGCGGCTGCGTGGGATCGGCTGCCTGCTGCGCGCTCTGCCCCTCGGGCGCGGCGGTCAGCGTGACGGTTACGGCGGCTGCGGTTGGCACGGCGGATGTGCCCGTCGGCGCGGACTGGGCGCCGGGCGCTCCGCATCCGGCGAAGGAAACAAACAGAATGAGAACGCAGTAAAGCGCTCCCCGGTTTCGGCATTTCATGGTACCATTATAGCAAAGCCCCCACGCCGTGGCAACCGGCGCGAGGGATGAAAGTTTATGAAAAAAGCCCGTATATCGGGCGAATATGGCGCATAAGCGGTGAACGCGCGCAGGAGCAAAGCCGCTACTTGTGATACGGCTCGCCGGCGCTGATCCTGGCCGCGCGATATAGCTGCTCCAGAAGCACAAGCCGCGCAATCCGATGCGGCAGCGTCATTTTTCCGAAGGACAGCGTCTCATTGGCACGCGTCAGCACCGCCCGCGACAGCCCAAGCGACCCGCCGATGAGAAACGACACATCGCGCGTGCCACCGTCCGCCAGCGCGGAAAGATGCGCGGCAAAGGCGGGGCTGGTTTGCTCCGTACCGCCGGGCGTCAGCGCGACAACATAGTCCTTCGGGCCGATCAGGCGGAGCAGGCGCTCACCCTCACGTTCCATGACGCGGGCTTCCTCCGCGGCGGAGAGCGTCTCCGGCGCCCGTTCATCGGCGACCTCCGTCACAAAGAGCGTGTGGTAGCGCGACAGGCGCTTTTCATACTCGGCGCATGCCTCCACAAAATATCGTTCCTTCAGCTTGCCTACGCACAGAACCCGGATGTTCATGCGATCTCAAAGATGCCCGTCGGCCGGTCGCGCTCGGCGACGGCGACGCGCACGTCGTCCCAAAGCCCCGCTTCGGTCAGGATGCAGCGCACCGTCGCGTAAGCAAGGTCGGGCTCGTTGTTCTCTCTGGACAGATGGCCGAGGACGACGTTTTTGACGCCGGACGCATACAGCTGCACCAGCGCGTCGGCGCAATCCTCGTTGCACAGGTGTCCGTGACCGGACAGGATGCGCTTTTTGAGCGGATAGGGATAGGAGCCCGCCATCAGCATGTCCACATCGTGGTTGGCCTCCAGCAGCACGATGTCCGACCCCGCCAGGATGGACAGCATGCGCGCGTCCATGCGCCCGATGTCCGTGCAGACGGCGCATTTGGCCTTGCCGGCGGTGACGGTATAGCCCACCGGGTGCGCCGCGTCGTGCGGCGTCGAGAACGGCAGGATGCGCACGCCGTCAAGGTAAAAATCGCGGTCGCTTTCAAACACGCGCATGTTCTTTGGCAGCACGCCGAACAGCTGCGTGCGCATGGCGTTCCAACAGTCGGCGTTGGCATAAACCGGGATGTCGTACCGCTTGGACAGCACCGCCACGCCGCGGATATGGTCGATATGCTCATGCGTAATGAGGATGCCGTTCAAGGTTTCGGGCGACGCGCCGATCTCGGCCATCAGCTCGCAGATCCGCTTGCATGTCAGCCCGGCGTCAACAAGCAGATGCACCTGATCCGCTTCGATATAGGTTGCATTCCCGGAGGAGCCGCTGCACAGCGGCGAAAACTTCATCATGAGCAGAATTGTATCACAACCGCCCCCTGCGCGCAAGGCGCACGGCGGCATGCAAAATGCCCCCGGCCGGTGGGATACAGCGGGCGAAATGCGGCGGTTTGGATGTATTTGCCGGTTGACAGGGATGCATGCTGCGTGTAAAATATCTTTCAGGGGAAGATAAATTTTTACGGAACGGAGGGGGAAAGCGGTGACCTACCGTGAGCTTGCGAGCGAATGCATCTCGGCGATCGCCCGCCTGGGCAAGCAGCCGCTTTTGCCCCTCGTCCAGACCTTCAACCGGCTGACGGAGGGCGAGGCGGCGCTGCTGTCCCGCTTGAAGCGCGGCGACGGCCAGTCGCCCAGCGGGCTGAGCCGCACGCTGCATCTGACGAGCGGCCGCACGGCCAACCTTTTGGGCAAGCTCGAGAAAAAGGGGTATATCGAGCGGCGCGCCGACCCGAACGACGCGCGCTGCGTGCGCGCGTATCTGACCGCAAAAGGCAATCGCCTGGCCGACGACATTGAGCGGGAAAGCGAGGAGCGGCTTGTGCGCACGTTTTCCAAGCTTGGGGAGAAGGACGCGGCCGAGCTGATCCGGATCATTCGACGCCTGTCCGAGGAGAGCGATTGAACAAAAGATTCTACGGAAGGGGAAACAAAGAAATGGAGAAACAGAAACGGCGCATGGGCGACCGTAAGGACGGCGTCCTGCTGAGGGATCTTGATTCCATGCATTTTATCGTGCCGCTGATCTATCCCAACCGGTGCGACAACGAGGCGTTCATATCTGAGCGCATCGACACCACCGCGCTGGAGGCCTGGCTGGCAGAGAAGAATGCCGATCAGACCGATTTCCCGTTCACGATGTTTCATCTGATCGTGACCGCCATGATGAAAACGGTCACGCTGCGGCCGAAGATGAACCGCTTTATCGCCAACAAAAACACCTATGAGCGCATCGGCGCAAGCGCCGCGTTCGTGGTCAAAAAGCAGTTTGCGGACAACGGCGCCGAGGCGCTTGCCATCATTCGCCCGACGGATACGGACAACATTTTTTCCATCCATGAGATGATCCGCGCCCAGGTGCAGGACTGCCGCAGCAGCAAGGCGGATCCTTCGACCGAGAGCATGGATATGTTCAACAAAATGCCCAGGTTTGTGGCCAAATTTATCATCTGGTGCGTGCGTCAGCTTGACCGCCACGGCTGGTGCCCGAACTCGCTGATCGCCAGCGATCCGTACTATGCGACGGTCGTGCTGACAAACCTTGGCTCCATCAAGCTCAAAAGCGGCTATCACCATCTGACCAACTGGGGCACCAACTCCGTTTTTTGCGCCATCGGCGAGAAGAAGGTGCGTCCCGTCTATGACGAAAACGGCGAGGCGACGCTGCGGCCCACGGTAGATCTCGGGCTGACCATCGACGAGCGCATTGCCGACGGCTATTATTATTCCAAGACCGTGCGGCTGCTCAAAAAGCTGCTGGAAAACCCCGCGCTGCTTGAAACGGCGCTCAATGAGGAGGTAGAATATTGATCATGGAACAGCAAAAGATCACGGCCAAGACGCCGTGGGAATCCAATATGAACGGGGTGCCGATGCACCTGCCTTACTTCAACGGTTCCATTGTGGACGCGGTGGAAAAGGTTGCCAAGCAGTATCCCGACTATGTCGCCTTTGACTTTATGGGCAGAGCCACCACCTACCGGCGGCTTGTGCAGCAGATCAACGCCTGCGCGCGCTCGCTGCGCACCATCGGCGTGAGGGCGGGCGACAAGGTCACCATCGCCATGCCGAACTGCCCGCAGGCGATCTTCGTATTCTATGCGGTCAATCTGGTCGGCGGCGTGGCAAACATGATCCATCCCCTGTCGGCGGAAGCGGAGATCGAGTTTTATCTCAACGAGTCGGACAGCGTTACCGTCATCACACTCGACCAGTTTTACGGCAAGTTTGAAGCCATCCGCAAGAACACGCATGTGGTCAATGTCGTGCTGGCCAGCATCCGCGACGAGCTGTCGCGCCCGGTCAAGGCCGGCTACATGCTGACCGAGGGCCGCAAGATCAAAAAGATTCCCAAGGACGCACCGGTCATCCGTTGGGAGGAGTTCATGCATCTGGGCAACGCGTGCTTCTGGAACTACAAGGTGGAGCGCAGCGGGGACGATCCGTGCACGATCCTCTATTCGGGCGGCACCACCGGCACCACCAAGGGCATCCTGCTGACCAACCTCAATTTTAACGCGCTGGCGGCGCAGATTGTGGCCATGAACCCGATGTTCCGCGCCGGCGATAAGATGCTGGCTGCCATGCCGCTGTTCCACGGGTTCGGCCTCGGGGTATGCATCCATTCGATGCTGGCAAACGGCGGGCGCTGCATCCTGGTGCCGCGCTTTACGGCCAAGAGCTATGCGTCGCTCATCACCAAATACCGCTGCAACTTCATCGCGGGCGTTCCGACCCTGTACGAGGCGCTTTTGCGCCTGCCCAACATGGAAAAGGCGGATCTGTCGTGCCTCAAGGGCGTGTTCTCCGGCGGCGATTCCCTGTCCGTTGAGCTGAAGAAAAAGTTTGATAAATTCCTCTACGATCATCAGGCGACCATTCAGATCCGTGAGGGCTACGGAACGACCGAATGCGTGACCGCGTCCTGCCTGACGCCCACGCACATGGCCAAGGAGGGCAGCATCGGCCTGCCGTTCCCCGACACCTATTATAAGATCGTCAAGCCCGGCACCGATGAGGAGCTGCCGTACGGCGAGGAGGGCGAGATCCTTCTGGCCGGCCCCACCGTCACGAAGGAATACATCCGGCATCCCGACGAGACCGCGCTGACGCTGCGTCACCACGCGGACGGCCTTACCTGGGTGTATACGGGCGATCTTGGCGCGATGGACGACGAGGGCTTCATCTATTTCCGCGGCCGCATCAAGCGGATGATCGTCTCCTCCGGCTATAACGTCTATCCCGGTCAGCTCGAGAACATCATCGACGCGCACGAGAAGGTGCACATGAGCTGTGTCATCGGCGTGCCCGATCCCTATCGCATGCAAAAGGTCAAGGCCTTTGTCATGCTCAAGGCCGGCATCCCCGCCGACGACGAAACCCGCGAGGAGCTGATGGCCTATTGCCGCAAAAACATCGCCAAGTATGCCATGCCGTATGACATCGAGTTCCGTGACAAGCTGCCCACCACGCTGGTCGGCAAGGTGGCCTACCGCAAGCTTGAGGAGGAAGAGGAGCAGAACGAGGCCAAGAACGCGGGCTGACCGCCGGCAAACAACATAGAGCAAGCAGACAAGGGATCAACGGCATAACAATACAGGCGGAAGCGCATGCTCCCGCCTGTTTATTTCTGTCAGGACAAACGGTCTGTCAACCGGCGCAAAGGGTCAGGGATTGTAGGGGAACGCCGGCATAAGCTGCAGCTTAAACAGGTTGCTTCGGTGCTTTTGGTCAATGCGCGCGCGGATGTCCGGATCGTCGCAGACGCCTTCGCGGATGTACCGGTCGAGCACCGCATAGG
This sequence comes from uncultured Oscillospiraceae bacterium, assembly GCA_964474405.1. Classification (GTDB taxonomy): domain Bacteria; phylum Bacillota; class Clostridia; order Christensenellales; family CAG-138; genus CAYYUV01. The sequence goes on from CAYYUV010000002.1 coordinate 130,478, forward strand.
AAAAGCCCAGGTTGTCCTCGTCCGTGCGACCGCAGAGCCCGTCGATGGGCGGTTTGTCCACCAGCACGTCCGGCAGGCCGAGCGCGCGCCCGATCTGCTTGACTTCCTGCACCGTCAGATGGGACAGCGGGGAAAAATCGCCCGCGCCGTCGCCGTAGCGCGTGGCGTAGCCCACATAATCCTCGCTGAGATTGCAGGTGTTGGCCACACGGCCGCCGTAGCACTGGGAAACAAGATAGGTCACCGTCATGCGGATGCGCGGCTGGATGTTGACGCGCGCCTGCTCTGTCAGCACGGCGCCGCAGCGCTCCGCTTCGGCGATCGCCGCCTCGTACATCCCGCGGATGTTGAAGGTGACGCTTTTTATGCCCAGATGCGACACCAAAAGATGCGACATGTCGATGTCATGCTGCTCCCCGTTCGGCATCAGCACGCCGATGACGCGATCCGCCCCGAGCGCCCGGACGCAGAGCGCCGCCACGACGCTGCTGTCCTTGCCGCCCGATATGCCCACAACGGCGGGGCTGTCCTTGCCGTTATTCTCAAAAAAGTCCCGGATCCAGTCAATGATCTGCTGTGTAATCCGCTCTGCGTCAAACATGCTGCGCCTCCCTTGCCTTGCATACTCTGTACGGTACAGTATACCCGTTTTTTCCGTGCTTGTACAGCCGGGATCGGCATTGCATTTCCGCCGCCGATACGGTATACTGATCTTAATTATGCTGGAGCAGTGTATCGAATGAAAGAAAACCGTCGCAAGGGAAAGAACAACCAAACCCCCGGGCAAACGAAGACGCGGCGACGCACCTTCATAAAAGAGTTGACGACCGTATTGTCCATCCTGATCGCGGGGCCGCTGCAGGCGCTGGCGATCGTGCTGTTCTACCAGCCGGTAGGCATCGTGTCGGGCGGCGTGACCGGGCTTGGCATGCTGGTGGAGTATGTGACAAACGGCGCGGTTCAGAACTGGATCGTCATTGTGGCGCTCAACATCCCCCTGCTTATCATCGCGGTCATTAAGCTGCACATCCGTTTTACCGCCTATACGATCGCCGCAACGCTGTATTTTGCGGGCTGCCTTGCCCTGTTTGGCAACATGGATCTGCCGCCGGTGTTTGATATGACAAACCCGCTGATGCCGCTGATCTCGATCCTGTTCGGCGCGGTGGTTGTGGGCGTGACGGGTACGCTTGTGATCCGCAGCGGCGCGTCAACGGGCGGAACGGACATCGTTTCGCTGCTGCTTAACCGCAGGTTTTCCTTCCCCATGGGTTCCATCTCGCTGGCGTGCAACGCGCTGGTGGTCGCGCTTTTGGCCGTTTTCAAGGGGATGGAGGTCGCGGCGATGTCGGTCATCGCGCAGTTTGTGTGCAGCATGGCGTTCAACTATGCGCTGCAGGGGCTGAACCGGACAAAAACGCTGTTCATCATCTCCGACAAATGGAGCGAGATTGCGCCGCATGTGCTCAAGGACGTGCATAGAGGCGTCACCTATATCCCCTGCAAGGGCGCCTATACCAACACGGACAAGACGCTCGTGTATATCATTGCCCGCACCGTGGAGCTCAGCGAGATCCGCCGCATCGTGCTTGCGCATGATCCGGCCGCGATCTTTTCCATCATCGATACGCGCGAGGTCGTCGGAAAGGGCTTTACCGCCGTCAACTAGATCTGATTTTTGGAAGGAGACATGGAATGGACATCAGGCAACGTATTTCCCACACGTTTCCCGCTCAGGTGAGCGATTTGCAGACGCTGATCCGTATTCCGTCCGTATCCCGCGGCGAGCCCAAAGAGGGCATGCCGCTGGGGGAGAACGTGCGCCGCGCGCTGGATACGACGCTTGACATGGCGCGCCGGATGGGCTTTCCAACGGTATATGATCTGGACGGCTACTGCGGCATCGTAGAGTTTGGCGCGGGCAGCGAGATGCTCGGCATCATGGCGCATCTGGACGTCGTGCCGGAGGGAACGGGCTGGACGTATCCGCCCTATGCCGCCGAGATCCATGACGGCGCGGTGTACGGCCGCGGCGCGGTGGACAACAAGGGCGCCGCGATTTCTGCCCTGTATGCCATGGCCGCCGTCAAGGACAGCGGCACGCCCATGAAGCGGCGCGTGCGCCTGATTCTGGGCTGCGACGAGGAGGCCGGCTGGAAGTGCATGGAGCGCTACCATCAGTCCGAGCCCGATCCCGACCTTGCGTTTACGCCCGATGCGGATTATCCGGTGGTCAATTCCGAAATGGGCATTCTGCATGCGACCTATTTCAGACCCGGCGCCTTTGCCGTAAGGATGAAGGCGGGCATTGCGGCCAACGTCATCCCGGGTGAGGCGTCCGCCGTTCTCCCGCTGCCTGCCCGCGAGGTTGCCGCTCCTGCTGGCACAAGCGTCAGCTACGAGGGTTCGACCATCACCGCCGTCGGCCGCGGCGGGCATGCCGCCATGCCGGAGCTTGCCGAGAACGCGCTGACGGCGCTGATCGGCGTTCTCGGCCAGCAGCAGGAGCTGCCGGCGGAGGACAGGGCGCTCTTTACCGGCCTTGGCGCGCTCTGGGCGCGGGACCGTCACGGCGAGCATCTGGGCATTGACAAGGAGGATGTGTCCGGGCGGCTGACCTATTCGCCGGACATGCTGACGATCGATGAAACGGGCGCCACGTTCACCTGCGATTGCCGCTATCCGTTCTCGGTGGAGCATGACGCGCTGGTATCGGCGCTGGACGCCGCATACGGCGCGCTGGGCTTTGCCCGCACAAGCGAGCGCAACCAGCCGAGCCATTTCATCCCCGCGGATTCCGAGCTTGTAACCGCGCTGATGCAGGTATATAACCGCAACGCCGACAAGCCCGAAAAACCGCTGTCCATCGGCGGCGGCACCTATGCAAGATCCTTCAAAAACGCCGTCGCGTTCGGCATCAACCCCGTCGGGCAGGACGATCTGTGCCATATGCCTGATGAAAACATTACGCTGGATCAGATGCGGTTCAACACCGTTGTCATGGCGGAGGCCATTGTGGAGCTGGCGGCAGATACTGGGAGGTAACAATGTCTCATATTTTTATTGTTGAGGACGACAACGACATCCGCGAGATGGAGAGCTACGCGCTCGAATCGAACGGATACGAGGTATCCGCCTTTGAGAGCGGCCGCGCGTTTCATCAGGCGATAGCGCAGACGACGCCGGATCTGGTGCTGCTGGACATCATGCTGCCGGATGAGGACGGGCTGTCGATCCTGCGCGCGCTCCGTGCGGACGGGCGCACCGCCTCCGTGCCGATCATCATGGTTACGGCCAAAACGACCGAGACCGATAAGGTACGCGGGCTGGATATGGGCGCGGACGATTATCTGGCAAAGCCGTTCGGCATCATGGAGCTGGTCAGCCGCGTCAAGGCGCTGCTGAGGCGCAGCGCGATCACCCTGCCCGAGGTCAAGGGCGCGACCTATACCTATCAGGAGATTGCGCTCAACGACGACAAGCACCGCGTCGAGGTTGACGGCGAGATGATCGAGCTGACGTATAAGGAGTTTGAGCTGCTTAAGCAGCTTCTGATGCAGCAGGGCTCCGTCCTTACGCGCGAACAGCTGATGGAGACCGTTTGGGGGTTCCAGTTCGCGGGGGAAACGCGTACCGTGGACATGCATATCAAGACCCTGCGGCATAAGCTGGGCGACGCGGGGCGGCTGATCGAGACCGTGCGCAACGTCGGCTACCGTCTGGGCGAATAAGGCCGATGGAACGGGAAAAACTGCTGTATCTGATGCTGGAGGATCTGCCGCAGGGGGTACTTGCGCTGGATCTGGAGGGGCGCGTGCTCTATTGCAACGGCGCCGCCCGCAGCATGCTGGGGCTCAAGGAGGATCCGACGGGCAACAGCGCATACGCGGTGCGCAACGCGGTCTTCCTGGATTTTCTGCGCGAGGCACGCAACGGCGACCATGAGATGGTCACCCTTGACGGCCAGGAGATCGAGCTGTCCTATCGCAACATGATGCATGACGGCTATCGCATCGGCGCGATGCTGTATCTGAGCGACGTGGGCGAGCGGCTCAAGATGGAGCGCGTGCGGCAGGAGTTTACGGCAAACGTCTCGCATGAGCTCAAAACGCCGCTGACCTCGATCTCAGGCTATGCGGAGATGATCGCCACCGGCCTTGCAAAGCCCGGTGACGTCAACAAGTTTGCCTGTCGCATCCAGTCCGAATCACAGCGGATGCTGACGCTCATCAGCGACATCATCAAGCTCAGCGAGCTGGACGAGCGCGAGCGCGTGCATCATGTGGAGCCGGTGGATCTGTTTGAGATTGCCAAGGAAAATGTGGACATTCTGACGCCGGCGGCGCTTTTGAAGGGCGTGACGCTGCAGCTTTCGGGCGCGCCCGCCGTTGTGACGGGCAATCGCGGGCTTATGAGCGAGCTTGTCTACAACCTGATCGACAACGCCATCCGCTACAACCGTGACAACGGCTCCGTCTCCGTTCGGGTGAGCGAGCGCACCGTGTCCGTGCGCGATACCGGCATCGGCATCCCCAAATCGCATCAGCAGCGCGTGTTTGAACGGTTCTACCGCGTGGACAAATCCCGCTCCAAGGCCACGGGCGGCACGGGGCTGGGGCTTGCCATCGTCAAGCACATCTGCGAGCAGCATCATGCCGAGGTTGACCTGCATTCCCGCGAGGGGATCGGCACCGAGATCACGGTCACGTTCCCGAAGGAATAAGCGGCGGGCTTCCCCGCTGTACATACCGGCATAAAAACACGCGCGGGTCATACAGCCCGCGCGCTTGTATATTTAGGGGATAACCGGGAGGGTCAGCGGATCAGCCCCAGAATGGAGGACAGGGCGTCCAGCGGATAGGTGCAGGCGTGATAGCTGCTGTTCTCGTCCGGGTTCACGGCCGGCGGCGTCTCCTTCCTGAACAGCTTGTGCCACGCGTGGCCGGTGGACATATCCACAATGACCAGATGCGTCTCCGCGGTATAACCGAAGGTGTAACTGTCGTACGTTTTGGATTCATACTCAAAGCCGCAGATCACGATCAGAAAACCCGCCTCGCCCGGTTCGCAGTCGTCCACGATGCGCGTGCCGGGAATGCCGTAATAGTCCTCACCCTCATAGGAGGGCTCCAGATACTGTCCGGTGGCGAAGTCGCCGTCGTCGCAAACCGCCACGCGGACAGGCCCCGTAATGGCGGCGGGCAGCCCCTCTGTGGCGTAGAAATCGTAGTTGTCCGGATGCGCGGCGGCATAGATGGCGGTGTACGCGTCCGACATGCTGCAGCCGGCATAGGGTCCCAACTCCTTCGGCAGCAGCGCGCGGAGCGCGGCCACGGCGACGTCCGGCTCGTAGGTGCCGTAGGTGTCGTCCTCGTCGGTGGGCGGCGGGTTGTTGGACTTGACGGTTTTTTGATATACCCGGCCGGAAGCCATCTCCACCACGAACATGCAGGTGTCCGCGCGATAGCCCCAGTCCTCGTTCGCACGGTCGCCGTAATAGCCCACGACGGTATCCGCCTCATAGATGTACGCAAGGTATGCGGCGCTTTCGCTCGCGGTGTTTGCATCATACAGGTATTGCGGCGGAATGCCGCAGTAGCCCTCGTTGCCGGCGGTGGCGCTGCCCCATGTGACGGCGTTTTCCTTGAGATTACAGGAGGACGCGCCGCCCACGTCGATATACAGGTTTCCCGGGATGGAGGCGGGCAGCGTGTTGCCCATATAGGCAAAGGGGAAGGCGGTTCCGTCCGAATTGAAGGCATAAACTTGCTCGGACAGATAGTCGTTGACCTGCGTGAGCGCCCAGCCCGCAAACGGCCCCAACTGGGATTTTGGAACGCCGTTGATTTTTTGAATCGAAGGGGCGGCCTTTGCAAGCTCGATCATGGCGGCTTTCATTTCGCCCCCCTCATAATACAGGTTCAGGTTTTGCAGCGCGGGCAGGCAGGCAAAGCCGTGCCCGTCCTCATCGCTTAGCTCGACGTATGCGTTTGTGTCCTTGCTGCCGATATTCAGCGTCTGCACCCCGGTCAGCACGACCGTCTCATCCTCGCCGTATAGGCTGTACAGGGTGACGGCGTACGAGCTGCCCTCGACGATGGTAAGCTCCTTCACATTCGGGGGAAACGCGCCAACGCGGTCGGCGTCATACTCCAAAATGGTCAGCGCTGTGACGTCCGTGCATTGGTTCAGCACGGTTTCGTCGCCCTCATACTCGGTCAGGATCAGATGCGCGCCCACGGTGGGCACCGCCGTTACATCCTCCGAATCGAGGGTGACCTCAATGCGCGGAAACACGCCGCAGGCCAGCACGGGGTTGATGGTTTTGACAAGCAGATCCTCCCGCTCGCCGGCGGCGTAAAGGGTCAGAGAAAACACGTTCGTATCCGCATCGTATGAGCAGTTATTGCCATAGGCCACCGACGAAGGCAGATAGCTTTCGATCACGGCGTTGGCTTCCGACGGGGTCAGGCCGGCTACCATATCCGCCGTCATCGGCGCAAGATCCTGGGGCAGCGGCTCCGCCGTGGGCGGCTGGGAGGGCTTTGGCGTCAGCGGTTGTTTGGACGCCGCCGCCGTTGCCTCGGGCGCCGGGATGGCAGTCGCCGGGGCGGCCGCCTCCGTCCGCTCGCCCCCGTCCTTGGCGGCACGCTCCGCCGTGCAGCCGGGCAGCAGCGCCGCCAGCAGCAGCGCCATGATAAACGCGGCCGCGCGCCGGATGCTTCGCCTTTCCTGCATGTGCTCCATAATCCGCTTCCTCCCAAAATTTATGTTATATCTGTATTATTTCATGGCTGTTACAGCGCGTCAAGGAGATTTGACCAATGTCAATGACACGTCAGTGACTGTCTTTCCGGAACCGTGACGGCGCGGCTGCCGCGCATGACGGATGTACGGCACGGGGGGGCTGACAGGGGCGTTGCCCCTCTGCATACGCAAATATATTTGCATTCCGGGTGCGTCGCCGGTATAATGATATCTGTACCAATTTAGCTTACAAAAGGAGTGCGTATGGAAAAGTATCAAAACGAGATCGGCGTTCTTGTCCCGCATGTGATGCTCCCCCAAAAGGACACGGATATGTCCAAATGGGCCGTGGTCGCGTGTGATCAGTTTACCTCTCAACCCGAATACTGGGAGAAGGCGCGGGCATACATCGGCGATGCGCCGTCCACGTTGGATCTGTTTCTGCCGGAGGCATATCTTGGCAAGCCGGATGAGCAGGAGCGGATTGCAAAGATCCGCGACAATATGCGCGCCTATATGCGTGAGGGACTGCTGGAAGATCAGGGCGAGGGCTTTGTGCTTGTGCGGCGCTCGGCGGAGGGAAAGACGCGCTGGGGGCTCGTGCTCGCGCTGGATCTGGAGCAATATGATTATAACAAGGGGGCGGAGACGCTTATCCGCGCGACGGAGGGCACCATCGTCAGCCGTATCCCGCCGCGGCTGCGCATCCGGCAGGGCGCGCCCGTTGAGCTGCCGCATATCCTGGTGCTGATCGACGATCCGGCGTGCACGGTGATCGAGCCGCTGGCAGCCAAGGCGGATGCGCTGACCGCCCTGTACGACACCGATCTGATGCTGGACGGCGGACACATCACCGGTTGGCATGTGGACGGCGACGGGGACGTGCGCGGCGTGCTGTCCGCGCTGGCGGCGCTGACCTCCAAGCAGGCGTTTGCCGAAAAATACGGCGCGGGACATGCGCCGCTGCTGTTCGCGATGGGCGACGGCAACCACAGCTTTGCCACCGCAAAGGCCAACTGGGAAGCGATCAAGGCGACGCTGCCCGAGAGCGAGCGCGCCGCGCATCCCGCACGCTACGCCCTGGTCGAGGTGGAGAACGTGCATGACGAGGGGATCGTGTTCGAACCGATTCACCGCGTGGTATTCGGTATTGACGGCGAGCAGGCGGTAAGCGCTATGCTGCGTCTTTTGAAGGAGCAGAACGGCGACGCGGCACTGGCCATTTCTTCCGGCATGCCCGCGCCCATGGGCGGTGAGACGCACACCCTGCCCTTTGTCACCGACAAGCAGACCGGCGCCTTTTTGGTCGCCAAGCCCGCCGCGCAGCTTGCGGTGGGTACGCTTCAGAACGCCATCGACGCGATGCTGCGGGAGTTCCCGGGCACCGAGGTGGACTATATCCACGGCGCGGACATCGTGCGCTCACTTTCCGCCAAGGGCAACGCCATCGGCTTTACGCTGCCCGCCATGCAGAAGAGCGAGCTGTTCCCGACCGTCGTGTATGACGGCGCGCTGCCGCGCAAGACCTTCTCCATGGGCGAAGCGAACGAGAAGCGTTATTATATGGAATGCCGGTTGATCGAAAAATGACGCCGGATCGCAGGATACTGGCCAAGTTCGGCGGCTCCTCGCTGGCCGACGCGGCTCAGTTTCAAAAGGTAAAGGCCATCGTTGCCGCCGATCCCGCCCGGCGCTTTGTTGTGGTGTCCGCGCCGGGCAAGCGGAATAAGCGCGATGAAAAAATCACCGATCTTCTCTATCTGTGCCACCGGCTTCAGCGCGAGGGGAGCGATTTTTCCGCGCCGTTTGACAAGATTCGGCAGCGGTATCTGGACATCGAGCGGACGCTTGGGCTTGGCACGCACATCGCAGCCGAGCTGGATGTGGTGCAGCAGGCGCTGACGCGCGGGGCGAGCGTGGAATATATCGCCAGCAGAGGCGAGTATCTGTGCGCGCTGCTGATGGCGGATTATCTGGGCCGGCCGTTTGTCGATGCATCGCGCGTGATCCGTTTTTGCGACGGACGGTACAGCGATTTGATGACGATGGAGCTGCGGGATGTCGTCCGCGGCATGGAGCGCGCGGTCATCCCCGGGTTTTACGGCGCGACGGAGAACGGCTCGATCGTGACGTTCTCGCGCGGGGGGTCGGATATCACCGGCTCGGTCATGGCGCGGGCGGCCGAGGTGGATCTGTACGAGAACTGGACGGATGTGGACGGCTTTTTGATGGCCGATCCGCGCATTGTGGACAATCCGCCGCCCATGCCGTATGTGACCTATTGCGAGCTGCGGGAGCTGTCGTACATGGGCGCAAGCGTGCTGCACGAGGAGTCGATCTTTCCCGTGCGGCAGGCGCGCATTCCCATTCATGTCAAAAACACCAACGCGCCGGACGCGCCGGGCACGCTCATCATCCCGGACAGCCGCCTGCTGGACATTCCGCGCCGCGGCACGCTGACCGGCATCGCGGGCAGACGCGGGTTTACGGCCGTTACGCTGACGCGTGACAACCTGCATGCGCAGCAGGGCTTTGTATACCGGCTGCTCGGCATTCTGGATCGCTATCATGTGTCGGTGGAGAGCATGCCCTCCGGCATCGATTCCGTCACCGCCGTGATGGACGACCGCGCGCTTTGCGGCGTGATGGACGATATCTATCATGACATCCGCACCGAGCTTGCTCCGGACAGCATGCAGGTACAGAGCTGCCTTGCCCTGATCTCGATCGTGGGCAAGGGCATGCAGCGCACCAGCGGCGCGGCGGCGACGGTGTTTGCCGCGCTCCGGGACGCGGGCGTGAGTGTGCGTGTCATCGATCAGGGCGCGCTGGAAATGAGCATCATCATCGGCGTGGAGCAGCGGGACTTTGAGCTGGCGATCCGCGCGGTATACGGGGCGTTTATGGAGCATTCGGGCGGGCATTCCCCCCACTGATCCATGTTTACCGCCGCCCGGCGGGGCTTGCGGGGCGGCGGTCTTTTTTTTCTTTTATTCGATTCAGAAGGAGGCTTCCGATGCGCAGAACCCCGCTATGGCTGATTCTCTTGATCGCATGTCTGCTGCTGTGCGGCTGCGACAAGCCCGCGCCGGCCACGCCTGCGCCCGCAGTTGACATCGTGATTGTCGCGCCCGAAGCGACTGCGGCGCCTTCGCCCGTGCCGACCGCGGAACCCGCGCCCCGGCTCCGCTATGTGTTTCTGTTTATCGGCGACGGTATGGGCGACAACCATATCGACGCCGCGGAGCGGTATTTGCAGGCAGCCGGACGCGAAAAGCTGTGCTTTACCGGGTTTTCGGTGCAGGGGCATGTCTCGACCGCCAATGTGAGCGGCGGGGTGACCGATTCCGCCGCCGCCGCAACCGCGATTGGCACAGGGTATAAGACCAACAACGGCAGCCTTGGCGTCGACGGCGCGGGGCAGGCGGTGCCTTCCGTGGCGGATACGCTGAGTCGCCTTGGGTACGCTGTGGGGATTGTGACGACCGTCGCGTTGGATCATGCGACGCCGGCGGGCTTTTATGCGCATCGGGATGCGCGCGGCGATTACGGCGGGATCACGGAGGATCTGCTGCAATCGGGATATCCGTTCTTTGCGGGCGGCGCGCTGCTGTCGGGCAAGGGGGCGGACGATGCAGCGGCGGCGGGATATCAAATGGTCGCGGCGGCGCCCGAGGATGTGACCGTTCCGTCCGATCAAAAGCTGATTCTGACCGGCGGCGAAACGATGTCCGACGCGGGACTTCGCTATGCCATCGACGGCGGTGCGCGGGAATCGCTGCTTGCGCGCATGCTGTCGCTCGGCATCAGCCGCCTGTCGCCTTACGGCCGGTTCTTCTTCATGGTCGAGGGTGGCCGCATCGACACATGCAGCCACAACCATGACGGCGTGGGCATGATCCGTGAGCTTATGGATATGGACGCCGCGGTGCGCGTGGCGTATGCGTTTTACCGGGCGCACCCGACCGAGACGCTGATCGTCGTCACCGCCGATCACGAAACGGGCGCGCTGTCACGCTCGGATGCGGACGCCGCGGCGCTGATTGGGCAGACCGTGTCCTGCCGCGCGTTCGACAATGCGTTTGCGCTCGTGTGGAAGCAGGACAAGCCCGCCTTTGCCGATGCTCTGCCGCAGATTGCCGAGGCGTTTGGCCTCAATGCACTGACCGATGGCGAGACAAAATATCTCGAAAGCGCCTATGCTGACACGCTTGACGCCGCTCTCTCCGCCGACGACCGGCTGGAAAAATACGGCTCCACCGCCTATACGCCCATCACCGTCGCCGCCGAGAACACGCTGCTTGCGCGTGCGGGGATCGGCTTTTTGTCGCGCGGGCACTCCGGCGCGGATGTCTCGGTCTTTGCTGTGGGCGTGGGCGCGGAGGCCTTTGCCGATCTGACGGAGAACACCGGCATTCACGACGCCATTTTGACGCTGGCGGAGCGATATCCCGCCGCATAGATGCCGCGGCGCGCCGCCGCACGGGAGACGGAAGGAGAGAGGTTTTTTATGGAGAAAAAGCCGCGCCTGTTTCGGCCCGCCTTTGTCGGCGGGTATGTGCTGCTGCTGGTGCGGGAGGCGGCGATGGCCGTCGTGGCCGTTTCGGCGATCCAATACGGGATGGAGACGCTCCGCGAGGGCGGAACGCCGACCGGCAACGGCATGCTGCTGTATTTGATCGCGCATCTGGCGCTTTACACGCTGTCGCTGTGCGCCTGCATCCTGATGCGACGGCAGGCGCGTGCCATGCATGAGCTGCCGCGGGCGCTCCGGCGTGCGCTGGCGTTCAACTATTTCTTTCTGCCGCTCGTTCTGGTGGCCGCCATCCCCTATTGCGCCTCAACGGCGACGAATCCTTCGGCGGATCTGGCGGCGTTCTTTGTGTTTTTGTTTTTTGAACTTTTTGACCTTTTGCTGTGCGTGTGGTGCGCCGTCTTTATCCGCCGTGTGCAGCGGGAAGCCGCCGCGTGCGAAAAAGCCGGCTGATCGGCCGCGCGCCATGCACCGCGGGGCGCAGAGACAGTCTGATCGGCGGACAATCATATATTCCCGGCGTCAAATTGACACCCGATTTTTGACATGCTAGTATGAAGATGCAACCGAGCTAATTGGGAGGCGTGACATGGCAGATACAGCGAAGGCACCGACCGAGGTCGTCATTGACGGACGGCATCTTTCCATTCTGGACGTGGTATCCGTGGCACGGTACGGTGCGCGGGTGCGGCTGTCGCCGGACACCTATGAGGGCATCGACGCATCCTCCGCGCTGGTGGAGCGAATCGTCGCGGACAACCGCCGCGTGTACGGCATTTCGACGGGCTTTGGCGAGTTTTCAAAGATCGCCATCGGCCATGAAAAGAGCGCGCAATTACAGGAGAATTTGATTTTGAGTCACTGCGTCGCGGTGGGCGAGCCCCTGCCCGGGGAGGTCGTCCGCGCGATGATGCTTTTGCGCGCCAACGCGCTGTCGCTGGGCTTTTCCGGCATCCGCCGCAGCGTGATTGAGACGCTGATCGCCATGCTGAACGCGGACGTGCAGCCCGTTGTGCCGCAGCAGGGCTCGCTCGGCGCGTCCGGCGACCTCGCGCCGCTTTCGCATATGGCGCTGGTGCTGCTGGGGCGCGGCGAAGCCGTGTTTGGCGGCGTGCGCATGCCCGGCGGCGAGGCCATGAAGCAGGCGGGTCTTGCCCCTGTACGGCTCATCGCCAAGGAAGGGCTTGCGCTCATCAACGGCACCCAGTGCATGACCGCCATCGGCGCGCTGTGCTGGTACGACGCGGACCGGCTGGCACGGCTTGCGGATATTACCGCATCGATGACGATGGAGGCGCTGTGCGCGCTTGTCTCGGCGTTTGATCCGCGCATTCACGCCGTGCGGCCGCACCGCGGGCAGGGGCTGGTGGCAGCGAACATACGGCTTCTCACCGCAGACAGCCCCACGCTTTTGCAGGCAAGCAACGCACGCGTTCAGGACGCGTACACCATCCGCTGCATCCCGCAGGTGCACGGCGCCGTGCGCGATACGCTCGCATACGCCCGCGGGGTGATCGAGACCGAGCTCAATTCCGTCACCGATAACCCGATCCTGTTTGTTGACGGCGAGGACGTCATATCGGGCGGCAATTTTCACGGTGAGCCGATCGCCTTTGTAATGGATTTTCTGGGGATCGCCGTGAGCGAGCTTGCAAACATCTCCGAGCGCCGGCTGGAGCGTCTGGTCAACCCGCAGCTGAGCTGTGGACTGCCCGCGTTTTTGACGCCGGAGGGCGGCGTAAACTCCGGCTATATGATCTGTCAGTATTCGGCCGCGTCGCTGGTGTCGGAGAACAAGGTGCTGGCACACCCGGCCAGCGTGGATTCCATCCCCTCGAGCGCCAATCAGGAGGATCATGTCAGCATGGGCACGACCGCTGCCAGGAAGCTCCGCACGATCGTGGAAAACGGCTATTCCGTGCTGGCGTTTGAGCTGATGGCCGCCGTGCAGGGCATCGATTTGCGCAAGGCGCAGGTCAGCCCGGCGCATCAGGCGGTATATGCCCTGGTGCGGGAACGGGTGGACACGCTGCTTGGCGACCGTGAGCTTCGGGAGGACGTCGCCGCGATGAACGCGCTGGTGCGCGAAGAAACCATAGTGGACACCGTGCGGGCCTGTCTGCCCGCGCTGCAATAAAGGAGGCGCCGCGTATGACGGACTGTATGCTGCATTTTACCGAGCTTCCCGCGCATCCCGATTTTGTGCCGGGGATTCGGCGCGCGCCGCGCCGCGTGAGCCGTCTTTCCGCCGCGGATGAACGGCTCGCGCTCAAAAACGCGCTCCGCTATATCCCGCCCGTGTTCCATGAACAGCTCGCGCCCGAGTTTTTGGAGGAGCTGCGCACGCGCGGCCGCATCTACGGCTATCGCTTCCGTCCGGCGGGGCGGCTGTGGGGCAGACCGGTGGATGAATACGAGGGCAGATGCCTCGAGGGGCGCGCGTTCCAGGTGATGATTGACAACAACCTGGATTTTGACGTGGCGCTCTATCCCTACGAGCTGGTGACCTACGGCGAAACGGGTCAGGTCTGCCAGAACTGGATGCAGTATCTTTTGATTAAGCAATACATGAAACAGCTCACGCGGGAGCAGACGCTGGTGCTCGAATCCGGGCATCCGCTCGGGCTGTTCCGTTCGCACGAAAACGCGCCGCGCGTCATCCTGACCAACGGACTGATGGTGGGCATGTTCGACAACCAGCAGGACTTTAACCGCGCCGCCGCGCTGGGCGTGGCCAATTACGGCCAGATGACGGCGGGCGGCTTTATGTACATCGGGCCGCAGGGCATCGTGCACGGCACGTTCAACACACTCTTAAACGCCGGGCGGCTGAAGCTCGGCATTGAAAAGGATGCCGATCTTGCGGGGCGGCTGTTTGTCTCGGCGGGGCTCGGCGGCATGTCGGGCGCGCAGGGCAAGGCGGCCGAGATCGCGGGCGCGGCGGCGATTATTGCCGAGGTTGACCTGTCGCGCATTGAGACGCGGCACCGTCAGGGCTGGGTCAGCCGCGTGTCCGATTCGCTGCCCGAATGCGTGGCGTGGGCGCAGCAGGCGCAGCGGGAGAAGAAGCCCTGCGCCATCGCGTATCACGGCAACGTAGTGGATCTTTTGGGGTATCTGCTGGATCACAACGTGCCGGTCGATCTTCTCAGCGATCAGACCTCGTGCCATGCGGCGTACGACGGCGGCTACTGCCCCGCGGGCATGACGTTTGAGGAGCGCACGCGGATGCTGGCGGAGGACAAGGACGGGTTTGTCCGCGCGGTCAACAGCACGCTTTTGCTGCACTATCGGCGCATCGCCGCCTTGCATGCGCGCGGAACCTATTTCTTTGATTACGGCAACAGCTTTTTGAAGGCCGTTTACGACGCGGGCGAGCCCGGCATCTGCAAAAACGGCCATGACGAAAAGGACGGCTTTGTGTTCCCCTCCTACGTCGAGGACATTTTGGGGCCGCAGCTGTTTGATTACGGATACGGCCCGTTCCGCTGGGTCTGCCTGTCCGGCAAGCCGGAGGATCTTGACCGCACCGACCGCGCGGCGATGGACTGCATTGACCCCAATCGCCGCTATCAGGATCGGGACAACTGGGTCTGGCTGCGCGACGCCAAGGCGCACCGCATGGTCGTGGGCACGCAGGCGCGCATCCTGTATCAGGACGCGCTGGGCAGGCAGAGGATCGCGCTGCGCTTCAACGAGATGGTGCGGGCGGGGGAGATCGGGCCGGTCATGCTTGGCCGCGATCATCACGACACCGGCGGCACCGATTCGCCGTTCCGCGAAACGTCCAACATCAAGGACGGCTCAAACATCATGGCGGATATGGCCGTGCAGTGTTTCGCGGGCAACGCGGCGCGCGGCATGTCGCTTGTGGCTCTGCACAACGGCGGAGGCGTCGGTGTGGGCAAGGCGATCAACGGCGGGTTTGGCATGGTGCTTGACGGCAGCGCGCGCGTTGACGCCATTCTGCGGGACGCGATGCCGTGGGACGTGATGGGCGGCGTGGCGCGGCGCGCCTGGGCGCGCAATGAAAACGCGCTGGCCGTCTGCCGCGCATACAATGAGCAGTTTTCCGATACGGACGCGATCACGCTCCCGTATCTGGCGGACGATGCGCTGATTCAGCGCGTAACCGAATAGATTCAGTCACTGATTTTTTGCAAGGAGGCAGTATGTCAAAATTGATGGAATGCATCCCGAACATCAGCGAGGGACGCAGAAAAGACGTGGTGGAAGCCGTCGTGGACGAGGTTCGCAATACGCCGGGCGTTGCACTGCTGAATTATTCCTCCGATGAGAGCCACAACAGGAGCGTCCTTACGTTTGTGGGCGCGCCCGAGGCGGTGTCCGAGGCCGCGTTCCGCGTGGCAAAGAAGGCATCGGCGCTGATCGATCTTCGGGTCCATCAGGGCGAGCATCCGCGCATGGGCGCGGTGGACGTGATCCCGTTTGTGCCGATCCGCGAGATGGAGATGGACGAATGCGTAGCGCTGTCCAAGACGCTCGGCAGCCGCATTGCGGACGAGCTGGAAATTCCGGTCTTTTTGTATGAGGAATCGGCGTCCGCGCCGCACCGCAAAAACCTGGCCGCCATCCGCAAAGGACAGTTTGAGGGCATGGCCGAAAAGGTGCAGGACGGGCAGTGGCATCCCGATTTCGGCGGCGTGCGCATCCATCCGTCGGCAGGCGTGGTCGCCGTCGGCGCACGGCAGCCGCTCGTGGCGTTCAATATCAATTTAAACACCCCGGATGTGTCGATCGCAAACCGTATTGCCAAGGTGATCCGCGAGTCGTCGGGCGGCCTGCGTGCGGTCAAATCCATCGGCATTCTTTTGGAGGATCGCAACATCGCGCAGGTCTCCATCAATATGTGCAATTTTCATCAGACGCCGCTGTACCGCGTGTTTGAGCTGGTCAAGATCGAGGCTGCACGCTACGGCGTGTCCGTAATCGGCAGCGAGATCATCGGACTGACGCCGATGGAGGCCTTGGCCGACACGGCGGAATATTATCTGATGCTTGAAAAGTTCGACAAGCACGCGCAGGTGCTTGAGAACAACCTGATGTAGCATGGCGGAGCTGCTGCTTTTCCACATCGGCGAGTTGGCGACGGCGCGGGGCGGCACGGCCGTTGGCGGCGCGGCACAGGGCGATATTCTGCGCCTGCGGGACGCCTATGTGCTTGTGCGGGACGGGCGGATCGCGGCCGTCGGCACGGGCACGCCGCCAAATCGGCTGAAGAAGGCGGATACCCGCTGCGTGGACTGCGCGGGGCGGCTTTTGACCAGCGGGCTGGTGGACTGCCATACGCATCCCGTCTTTGCCGGCTGGCGGGAGCATGAGCTTGGGCAGAAGCTGCGCGGCGCGACCTATCTGGACATCCTCAAAAGCGGCGGCGGCATCCTGTCCACCGTCCGCGCTACGCGCCTTGCGTCGGAGGACGCGCTGTATCAGAGCGCCCGCGCGCATATTTTGGAGATGCAGTCCTGCGGCACGACGGCGCTGGAGGCCAAGAGCGGCTATGGGCTGGATCTTGAGACGGAGCTGCGCTCCCTCGCTGTGATCCGACGGCTGCGCGAGCGGGACAACCGCGATATCGCGGCGACCTTTCTGGGCGCGCACGCCGTGCCGGAGGAGTATCGCGGCCGACAGGAAGCCTATGTGCGGTTTTTGACGGATGAGGCGCTGCCTGCCGTGGCGGCGCAGGGTGTGGCGGGCTATTGTGACGTGTTTTGCGAAACGGGAGTGTTTTCGGCGGAGGAGACGCGGTGCATCCTGCATGCCGCTCAGGCGCTGGGGCTCAGAGCCAAGGTGCACAGCGATGAGATTGACCCCATCGGCGGGACGGAGGCCGCATCGGCGCTGGGCGCGGTCACGGCAGATCATCTGGCCGTGACGACGGAGGACGGCATGCGCGCGCTCAGGGACGGCGGCGTGATCGCCGTGCTGCTGCCCGCGACGTCGTTCTATCTCAACAAGGGCTATGCCCCTGCGCGCCGGATGGTGGAGAAGGGCATCCCGGTCGCGGTTGCGTCCGATTTCAATCCCGGCTCGACGCCGAACCTGTCGTTGCAGCAGGCGATGTGGATCGCATGCTTTACGATGCATCTGACGCCGGAGGAGATCCTCACCGCCGTGACGCTGAACGCCGCGGCGGCAATCGGCATGGCGGACCGGCTTGGCACCGTGGAGCCGGGCAAGCAGGCGGATCTGGTGCTGTGGGACGTGGAGAACCTGGAGCTGTTGCTGTACCGCTACGGCACCAACCGCGTCTGGCGGGTATGGAAAGAAGGGACCAGTGTGGTCGAAAGGAACGAGACATGGATAAGAAACTGACGGAACTGACGGTTCAGGCGTTTATCGATACGCTCAAAAGCGATGCGCCCGCGCCCGGCGGCGGCTCGGCGTCCGCGCTGATCGCCGCGATGGGGATGGGGCTTGGCATGATGACGGCCGAGCTTACCGTCGGCAAAGAAAAATATCAGGCGTTTGCGCCCGTGGCCGAGGCCGCGCTTGCGCAGGGGCTGCCGCTGACGGATGAGCTGACATGCGCCGTTGACCGCGATACGGAGGCGTTTTGCCGGGTGATGTCGGCGCTTGCGCTTCCAAAGGCGACCGAGGAGGAGAAGACGGTGCGGAAAGCCGCCGTGCAGGAGGCGAACATCGGCGCGACCGAGGTGCCCTATCAGCTGATGGAGCGGTGCCTTTCGGCGATATCCGTGCTGGAAACGCTCGAAGGCAGCATCAACCCAAACTGTTTCAGCGACCTTGGCGTCGGCGCGCTGTGCGTCAAAACGGCGGCAGAGGGCGCATGGCTGAATGTGTGCATCAACCTGCCAGGCATCCGGGACGAGGCGTTTGTCAAGGAGCATCGGGAGAAGGGGCGCGCGCTGCTGGCGGAGATCGAACGCCGCGCGGACGCCGTGTATGCCCGCGTGCGGCAGTCGCTCGAGGACTGAGCCCGGCGCACGGGAGAGCGCATAGAAGCTGTTTTTCGGGATGCGGCATTTTTCGCGTCCCGTTTTTGCAACCGTTCGCCCGGCCAAGCGGTGTTGTAGATGAGACGTACCGGCGGCGCTGCCCGTATACGGATCGGCGGCGCTGCAAAAGATACCAAGGATGGGAGTGATGATACGATGAAACGGATGTTGTGTGTGATGCTGGCTGTGCTGTGTCTGTTGGCTGCCGGCTGTTCTGGCAAGGCGGCGCATGAGGATGCCGACCCGCAGGGCATGAAAGAACCCGGGGAGCCGGGACAAACGGCAGAGGCGGTCGCGCCCGATGCCGAGACGCTGGCGGCGTACGCCGCTTTTCTGGAGCAAACCGTCGCCCCGCTGTTGACGGAGGCGGAGGGCAACCTCAATTATTCCCCGCTCAGCGTGTATCTGGCGCTGGCGCTTTGCGCATACGGCGCGGCGGGCGAGACGCAGCAGGAGCTGCTTTCCCTGCTGCATCTGGACAGCGCGGAGAGCCTGATCCCGGCGGCGCAGATGCTCGGGAGCGACAGCCGGGGCGTATCTACCGATTATTCGCTGTGGATGACGGACGAATATCAGGGCGTGCCCGTTACCTTCCGCGAGACGTATCTGGACGCCGCGCGGGACGGGTTTGGCGCGGAGCTGTTTGGGGCGGACTTTACGGACGTTGCCGGCACGCAGGCGCGTGTGGCGGCATGGATCGCCGAAAAGACCGGCGGCGTGCTTACCGACGCGCCGGAGCTTTCCCGCGATACGCTGCTTGCCATTTTGAACACACTGTATCTCAAGGACGCCTGGTACGTTCCGTTTGATGCGGAGAACAATCTGGACGCGCCGTTTGTGCGCGCGGACGGCAGCGAGGTCACAGCCACCTATCTTCGCAGCGGCAGCATGGACGATTTCTATGTCGGCAACGGGTTCACCCGCGCCGCGCTGCGGCTGCAGTTTGCGGGCAGCGTACAGTTTATCCTGCCCGACGAAGGCGTTTCCGTCGCCGAGCTGATTGAAGGCGAGGGGATCGATGCCCTGCTGACCGGCGGCGAGGCGCATTACGGCACGCTGACCTGGCAGGTGCCGAAGTTCTCGTTCGGCAGCGAGCTGGATCTGAGCACGCTGCTCAAATCGCTCGGCACAGAGCTTGCCTTTGACGCGGAACTGGCTGATTTTTCCGCTATGGTGGATTATCCCGCGTATATCGGGCGCGTGCTGCAAAACACGCATATTGACCTGAACGAAGAGGGGCTTGAGGCCGCGGCGTATACCGCGGTGGAGATGGCCGCAGGCTGCGCAGAGCCGAATGAGCAGTGCGACATGCTGCTGACGCGCCCGTTTTTGTATGCGGTGGTCGATTCCGACGGCACGGTGCTGTTTATCGGTGTGGTGGGGGACCCGACCCGGTGACAAGAATCTGTTCCGCGTCGGCTTTGCGGATGCCAACGAGCATCCCGCGCACGCGGTAGGCACGGATGCCGGACGCCCGCAGAAGCGGCGTCACGCGTACGCCGGCGCACAGCCCAAAGGCCGCCAGCCGCTCCAGATGCGCCAGGGGCAGAAGGATCTCTTTGATAACGGCCGTTTGGCCGAGCGGGACGGCAGCAAGGTTCATACGACAGATTACGCACATTTTCGGCCCGATATGCCGGGTCATGCACAAAGAGCGGCGCCCCTGCGGACGCCGCTTTTGCATGCGTATCAACCACCCGCAGCCCGGCGCGGCGCAAGGCAAACCCGGACGGCGGCTAACGGAACAGCAGCGATATCAGCCCCACGATCACCGAGCTGCCAACGCCGTAGACCAGCACCGGCCCCGCAATGGAGAACAGCTTGGCGCCGACCCCCATCACAAGCCCCTCCGGCTGAAACTCGATGGCGGGGGAGACGATTGAGTTGGAAAAGCCGGTGATCGGCACCACGCTGCCTGCGCCGGCAAGCTGCGCGATACGGTCATACACGCCGATGGCGGTAAGCAGTGCCGCAAGAAACACCAGCACGATCGCCGTCAGCGCGGCGCAGCCGTCCTTGTCCAGCGAGAACAGAAGCCGCCCCGCGTCCGAGATCCCCTGTCCAAGCACGCAGATGAGGCCGCCCGTCCAGAAGGCGTTTACGCAGGCCAGCCCCACCTTGGAGCGCGGCGCGCGCGTTTTGACATGCTTTTGATAAGCGTTGGCATCAAACTGGGTCATGGCCGGCCGTCCTTACTGCGCGGCAGCGGCGCCCGGGTTTCGCGTTCCGGCGGGATGTTCTCGCCCGCAGCGCCGTGCGGCGCAATCGGATAGAATACGGTTCGGTTTTTCAGCATGGAAGCCCTCCACAAAGCTCGTATTGGTAGATTCCTGTTCGCCGTCACCCGCAAACAGGGGGATCAGCAGCGCCAGGCAGATCGTCAGCAGCAGCAGCCCCAGCAGCAAAAACCAGTAGGTGGTTCGCATGGTTCCGCTCCTTTTTCTTGATTGTGAGGTTAGTATGACCCAAAAACGGGAAAAAATAACGTCGTGACAGCAAAAAAACCTTGACATCCACCGCCCTGTTTGTTACTATTATCGATGTGCCATTGGGTGGACTGCGCCACAGCCCCGGCTGCAGAACGCAAATGACAACAGTATTTTGACAACAACATGATGGAGGAATCGCCATGAAAACCTATATGGCAAAGGGCGAAACCGTTGAGCGTAATTGGTACGTTGTTGACGCAACAGACATGGTCCTTGGCCGTCTCTCGTCTCAGGTAGCAGCTATCCTCAGAGGTAAGCACAAGCCCACGTTCACCCCTCACGTCGATTGCGGTGACCATGTCATCATCGTCAACGCCGCAAAGATTCGCCTGACGGGTAACAAGCTCGATAACAAAAAGTATATTCATCACACCGGTTTCCCCGGTGGCATCCGTGAAGTCAGCTATCGCACTCTGCTCAAGTCGAAGCCGGATTTTGCGGTGTATGAGTCCATTCGCCGCATGATGCCCAAGGGTCCGCTCGGCAATCAGATGCTCACCAAGCTCCGCATTTATGCGGGTCCCGAGCATAAGAACCAGGCGCAGAAGCCCGAAGCGCTCGTGCTCAAGTAAGGGGGAAAACGAAATGGCAGTAAAAACAGCTTATCTCGGTACCGGCAGACGTAAGAAGTCTGTTGCGCGTGTCCGTTTGCTACCGGGCGCCGGAAACATCGTCGTCAACAAGCGTGATATCGACAATTATTTCGGCTTGGAAACGCTGAAGATGATCGTCCGTTCGCCCCTCGTGCTGACCGGCACGCAGAGCAAATACGATGTCAGCGTCAATGTATACGGCGGCGGCACCACCGGCCAGGCGGGCGCGATCCGTCACGGCATTTCCCGCGCACTGCTCGTGGCTGAGCCCGAACTGCGCGGCTCCTTGAAAAAGGCGGGCTTTTTGACCCGCGACCCGCGCATGAAGGAGCGCAAAAAGTACGGTCTGCATGCAGCCCG
>CAYYUV010000003.1:0-149807 GCA_964474405.1 uncultured Oscillospiraceae bacterium
GGTTTTTTTAAGGTTCAAAATACAGATAAAGAAGCTGGAGAGCAGCCCGATAAGGAAAAAATGATTCGTCATTTTTGCGGGGTGTGGTTGCTGCAAAGCGATTGCGCTCTATTTTTTTGCGAGAAAAGGTTGATTATTAAATCATTCTGATTGGCATGATTATCTTTATTGACCAAAAGTAAAACAGATATTTCGAGATATTAAGCGCAAAGATTTACCAGCCCCGTTACGCTTGAAGCGGTGGCTGCTGCTTAGCCGTCTGCCTGCTGGCCCTGGTCTTCTGCCATGAATCGTAGACAAAGCATCCAAGCGTTTAGACCTTGATTGAATCAATGATTCAACGATAGCCCAATAAATCAACGGTAGCCCTATAAATCAACGATAGCTCGGTATCCAGCCGGGCTATTGGGCTTTAAAACGGCTATTTAGACGTGAAAATCGCTGTCAAGATGCTCCGTAGCGGCTTGTTTTTCTTCGTAGAAACGTGAAAATTGCCCGAATCATGGGCTTTTTTGGCAAAGAAAAAGAACGGTAACTTTCTATCAAAATTACCGTTCTTTTGTGGTCGGGGCGACTGGATTTGAACCAGCGGCCTTTTGGTCCCGAACCAAACGCGCTACCAAACTGCGCTACGCCCCGACATGGAGCCAATGTGGGGACTCGGACCCCAGACCTGCTGATTACGAATCAGCTGCTCTACCAACTGAGCTACATTGGCTCGACCTCATACATTATAGGGATTCGTTTCGTGGTTGTCAAGCATTTTTGCGCCTGCGCCTGCGTCGTTTGTTTCTTTGTGCGCTGAACCATATCCATGCCGCAGCAAAAGCGAGGAGCACGACTGTCAGCAGCAAGGCAATGACCAGAACCGGCGTCCCGGAACTGCCGAAGACGGGAGCCTGCCCGGGCGTCTGATGCGCGTCGGAAAACGCCGATTCGGCGGACGCTGTTGCATCCGGCATCGACAAAGCAACGTCTGGATACCATGCGTCAACTGCTTCGGACGCGACCAGATCGCATGTGAGCAGCTCCTCCTCTTCAAAGATATATGACACGGAACCGCATATTTCGCCTGCCAGAACGGGCGCCTGCTTTTCGGCGATCTCGGCGTCGGCAATCTCCGCTGCAGCGGCCAGGAGCCGTTCCCTGCGCGCGGGCATCAGCGACAGTGCAAAGTCCGAATCTACGTCGGCGTTGACAGATAGCTGATATACAGGTGCTTCAGCATATGAAGCAGAGGTCTTTACGCTGACAGAGAAGGAGACCGGCATGCCGGCATCCGCAAGCTCGCCGACCGTGACCGGCACCATCATGCTTTGGTAGGCATATTCAAACAGATCAATCGCCTCTAAAAAGCGGCTGGCGTTTAGCGCGTCCTTCTCTTTGGCGGTCATCTGGTAGGAGGATCGCATATCGCCCAGAAGCACGGCCACGAGCGTAACGCCATCCCTTTGGGAAGCGGCGATCAGGCACAGCCCTCCGGCCAGCGTGCTGCCGGTCTTTGCACCGATGGCATATGGATACAGGCAGCTGATGGGGGTGTATTCCTCGCGCGGGCGCGGGTCGTTGACCAGACGGTCTATGTTGCGGATATGTACATTGCGGCCTGAGATCTGCTCCGTCGCGTCGTATTCCTTTGTTTGGAGAATGGTGACCAGCTGCGTATTCTGCACGGCACAGCTCATCAGAATGGCCATATCGCGTGCGGTGGTGTAGTGCTCTTCCTCGTGCAGTCCGCTTGCATTGGTAAAGTGGGAGTGCTCCATGCCGATTCGCCGCGCAATCTTGTTCATCAGCCCGGAAAACGCCGCCTCACTGCCGGAAACGCCCTCCGCAACGGCGCGTGCCGCATCATTGCCCGAGGGCAGCATCATGCCGTACAGCAGGTCGCCCAGCCGATATTGCTCGCCCTCATAAATGCCCATGCGCGCGCTGACACTGGACAGAGCCACCGCATACGCGCTGACCGTGACCGTGGCGTCAAGATCGCCGTATTCCAGCGCGGCCAGACACGCCAGTATCTTTGTCGTACTTGCAGGATAGCATTGCTCATCCGCGCTTTTCTCCAGCCCATAGAGCGCCTGCGTGGGGTCGGAGGCATCGACAAGAATAATGTATTTCTCGTGGAATGCGGAAAGATCGATTTCTGCCGGCGCCTCCGCATAAACAGGACATAACGGCATACAGACGGCAGCCGTGGCAAGGAGCACGGCCAGGCAGAACAGGATTCGCTGTTTTGCTCGTGTGCGGGTCAACGCTGCTGCTGCGCACGGCGCCGCGCTTCTTCCCGAAGACGTGCCTGCTTGCGACGCTTGGCGGCTTTCTTGCGCTGCGCCTTACGGTATTGAACCATTGCAACCAATACAAGCATCACTACGCCCACAAGCAGCAGAGCAACGACCAGTACCCATATCCAGGTGGGCGTGCCGCTGCCGGCAGCGTCTTGATTCGGCGCGACGGGCTGTGTATCCACGCCGCTGCCAAGCGACGATTGTGACCCAATCAGCTGGTCTGAAGACGCCGACGCGTTGCCCGTGTCATCCGTGCCTGCGCCTGACGTATCAAAAATGCCCTCCTGCACGCTGCGCGACGCGGTCAGGGTTGCAGAGAACAGCACCGTGTCTCCCACGATATAATCGACCGTCCCGACAATGGCGCCCTCGGTGACGGGAGCATAAACCGTTGACAGCTTTACCTGCGCCAGCGTGGCGATGTTGGTTCTGACCTGCTCCATAATCGGCGACATCAACGACAGCTGCCGATTCATGTCCAGATCGCTGTTGAGCGTCAGAACGCCCGCCTGCGCATCGTCCTCGGCATAATTGAGCACCTGTGTCTCAAAATTGACCTGCATGCCGAGGTTGGCCAGCTCCTGCACGCTGACGGTCTCAGACATGGATGCAAACGCAAAATCAAACAGGGACACGGCGTCGTTAAACCGCTTGAGGTTGTACGGCTCCTTCGCGGCGTCCTTCATGTTCAAAGAGTTCTCAAGATAATAGGTATCGTCCAGAGTGCCGCCCAGCAGCACCGCAATGATTGTCACGCCGCCGCGTTCGGCCGCCGCAATGAGGCATTTGCCCGCACGGTTGGTATCCCCGGTTTTGACGCCGATGCAGTCTGCA
Source organism: uncultured Oscillospiraceae bacterium (assembly GCA_964474405.1). Taxonomy (GTDB): domain Bacteria; phylum Bacillota; class Clostridia; order Christensenellales; family CAG-138; genus CAYYUV01. Next base: position 3,126 of record CAYYUV010000003.1, read on the forward strand.
TACAGACACGAGGTCGGGGTAAAGGTATCGGAGGTCATGTCGGCGATCAGACGGTTTGAATTGGTCAGGTTGATCGCTTTTCCACCGGCGCTTGTCGCCGTATATGTGGCCGAGCGGACGATCTCACGGAACGTATCGTTCTTCAGCGCATAGGCGGTCAATACCGCCATGTCTCTTGCTGTTACATAATGCTCGTCCTTGTCTTTGCCGTGTACGGTCACAAAGTGGGAGCTGGACATGCCGATCTCCTGTGCTTTTGTGTTCATCATCGTGGCAAAGTTTGCGGTCGAACCACCGATATGTTCGGCGATGGCGACCGCGGCATCGTTGCCCGAGGGCAGCATCATGCCGTAAAGAAGGTCGCGCAGAGTATACTGCTCTCCTTTTGCAACGCCCATCAATGAGTTGTACTGTGAAAAATCGACTGCGTTCTCGGAAATGGTAACCAGATCGTCAAGATTACCCTTCTCCAATGCGACGATGCAGGTTAGAATCTTGGTTGTGCTGGCCGGAGCACACTGGGCATCGGCGTTTTTCTCCAATCCCATGTATGCTTCGGTGGGAGAATCGGCATTGACCACAATGACATATCTTTCGTCCAGCGATGTCAAATCAAAGCCTTCGGCATGCGCAGAAGACGAGGGAAGAACAAGCGATGCGGCCAACAGAACCGCAGCGAACAGGGATGCCCAAATACGTTTTTGCATAGAAACCTCATACTCCCAAAACCAATTGTACGGGTACTAGTGTACTTTCAAAATAACGGCGTGTCAATGCGGAATGGTTGTAAAATTCGGATGCTTTGTATTGTCTTTATGAACTTTCTGTGGTACGATATAGCCCAGAAATTATAGGAGGTTCGGCAATGAAAAAATGGCGTTGCCCGGTTTGCGGGTATATATATGAGGGGAACACGCCACCGGAGTTTTGCCCCCAGTGCAAGGTTCCTGGCAGCAAGTTCGTGGAGCAGGCGGACGAGGAAAAGGTCTATGCATCCGAGCATGTTGTAGGCGTTGCGGCGGGCGTTGATCCCGAGATTCTTTCCGGCCTTCGCGCCAACTTCGAGGGCGAATGCTCCGAGGTCGGCATGTATCTTGCGATGAGCCGCGTTGCTGACCGTGAGGGTTATCCCGAGGTCGCCGAGGCGTTCAAGCGCTATGCCTTTGAGGAGGCGGAGCATGCGGCAAAGTTTGCCGAGCTGCTTGGCGAGGTAATCACGCCTTCAACCAAACGAAATCTGGAGCTTCGCGCTGCGGCAGAGTTTGGCGCGACGCAGGGCAAGACGGAATTGGCAAAGATGGCCAAGGCGCAGAATCTTGACGCCATTCACGATACCGTACACGAGATGGCGCGGGATGAGGCGCGGCACGGCAAAGGCTTTGAGGGCCTGCTCAAGAGGTATTTCTAGGTCATACCATGAGATTGGGGCGCGTATCAATTTGAAACGGCGGCATAGGCTTTTCTGCTGCCTTGCGGCAGTGCTTTTTGCGTTGCCTTTTTGCTATTCGGTCTCATATGCGGCAAAAGATGAGGGACTCCTTTCCGGGTTTTGCCCTCCGTCCGACGTCGCGTTTGTCCCGTGTGATTATTCGCCGTGGCCGCAGAACTGGCAGGAGCTCAAGTATCGCGAGAGCTACAATTTTCGCGGTGCCGTAAGCGCGTCGTCGCCCCTTGCCTCTGTGTCGATCACCATCACGCCGGAGGAAAGCGGCGGCGTTCCGTATCCTTATACAAAGACCGTCACCTTTCCGCGCGGGAGCGGTGTCACCTCCTATGACCTGTCGGACGGCTATCAGACATTGGAGCAGCAATCGCTCATGCTGATGGTGGAGACAGGGATCCTGCCCGTGGGAAAGCATACCGTTTCCCTGTCCGCGACCGTTTGGGGTGATGATCGGATCTATCCGCTGACAACCGGCAGCTTTTCCCTTGTGCAGATATACGGGTTGTCACTTGCGCCGGACAAGTATGCAAGCTATGGGGGGCTGATGCGCTTTTTCGACGGAGATACGGACAAGTTCACCTTTGCCTATCAATGGGCAAACGGTGTGTTTATCCGCATCGACCCCAAGTGGACGGAGAAATATATCGTCAGATCGGACATGGGCAACGTGCATGCGGACGCATATCCGTATTTTCAGCAGGCGAAGGAATATATCGATTCCACCTGGCTGCGCGTTTCCGGGACAAACGGTGATTCCGGCGTGATCCCCCTGTCGCGGCTTGTCGATGGATACGGCGGCACACGGGTGTCCAGGTTTCAGCGCGGCGGGCGCGTGATCAGCCATCATTCGTTCGGCACCTGCATCGATATCAATGCCGGACTCTTTCCCAATCAAAATCGCTTTGCGCGAAAGCAGCTCATCTATGATGAAGTGACAAAGCATCTGACGTACAACGGAATCCGCTATGCCGACGGCGCTTTGTTTTACGATTTCACATACAGCGGTACGTACGGCAGGCGGGTTTGGTATGTGCCGGAAACGGTTGTCAATTATCTTCTGTATGAGTTGGCGTTCTATCGCGCGGGGTTCAACTGGGGGTATTATTTTACACATACCAGTGATGCGATGCATTTTACTTTGACTGAATCGAACTATTTTTATCATACCGATCCGGATATCGGACTTCGGAAGGTATCGGTCTACTATAATTAAGCGTTGTCTGTCCGGGGAATGAGGTTGTGTCTGATGATGAAATATTGTTGTACTGCTCTGCTGCTGTGTTGTCTGCTTCTGTGTGGATGCACGGGGGATTTGGAGGATGCGGCGCCCGCGGCGGTGAATCAGTCGCTGGCTGTTTCCACGCCCCAGGTGCAGGAGATCGAGCTTGCGGTGGCGCCTGTGCCTTCGTCGGAGGCGGTTACGGCCGCTCCCGTACTTACGCCCGACCCCACGCCGACGCCGTCGCCCACGCCGGAGCCGCCACTTGCCTGGTTTGAGGAGGAGGAGATGATTCCGCTTCCGCAGGATTATCAGGATATCAAGTATGATGTGGATTACAATTTTCAAGGGAAGATCTTTACCAGCGGCGAAGCGCTGACGTCCGTCACGGTGACCATCCAGCATGTGGACCGAGCCAGCGCGTTGTATCCGTATGTGAGCACGGTCACGTTTGACCCCGCTGCCGGCGTCACGGAGTATGATTTGACGGATCGCACCAAGAACGTGGAGGATTTTTCCCTATGCCGTACGATCGAGACGGGAAAGCTCAAGGAGGGACGCCACACCCTTGTGATGACGGTCACGACGGAGCATCATTCCGAACCGTTCACGGTGGCGCAAGGCAGCTTCACCCTCGCCAAAAAGACCGGGTTTTGGCTCACAAGCGATATGTTCAGCAATTATGCCAAGGTCTATCAGTTCTTCGGCGGCGATACATCCCGCTTTCTCTTCTCGTTTAAGTGGCAGGAGGGGGAGCAGATCCTGATCAGTCAGTCTTGGCGTGAAGATAATATCGTGGATTCGCCGGTGGGTCGCGTGCACAAGGACGCAGCGCCTTATTTTGAGCAGGCCAAGGCGTTCATTGACACTACTTATGTTCGCGTACAGGGCAGCAAGAGCGATTCCGGCGTGATTCTTCTCTCCAAACTGGTGATGGAATGGGGAGGGGCGTATATGCCGCGTTTTCAGAAGGACAAGCGGTTTGTCAGCATGCATGCCCTTGGCACCTGCGTGGATCTCAATGATGAGATGGCGCCCAACAAAAACACCTCGGACAACAAAGCGCTGATCGCCGACGAGGTGAAGAACTGCCTGACCTATAATGGCATTGAGACCGGGGAGAACGGCGTCGAATATTATGATTTTTCCTATACCGGTTCCTACCGCCAGTATTATCAAAAGGTTCCGAAATCGGTCATCAACTATCTGCTGTATGAGCTGGCGTTCTATCGCGCCGGGTTTGGCTGGGGGTATTATTTTGGTAATTCCAGCGATGGCATGCATTATTCCCTGACCGAGGCCAGCACGGAGTATTTTACCGATCCGGAGGTCGGCCTTCGCAAGGTGTTTCAGTATATCGGCGAGGAAGCGGACGCAACGCCTGATCCGCTGTCGTCCGCATCACCATCCGCTTCGGCGTCGGACGGCGTGGGTTCCCAGGGCTGAGCTTCATATGTGCGCAACATAAAAAAGGACGGATTCCGTCCTTTTTCCATTACTTTGGGCGTGCGCACACAGATCACACCTTTAACATACGCACATGCAGCTCGTTGTCTTCTATCATGAGCAGCGCGCAGCTTGCCGGACTGCCGCCGCGCGGATAGACGGGGGAGCCGGGGTTGACGATTAATATGCTGCCGTGCGCGGCAAGCAGTGGTTGATGCGTATGCCCGAACAACACTGCATCGCAACGCGCCTGTTCGCCGGAAAGACCGAGCGCCAGCTCGCTTTGATATCGGTGCCCGTGCGTCATAAGAAAGCGCTTTCCATACAGCGTGACCACGCGTTCCTGCGGATTCAGCGCGCGATAATCGCAGTTGCCGCGCACCGCATGGTACGGACAACCGAGCACCTGCGCTATGCCCGCAGCATCGTCCGCAAAATCGCCCAGGTGCAGCAAGGCGTCGGGGCGGGGACACAGCGTGATCAGCCGCGCCGCGACACTCAGATCTCCATGCGTATCCGACAGCACCAGGATGCGCCTGCAGTCGCTCGTCATGCCTGTTGTTCCGATTCCAGTATGGCGATCAGATTCATCAGCGCGTTCTTGCGGTGGCTGACGCTGTTTTTCTGATCGGCTGTCAGCTCGGCAAACGATTTGCCGAATGCAGGATAATAAAAATAAGGATCATAGCCGAACCCGTTCTCGCCGCGCGGCGCGGTCAAAAGCACGCCCGACACCTCACCGGAAACGCAGACAGTCGGACGGCCTCTTCTTGCCAGCGCCACCGCGGATACAAAGCTGCAACCGCGCTTCTCCTCCGAAACGCCGTCCATATCGGCCATGAGCTTTGCGTTGTTGGCCGCGTCGTCGTGCCCCTCTCCGGCAAATCTGGCGGAATACACCCCGGGCGCGCCGCCAAGATAATCGACCGTCAACCCGCTGTCGTCTGCGAGCGCCGCGTCGTACTCTCCGCTTATGCGCAGGATCTCCTCCGCTTTTTTGATCGCGTTTTGCGCAAACGTTTCGCCGTCCTCAACCACCTCGACGCAGAGACCCGCATCGCGCATCGTGTCGAGCTGTGAAAAGAAACCGCCAAGAATCTCCCGGATCTCCCGCGCCTTATGCGCGTTGTTCGTTGCCATGATCAGATGCATGATTCCGCCCCCTTCGTTTTTGCCCCATCCGAGGGATCCGCTGTCAATGTGCGTTGGTTTTGATAGATCACAAATCCCGGCCGTGCCCCGCCGGGCTTTTTGACATATTTGCGTCTGGTATAGTCCACGGGCACATTGGCCGATGCGCGCGCCTTGGAATAATACGCGGCAAGCCCGGCCGCAAACGCCAGCGTTTCGCGCGTCGGATCCTCCGTATACACAATGACGTGCGAGCCCGCCATGTCCTTGACATGCATCCAAATGCAGTCCGGCGGCGCATTCCGCGTCAGTCGGTCATTCTGCACATTGTTTTTGCCGATCTCGATGCAGGTGCCGTCCGGCGCAGTGAAGCGCAGCGGCTTTGACGGCTCGCGCTGGGGCTTTTTTACGCCGCGCTCAGGCTTCAAATAGGCCTCGCGGGTTAACTCGTCCCGGATTTCGGAAAGTTCCTGCGTCGTCTCGCAGTTGCCAAGGTTCTCAAGCTGCCCCTCCAGATATTGCAGCTCGTCCGCCAGCAGCGATATCTGCTGCTCGGCGTACCGCCTTGCGGTGCATCCCTTGCGGTAGCGCTTGAAGTACCTTTGCGCATTGTCCATGGCAGACAGCTTTGGGTCAAGAGGAATGGAAAGCTTGGGCAGATCGGGCTCGTAATAGTTTTCAACGCATGCCAGCGCGCTGCCGCGCGGAATGCGTCCGGCATAGGCTGTCAATAGCTCACCGTACCGCTTCCACTGCTCCATTTCCTCCTGTTCGCCAAGCGTTTCGGCACAGGACGCCAGCCGCTTCTCAATCCGTTTGCGGGCATGCTCCAACGTGGTTCTCAGCCCGGCTGCTTGCCGGCGCATGCGCAGGGCGGTGTCCCGCCGCTCATAGAAAGCATCCATGGCGGCGGACAGGGTGGGAAAGGGGGTGTATGTCATGCCAAAAGGATAGAAGGGCAGCGCGGATTGTGCCGTCAAACACGGCAAAAGCGTGCCGGCGCGGATGTGGCTACATGCCGCGAGTAATTCAGCTGCGCTTGCTCCCCCTGAAAACAACGCCTCCGCCGTCGCACGCGAGATGCCCTGATACCGGTCGCAAAGCGTCCGCACGGGATCCCCGGCGGCAGTGATCTCCGCCGCGGCGGTCGCGTCCATCAAAAGCGGATCCGGTTTTTGCTGCATTGGCAGCAGCGCATACCGCACGCCGGGCATGCAGAGCCGCAGCGCGTTTTCATCCGGTCCTAACCGCCGCATGCAGTCCAATATGCGCTCGTCACCGTCCAGCAGAAACAGGTTTCCGTGACGCCCCGTCAGCTCGACAAGCAGAACAAGCGGGATCTCGTCCTGCATCGGGCTGCGCCCCGTCAGCTCCATGCGCACAATACGATCGCGCGCCGTCTGGCAGAATCGGTCAATCCGCGCCCCGATCAGATACTTTCTGAGCAGCATACAGAAGGCCGGTGCCTGCGCAGGGTTTTCACCGGGCGCGTCTGTCAGCTGGATACGGCCGTTTTCGTGATGAATGTTGATGAGCAGCCGTGCTTTTTTGAGACCGCCGCCGTGCAGCGACAGAACGAGCGTATCGGCGTCGGGTTGACCGACCTTGTCGATACGGCTGCCGTGGCACGCAGACAGTTCGCAAAGCATGGCTGTGAGTGTGATACCGTCAATCGCCATGACGTCATTTTCCCACAAACGGCATAAAAAAACAAGCCCGAATACGGACTTGTCCTTTACCAGTCAAGATCAGGGGTCAATTTGCAGCCGGTCGTTTCTTTGCCAGCTGAGCTTTTTTGCGGTTAGCGGCATTCTTATGGATAACGCCCTTCGCAGCGGCCTGATCAACCGATTTGACGGCGGTCAGGTATGCGCTGTCAGCAGCGGCCGTATCATTCGCCTTCAAAGCTTCATCATAGCGGCGGACGACCGTTTTCAGCGCGGACTTGTCCTGACGGTTCCGCAGGTTTTCCTGCTCGGAGACCTTTGCACGCTTGATAGCAGACTTGATGTTTGCCAAAGCATTTCACCCCCTGTTGGATTTGATCGAGTACTCGAACAGCGGATATTGTATCACAGCAAAATGCGAAATGCAAGCATTATTTTAGGGCTTTTCAGGCGCTTTTCCGGTTGTATTTCCGTCGTGATCAGTTCACAACTTCGTTGCATTTCCCCCGTTGACAAGGCCGGGGGAAGTTACTATAATGGGAGCAACGGTTAGCACTCGTGCAAACTGAGTGCTAAATTTGAAAAGCGAAAGGGAGGATTTACATGCAACTCAAACCGTTGTTGGACCGCGTGGTCATTAAGAATGTGGAAGCGGACGAGGTCACCAAGGGTGGCATTCTGCTTACCAGCAATGCAAAGGAAAAGCCCCAGATGGCGGAAGTGATTGCCGTTGGCCCGGGTGGCGTCGTGGAAGGCAAGGACATTACGATGGTCGTCAAGAAGGGTGACCGTGTGGTGTACAGCAAATATGCAGGCACGGAGATCAAGCTGGACGGCGAGGAATATATCATCCTCAAGCAGAACGACATTCTGGCGATTGTGGAATAACGCAGGAGGTACATGGATATGGCAAAACAGTTAAAGTACGGAGAAGACGCGCGCAGAGCGCTTGAGACCGGCCTGAACGCGCTGGCCGATACCGTCAAGATCACCCTTGGGCCGAAGGGCAGAAACGTCGTTCTGGACAAGAAATTCGGCGCGCCGTTGATCACCAACGACGGTGTAACCATCGCCAAGGAGATTGAGCTTGACGATCCGTTTGAAAACATGGGCGCTCAGCTTGTGAAGGAAGTCGCAACCAAGACCAACGACGTCGCGGGCGACGGCACGACCACCGCCACGCTTCTGGCGCAGGCCATGGTGCATGAGGGCATGAGAAACGTTGCTGCCGGTGCGAACCCGATGGTGCTGCGCCGCGGCATTGAGGCCGCCGTTAATGAGGCGGTCGAGGGGCTGAAGGAGCTGTCCAAGCCCGTTGGTTCCAAGCAGGCCATCGCGCAGGTTGCGTCCATTTCGGCCGGCGATGAGAAGGTTGGCCAGCTGATTTCCGATGCGATGGAGAAGGTCGGCAACGACGGCGTTATCACCATCGAGGAAAGCAAGACCATGAAGACCGAGCTCAACGTGGTCGAGGGCATGCAGTTTGACCGCGGGTATTGCTCCGCTTATATGGCGACCGATACCGACAAGATGGAAGCCGTTCTGGACAATCCCTACATCCTCATCACCGAGAAGAAGATCTCCAACGTGCAGGAGATTCTGCCGGTGCTCGAGCCCATTGCGCAGCAGGGCCGCAAGCTCGTTATCATCGCCGAGGATGTCGAGGGCGAAGCCCTGGCTACGCTCGTTCTCAACAAGCTTCGTGGCGTGTTTACCTGCGTTGCGGTCAAGGCTCCCGGCTTTGGCGACCGTCGTAAGGCCATGCTGCAGGATATCGCGATCATGACCGGCGGCGAAGTCATCTCTGACGAACTCGGGATGGATCTGAAGGAGACCAAGCTCACCCAGCTGGGTTCCGCCAAGCAGGTCAAGATTGACAAAGAGAACACCGTCATCGTCGAAGGCGCCGGTGATGCAGCCGAGATCAAGAATCGGATCAAGTCCATCCGCGCACAGATCGATGAGACCACGTCCGATTATGATAAGGAAAAGCTGCAGGAGCGTCTGGCAAAGCTTGCGGGCGGCGTAGCCGTCATCGCGGTCGGCGCTGCGACTGAGATCGAAATGAAGGAGTTTAAGCTCCGTATCGAGGATGCTCTGGCGGCAACCCGTGCCGCGGTCGAGGAAGGCATTGTCCCGGGCGGCGGCGTCGCGCTTTTGAATGTGATCGGCCGTGTCAAGAAGCTCGAGGAGAGCTACACGGGCGATGCAAAGACCGGCGTGCAGATCGTTGTTCGCACGCTGGAGGAGCCGATTCGCCAGATCGCCAGGAACGCCGGCCTTGAGGGCAGCGTGATTGTGGAGAACATCAAGCGTGAGAACAAGCCGGGTTACGGCTACGACGCTGCAAGCAACGATTACGGCATGATGGCCGACAAGGGCATCATCGATCCGACCAAGGTTGCCCGTTGCGCCCTGCAGAACGCTTCCTCCGTCGCTGCGATGATCCTGACCACCGAGTCGCTGGTCTGCGATATCCCCGTTAAGGAAGCCGCGCCCGCGGCCCCGGATATGGGCGGCGCAGGCATGTATTAAGCCATAGACAGACAACCCCCAAAACATGCAAAGCGGCGGAGCGATCCGCCGCTTTTCCATATTCGCCGTCCGTTATTCGGTCGCTGCCTGCACTTTCTTTTGCCCCAACCGGGAGAAGAAGCGAAACGTCAGCGGCCACACGCAAAGCCCTGTCATGCCCATTATAAAGTAACGGATTCCGTCGGCGGCGTATCCGATATTCAGCAGCGCAAGCAGCGGTTTCAGTCCAACCCGGATGCCGATGATCAGCCCAAAACCCAGAACACATTTCAGTATCTGTGCCCACCATACAGCCTTGACCGGGGCATCGACGTCTCCTTTTAGGAACCAGGATACCGTGAGCGCCGAGATTGTGCCGAGCATCACAAACGCGTTCTTGTGCGCATGCTCGTCAAATTCGGCGACATTGGCGTCTCTGGCCGGCCACAGATACACAAACAGCAAAAACAGCACGGAGAACAGCATACCGAACGCCAAAAGCCCGATACAAAGTTTTCTGCTGTCGCCAAAGCGGTCAAACACGAGCGTAAATACCGCGACGGTCGCAATACCGGTTACAAGCGATACTCCGACGTCCAGCGGCGTATGCACGCCTAAATACATCCGGGAAAAGGCTGTCAGCAGGATCAGGATGCCCGCACTCAGAAACGCCCACCATTTGCCAATAAACGCCGCGGGAGCGCCCAGCGATACGCATGCCGACTGGGTGTGCCCGCTTGGAAAGGAATAGCCGGTCGCGCTTCCCTTTGCGGATTCCACGATCGTAAACGACGGATCCTGTACCCATGGCCGCGGAATCAGAAAGATTGCCTTGAGAAATTGGTTCATGATGTTTCCAACCATAAACATAAAGAAGAACCGGAAGCCAAACCTGCGGTTCACACACCACAGCAGGATCATGCCAACAATCATGAATACCGTTTCTTCTCCCAGCAGCGTGATGACGCTCATAACGCTGTCCCAGAACGGGGTACGAATCCCCTCAAGCAGCTTCAAAACACCCATGCAATACTCCTTTATCGCTCTTTGCCGTATCATAACATAAAAGGAGCGCGGCCACAACCGCGCTCCGGGTCAACGAATGTAGATTGTTCGGGATCCTAGTCGTCCCAGATCCGATATGCCATCAGAAAATGTGTCTTCCAATAGCTGCCGGTCAGCACGGTGGAACTGATACGCACCTTGCCCTGTGAGCTGGAAGCGTCGATCATTTTTCCGCCGCCAAGATAGATGCCCACATGTCCCGATGCGGATGTCGAGCCGGAGAACACCAGCACGTCGCCGCGTTTCAGCGAACTCATCGAGGTGATCCGCTGATACTTTGAGCAGGTGCGCCACATGATGGAGGTCATGTACGCCTGACGCACGCCCGCCTGGTTCAGGCACCAGTAGACAAAGCCGGAGCAGTCAAACGAATTCGGTCCCTTGGCGCCGCGCACATACGGCTTGCCGATCTTGCCCTCCGCAATGGAGATGAAGGTCTCAACTCCTTCGGACGTTGAGGCGGAACCGCCGCCTGTGGGCGCAGTCACCTTTGGCGTCGGCGTTGCCTTGACGCTTGTGCCGGATGAGGTCTTGGGCGTTGCCGTTGCTTTGGGCGTCGCCGTGGGCTTCGGCGTCGGCGTTGGCGTAGCCGCCGCCTTCTTCGCCGAGGAGCTGTAAAGCTTGTCCTCAGTCTTTTCGCCGATTGCGCCGTCCACGCGCAGGCTGTTGCGCTTTTGAAACTGCTTGACCGCATTGGCGGTGGCTTCGCCGTAATAGCCCGTGCCGGAGCCGGCCAGATATCCGAGCTCGTGCAGCCGCGCCTGCGCTTTTTTGACGTCGCTGCCGCTCATGCCGATGGACAGGGAATATTCCGCAGCGTCGGAGGAGTCCAGCGTTTCCATTGTAGTGGGCCCGAGATATCCGTCACGGGGGAGACCGTTGACGGTCTGAAACTGCTTGATCGCTTTTGCGGTCGTGCTGTCAAGCTTGCCGGTGGCCGAATAATCGCTGCTGAGATAGTCCAGCTCAATCAGCCGCTTTTGATATTTCTTGATGGTTTCGCTGGTATCGCCGAGCTCAAAGAAGTTCGCTTTCACATCGTCGCTGTACAGCTTTTCGAGCGTTTTGGAGCCGACCTTGCCGTCCGCCTTCAGATCGTTCGCCTCTTGAAAAGCCAGCACCGCTTCGGAGGTCTTGTCTACAAAATTTCCGGTGATAAAGCCTTTGGCAAGATACCCAAGCTCATACAGGCGCTCCTGCATGTAGGTCACGTCGTCGCCGTAGTCGCCCTGCTGCATCACATATTCTTTCGCGTCGCCGGAGAGCAGCAGCGTATAGGTGTCGCCGCCAAGAATGCCGTCCTCCTCCAGTCCGTTGTGCCGTTGGAATGCCTTCAGCGCGTCATAGGTGTTGCTTCCAAAGTATTCGGTGGGCTCGTCCGGATCCAGATAGCCCAACTCCATCAACCGTTCCTGCACCTCTATGATGCGGTCGTCCGACTCACCCTTTTTCACATAATCGCCGATCCAAACGCTGTCTGTGGCGGCCGCATCGTCCGTGGGATTCTGCGCCTGAATCGGATCCGTGCCGGGCGTCGGCGTGGTCTGATAAAGCGTGCCGTCTGTCGTGTCCGCTTCAAGGTTCAATCCGTTCATTTGACTGGCATCGGTAACGCCAAGGGTTTGCTGACGCTTCTTTGCGCCGCGCACGCCGCCCGCAATGATTAGGATCAATACCGCTGTGAGCAACAGTCCGCCGCTGCCCATCACCAAATAACGCAGCCCCTTGGGAAGCTTGCGATACGGCGCCGCAACAGGTGCAACCACCTTGTTGGTGACCTGCCGGACAACCGGGCGGATCTTCGCCTTTCCGCGCCGGAACAGCGTCCGGAACAAAGGCGCAACAAGCGCAGCCCATTTTTGAAAGAAATCAAGAACGGCCGCGCACGCCCTTTTCAGCGCGCCTAGAACACGCGGTTCCGTTTTTCGCTGGGTTCGGTTGCGTTTCAATACTTTCTTCATGCATTCCTACTCCTGTTATTGCTTTCCATTATCGCAGGATTTTGCGACTAAAGTGTAACATATTTGAAAGGAGAATGGAAAAACTCGCTATGTTTCGTGGTAATATCCGGTAATCTGCCGACATGGGGCGTTGTCAGACACAGTCCGCCCTGCTATAATTATCGTAATTACCTGCTAAAGGAGGCGCGGAATGGAACTGTACACGGATGCCTATATCCAGAATTGCAAACCGTTTTTAAAGAAGCTTCAGCGCGAATTGTCGGCGCAATATGCCTATGCGTCAATTCTGGCGACGGACGCCAAGAGTAAGTCATATCGGATTCAGAAATCCGGCATCAACATTTCCGACGACGAAATGTTTTCTTCCCGCGGGTTTGTTGTTAAGGTGTACGATGGTCGTGGGTATGCGGAATACGCATTTAACGAGCTGCCGGAGGACGGAACGGAGCCGATCCTTGCCGCCGTGCGCGAACGGCTGATCCCGCTTCCTGCAATGCCCGACGGCGTGACGGAGAGCGCGTATGACCAGCTGGACGATTCTCCGCTGCAAATCGACAAAAGCACCGAGTGCCTGATTCATCCCGGTCAGGTCGGCGACGGCCAGATCATCGACCGTCTGAGCGCCATTCGCCAGAAGGCGCTTGCGATCGATTCGCGCATTCTGGACTGCATTGTCGGCGTGCAGTATCAGCTGTGTACAAAGCTGTTCCTTTCCGGCTCCCGTGAGCTTGAGCAGAATACGCTCTGGACGACCGGTATGGTCATGATGGTGGCGCTCCGCGGCGAAGAGATGAAGGATTATTACCAGGGGTATTCCGCTCTGGGCGGGCTTGAGGTCATGGATCGGATGGAGGAGGACCTTCAGACGGTTGCTGATACCGTTTTGGCGCTGTTGCTGAGCGAACCCATCACGCCGGGCACCTATGAATGCGTGTGCACCCCGGAGGTCACGGGCATGATCGTCCATGAGGCGTTCGGTCACGGCGTGGAAATGGATATGTTTGTCAAGGATCGCGCGCTTGCGCAGAAGTATATCGGCGAGTATGTGGCCTCCCCGCTTGTCACCATGCGCGACGGCGCGATCGCGGCCAAGGAAGCGGCTACCTTCTTCTTTGATGACGAGGGCACGCCCGCGTCCGATACGGTCATTATCGACCGCGGTATTTTGCGCCGCGGCATCTGCGACGCCCAAAGCGCCATGCATCTGGACGTTGTGCCGACCGGAAACGGAAGGCGTCAGAGCTTTGAGCGCAAGGCCTATACCCGCATGACCAATACGTTTTTTGAGGGGGGACAGGATACCGTTGAGGATATGATCGCTTCGGTGCAGGACGGTTTTCTGCTGGAGAACCCGTCCAGCGGCATGGAGGATCCCAAGAACTGGGGGATTCAGTGCATGGTCAATCTCGCCAGAGAGATCAAGAACGGCAAGCTGACCGGTCGCATCTTCTCGCCAATCGTGTTGACGGGGTATGTCCCCGATCTTTTGAAGTCAATCACGATGATGTCGAAGGATGTCGAGCTTGCAGGCGGCGGCTACTGTGGAAAGGGCTACAAGGAATGGGTCAAGGTTTCCGACGGCGGTCCGTACATCAAGGCCACGATCCGGTTGGGCTGAGGAGGGAGATGTTGTTATGATCGATCAGATTCTCAATGCTTTGCAGGAGCTCAAAATTGCCGAATACCGTATCAACGAAGAAACGGTCGAGTCCGCCGAGCTGTTTTTCATCAAGAAGAAGCTGGACATGCGGCGCGCCAAGGACGTGCATCGGTTCAGCGTCACGGTCTATCGTCCGTTTTCGTCCGACGGGAAGGATTTTAAGGGGATGTATTGTGCGGTGCTCTATCCGGACATGACGCCGGAGGAGATCCGGGGCATTCTCAACGACGCATACTTTGCTGCAGGCTTTGTCAAGAACCCAACCTTCTGCCTGCCTGCGGGGACGCGCCGCGTGCCGGTTGCCATGCCGTCGCGGATGAGCGGCATGTCGTTGTCAGACGCCGCATGGGAGCTTGCAAAGGCACTGTTTTTGCCGGATACGCGCAGCGACGCCTTTCTCAATTCGGCCGAGCTGTTTTTGACGCGGAGCCATGTTCGCATCCTCAATTCAGCCGGGATTGACGTTTCCTACATCTCGCATCTGGCCAGCGGCGAGTTTGTCGTTCAGGCAAGAGAACCGCAGGATGTTGAGCTGTATCAGGATTTTTCCTACCGCGATCTGGACACCGCCGCGCTGACAGACCTGGTTGCGCGCGCGCTTGACACCGTTTGTGCGCGTGCAAAAGCCGTTCGTGCTCCGCAGGCGGGCAGCTATCGGGTCATCCTCAGCGACAAGCATGTTGTGACGCTGTTGCAAAACTATCTGACCAAGGCAAACGCCGGCAACGTCTATGCCGGTTGGTCGCAGTATGCGTGCGGCAAACCCGTACAGGGCGAGCAGGTTCAGGGCGAGAGGCTTAACATCACCATGGTCGCCGATGTTCCGTTTGATGAGGAGGGTCTGGAGAAGATTGACCGCGTCATGCTGCAGGACGGCGTTTTGACGAGCATGCACGGCGCTTCACGCTTCTGTGAGTATCTGCATATGCCGCCTGTCGGCAATTATCGATGCATTCGCGTAGACAACGGAACCGTGCCGCTGTCCGAGCTCGAGCGCGAACCGTATCTGTATGTGGTTTCCTTTTCGGACTTTCAGATGGATGCGTTCTCCGGCCATTTCGGCGGCGAGATTCGTCTGGCCTATCTGTTCGACGGCCAAACAGTCACGCCGGTCACCGGCGGCTCGATCAACGGCAGCCTGCTGGAGCGGCAGGGGGATCTGCTCTTTTCTACGGAACGTTATCGTGACCGTACCTATGACGGGCCGTTTGCCGTCTGCATCCGTGATGTGAACGTCGCCGGCGCATAATACCTTTTACAATAATGACGTCCCAAAATAATAACGACCCCGCGCCGATTCTGTGCGATTGGCGCGGGGTTAATTTCATTTTCGGCTGATTGCATGAAAAACGCGTCGTTAACCTATGGCGTGGCAGGCGTTCTGTGCGGCAAACCAGGCGCGAACAAAGCGAACAAAGGCCACTGAGGCAGGGGAGCCCACCTTTTTTGCCCGCGTGGCAATCCCGATTGTGCGCTTCGGCCGGGATTCGATCTCCGCGACGTGAAGCCGTTCCGTATGTCCGTCGAGCACCAGCGCCGGCAAAATGCTGATGCCCATACCGCGCTCGACCATCGCCATAACGGCATAATCGTCGCTGACGGCAAAGCGCACCTGCGGCGCGATCCCGGCCTCTGCCAAAATTCGTCCCAGATCATATCCCGCACCCTCACCCGGTACGATGAACGGCTCATCCGCAATGGCGGAAAGCGGAAGCGTGGCATGCCCGCTGAGCCGATGCTCACGGCTCATCAGGATACAGAACCGATCCTCAAACAACGGATGGCAGACGAGCTGTGCATCCACCTGCTGTGTGATAAAGCCGCAGTCGATCTCTTCAGATACGATCCAGTTTTCGATGGCGTGATAACCGCCGTCCGAGAGTGCAATCTCGATCCCCGGGTACTCATTCATAAATGCGCACAGCAGCTCCGGCAGCCAATGCACTGCAAGGGAGGAAAAGGTTCCGACCTTGACCTTCCCCGCGATGACGCCGCGCACCGACGCCGCGGCCTCGCGCAAAAGCTCATTGCGGGAGATCACCTCGCGCATCGGAACGAGCAGCTTTTCTCCGTCGGCCGTCAGTGCAATCCCCGTTTTCTTTCGCGCCAGCAGCGGAAAGCCAAAGTCGTTCTCCAGGGCGTTGATGATGTGACTGACGCCCGATTGGGTATAGCCAAGCTGAGAGGCGGCCGCAGTTAAGCTGCCAAGCTGAACCACCTTGAGAAAAACCTCGTAATGCTCAATGTTCATAAGATACCTCAGAAGCGCGACAGATTGAAACGGTTACAGCGATTCCACCATGCCGACAAGCTCAGACGGCTGATCCGCCACCAGCTTTGCTCCCGCGCGGAGCAGCGCATCCCGTCCGCGAAATCCCCACGCGCAGCCGATAAACGGCAGATGCGCATTCTCTGCAAAGCGGAGATCCACATCCGAGTCCCCAACATATACGGCATCTTCGGGCTTGACGCCCAATGTGTCCATGACAAAAAACAGCGATTCCGGATCGGGCTTCAGCAGGAACTTGCTGGATTGCCCCTGAACCTGGGCAAACGCCTCGCCGCGATTCGGAAACAGGACGGAGATCATTTCCGTGGCATGGCGGTGCGGTTTGTTGGTGACAACCGCCAAAAGATACCCGCGGTCGTGCAGCGCAATCACTGCGTCAACGATGCCGGGGTACGGCTTTGTTGTATCGGTCAGATGCTTGGCGTAATCGGCCAAAAACAGGTCGCGCACCTTTTCCCAGTCGTTCTCGTGCCCGCGCGGCATGGCGCGCTGACACAGATAAATGACGGATTTTCCGACCATTCCGCTGACTTGATCGGCGGTGAACGTCGGAAAGTTGCATTGCTCCAAAGAGCGGTTCAAAGAGTCCGTGATACCCTGCAAGGAATTGCAGAGCGTGCCGTCGAGATCGAATAAAACCAGTTTCATTATGCGCCCCTTTACTCAGTATTCTTATTTTAGCGCAGCAGCCCGCCGCCGTCAATCATCGTTTCGTTCCTGCACTTCACAAACTGGCCAAAGGTTGATATAATAACCTCATATGGATATTTTTAAGCCCATCACCTGCGAGAACGTGCTCGATCTTGCGCCTGCGCTGCGCGCGCAGGCCTACCGCGTATGTGACAATACGCTGGGCGCCATCTATCAGTGGCGGAATATTTACCGCTCTCACTATGCGCTTGTGTCGGACATGCTTTGCATCCGCGCCACCTATGACGGTCTGGGGTTGTGCTATACGTTTCCTGTCGGTAGGGGCGATCTTGCCGCCGCATTGGATGCGGTTTGCGCTGACGCAAACAGGCATCATGTGCCGCTTCGTTTCTGCGTCGCTCCCGCTGAGGCGCTGCCCCTGCTGAAAAGACGCTTTGGCGATGATATCGTGATCGAGAATCGCCGCGACTGGGCGGATTATGTGTATACGGCCGAGCAGTTTTTGACCTATTCGGGCAATAAACTGCATACACAGCGCAATCATGTCAACCGGTTTTATCGGGAGCATCCGGACGCGGTGCTTGCGCCGATTTCCGGGGAGAACATCCCGCTGTGCCATGAGTTTTTGTGCGATTACAGCCAGCAGCACAACGACATGAGCCGTGTGGAGCGCAATGAAGTGCGCGGCGCGATGGATCTGATCTGTCAAAGAGACAAGCTTTCTCAGGATGCCGCCTGTCTCATGCTGGAAGGACGTGTGATCGCGCTGTCCATCGGCGAGGTTCAGAACGATACGCTCTATGTGCATGTGGAGAAGGCACGGCTAGATATTCCGGGCGCGTATACCGCGATGGCGCAGGCGTTTGTCCGTTGCGCGGGCGAGGGCGTGCGCTGGGTCAACCGGGAGGATGACGCCGGGGATCCCGGCCTTCGGGAATCCAAGCTCCGGTACCGTCCGGTTGAGATGATGGAAAAATTCTATGTCAGTGTGGAGGAACGCAGATGCTCAAAGAGCTTGTGATGCAGCGCGAAAGCACGCGCGGCTATCTGGATACGCCCGTGTCCCGAGCGGTGCTTGCTGATCTTGTAGATACGGCGCGTATGGCGCCCAATACGCGAAATCTGCAGCAATGGCGGTTTCTCATCTGTGACGGCGATGCGGCAAAATTGGTCGCGTCTACGGTCATGACGCCGCCGGACAGACCCAGATGGCATGAGGATTGTCCCGCATTTATTCTGATCACTACCGAAAGGCCGGATCCGGCGCGCACGCATGATTTTGCCATCGCCGACGCTGCGATTGCGGCTGCTTATCTGACGCTGGCGGCAGCGGAGCATGGGCTGGGCTCCTGTATCCTTGGCTCATGTGATGAGAACAGCCTCTTGAAACTGTTTCCTGCAATCGGTCCCGGACGCAGGGTGGAGCTGGTTGTCGCCGTAGGTTATCCAAAGGAGCCGTTTTCCGGACGGAAGGAGCGTTTGCCGCTCGGCAGCATCTGCGCGTTTGCCGACAAAGAATAGAGACACATAATAGGACAGGGGGCATAGGATGGACGCATTCCGATTCCGCGACGGCTTTTCACTCGGCGTTGCGACGGCCGCGACACAGATTGACGGCAACTGCCGCGAGAGCAACTGGTATGACTGGTACAAGCGGGGACGCATAAAGGACGGCTCCAACCCGGACACGGCGACCATGCATCTGGCGCATCGCAACGAGGATACCGCGATGCTGCTGTTTATGGGCGTTCGCGATTACCGGATGGGTTTGGAATGGGCACGGCTGGAGCCGGAGGACGGCAAGTTTTCCGACGCCGCCTTTGACGATGTGCGAACCGAGCTCGAGCTGCTTCTGCGGCAGGGGATCCGCCCGCTGTTGACCATTCATCATTTTTCCAACCCGATGTGGTTTGAACGGATGGGCGGTTTCTTGAACCCGAAGTGTGAGGATATCTATCTCCGCTTTGTGCGCGAGGTGATCAACCGCCTTGGTGATTTGGTGTCCGAGTATATCACCATTAACGAGCCGAATGTGTATGCCTCACTGGGCTTTTTCTTCGGTTCCTGGCCGCCGGGCCATCACTCCGTCCTTCAGGCGCGCCGTGTGTTGCGCAATATGGGCGTGTGCCATCGCAAGGCATACCTGCTGATTCATCAGCTGCGCCGCGACATGGGTTATACCGATACCCGCGTGGGTTTTGCGCATCACATGCGGCAGTTTTTGCCGCTGAACGCGGCAAATCCGTGGCATAGGCTCTGTGCCTGGGCACAGAAGCACTTTTTTCAGGACTATGTCACCCGCACCTACACCATCGGCACGCGCCGCTATCACGGCGTCTACGCTGACTTTCACGGTCTGAACTACTATACCCATTCGGTCGTTGCCGGGATGAAGGACGGCGCGTTTGCAAATGCGCCAAAGAACGATCTCGGCTGGGAGATCGATCCGGAAGGCATGATCACCTGCGCAAAAGAGATGATGGCGGTGATCGATCTGCCCATTTATGTGACTGAAAACGGCACCTGTGACAACAACGATGCGTTCCGCTGCCGCTATCTGTATGATCATCTGCGTGCTTTGACGGACAGCGGGCTGCCGTTCGCCCGTTATTATCATTGGTGCTTTGTTGATAATTGGGAATGGGTTGAGGGGATGACGGCCAAATTTGGGCTCGTCCATTTGGATACCGAGTCCATGGCGCGGACCATCAAGAAGAGCGGTTGGTTTTATAAGGACATGATCGCACAGTGCGGCGTAACGGATGCCGCCGTGCATCAGTTTTTGGATGGGGAAAGCTATCATACCTAAATGACGAAGGGGGGACGCGTTGTATGCTGCCATGGTGGAAAGACAGGGTTGTCTATCAGATTTATCCCAGGAGCTTTTGCGATGCAAACGGCGACGGCATCGGTGATATTGCGGGTATTTTGTCCAAGCTGGACGTGCTTAGGGAGCTTGGTGTCGGCATTTTGTGGCTGTCGCCCATGTACCCTTCGCCCAATGAGGACAACGGCTATGATATCAGCAATTATTGCGACATTCATCCGGATTTCGGCACGCTCGCCGATATGGATGCGCTGATTGCCGAGGCGCGTAGCCGCGACATCCGGATCATTATGGATCTTGTGATCAACCACACCTCGTCTCAGCATCCGTGGTTTGCCAAGAGCTGCCGCGGCGAGGAGCCCTATCGGGACTATTATATCTGGCGCGACGGCAAGAACGGCCGTCCGCCGAACAACTGGACGGGTTTTTTCGGCGGCTCCGCATGGGAATGGAACGAACAGCGCGGGCAGTACTACCTGCATCTGTTTGCCAAAGGCCAGCCTGATCTGAACTATGATAACCCCGCCGTCATCGACGAGGTCAAAAAGCTGATGCGCTTTTGGCTGGATCGCGGCATTGCGGGCTTCCGCTGTGATGTGATCAACATCCTTCATAAGACCTCGCTCAAAAACGGCTTTCCGCTTCCCGCCCTTACCGGAAGCGAGCATTATCTGTCTCAGCCGGGCACCCATCGGATTTTGCAGGAGCTGTACCGCGATGTCTTGTCGCAGTATGATTGCTTCACCGTAGGCGAGACGGTTCTGGTCACGCCGCGGATTGCCAACGAACTGACGCGACAGGACCCCGGCGAGCTTACGATGGTGTTCTCGTTTGAGCATATGGATGCAGATTGCTTCCTGCTCAAATGGTTCCCGAGAAAATTCCGTCCCAAACGCCTGTTCCGCGCCCTGGTTAAGTGGCAGGAGCAGGTGCCTTGGAACACCGTGTATCTCGAAAATCACGATCAGCCGCGATCGGTCTCCCGCTTTGGAGACCCCGCGTATCCATCCGAATCCGCCAAGGCGCTTGCTGTGCTGGTGTTGACGCTGCGCGGTACGGCCTTTGTATTTGAGGGGGAGGAGCTCGGCATGACCAACATGCCCTTTGGCTCCATGGATGACGTGCGCGACGTCGAAAGCCACAACGTATATGCGTTAACGGAGCGGCTGCATCTGCCTAAGAAGTATCGCTGGAACATGATCCTAAAGAAGAGCCGTGACAACGCGCGCACGCCCATGCAGTGGAATGATTCGTCCAATGCAGGCTTTTCTGCGGGCGAACCGTGGATCGGGGTCAATCCCAATTATCACGAAATCAATTTTGAAAAGGAGTACGTCGATCCGCAGTCCGTATGGCGCTTCTATCAAAAATTGATTGCCCTGCGCAATGCGTCGGATGTTTTGAAGCAGGGATCGTTCCGTCTTCTTTCCATGACGGGCAGTGTTCTTGTCTATGAACGTGCGCTGGAGGGGGAAACCCTCGCTGTCGCTGTCAATCTGTCGCGCCGCAGCCGTCGCATCGCGCTGACCGGCGATGTCGTTCTGTCCACACACGGTCGCTGTGCGCTTGACGGCACGCTGCTGCCGTATGAAGCGTGTATTGTTCGGAGGTAACATGTCCATTGGGTTTTCGGACAACCTGTTCTGCCTTGATACCGAGGATACGAGCTATCGGATCCTGATCAACGAGCATCGGCATCCCGAGCAGATCTATTACGGGCCGCGTATCGTTGGCTGTGATCTGGATGCGCTGCGTTATCAGCGCACGATCGCGCGCGGTTCCCAGATTCTGATCGATCCTTCGGACGCCGCTTACTCGCTTGACGAGGTGCCGCTTGAATGGTCCGGCGTTGGCCGGGGAGATTATCGCAATCCGCCAATCGAGGCGCTTTTGCCGACCGGCAGCTTTACCTGTGAGTTTCTGTATCAGAGCCATGAGCTGATCGCTGGCGCCGTCCCTCCGGACGGCCTGCCCGGCGCGTATGCGGGCGAGGATGGGGTGGAGACGCTTGCGCTGCATCTTTCTGAGGCGGTGCAGAGTGTGCGCCTCACGCTCTACTACACCGTGTTTCCGCACAGCAACGTCATCGTCCGCCGCGCTGTTTTGACAAACGGAACGAACGGCGATGTGACGCTCAAGAAACTGATGAGCATGATGCTGGATCTGCCGCAGCGCGCGTATACCATGACCACGTTTGACGGCGACTGGATCAAAGAGGCAAACAGGAACGATCGCCCTGTTATGCCCGGTTTGTATGTCAACGAGAGCACCACAGGCGCGTCCTCAAACAGGCACAATCCGGGCGTGCTGCTTTCGGAGGTGCATGCGTCGGAGGAGCACGGGCTTGTCTATGGCTTTAACCTCGTATACAGCGGCAACCATCACACCGCTGTCGAACGGTCATCCGCAGGGCTTGTGCGCGTGATGTGCGGCATCAGCCCGCACTGCTTCCTCTGGACGTTGCATCCGGGCGAAAGCTTCGTTGCGCCCGAGGCCGTTCTGACCTGCTCGGATCGCGGGTTCACCGGCCTGTCTCATAACTTTCATGCGTTCGTTCGTAACGATATTGTTCGCGGGGACTGGAAGGATCGTGAGCGGCCCGTGCTGCTCAACGATTGGGAAGCGTATTTTTTTCGGTTCAGCGAGCGGAAGCTGCTTTCGCTCGCGAGGAAGGCCAAAAGACTCGGCGTTGAACTGTTCGTGCTGGACGACGGCTGGTTCGGACGTCGTGACAACGACCTTGCGGGGCTCGGTGATTATTCCGTCAACCGCGAAAAATTGCCCCATGGCATTGACGGCCTTTCCGCGCGCATCGGCCGCATCGGACTGAAGTTTGGGCTGTGGTTTGAGCCGGAATCGGTCAATCCGGACAGCGATTTGTTTCGCAGCCATCCTGACTGGGCGATCCGTGTGCCGGATCGTGCACCCGCCGAGGGGCGGCATCAGCTTCTGCTGGATCTGGTGAATCCGGCGGTTCGAGATTACATCGTGGCGTCTGTCTGTAAAATTCTGGACAGCGCGGATATCGCCTATGTCAAGTGGGACATGAATCGGCACATGAGCGACATGTATTCGCCCTGCTGTCCGGCCGGCGAGTATTTTCACCGGTACATGCTTGGACTGACCGATATTCTGACGCGTATTTTTTCCCCGCGTCCCGGGCTGCTGTTGGAGGGCTGTTCTTCCGGCGGCAACAGGTTTGATCTTGGCATGCTCTGCTTTGCTCCGCAGATCTGGGCGTCGGATGACACCGATCCCATTGAGCGCCTGTATATCCAGCGCGGCCTGTCGTATCTGTATCCGCAATCGGTCATGGGCGCGCATGTGTCGCAGGCGCCGCATCAGCAGACGTTGCGCCGCACGCCGCTTTCGACCCGCTTTCATGTTGCTGCATTTGGCGCATTCGGATATGAGATGGATCTTTCCGAGCTGACGCCCGCAGAACGTCGCGAGGTGCGCGCACAGATCGCTTTGTACATGCGGTTCCGCCGTGTGTTTCAGTTCGGTACGTTCTATCGGCTGGAACAGGAGGGCAAGCAGAACCAGTTCGGCTTTGCCGCGGTTCGGCCTGATCGCAAGCAGGCCGTCGCCATGCTGTGTCAGACAGCCGTGCGTGCGGCCGACAGCAACGATATCCTGCGCATTCCCGGTCTGGATCCCGATGCGCGCTACCGCCTGACCACCTGTGAGCAGCCCGCGTATGTCGCGCGCTTTGGCGGCCTTGTCAAGCATATTCTGCCCATTCGGTTGAAGCCAGACGGGTTTGTGCTCCGCACGGCAAACCGGCACTACACGCTTACCGAGGGTGGCCGCAAGTGGGAGTTGTCCGGGCGCACGCTTGCGCGCGGTGTGCAACTCAACCGTCAGTTTATCGGCACAGGTTACGATCGGGGGCTGCGGCTTTGGGGCGATTTTGGTTCGACGCTATATGTGGCGGAACGCATGGATGAGGAGGAGCAAACGGCGTGAAACAGAGCATGATGACCCGTTTTTTCGACGCGTTTGGCGGACATGAGCCGCCGCGCGTGTTCTTCGCGGGCGGCCGTGTCAATTTGATTGGCGAGCATACCGACTATAATGGCGGGCATGTGTTCCCCTGCGCGCTGACGATGGGCACCTACGGCGCGATCCGCCTGCGTGCCGATGATGTGATCCGCCTGTATTCCGATAATTTTCCGGATGCGGGCATCATAAAAGCCCCGCTGTCGCCGCTCACCTTTGAAAAAACGCGCGGCTGGGCAAACTATGTCCTGGGCGTCGTCTGGGCGCTTTGTGAGGCGGGCATGCGGCTGCCCTGCGGCTTTGATCTGATGCTGCACGGAGATCTGCCGAACGGCGCAGGTCTTTCCTCGTCGGCATCGGTTGAGGTGTTGACCGGATATGCGCTAAAGCAAACGTACGGCTTGGATGTGGATCTGGTCGCGCTTGCCAGAATCGGCCAGCGGGCGGAGAACGCGTTTGTTGGGCTCAACTGCGGCATCATGGATCAGTTTGCATCCGCCATGGGACGGGAGAATGCGGCGATCTTTCTGGACACGGCAACGCTGGCGTACCGGTATGCGCCATTGGTGCTGGATCGGTATGAGCTTTTGATTTTTGACAGCAAGAAGGTTCGCGGCCTGGCGGATTCCAAGTATAACGAACGCCGCGCCGAGTGCGATCACGCGCTCGCCTGCATGCGTTCGGTGCGGGATGTGCCGTCGCTCGGCGCGTTGACCGAGGCGGAGTTTTTGGCCTTGCAGCATGCGATTCCATCCGAGACGGAGCGCCGCCGTGCCCGTCATGCCGTGACAGAGAATGTGCGCACCGTTGAAGCGGCGCAACAGCTGGAAAATGGAAACCTGGCCGCCTTTGGCCGTTTGATGAATGAGTCGCACCGTTCCTTGCGGGAGGACTATGCCGTGTCCTGCCGCGAACTGGACGTCCTTGTCGATGCGCTTCAGCGCGCACCGACCGTTCTCGGCGCACGGATGACGGGAGCGGGCTTTGGTGGCTGTGTCATCGCATTGGCGGACAAGAATGATTCTGACGCTTTGATCGCCCGGGTGCTGGCCGAGTATCGGGAGAACATTGGCCATGCGGCGGCATGCTATCGCGCAGGAATTGGCGGCGGGCCGCGGGAACTGTGATATAGTATCAATGTAATATGGAGGATTTGTTATGATGAAGCAACCGATTCTTGTAATCATGGCCGCCGGAATGGGCAGCCGGTTCGGCGGACTCAAGCAGATGGCGCCTGTGGATGACGCAGGCCATGTCATCATTGATTATTCCATGTATGACGCCATGCGCGCCGGGTTTCGGAAGATCGTCTGTATCATCAAGGATGAGATGACGGAGGATTTTGAAAAGATCATCGCTTCCCGCGTGCGACCGCATATGGAGCTTGACTATGCGTATCAGCGCCTGAGCGCGCTGCCTGCGGGCTATGCGATTCCCGAGGGCAGGACAAAGCCATGGGGGACCGCGCACGCCATCATGTCCGCCGCCTCGCTGATCGATGCGCCGTTTGCCGTCATCAACGCGGATGACTTTTACGGGCGCAGCGCCTATGAGACCATGTATCGTTACCTTTCCTGCCCGCATGGCGCGGGGGAGCATGCCATGGTTGGGTACTTGCTCAAAAACACGCTGTCTGACAGCGGCTATGTGTCCCGCGGTGTTTGCAGCCAGGATGCGGACGGACGCCTGACCAACATTGTGGAACGGCTCAAGATCGAAAAACGTCCCGGTGGCGGCGCGTTTACCGAGGACGATGGGAAGACCTATGCCTTCCTGCCCGGCGACACCTTGGTGTCCATGAATTTCTTCGGCTTTCAGACGGACATACTTCCGGCGCTCTCCGCGCGCTTCCCGGCGTTTTTGGATCAGGGGCTGGCGGAGAACCCCAAAAAGTGTGAGTATCTGCTTCCGCGCGTGGCGGGCGAACTGATTACCGAGGGGAAAGCGAGCATGAACATGCTCACCAGTGCCGACAATTGGTATGGAATCACCTATTCTGAGGATATGCCTGCCGTGCAGGCTGCGATTCGCGATATGAAGACCGCCGGTAAATATCCTGCCAAGCTCTGGGACTGATCCCGTGAGCCTCTATGCGCTGATCCGTCCGTTTCGATCCGTCGCCTTTGTCGGCATGTGCAAAAATGCCGGCAAGACGACGGCGCTGAACCGCGCCATCACAGACTCGGCGGATGACGGTACGCTTGGACTCACGTCCATCGGGCGTGACGGCGAGCAGCGGGATCTGGTCACAGGAACAAAGAAGCCGTCCATCTATGTCCGGGAAGGAACGTATGTGGCCACGGCCGCGGGGCTTCTTGGCAACTGTGACATTACCCGGGAGATTGTGGATATGAGCGGTATACCTACGCCGCTTGGCGAGGTTGCGATCCTGCGCGCGCTGTCCGACGGATATGTGGAGATCGCGGGACCGTCCATCGTCGCGCTGATGGCCAGGCTTTCGGAGCGTTTTTTCGCACTCGGCTGCCGCCGCGTGTTTTTGGACGGTGCGATCAGCCGTAAATCGCTGGCCGCGCCATCCGTCAGCGAGGCGGTTGTGCTCTCAACCGGCGCAAGCTATGCATCGGATTTGGATTTCATTGTGGAGGATACCGTCAAGGCGGCGGAGCTGCTGCTGCTGCCGGCATCAACGGCCTTTTCCTCCGTGCCGTCCGATCAAATTACGCTGCTGCTTCGGGGGGAATCTGTCGATTTTCCGCGTGAAACCGGTCTTTTGGACGCGCTCAAGACCATGCCCGACTGCCGGCATGCATATTGGCACGGAGCGCTGACCGATGCGATCATTCAGCCGCTGGTGTCCTCCAGCATCAAAAAGCTGGATCTGGAGCTCTCGGTTGAGGACGGAAGCCGGGTTCTTGTCTCGCCCGCCGCACTGGACAAACTGCAACGGCGAGGGGTACGGCTTGCCGCGGTGCGCACCACAACGCTTGCCGCCGTCACCGTGAACCCATTTTCCGCCTATGGCATGCATCAGGACGGCCGCCTGCTGCTGGATCGGCTTCGCGCACGTCTGCCCGTGCCGGTGATTGATGTGAGAGAGGAATAAAATGGATATTTCGTTTGCCGTTCAGCAGAAAATCGGATTTCGCTTTTTATTGGACGCGCTTGCCGTCAATTCTCCTTATGGGGAGGAGCAAAAAAAGCAGCTTCGCCGTTATCTTCCCGGCGAGGAGTCCCTGTTGGAAGAAGAGCTTGGGCGCGTGCGGAGCGCGGTGGACGCCATACAGGATAAAACGCGCGTTTTCGCCGATCTGTCGCGTCAGCTCATGGGTCTCAAGGACATTCGGCGCTCCATCGCGAACCTTGCCTCGGGCCAGACAAGCGATGTGGAGCTTTTTGAGATCAAACGCTACCTGCTTCAGCTCCATTCCCTTGCTCCCTTGTATCGGGAGTTGACGTCTGATAACCTGTTTTCGGGCATCGAGATCACGGCGTTTCCGCAGGCGCTCGCCGTGCTGGACGCCGAGCGGACGGGTACGCCGACCTTTCGCATTTCCGACCGCATGAGCGCGCAGCTTGCCGCTGTTCGCCGGGAGAAGCGTGAGCTGGAGCGACAGATTCGTGAGGCGACAGACGCGGAGAAGCAGGTGCTGCTGATTCGACGCACCGCCGTTGTGTCGCGCGAGGAGCAGGAGGAGGCGCGGGTGCGTGGGGAGTTGTGCGCTGCGCTTGCTCCCGATGTCAAGCCGATGCTCGCCTGCTGTGAATCACTCGGACGGTTGGATCTGCTGCTTGCAAAGGCTGAACTGGCCATCCGGTTCGGCGGCGTTTGCCCGGTGTTGTCAAAGGATACGCTTGCGGTGCGGAATATGGTCAACCCCATGATGTGCGCCCATCTTGCAGAACGCGGGCGCGGGTTCACGCCGCTTACGTTGACGCTGAACCGGGGCAGCACCGTGATAACCGGTGCCAATATGGGCGGCAAAAGCGTTGCCATCAAGACGTTGTTTTTGAACGTGCTGTGCATGGCGTGCGGGCTGTTTCCCTTTGCCGAGCATATGTCGTCGCCCTTGTTTGACCGCCTGATTCTCGTTGCCGAGGATGCGGAAGACGCCGGCCGCGGCCTTTCCAGCTTCGGCGCGGAGGTCATGCAACTGTCCGACGCGGTGCAGGCGGTTCGAGCGGGCGGCTTTTCGCTGCTGCTCTTTGACGAGCTGGCGCGTGGAACCAATCCGGACGAGGGCGCCAAGATCGTTCTGGGGACGGTGCGTTATTTGGAACGGCAGACCGTGATTGCCGTGTTTGCTACGCACTATGACGGAGTGGCGTCAGCCGCGGGGGCTCAGTATCGCGTGATGGGGCTCAAACATCTGGACATGGACGGTGCACGGCGCGTGATGGCCGCAGGAACGGAATCGGGCATTGACGTGATCGAGCGATATATGGACTATGGTCTGTATCCGGCTGATGGCTGCGCCGAGGTGCCGCGCGATGCCTTCCATGTTTGCCAATTGCTGGCATTGGATGCGGAACTGCTGTCCGATATCGGGCTGCTGTATGGCGAGACACGGTAAAGTCTTGGTAAAAATTTTTTCCCGGTTTGCCCCTGCAATCGCTTGACAAAAGCCCGGTCGCTTTGGCATAATAGAGATAGAAAATTGTATAGCAAGGAATAGAGGCGCGATCGGCAAGGTATGCTGGTGATGATAACCCGCAGGCGGGGGATGCATCGGCGGAATGTGCGGGTCGCCGAAAGGCGGAGTAAGCCGTAAGCTCCGGCCTTGGGCGCGAGCTCCAGTGGTTCGCGACTGTCGTCCGCTTGGATGAAGCGCTATTGGCTTGGAGGATTTGTTTTTTCCATGCTGATAGTTCTTTGTTTTTTAGGGATGGTGCGCTATGAAAAATCGTTTTTTTCGGTTTTTTGTGGCGTTTTTGTTTCTCTGTAACGGATTTGTTACAAAATGATTGCAATGAGGAGGAAGAACACAATGAAATCCATGATACGGTTGAGAATGAGCGCGCATGATGCGCATTACGGTGGAAACCTGGTGGACGGAGCACGCATGCTCCAGCTGTTCGGCGACGTGGCGACGGAGCTTCTGATCCAGCGTGACGGCGACGAGGGTCTGTTTAAGGCCTACGATATGGTTGAGTTTATGGCGCCCGTTTTCGCCGGCGATTATATCGAGGCTGTGGGAGAAATCGTTTCTGAGGGCAACACCTCGCGCAAGATGGTTTTTGAAGCGCGCAAGGTCATCGTACCGCGTCCGGATCTCAATGACTCTGCGTGTGATGTGCTCGAGCAGCCGATCGTCGTCTGCCGTGCAAGCGGCACCTGCGTCACGCCCAAAGCAAAGCAGCGCAAGTAATTTACGGAGGAGAAACCATGGATAAGCTGATCATCACCGCCTGCATTTGCGGAGCGGAAGTCACCAAGGAGAACAATCCTGCCGTTCCCTATACGGTAGAGGAAATCGCACGGGAGGCCGAGAGCGCATATAAAGCCGGCGCTTCCATCATTCATCTGCATGTCCGCAATGATGACGGTACGCCCACCCAGTCCCGCGATCGCTTTGAGGCGTGCATGGCGGCGATCCGTGAGCGCTGTCCCGACGTCATCATCCAGCCCTCGACCGGCGGCGCCGTCGGCATGAGCAACGACGAACGCCTCCAGCCCATCACCCTGTTCCCCGAGATGGCGACGCTGGATTGCGGCACCTGCAACTTCGGCGGTGACGATATCTTCGTCAACACCGAGAACATGATCAAGGACTTTGGCGAGAAAATGATCGCCCGCAACATCAAGCCCGAGGTTGAGGTGTTTGACAAGGGCATGATCGACATGGCGATTCGCCTCAACAAGAAGGGCTTTATCAAGAGCCCGATGCACTTTGATTTCGTTATGGGCGTCAACGGCGGCATCAGCGGCGAGCCGCGTGATCTCGTGTTCATGGCGGGCAGCATTCCTGCGGGCAGCACCTGGACGGTAGCAGGCGTCGGCCGCTTTGAGTTCCAGATGGCGGCGCTCGGCATCATCATGGGCGGACATGTGCGCGTTGGCTTTGAGGATAACGTGTATCTGTCCAAGGGTGTGCTTGCCAAGTCCAATGGCGAGCTGGTTGAGAAGGTTGTCCGTCTGGCCAATGAGCTCGGACGCCAGATCGCAACACCCGCAGAGGCCAGGGAGATTCTCGGCCTTGCATCAAAAGCATAAGCAAACCCCTTAAAATACAGAAATTACAGGAGGATTATCAGGTATGGCAATCAAAGGAAATAAGTATGGCACCCATCGCGTGATCGAGCCCAAGGGCGTGTTGACCCAGGCGGCGTACAAGATCGACAACGACATGACCAAGCGTTATTCCAATGAGATCATCTGCGACGTTATCTCCCTCAACGTTGACTCCGCTTCCTTCACGCAGATTGAGGAAGCCTGCGGCGGCGACGAGAAGAAGATCGGCGATATGATCATGGGCATCGTGGCCGAGCGCGGCAAGCAGCAGAATCCTGTCACCGGCAGCGGCGGCATGTTCATCGGCAAGGTCGCCTATATCGGCGAGGATCTCAAGGATCGTGATCTGAAGGTCGGCGACAAGATCGCTTCCCTCGTTTCGCTGTCTCTGACGCCGCTGAAGATCGAGAAGATTCTGGCAATCCATAAGGAAATTGACCGCGTTGACATCGTTGGCCAGGCCGTTCTGTTTGAGAGCGGTATCTATGCCAAGCTGCCCGACGACATGTCCGAACCGCTGGCGCTGGCCGCGCTGGATGTGGCCGGTGCGCCCGCTCAGGCGCGGAAGCTGCCCAAGACGGGTGACAGCGTCCTGATTCTTGGCGCAAACGGCAAGTCGGGCGTTCTCTGCGGCTATGAGGCCATGAAGGCTGTTGGCCCGAAGGGTAACGTGGTCGGCGTTGTTCGCAACCCGAAGCAGGTTCCCGCACTGATGGAGCTCGGCGTGTATAACAAGGTCATCGTAGCCTCCGCGACGGAGCCCGTTGCCGTGATGGAGGCCGCTCTGGCCGCCAACGATGGCAAGGAATACGATCTGTCCATCTGCTGCGTCAACATCGAAAGCTGCGAGATGTCCGCCATTCTGCCCGTCCGCGACGACGGCATTGTTTACTTCTTCTCCATGGCGACCAGCTTCACCAAGGCCGCTCTGGGCGCAGAAGGCATCGGCAAAGACGTCACGATGATCATCGGCAACGGATATACCAAGGATCATGCCGAGATCACCCTGAATGTTCTGCGCGAGAATCCGAAGCTCCGCAAGCTGTTTGACGAGAAATACTGCTGATTGGTTTTCAGTGGGCTGTCTTCACCAAATGAGGGCAGCCCTTCCCTGATTTTGGGCGCGACCCACAGTATCATCATATCTGAAAGGAAGGCAATCCCATGGAATTTACAAACTTCGCCCGTAAAAACGGTTTATTTAAGGATATCCCCGATGCACAGTGGAACGATTGGCATTGGCAGCTTGACAACCGCATCGAGACGCTCGAGGATCTGAAAAAGTATATCAAGCTGACCCCGGAGGAGGAGGACGGCGTTCGCCGCTGCCTGGGCTCGCTCCGCATGGCCATTACGCCGTATTATCTGTCCTTGATCGATCTGGACGATCCGCACGATCCGATTCGCCGTCAGGCTATTCCGACCGCTGCCGAGCTGCATCAGGCCGACGCGGATCTTCTGGATCCGCTGCATGAGGATACCGATTCGCCGGTGCCGGGTCTTACCCACCGTTATCCGGATCGCGTTTTGCTGCTTGTTACGGATCAGTGCTCCATGTACTGCCGTCATTGCACGCGTCGCCGCTTCGCCGGTCAGAACGATTGCCAGGTTCCGATGGACAAGATCGAAAAGTGCATTGATTATGTGCGCCATCATCCTGAGGTTCGCGACGTGCTGCTTTCCGGCGGCGACGTTCTGATGCTGGAGGACGAAACCCTCGAAGCCATCATCCGCGAGCTCCGTGCGATCCCGCACGTTGAGATCGTTCGTCTTGGCTCACGCACGCCGGTCGTCTGCCCGCAGCGCATCACGCCGGATCTTTGCAACATGCTCAAGAAGTATCATCCCATCTGGCTGAACACGCACTTCAATCATCCGTGCGAAATCACGCCGGAATCTGCCGCTGCCTGCGCGCGCATGGCCGATGCGGGCATCCCGCTGGGCAACCAGAGCGTGCTTCTTGCCGGCGTCAATGATTGCGTGCATGTGATGAAGAAGCTCGTCAATGAGCTCGTTCGCATTCGTGTTCGTCCGTATTACATCTATCAGTGCGATCTGTCCATGGGTCTTGAACATTTCCGTACGCCGGTTTCCAAGGGCATCGAGATCATCGAAGCGCTGCGTGGCCACACGAGCGGCTTCTGCGTTCCGACCTTCGTCGTCGATGCGCCGGGCGGCGGCGGCAAGACCCCGGTTATGCCGAACTACGTCATTTCCCAGACCCCGCACCGTGTCATCCTCAGAAACTTCGAGGGCGTCATCACCACCTACACTGAGCCGACGCATTACGAAGAGACCTGCCAGTGTGATGTCTGCAAAGGCAAGAGAAAGGCCGAGCTGGTCGGCGTTGCCGGTCTTGAGCGCGGGCAGCAGCTGGCGATGGAGCCGAAGGGCCTCAAACGCCTGGAGCGCGGCCATCACGAGTAAGAGAGGATAATGATATGCCTAGCAAACTGAACCTCAATCAGGCAACGGTAGACCGTGCGCGTTCCTCCGCCAAACGTATCGCGGAGGACACGCAGGCGTTTATCGACCTGCATACCACCGTAACGGTCGAGCGGGCGGTCTGCCGCCTGCTCGGCATCGACGGGGTCAACGAGGTCGAGGTACCGCTGCCAAACGTTCTGGTCAATCATTTGACGGAGAAGGGCGTTCTGTCCGGCGGCGCCGCGTACTATATCGGCAACGCCATGGCGTCAACCGGTATGACCCCGCAGCAGATTGCCGAGGCGATCGACCGTGGCGAGTTGGATCTGACTGCCGTTGATCCACACACCGATGCGGAGATCAGGGATAAGATCATGCCCGTGGCGCAAGCCACCGTGAACCGCATCCGCGCAAACGTCGGCGAGCGCAACGCGTTCCTTGGCGAGTTTGGTGACAAGGAAGGCCCGTATCTGTACGTTATCGTTGCCACCGGCAATATCTACGAAGACATTACGCAAGCCAAAGCCGCTGCCAAACAGGGCGCCGACGTCATTGCTGTCATCCGCACAACCGGTCAGAGCCTGCTCGACTATGTGCCCTACGGCGCGACGACGGAGGGCTTTGGCGGCACCTATGCCACCCAGGAGAATTTTCGCCTGATGCGCGCCGCGCTTGACGAGGTCGGCAAGGAGGAGCATCGCTATATCCGGCTGTGCAACTATTGCTCGGGTCTCTGCATGCCGGAGATCGCTGCAATGGGCGCGCTTGAGCGGCTGGACGTGATGCTCAACGACGCGTTGTACGGCATTCTGTTCCGCGACATCAACATGCAGCGTACGATCGTGGATCAATATTTCTCCCGCGTGATTAACTCTTTTGCCGGCGTCATCATCAACACCGGCGAGGACAACTATCTTACCACGGCGGACGCAGTCGAGGAGGCGCACACCGTTCTTGCCAGCCAGTTCCTCAACGAGCAGTTTGCGCTTTGCGCCGGTTTGCCGGAGGAGCAGCAGGGCTTGGGCCATGCCTTCGAGATTGATCCGTCCTTCAAGAACGGGTTTCTCTATGAGCTTGCACAAGCGCAGATGGCACGGGAGATATTCCCCAAGGCGCCGCTGAAATACATGCCGCCGACGAAGTTCATGACCGGCAACGTTTTCCGCGGACATGTGCAGGATGCGCTGTTCAACATGGTAACGATCGTGACCGGCCAGAAGATCCATCTGCTCGGCATGCTCACAGAGGCCATCCATACCCCGTTCATGTCTGACCGTGCGCTGGCGATTGAAAACGCGCAGTACATTTTCAATACGATGCACGACTTGGGCGACGAGATCACCTTCAAGAACGGCGGAATTATGGAGCATCGTGCCAATGAAGTCCTCACCAATGCGGCAGATTTGCTGGGTGAGATTGAGAAGGTTGGCCTGTTCTCGACCTTGGAGAAGGGCATTTTTGCCGATATTAAGCGTATGCGTGATGCCGGCAAGGGTCTTGATGGCGTGGTCACCAAGGCAGAGGGATACTTCAATCCCTTTGTATCGTTGATGAAAGGGGGCGTCAAAGCATGAGCGGCGGATTGTATGACATGAGCGCCAAGGACTTCGATAAGACGTTGGATCTGACGAGAGTCAAGGCGTATGGGGATACGATAAACGACGGCAAGGTGCAGATGTCCTTTACATTGCCGGTTCCCGACGACGAGAAGGGCATCGAAGCTGCGCGTCAGCTCGCCCGTCAAATGGGCGTTGCTGAGCCGAATGTGGCTCACAATCAACGGCTGGACAACGGATTTACCTTCTATGTGGTCTACGGCGCCTGTGCGCACACGGTGGATTACGAGAACATTCACGTACAGACCGTTGAGAACGATGTGATGAGCATGTCCGAGGTTGATGACTACATCCGCGAGCATATTGGCCGCAAGGTCGTTATGGTCGGCGCCTCGACCGGCACCGATGCGCATACGGTCGGCATTGACGCCATCATGAATCGCAAGGGCTTTGCCGGACACTATGGGTTGGAACGCTTTGATATGATCGATGCGTACAATCTCGGCGCCCAGGTCGAGAATGAGGATTTCATCAAGAAGGCAGTTCAACTGAACGCCGATGTCCTGCTGGTTTCTCAGACGGTTACGCAGAAGGATGTCCACATTCAGAACCTGACCAACCTCATTGAGCTGCTTGAGGCTGAGGGGCTTCGCTCCCGCTTCATCGTTCTTTGCGGCGGCGCACGCATCACGCACGAACTGGCGAAGGAGCTTGGCTATGATGCCGGGTTTGGTCCGAAGAAGTTTGCTGAGGACTGTGCTTCCTTTGCCGTAACGGAAATGGTTCGCCGCGGATTGGGTCATTGAGGTCAGATGGAGCATATTAAACTGGAGAAGCGCGGCAGTCACATCGGCGTCATGCTTCTGAATCGGCCGCAGTCGTACAACGCTCTGAACATCGCCATGCTCAACGAGATTGAGTTTGCGATTGAGAAGGTGGAGCGTGATCCCGATCTCCGCGTGCTGATCATCGCCGGCGTCGGAAAGGCGTTTGGCGCCGGTGCGGACATTGCAGAGATGGAGCACCTGAGCAAGCCTGAGGCGATGCAGTTTGCCAATGCCGGACACCGCGCGTTTAAGCGGATCGATGATCTGTACATCCCGGTTATCGCCGCGATTCATGGGTATGCCCTGGGGGGCGGGCTGGAGCTCGCCCTCTGCTGTGACATTCGCCTCGCCGCGGAGAGCGCACGCCTTGGCCAGCCGGAGGTTGGTCTTGGCATCACGCCGGGGTTTGGTGGCACACAGCGCCTGCCCCGTGTCGTCGGCACCTCAAACGCCATGACACTGACACTTACGGGACAGCCCGTAACCGCTGAGGAGGCGCAGCGCATGCGTCTGGTCAACCGTGTGTATCCGGATGACCAGCTGATGCCAAGCGCGATGCAGATGGCGGAAACGATTGCCGGCAACGCGCCGTTGGCGGTGCATTATTGCAAGGTTGCCATGAGCCGCAGGGTCGATCGCTTTTTGGACAACGATTTGGATTATGAAGCGCAGGTCTTTGCCGAATGCTTTGATACGGCGGATCAGCGCATGGCCATGCGGGCGTTCCTGGACAAACAACCGCGTGAAGAGTTTAAGGGGGAATGATCGATATGTCACTGAAAATTGCCGTTATCGGTGCGGGTACGATGGGTCTCGACATTGCTCAATCCTTTGTTGCCGCGGGCGCAAGCGCCGTTGTCCGTGATATCAACGATGACATTCTGTCAAGAGCGCAGACCCGCCTTGCCGCATCCCTCCAGAAGAGAGTGGACAAGGGTCGCTTGACGGATGCACAGCGGTTGACGGTTCTAGATGGCATTCGTTTCACGACGGAGCTTGCCTGCTGTGCGGATGCCGACCTTGTTGTGGAAGCCGCGATTGAGAAGGTCGAAGTCAAGAAGGAACTGTTTGCGGCGCTGGATGCTTTGGTTCGTTCCGACACTATTCTGGCCAGCAACACCAGCTCCATCTCCATCACGGAGATCGCTTCCTCTACAAAACATCCGGATCGCGTGCTGGGCATGCACTTTTTTAACCCTGCGACCGTGATGAAGCTGGTAGAGCTGACGCGCGGCATGCTGACTGCAAACGAGGTCGTTGCCCGTGCCAGAACCATTGCTGAGACGGCGGGGAAGACCGTCGTGGAGGTCAACGAGTGCCCCGGCTTTGTGGTCAACCGGCTGTTGATCCCCATGCTGAATGAGGCTGTCGGCCTCTGGGCCGAGGGCATTGCCAGCGCCGAGGACATCGACAGCGCGATGAAGCTCGGCTGCAATCATCCGATGGGACCGCTTGCCCTCGCGGATATGATCGGGCTGGATGTCTGTCTATACATCATGGACACCCTGTATACCGAGACCGGTGATCCGAAATTCCGTCCGCACATCCGGCTCAAACAGATGGTTCGCGCCGGCCTGCTTGGGCGCAAGAGCGGACGCGGCGTCTATACATATCAGAATTAACTAACTCAAAGGAGAGGCAAAAATGGATTTTACACTGTCGAAAGAGCATCTGCTGCTGCGTAATCTGTATCGCAGCTTTGCTCAGAACGAGGTCAAGCCGCTTGCCGAGGAGATTGACGAGGAAGAACGTTTCCCGATCGAAACGGTAAAGAAGATGGGGAAGCTCGGCTTTATGGGCATTCCGTATCCGGTCAAGTATGGCGGCGCGGGCGGCGATGTGCTGGCCTATGTGATGGCGGTTGAGGAGCTGGGGAAGGTTTGCGGCACGACGTCGGTCATCGTTTCCGCACACACCTCGCTTTGCTGCGCGCCCATCTATGAGAACGGCACCGAAGAGCAGAAGATGAAGTATCTGCCCAAGCTCTGCAGCGGCGAATGGCTGGGCGCCTTCGGTCTGACCGAAGCGGGCGCCGGAACCGACGCCTCCGGTCAACAGACCATGGCGGTTCTGGAGGAGGATCATTGGGTGCTGAACGGCACAAAGATCTTCATCACCAACGCCGGGTATGCGGATGTATATATCATCTTTGCCATGACCGATAAATCGCAGGGCAACCGTGGCATCTCCGCCTTTATTGTCGAGAAGGATTTTCCCGGCTTTTCCGTCGGCAAGAAGGAAAAGAAGATGGGGATCCGCGGCAGCGCGACCTGTGAGCTCATCATGGAGAACTGCATCGTGCCCAAGGAGAATCTGCTGGGGCTGATCGGCAAAGGCTTTGGCATTGCGATGAAGACGCTGGACGGCGGCCGTATCGGCATCGCCGCACAGGCGCTTGGTATCGGCGAAGGCGCGGTGGAAGAGACTATCAAATATACCCAGGAGCGCAAGCAGTTCAACAAACGTCTGAGCGAGTTCCAGAACACGCAGTTCCAGCTCGCGGATATGCATACGCGTATGCAGGCAGCTCAATATCTGGTATACGCAGCCGCGATGAAGAAGCAGGCCTATTATGACGCCGATGCCAAGGGACAGAAGGGCGAGCCCTACTCCGCAGATGCTGCGATGGCAAAGCTCTTTGCTGCGGAAGCAGCGAGCGACGTGACACGGCGCGCGGTGCAGCTCTATGGCGGATACGGTTATACGCGTGAATATCCTGTGGAGCGCATGATGCGCGATGCAAAGATTACCGAGATCTATGAAGGTACGTCCGAGGTGCAGCGCATGGTCATTGCCGCTCGCCTTGGCGTCAAGTAATGCAGGAGGTGCAAGAACAATGAAAGTTATCGTTTGCGTAAAACAGGTTCCCGATACCTCCGGCAAAGTGGCTGTCAACCCGGATGGCACGCTGAACCGTGCGTCCATGCCTACCATTACCAACCCGGACGACATGAATGCGGTTGAGGCTGCGCTTGCGCTGAAGGAAGAAACCGGCTGTAAGGTCGTCGTGGTGTCCATGGGGCCGCCACCGGCTATGAACATGCTCCGCGAATTGATCGCCATGGGTGCCGATGAGGGCGTTCTGGTATCCGGCCGTGAGTTCGGTGGCAGCGACACCTATGCCACCAGTCAGATTCTGGCCGCTGCCATCAACACCATCGGCGTAGGTACGGATGACGTGGTCATGTGCGGCCGCCAGGCCATCGATGGCGACACTGCGCAGGTCGGCCCGCAGATCGCGGAGAAGCTGCATCTGCCGCAGGTCACCTATGCCGCCGAGATCCATAGGGACGGCAACTGCCTCAATATCAGGCGCGTCCTTGAGGATGGCTATATGTCCATCCGTGTCAAGACCCCGTGTCTTGTCACCTGCATTAAGGAGCTCAACAAGCCGCGCTACATGAGCGTATCCGGCATATTCTCCTGCTACGATAAGCCCATCGAGATCTTTGACTACCAGAAACTGAAGGATGATCCTCTCATTGATTTGACCACCATCGGGCTGAAGGGCTCTCCAACGAACATTTTTAAGTCCTTCACTCCTCCGCCGAAGGGCGTCGGCAAGATGTTGGACGGTGCCGACAAGGGCACCTGTGAGGAGCTTGCGCAGCTGTTGGCCGCCAAGCACATCATCTGACCAGAAAGGAGCACAAACATGGCTTATAACAGCATGGATATCCCCGCCTTCCAGGACGTATGGGTTTTCTGCGAACAGCGAGAAGGCAAGCTCATGCCGACGGATTTCGAACTGATTTCCGAAGGCCGCAAGCTGGCTGATGAGCTGGGCGTCAAGCTCTGCGGCTTGCTGCTTGGCGACAAGGTGGAAGGGCTTTGCAAGGAGCTGGCCGGTTACGGCGCGGACAAGATCGTTCTTTGCGAGTCGCCGCTTCTGCATTACTATACCACCGACGCATATAGCAAGGTCATCTGCGACACCATTCGCGAGCTCAAGCCCGAGGTGTTTCTCATTGGCGCAAGCAACATCGGCCGTGACCTCGGTCCCCGCTGCGCGGCGCGTCTGCATACCGGCCTGTGCGCGGACTGCACGCATCTTGACGTTGATGTAAAGAAGTATACTGAGTTTCTGCGCTCATCGTCGACCATCGATGTGGACAAGGCCAACTGGGACTTTGAGGATCGCAACCTGAAGATGACCCGTCCGGCGTTCGGCGGCCATCTGATGGCCACGATTATTTGTCCCCGCTTCCGTCCCGCCATGGCGACGGTTCGCCCGGGCGTAATGAAAAAGGCTCCCTTTGATCAAAAACGCGCCGATTCTGTCGAGATCGTTCGTCCGACTGTTCAACTTACAGAGGCGAACATCGATACCGAGGTTGTCGAGGTTGTCAAGGCCGCCAAGAAGATCGTGGATCTGGTCGGTGCAGATTTCGTCGTCTCCGTCGGCCGCGGAATCTCTAAGGACGTCGCTCTTGGCATCAAGCTGGCCGAGGAGCTGGCTGAAGTGCTGGGTGGTGTCGTGGGCGGCAGCCGTGCGGTCATTGACGCAGGCTGGCTCAGCTCTGATCATCAGGTCGGCCAAACCGGCAAAACCGTGCATCCCAAGGTGTATATTGCGCTGGGCATTTCCGGTGCCATTCAGCACAAAGCAGGCATGCAGGATTCCGAGTGCATTATTGCGGTCAACAAGAATGATACCGCTCCCATCTTCGAGGTTGCGGATTATGGCATCTGTGGCGATCTGTTCAAGGTAACACCGATGTTGATCGAGGCCATTCGATCTGCAAAAGCAAGCAAATAATCTGACCAGAAAATCGAAGTATCTACCGGCAGAACCGTCCGTAAGGGCGGTTTTGTCGTATACAAAAAATGCGGGGGCGATGGCATCGCGTCCCGCATTGTAAACGGTTTTCTCCTATTGGTTACAGCATTTCAACAATCGTTGCAACGCCCATGCCGCCACCCACGCACAGCGTGGCAAGGCCGTATTTCTTGTTGGTGCGCTCAAGATGATGCAGCAGCGTGACCAGGATACGGCAGCCGGATGCGCCGATCGGATGACCAAGCGCCAATGCGCCGCCACCGATATTGACTTTCGATTTGTCCCATTCGAGGTCCATGCCGACCGCAATGGACTGTGCTGCAAACGCCTCATTGGCTTCGATCAGATCCAGCTGATCAATGGTCATGCCGGCCTTTTTCAGCGCCTTTCTGGTGGCTGCGACTGGACCAATACCCATGATGGAGGGCTCTACGCCTGCGGACGCGCCTGCAACAAACCGCGCCATGGGCTTTACGCCGAGCTCCTTGGCCTTTTCGACGGTCATCAGAACGATTGCGGCTGCGCCGTCGTTGATGCCGGAGGAAGTAGCGGCGGTGACGATACCGTCCTTGCGGAAGGACGGGCGCAGCTTGGATACGCTGTCAATCGTCGTGCCGGCACGCGGGAATTCGTCCTTTGCGAAAGGCACGATATCCTTCTTGACCTTGACGGGAACCGGAACAATCTCCTTGTCAAACCAGCCCTCGTTCTGTGCCTTCTCACACTTGTTCTGGCTCCACACCGCAAACTCATCCAGATCCTGACGGGTAATGCCATATTTTTCGGCAACGTTTTCTGCGGTATTGCCCATGTGGTAATCGTTGAAGGCCTCCCACAGACCGTCCTTTACCATCGTATCGATGATGGTGTCAGTTGGCATACTCATACGATACCCAAAGCGCGCCTTGGGCAGCGCATACGGCGCGGCACTCATGTTCTCCATGCCGCCCGCAACGACGACGTCCGCTTCCCCGGCGGCGATCATCGCATACGCGGTATTGACCGCCTTTAAGCTGGAACCGCACACGTTGTTGAGCGTCATGGCCGGCACCTCAATGGGCAGACCCGCCGCAATGGACGACTGACGCGCTACGTTTTGGCCAAGCGCTGTCTGCAAAACGCAGCCCATGACGACTTCATCCACATCCTGCGGCTTAATGCCGGCGCGGACAAGCGCTTCTTTGATGACGATACTTCCGAGCGTAACAGCCGGGACATCCTTGAGCGTTCCCCCAAAGGAGCCGATTGCGGTACGAACCGCACCTGCCAATACGATTTCTCTCATTTTCGATAAATCCTCCTGAAAATTAGTCGATGTCCATCTTTCTTAGATCCTTGACGACGATCAACGGCGCTTCGGTCGCTGCCTGTACCTGTTCAACAGTATAGTTCGGATTGATTTCCGTCAGGACAAGGCCTTCCGGCGTGACTTCCATAACGCCCATCTCCGTAATGATTTTGTTGACAACCTTTGCCCCGGTCAGCGGGAAGGTGCACTGCTTGAGAATCTTTGGGCTGCCCTTCTGCGTGTGCTCCATGGCTACAATGACATGCTTAGCCGAGGCCACAAGATCCATCGCGCCGCCCATGCCGGTGACACGTTTTCCGGGAACAACCCAGTTCGCCAGGTTTCCGTATTGGTCAACCTGCAACGCGCCCAAAACCGTGGCGTCAATATGTCCGCCGCGGATATAGCAGAACGATTCCGCACTGTCGAAGAACTTGGCGCCGGGAACCGTGGTGACAAACTCGGCGCCTGCGTCAAACACATAGACGTCCTGCTGACCCTCCGGAGCCTTGCCGCCGCCGCCCAAAATCCCGTTCTCAACCTCAAACATAATGTTTACGTCGGAGGGCAGATAATTGGGCACGAGCTGCGGCACACCAATGCCGAGGTTGACGACGTCGCCGTCGTGAAGCTCCTGCGCAACGCGCTTTGCGATGAGGTTTTTGTTATCCAACATGCTCTTACGCCTCCTTCGGAATTTCTACGATCGCATCGACAAAGATCCCGGAAACAGTGACCATCTCCGGATCGATCTGGCCGACGGGGACGACCTTTGCCGCTTCCACAATGACATAGTCGCAGGCGGCAGGCATCAATGCGCCGTGCGCCTTTGCGGAACCCTTCATAAAGCAATTGCCAAACGTATCGACAACGGCAGCGTGAACGATGGCAACGTTTCCGCGCAGGGCACGTTCCATCAAATAGGTTCTCCCGTCAAACTCACGTGTTTCTTTTCCTTCGGCGACTACCGTGCCAACGCCGGTTGGCGTATAGAACGCGGGGATGCCACCGCCGCCGCAGCGAATGCGCTCGGCCAGCGTGCCCTGCGGATTGAGCTCCACAGACTTGGGATCTTCATTGATCATGATTTGGCCTACCGGGTTTTGCCCGATGAACGAACAAATCAGCTTGTCGGCGCGACGGTTCTCCATGACCTTGACCAAATTGGTCGTGGCACGGCCCATGTCATTGTTGACAAAGGTCAGATGCTTTGCCGGATGGTCAATCCACTGGCTGATGATGTACTCGGGACTGCCGCCCTGTAAAAAGCCGCCGATCATAACGGTGTCACCGTCTTTGATGTGCGACAACGCCTCGTTGGCAGTTGTGATCTTGTTCCTCATTCAATACCTCCACATTTGATATTATGGAAAAACGGAGTAACTACTCATTTATTATAAACGAGATATCGTCGAAAAGCAACGGATATATGCAGAAATACACTTTCAGAGCAGGAGAAAACGACATGCAAAGCATGTCAAAATGCACGGTGGACGTCAGAGATCGAACAGGAATGGATTGGCAATGCGGTCACGCGCCCAGAAGGTTACGGCATGACGGTATAACGCGCGGGCGTGAATGCGGTCGTGCCAGAGCAGACGCCGAAGCAGCTTGCGCACCGTCCACAATTCCCCATCAGGTGCGACGCAGATGCCAAGCCGCAAAAAATCGGGCGTGGATTCCAACAGGGCAAACAGCTTCTGACGGTTTTTCACAAAGTCCGGGTCATTTTCGTGCGAAAGCCCGATTGCGGCGGCGTAATAAGCGAGCGTTTGATTGGTATGCGTCAGCATCTCATATGAGGATGCCGGGATCTTGCCATAGAACGTCTGGCGCGACTTGATAAGCGCGCGCTTGGGCTGCGGGATGGAACGGTACAGCGCTGCAAAATCGTGCGCGGATTTCAAACACAACAGCTTCAAACGCGTATACTCCGCCATGTCCGGCGTCAATCGCTCCGACGGGAAGAGGACAACCGA
This sequence comes from uncultured Oscillospiraceae bacterium, assembly GCA_964474405.1. Taxonomy (GTDB): domain Bacteria; phylum Bacillota; class Clostridia; order Christensenellales; family CAG-138; genus CAYYUV01. Next base: position 46,050 of record CAYYUV010000003.1, read on the forward strand.
GTCCGCATCCTCAACCGCGCAGGGACTTTCAATGGAATAGGTTATACGCACATCGGAATCTGCCGGAACGTCACAGGCTTGACCGCTCTCCCAGCATATCCATTGCGTTACATCGCGCGCAAGCCGCTCCGAAGCCGCCTGTTGGGTTTCACCGCGACCGAATGCGCCGGGAAAGCTCTGCGCATACAGCAAAAATCCTTTTCCGTTGGTTTCCGATATTGCCTCTATCATGGCTTATGCCTTTCCTGCCTTTGCAAGGATACGCTGCGTGCTGGCATGCGCGTTCTTTCGGATGACCGCGGCATCGGTTCCTACATGGAACGTTCCGTCTTCATACAAAATCCGTCCGGCGACCATGGTCATTTTGACGTTTTGCTTTGATCCGCTGTAAACCAGATTGGTTGTCAGATTGTGCGGCGGCTGCATGTTCGGCGCGTCGAGACCGATCCTGACAATGTCTGCCTGCTTGCCCGGCTGAAGCGCGTCGCAATCATGCAGCTGCATCGCTCTTGCTCCGCCTGAGCAGGCAGCAAACAGCACATGTTCAGGCGACATAGCGTCAGCGCCGTGGCAAAGCTTTGGCAATACGCTGACCAAATGCATCTCGCGAAACATGTCAAGTGCGTTGTTGCTGGCGGGGCCGTCGGTACCGATGGCAATGCCGACGCCTTCCCGATCATATTCATAGATGGGCGCGATCCCGCTGGCGAGCTTGAGATTGGAGCCGCAGTTGAGGATTGCATAGATGCCGTGTTCCTTCATGATTTTTCGATCCGCTTCAGAACAGTGAACACAATGGAACCCGCCGCCGCCACAGTTCCAAAAGCCCAGATCGCACATCAGCTGCATCGGCGTTTTGCCATATCGACCGATACAGCCGTCCACCTCCGCACGCGTCTCGCTGTTGTGGATAAAGAACGGCGCCTTCTCCTGCTGAACCAGCTCGGCCATGCTTTTTAGAAGGGGCAGGGAAGTGGTATATTCACCGTGGCCGCCCAAACGATAGCTGATGAGCGGATGCAGCGCGTTAAAACGTTGATATTCGTGATACATGGAGTCCGCCGATCCGCCGTAGTCGTTGACCGAGCCGCAAAGCACCATGCGAAAACCGGCGTCAATGCAGGCTGCAGCAATGGCGTCGTTATGATAGTACATGTCAAAACCTGTTGAAATGCCCCCGGAAACATATTCGAGGATCGCCAGCTGTGTCAGCGCATAGATATCGTCGGGTGCGAGAAACGCTTCAAGCGGAAACACGTCCTCCGTCAGCCAGCGGTCGAGCGGCTTATTGTCCGCATAGGAACGCAAAAATGTCATGGCGGAGTGAGTGTGCGCGTTCTTAAACGCGGGCAGCAAAAGGTCTCCCGCACAGTCGATCTCCCGATCCCAATGGGGCGCGTCGCCGCAAGGCGCGCCAACACAGGTGATACGGTCCTTCTCCACCCAAAGTTCGCCCTCTGTCAGCGCACCGCAGGCGCCTGTCATGGGAGCGATAACGGCATGATAAAATCGTAAATTCATTGTAGATACCTCTGTACCCATATCCTACCATGATTGTAGCATACATTTTGCCACGGATTGATGAACATTGTATGAAAGCGGCGAAACAGTGCGTTTTTACCCATATAAGAATCAAGCCGCCTGCAAACAACAAGCGGCCAGCAATCGCATGCGCACCGGTGAAATGTAAATATAGCGATGAGAATATGCAGAATGAGAATACGAAGACAGACCCTATACCTCTACATTGTAAATCAGCTTGACCGATTCCCTGCGCGGTAAAACGATCAAAAAGACAGATATCGCGGTGGCGACATTGACCGCGATCACGATGTACGGCACGGGGAACAGGTCGCCGATTGCTCCCGCTATCAGCTGTCCAGCAATGCCGCCCAACATGTTCAGCATCTGAAATACGCCGTTAAAACGCCCGCGCACCTTGTCATCCACATAGTTCTGTGTCGCGGATATTCGGATATTAAAGCTGGTTACCGCAAGCGTGCCGGACAGGAAGTTGAGCAGCAACATACACCAGAAGGGGGTAAAGAGGTATGAACCGTCCAAAAGACAGATCGACAGATACACAAAGATGGCAATGGCGAATTTGGATCCTGTCGGATACTTGACGAAATATTGAACGCTTCCGCCCAACAGCCGTCCCAATGTATTTGCGGACATGATCAACGCATATAGCTGAACGCCGTTTGCAATATTTGCATAAAAATACGGTTGCAGCAGCGTGCCTGCCACCGAGTACATCAGCGTATTAACAAAGAAATACACGGTGATGGTCATAAGCCCCGTTTCCTGTCGCAGGTAGGAAATGCCGGCACGAAAATCCGTAATGAAACGGCGAAACGTCAGCCGCATCTGCTGGCTCGCTTTTTCAACAACATCCACATGCGTTTCAGACGCGCGGATCTGCGTCTCAAAGATTGCGGCGATCAGAAACGTTACCGCATTAAACAGGAACAGAGGCGCCACGCCGATGCTTTCGTAGGAAAACCCCGCAATAGGCACCATAATTGCGGTGGCAAGCGGATAAATCAGCGAGGAGACGGAGTAGGCCTTGCGATAATTTCCTTTTGAGATCAGGTTGGGGTAGAGGCTGTCATATGCGACCTGATACACGCTGTCGATGGAGCCGATGACCATGCTCATCAGCAGAAACAGTGGGTAATGAAAAAAGTCAACACGAAGTAGCAAATACAGAGCCGCATAGATGACAGCGGATATGAAGTCCAGAGTATAGATGGCTTTCCTTCTGGAAAAACGATCCAAAAACGGACCGGCCAGGAGCGGAAAAACGATCCGCGGCAAGCTGTAGCAAATGGCAAACAGCGCATACAAAAAAATACTCGCCTGCGTTTTCTCCAGAACCAGCAGGCCAATGGCATATCCGGCCACAGCCGATCCAAACATGGATACGACGCTGCCAAGCGTAATGATGGTAAAATCCTTTGTCCAAAGCCTTGCTTTCTGTTCCACGATCGGAAATTATAGCACAGGCATTTATATATAGCAAGGGAAAGCATTGCATTTTCTCCCAATAATCGATATGATCAAGTCGAAACATGTTGGGAAATGGACAGATCGGAGGAATCAAATCATGGAACGGAATTACGGGCAGGATGCTCCTCTTGCTGACGGCAGGCAAGTGGCTGATTCAGCGCCGCAGTTGGTGGCGGCCACCGCGCGTGCGCAGCGCCGAGCCGCGCGGCGCGCACTTCGCCGGGAGCGATTGGCGTCGCGTCCAGTGATATCTGTGCGGGAAGGCAGTTTTCATGCGTGGGCGCGCACGGTGGCCATCGTCGCCATTGCCGTCGCATGCATCGTCGTATTGGCTGAACTGGCGCCGCGCGCGGCTCGGCTGCTCGGCTCTGCCGAAACGGCAATGAACAGCGTAGACAACGCGATATCCGATGTGCAGATTGCTGTCTCTGAAGCGCAGGAACTGGTTGCAAGCACAAAGAAGCTGGTGAACGAGACGCAAACCATGTCCGACAGCGCAGATGAGCTGGTTGCGGAAGCACGCACCGCCATTGAGAACCTGAACGGCGTCGCCTCCGATCTTGAGGAGGCGGATCTTCCCAAGGTGTTTGCAAATCTCAACACCGCGATAGAGGAGTTTGCAGGCGTTGTCGGGCCGCTTGCCAGACTGTTCGGCAGATGATTATGGCGGCATTCGGCGTGATTTATGACGCACATTCGGCGTGATTTGCGACGCACATTCGGCGTGATTTGTGACGTACATTCGGCTTTTGCCGGATTCAACGGTTGACAGGGTTCCGCTCGCGTGATATGATTCGGTGACTGCTGAAAAAAGTAAAGATTTTCGTTGACAAAAAGCCCTGCCTGTGGTATCGTATACAAGGTGCCCCGGACGGGGCTTGTTTTAATGTGGATCTGATTCATACCTTTAGGAGGGTTTTGAACAATGCGAGTGAAGATCACGCTGGCCTGCACAGAGTGCAAACAGAGAAACTACAATACCTTCAAGAACAAAAAGAACGATCCCGATCGTCTTGAGTTCAACAAGTATTGCCGTTTCTGCCGCAAACACACAGTTCACAGAGAGTCCAAGTAATTGGGAGAGAGCAAAAAGATGGCACAGGAAAAAAACGTCACTACCAAGGATAGCAAGACTGCCAAGAAGCCCGAGAAGGCACGTCGCTTTCATCCCATTCGTTATCTGAAGGAGATGTGGGGTGAGGTCAAGAAGCTTGCCTGGCTGTCCTGGAAGGATTTGATCAAGCACACGGTCGCGGTCATTGTGTTTGTCCTTGCCATGTCGGTAGTGATCTATCTGCTTGACATGGGCTTCTCCGCTGGTGTTCAGGGTCTGTCGTCCATAGGAGGCAACACAGCCGTATCCGATACGGCCGCTCCGGAGCAGACCGATACCACCGGCACCGAGGATGCGGCAGACGATGCCGCCTCGTCTGAGGATGCGGGCTCAGACCCGCAGGAATAATCGCGTATGAGTCAGGAAGCAAAATGGTATGTGGTTCATACCTATTCCGGGTATGAAAACAAGGTCAAGGAAGACCTGGAAAAATCCGTAGTCAATGCTGGCTTGCAGGAGATTATCCTGGAGGTTAAATATCCTACGGAGGACACCATTGAGATCCTGTCATCGGGCAAACGGAAGGTCACTACGCGCAAGGTATATCCGGGCTATGTCATGGTCAAAATGCTGGTAGACGTAGTCGATAAGGAGCGTCCGCCGGAGCGCGGCGGCGGCATCACACATGATTTGGTGATGAATCCGCGCGCTTGGTACGTCATTCGCAATACGCGCGGCGTAACCGGTTTTGTGGGTCCCGGATCCAAGCCGATCCCGTTGTCCGACGAAGAGGTTACGGCTATGGGCGTCGAGCGCATTCCGATCGTCCTCAATATTGAGGTCGGGGAAACCGTTCGCGTTGTGTCCGGACCGCTTGAAAACTTCCTTGGCAAGGTCGAGAAGCTGGATGTTGAGCGCCAGAAGGTTAAGCTGACGGTCTCGATGTTTGGCCGCGACACCCCTGTGGAGCTGGATTTTGTTCAGGTCCAAAAACTCTGAGAAGATGGCGTAAGCGCCGTTTTCATATCGTGGGAGGGGAGGCACCCCGCACCACGAACTATCATTCTGTATAGGAGGAAACAGCAATGGCAAAGAAAATCACAGGCTATGTGAAACTGCAAATCCCAGCCGGCAAAGCAACGCCGGCGCCGCCGGTCGGCCCTGCTTTGGGTCAGCACGGCGTCAACATCGTCGGCTTCTGCAAGGAGTTCAATGAGCGCACTGCGAAGCAGGCGGGTCTGATCATCCCGGTCGTCATCACCGTCTATCAGGATCGTTCGTTCTCCTTCATCACCAAGACGCCGCCCGCGGCCGTTTTGATCAAGAAGGCATGCGGACTTGACAAGGCGTCTGGCGTGCCCAACAAGACCAAGGTCGCGACCATCACCAAGGCGCAGATTCGTGAGATTGCAGAGCAGAAAATGCCCGATCTCAATGCAGCCAGCGTAGAAACCGCCATGAGCATGGTGGCCGGCACTGCCCGTAGCATGGGCGTTGTCGTCGGGGATTAAGGGAGGATATCGATATGAAGCATGGCAAGAAATATGATGCAAGCAAGCAGCTGATCGATTCCGGCAAGCTGTACGATCCCGCTGACGGTCTTGACCTCGTTCTCCAGACCGGCAAGGCCAAGTTTGATGAGACCGTAGAGGTTTCCGTTCGGTTGGGCGTTGACTCCCGTCATGCGGATCAGCAGGTTCGCGGCGCGGTGGTTCTTCCCCACGGTACCGGCAAAACCGTCCGCGTGCTTGTGTTTGCAAAGGCTGACAAGGCGCGTGAAGCACAGGAAGCCGGCGCGGATTACGTTGGCGATGAAGATATGGTCAAGAAGATTCAGACTGAGAACTGGTTTGAGTTTGATGTCTGTGTTGCCACGCCTGACATGATGGGCGTTGTTGGCCGCATCGGCCGCGTCCTGGGTCCTAAGGGCCTCATGCCGAACCCGAAGAGCGGTACGGTCACAATGGACGTAGCCAAGGCCATCAAGGATATCAAAGCCGGTAAGGTTGAGTATCGTGTGGACAAGACCAACATCATCCACTGCCCGATCGGCAAGGTTTCGTTCGGCTTGGAAAAGCTGCAGGAGAACCTGACCACGTTGATGGATGCCATCGTCAAGGCGAAGCCGGCATCTTCCAAGGGCACTTACCTTCGTTCCGTCGTTGTCTCGACCACGATGGGCCCTGGCATTAAGTTCAACTCCATGAAGTTCTGATCCGTAGGATTTCGGATAAAGGCAAGCGGCGGTGTCATACCGCCGCTTTTTCGTTCCTATAAATTATGTCCATGCAGCTAAAGATGCAGACAAGACGAGAAGACGCTACTCCGGGATCTCTGTCTCTGCATGCTTCAATTGATCCTGCTCGTCCTTTCGTATGCGTGCGGCGCGCCATTTTCCGTCTGCAATCAGAGCCAAGACCAACAGTATTACATAAATCGCGATCATGATCGCGTTGTCGATGGTGAACGACGAGCCGATGATCGCATCGGGCATCACAAGATATCGCAGCAGGTGAATCAATGCGACGACAACAAAATAGATCCCGAAAGTCGCAATGTCGATCCATACATAGCTCTTGCGGTCACCGCGTTCTTCATCAAGCGGCACCTTCAGCACATAACGCGATACGGGCTTGTACAGCAGGAACGTGAACACGGCGTTGATAAGCGGCTTGACAAGATTGAAGGCCAGAATCCACCACATCATGCTCATCACGATGTCCTGCGCCTGACGGTATGGCAGCGCTTCGCTCATGAGAAACAGTGGGGTAACGAAATAATTCAGAATCGGCATGATCACGACGAATGATAAGACATATAGAATCGAGGCGATAAAGGCATTTCGTTTGCTCTTGCGGCGTCGGTAGAACGCGCCGGAGATAACAACGCCGGTGCCGGTTGCGGCGATATGCATGAGGATGCCAATGATGCCGCTTGACGCGCTGACGGTCAATCCCTGAATAACAGATACGACAACCGTTACCAGAAGCCCCCACCAGGGACCAAAGGCAAAGGATGCCATCAAAATCGGGATGTCACCAGGATCGTACTCCAAAAAAGACACGGCGGGGAAAATTGGAAGATGCACCAGCATCGTCAACATCACCGCAAGTGCAGACCATACGCCAAGCTTGACAATTCGTTCTATTTGTTTGTTACGCACACCCCAAACCTCATACATCAAATTATTGAATACATTGTATATTACATAGAAAGTATACACCATTTGGCCGTCATTAGCAATACCTAACAAGTAAAATTGGCGGGAAATCTCCCGCCAATTTTGGGTTGCCATGTTTATGATCAAATATTAGATGAGCTTCTCAACCGCATCCACGATGGAACGAATCGTATCCTCATCAAACGGATTGCGGATAGACGCGACCTTCAGCAGATCAAAATAGCCCTTGGTTCCGCCGGCACGGCAGAGATTGAGGTAATCCAACCATGCGCTCTCGCGATTATCAAGCGACTTCAGGTACAGGTCAAACGCGCAGGTCTGTGCCAGCGCATAGTCGACATAGTAGAACGGATAGAGGAAGATGTGCTGTTTCTGCATCCAGAAGCCGCCCTTTTCAAGGAATTCATTTCCGTCATAATCGCGCCAGGGCATGTATGTTTTTTCGATGTCACGCCACGCGGCATAACGCTCATCTCTGGTCATCTTCGGGTTTTCAAACACACGGTGCTGGAAATCGTCCACTGCGACCAGATACGGAATGGTCATCAACGCCTGTGACAGATGCGCATAACGGTATTTCTCCACATTGTCACCAAAGAACTTATTCATCCACGGATAGGTGAACATTTCCATGGTCATTGAGTGAATCTCACACACCTCAATCGGCGCCTGCATCAGGTCTGCAATCGGTATGGTGCGCAAGGCGAGATAGGCCTGAAATGCATGTCCAGCTTCATGCGTCAATACATCGACATCCGCGGAGGTGCCGTTAAAATTGGAGAAGATGAACGGGGCAAGCTTGTTGGGAATCTGGGTACAATAACCGCCCATATGCTTGCCGTCGCGCGTCTCAAGGTCGAACAGTTCATGCTCGATCATGAAATCAAAGAATTCACCGGTCTCCGGCGACAGTTCGTGGTACATTTCCTGCGCCCAGCCGACCATCTCGTCCTTGTTGCCGATGGGCATGGGGTTGCCGTCCGGATAGAAGTAGGATTCGTCGTAGTAACGGAGCTTGTCCACGCCGATCCGTTCGCGCTGTTTTTCAAACTGGCGCGCGCAGGCAGGCACTACATATTTGATGACCGCCTTGCGGAATGCAGCCACGTTATCCGGGCCGTAGTCATAGCGGCCGCGGGACAGATAGGCAAACGGGATGTAGGAATCCATGCCAATCTTCTTTGCCATTCCGATCCTGGTGCGAATCAGCTTGTCGTAGATCGCATCCAGTTCGGGCGCGATCTGCGCATACAGCTTGGACCATTCCAAAAAGGCGGCCTTGCGCACTTCGCGGTCAGGATCCTGCATGTATTTGAGCAATCCGTAAAAGTTGCACTTTTCACCGTGAAATTCCACAGAACAGCCGGCCGTGATCTTGCGATATTGATTCTCAAGCATGGACTGGCGGATCATGCCCGGCATCAGCTTCTTGTCTGCAAGGCGAATCTGCGCCTCTGCCTGCTTGAACAGAATGTCGCCAAATTCCGCCTCCGCCTCCTTGCGGAACTTCATGTGGATGAGCGCGTTAAGCATCTTCTGCTGCACCGGCAACAGTTTCGGCATTGTCTGATCGATGTATGTGCGCTCCTTGGCGTAGAAGGGATCCTTGGTATTGATGTCCGCCCGAATCATCCCAATCGTGACCATAGAGGCAAGATTCATCAGCTGTTCCTGCATCCTCAGATACTGGCCACGCTGCTCGTCGTAGCTTTGCGCCGCTTCAAAATCGTGGATCAGGGAAAGAGCCGTCTTTTTCAGCGCGCCAAAGTCCGGTCGTTTGTAAGCAAGCTCAGGAAATTTCCACATATAGTTCTCCTTATCATGTTATTTGAATGCTATCTTGAGATCACCCTCGCGAATCCAGCCAATCTTGCGAAGAATCCAACCGAACAGAAGCGACAGCGCAGCCGGGAGTATGAAGCAGATCAGCACAAGCCCAATCCAGTCCATGCCGGTCGTGGCATACCCGGTGTTCAGCCAACCCGTGACCACGCCGATCGGCCCTACAAGCCCGCAGGTGCCCATCCCGGATGAGACGGCGGCACCGTTCATCTCCAGACAGAAGATACAGGTGGCAATCGGGCCCGTGATGGCGGATGCCAGCGTGGGAGGAATCCAAATCAGAGGGTTTTTGACAATATTGCCCATCTGCAACATGGAAGTGCCAAGACCTTGCGCAACAAGACCGCCCCAGCGGTTCTCCCGAAAGCTCATCACGGCAAACCCTACCATCTGCGCACAGCATCCGGCGACGGCCGCGCCGCCCGCGAGCCCGGTCAGGCCGATTGCAGCGCAGATTGCGGCGCTGGAGATCGGCAGCGTCAGCGCAACGCCTACCAGCACCGATACCACAATGCCCATGAGGAACGGCTGCCTCTCCGTTGCCCACATGATGACATTGCCGACCGCCGCGGCAGCCGCGCCAATATACGGTGCAATCAGCAGCGCCAACCCGCATCCGGCGAGGATCGTCACTATGGGCGTGACCAGAATATCCACCTTGGTCTCCTTGGATACCACCTTGCCGAATTCGCTTGCGACAATCGCCGTAACAAGGACTGCGAGCGGGCCGCCTGCGCCGCCGAGGGTATTGGTCGCCCACCCAACCACGGTCAGTGAAAACAGCACCAACGGCGGCGCTTGTAAAGCAAGGCCGATGGCGACCGCCATCGCGGGGCCGGTCATGGCTTGCGCATAACCGCCAAGCGTGTTGAAAAACGGCACGTTGCATTGCGTGCCGATTGTGTTGAATATGGTACCGATCAGAAGGGACGCAAATAGACCCTGCGCCATGGCGCCCAGCGCATCAATGAAATATCTCTTTGCTGAGAAAACAATGTTCTTCCGCGTGAGAAAATCGGAAAATTTGCTCATATCCCTTAGTCCTTTGTTTTTTCTCATTATATCACAAAGGTGGGTTATTTCCAGTATATTATTGGTAAAGAACAGTGGCGATTCAAAGATCAGATCGGAGCGGGACGGGCGCAATCGTCCAAAAGCCGAATGCGCTTTCTGTACACCGACAAAAACACAACGCACGCAAACAGGCATGCGCAGACCTCAGAGACGGGGAAGGCCCACCATACCGCGCCGACGCTCCCATAGATATGAGACAAAAGGTATGCTGCTGGCAACAACACCAAAAACTGACGCACCAGCGAAACCAGCATGCTGTTTGTTCCAAGCCCGATTGCACCAAAGCAAACGGAAAAGCAGATGCTGATTGCGGCCGGAATGAATGACAGGGATATGGTTCGAAGCGTGCCGATGCCCACGGTCAGCATCTGGCCTTCGGCCTGAAACAGCGACATGAGCTGAGAGGGAAACAGCTGAAACACGACCATGCCGCAGGTCATAAAGCAAACGGCATACAGAACAGACAGCTTCAGCACGCGTATCAGCCGCGCGCGTCTTCTCGCGCCGAAGTTGTATGCCATGATGCTCATCGCGGCGTTTGTCATGCCAAAGACGGGCATAAACACGATCGATTGCAGCTTGTAATAGACTCCGAATACGCCTACAACGACAGTACCGTAGGCCCCCAATATCCCGTTCATGACAAAAAGCATCACGACGCTGATTGCCTGCATCAGAACCGATGGTGCGCCCACTTGATAGATGGCTTTTACGGTCTTGGGACAAAGCCGCAGTGTGCGCATCGAAATCCGAATCTCATGTTTTCCGCCGAACAGGATGGCAAAACTCAGCAGCATGGCCAGCGCCTGTGACACAACCGTAGCCACCGCTGCGCCGCGCACGCCCATCGCCGGGACGAACCACCACCCGAGCACCATGACGCGATCCAGAGCGATGTTTAGGACTGCGCCGGTCAGCTGCATGATCATCGCGGCAAGCGATTTGCCCTGCGCGACCATAATACGCTCCAGACACAGCTGCATAAACAGGCCGAAAGAGAAGAGGCAGACAATGCGAAGGTATTCGGAACCAAGTGCGGCAATGCTTGTATCGTCGGTGAAGAGCTGAAACAGTGGTTCGGACAAAAACGCGCCGACAGCCGCAAACACAAGCGACGTCGCCGCCATCAGAACCATGCCGTTTCCTGCGGCTGTGTTGGCTTCATCAAATTGCTTTGCACCGAGGCGGCGGGATACCAGGGAGTTGATGCCGACCGCAGTACCGACGCCAAAGGAGATCATCAGCATCTGCACGGGATATGCGTAGCCCAGAGCGGTCAGCCCCAGCTCGCCAGAAAGAGGGATGCGGGACACAAACATGCTGTCAACAATGTTGTAGCAGGCCTGTACCAGCATGGATATGATGATGGGCCAAGCCATAGAAAGGAGCAGCCGCCCTTCCTTCATGGTTCCCATCTTATTCTCGGTTTTGATCGAATTAAGTTCCATAGCCGCTTATTTTAACACGGCATATACGGAAAAGCAAGCCTTGCGGCTTGCTTCTGTCATGCTGATCCAATGTGCTGTCGATGTTATTTGTTTGCCAAATATTCGTTCAGTTTGGCGATCAGAGCGACCGCGTCAATGCCGTGAACCGCGCAGGCCTGCTCCAGATTCTCGCTGTGCGCCATCGCGCAGCCGAGGCAATGCATCCCCGAAGCCATCAAAATACCGGCCAGGTTCTCGTCGATCGAAATAATGCTCTGAATGGTCATGTCCTTGGTAACCATGAAAAATACTCTCCTTTGTGTCTTTTATTGGGTTTAGTATATCCGTTTGTCTAGGATTTTGCAAGAAACTTATTCTGACAACGCGTGCAGGTTACGCGAATTTTGCCCTTTCCCTTTGGCACGCGCAGGCGCTGCCCGCATTGCGGACACAGCAGATACCGATAGGTGCGGTAATCGTTCCACTGGTCGCGAAAACCGCCCTTCTTTGCCTGAGCGCCGTGGCCGTCCGCGCTTGAGGCGGAGGCCTTGTGTGCGTGCGGCTTCGGCCGAAACAGATTGCGAAAGAACGCGCCCACCGCTGTCACGGCCGTCAGATATTTCTGATTCTCGTTATATCGGCGCGATGCATTCTTTGACAGCATGCGAACAAGATAATACGCGGCAAAGGCGAGCGACAGAAGGCGAAAAACCGTCGCTGCGGCCGGAATTCCGCTCAGTGCAAAAGCCAGCAGCAGGCAGACGACTGCTGAAAAAAACAGCGTTTTATTCAGCTCGTCCCGAAACAGCTTGGACTGCATAGCTCATTTCTCCTTTCGAAAAATCTGATATCCATAGGGCGGCAGCATCGTTTCCAGCATGGTGTTTACTTGGCAGGTACGGCCGTCCATATCCCGATAGGTACCGGCAAACGGAACCGGCGTCCGTCCGTCCGGACCTTCGTAAAGCAGATCCGGCTGTAACAGGGCACGTTTTCGCTCACCGCTGCGATTGACAAGCCCAAGCACGACCTCGGTGTCCGTATAGCGGATCACCGCAAAGATGTCCCCGCTTACGGCGCCAAACCGTGCATGCCCGGCCATCAATGCCTGGCTGTGCCGCCGACAGTGGATCAGTCCGGAAACCTGCTGCAAAAGCGCTGCGTCCTCACATCCCCAGGGATAGGTGGTGCGGTTAAAGGGATCGTTCATGCCGGTAAGCCCCGCTTCGTCGCCGTAATAGACGCATGGGACGCCTGGCAGCAGCATCTGCAACGCAGTTGCGCAAAGAAATCGCTTTTTTGCCTGTTCTATCGTATCCGCATCGGGACGGAAGCATGCCTGTTCATCTCTCGAGGCCGTATATCGATTCGGCGCGCCGGCCAGCTCGGTCAGCGCACGCACCTCGTCGTGGGAGGAAATCAGGTTCAGCATCGCGTCGTAAAACGGCTTGGGATAATGTTCGCGCAGCCGCTGCAACGTCTCGTTGTAGGCATAGGCATCGCCCCTCCCACAGAGATAATCAAGAGTTGCGCGGCGAAACGGATAGTTCATCGCACAGTCGAGCAGGTCGCCGTCCACATACCCGCGGCGCCCCTCCGGTCCCTGCTTGTCGGAACAGTCGTCCCAAACCTCGCCGATCAGCACCGCGTCCGGATGCTCCGCCTTGACGCGTTCGCGCACGCTGCGGATAAAATCATCGGGCAGCTCGTCGGCCACGTCCAGCCGCCAGCCGGATGCGCCGTCCCGCAGCCATTGAGCCAGCACGCCGTCCTTTCCGCAGATGAATGCACGGTAGCTGGGTTCCCGCTCGTTTACGTTGGGCAGCGTCGGAAAGTTCCACCAGCAGGAATATTGATCCGGAAACGCATGGAACGTGTACCAAGGATAATACGGCGAATCCGATCCCTGACACGCTCCGCGTCCCGAAAACCTGGCGTATCGGTTAAAGTACAGGCTGTCATCGCCCGTGTGGGAGAATACACCGTCCAGAATCAGCCGGATGCCCATATCCTGAGCATCGCGGCAGAGCCCGACAAAGTCCTCACGCGTTCCTAGCAGGCGGTCGATCGATCGATAATCCGCCGTATTGTAGCGGTGGTTGCTGTACGCCTCAAAAATCGGGTTCAAATACAAGCAGGTGACGCCCAGATGCTTTAGGTATGGCAGCTTGTTTCGTATACCCAAAAGGTCACCGCCAAAATAGTCGTCCGGAACATACGCCAGCTCCCCGGTTGCCGGCAGGTACTCCGGCGCCTCTGACCAGTCCCGGTGAAGCCGCACCCGCCTGCCGGAGACATTGCGCTCCTCAGCCGTCGCCGAAAAACGTGCAAAGTCGCCGCGGCAAAAACGATCGGGGAAGATCTGATATACGATACCTTCACAAAACCATTGCGGCGTGGCAAAGACGCGCGCATACACCGTCAGCGGATAGCGTTCGTCCTCCCGTTCGGTCAAACGGCACTGCCCGCTGTACGAGCCGGCAAAGCGGGTGCCCTTGGTGGTTTCAAGTAAAAAATCATAATACGCAAGCTGCGGCGTGTCGGGCGCCGTGACGCAGGCGGAGAAGCGGCCGCTGTCCCGGTTCATCGGAATGACAGCCGTGCCGGCTGCGGTATACCATCGAATCGAAGCTGACAGAATGTCCCCGTCGGCATCGGCAGAAAGCAAAACATGAGAGCCGCACGGCGCGGCGCCCTGCGGATCCCGATCGTACAAATTGCGGGAATAATGAGAAAATAACATACCTCTATTATACGCGCCGCGGGTCGGAACGCAAGGACACTGCGCGCTTTGTTTCCTGATGTTCACATTTTTATGTGAAGCGCCTTTCGCGGGATTCGATCGCATTCAGCATACTATGTACGGAAAGGAATGGATATACTGTACGGTATGGAGCTTGGCCGCTGTAAAAACGTTCTGATTAAGGCCGCCTATATTGCGATGATCGTCGCCGTGATTTTTATCCTGTTCCGGTGGCTTGTTCCGCTGTTGCTTCCGTTCTTAATCGCTTTTGTTGTGGCTGCGCTGGTTCGCCCGGTTGCGCTCTCCCTTGAGAAACGGGTTCACATTCCGTATAAGCTGTCGGCCTGCATATTGGCCGCGTGCATTTTTCTGCTGATCGCTTTGTTGGTGCTGCTGCTCGGGACAGAGCTGTTCTCCTTTGCAAAAAGCATGGTCGCGGGGTTCGAGGATCGCATTGCGCCGCTGGTGGATCGGCTGTTTGAGAAGCTGATCGGTCTGGTGGGCGATTGGAGCGGCGATATTGCGGCATTTCTTTATGATCTTAAGGCAAATCTGGTGACTACGCTTGGACAAAAGGTGGCGGACGTCTCCACGAACGTGCTGACGCAGTTGGCGCAGGCAACGCCGCAGGCACTGTTGTCGGTGCTGTTCTTCATCATTGCAACCTTCTTTATTGCGCTGGATTATGAGGTGCTGTATCGCGGGCTGGAACGCCGAATGAGCGAAAAGCAGTATCAAACCTTTCTGACAGGGCAAACAAAGTTCAAAAAAACGGTTGGCACTTTTCTGCGTTCCTACGCCTTGATTTTTCTTATCACGTTTGCCCAGCTCGCGGTTGGCCTTGTTGCGGCAGGGATCCAGAACCCGTTGCTGTTTGCTTTTTTTATAGCGGTGTTTGATATTCTGCCGGTCGTCGGCAGCGGCATGGTTTTGCTGCCGTGGGCACTGATTACGCTCATTCAGGGCAATGTCGGCCGCGGGGTTGCGCTGCTTCTGGTGTATCTGTTTGTTGTGATATCGAGGCAGTTTTTAGAGCCGAAGATTGTGGGCAAGAACACGGGGCTTCACCCGGTCTTGACGCTGATATTGATGTATGTCGGGCTTCGCCTGTTTGGCGGCATCGGTCTGTTTGGTCTGCCGCTGCTGGCGGCGCTCCTGCGCGGACTGGAACAGGACGGAACAATCTGTCTGTTCCCCAAAAGAAAGCTCCCGCCATTGAAAACAACTTGTAAAAAACGCACGAAAAATGCGGATTCATTTTGACGAATCCACTGCACTGTGTTACAATTCATACGAATCCTCATGCTATATTGTCGCAGTGAGAGAATGGAGGATGGTTGTATGATCAAGATCCTGGTTGTTGATGACGAGCTTCCGATAGCGAATCTGATCCGCATGAACCTGACTCGTCAGGGTTATGTTTGCACCTGCGCCTATGACGGGCAGCAGGCTGCCGATCTGTTGGAGCAAAACACCTATGACCTCGTTTTACTGGATATCATGCTTCCCAAGTTTGACGGATATGACCTTCTGGCCTATATTCGCCCGATTGGGATCCCCGTGATCTTCCTGACCGCGAAGAGCGACGTACTCGATCGCGTAAAGGGGCTCAAGCTCGGCGCAGAGGATTACATTGTCAAGCCTTTTGAGATCGTGGAACTGTTGGCGCGCATTGAGGTGGTTTTGCGCAGGTACAACAAGAGCCAGGGCGTCATCCGCATGTTTGACGTCACGATCGATCTTGACGCACGCGATGTTACCCAGAACGCCCAGCATGTCGAGCTGACCCGCAAGGAGTTTGACCTGCTGGTGCTTTTCTGCCAGAATCCGAATACCGCGCTGTTCCGCGAAACGCTGTTTGAACGCATCTGGGAGACCGATTATATCGGGGAGACGCGCACCCTGGATTCGCATGTACAGCGGCTTCGCCGCAAGCTGGATTGGGCGGATAAGATTAAGACCGTTCACAAGATTGGATACCGGCTGGATGTGCCGACGGAAGCTATGCTGCCGCAAGCATGAGATTTACCCTAAAAATCTGCATTTGTACCGTGCTGATCGTGGCGATTCTCTTTGCGATCGCGGGACATGTCCTGATAGCGCAGAGCTTTAATGCTGCGCTTTCTTTTCGCGTTGAAAAGGCGCTTGCGGACTATACGTCCATGGCGTCGTCCATGGAGGCGGAGCTGTATGGGCTGATGCTGTACTATAATACCGTGACGCCGCTCATGTATGCCGAGGTTCTGCAGCGCGCCAGCAGCGTTCAGCAGGGTGAGACGTCGTGCGCGCTTTATGATGAGAACAAACGCTATCTGGTTTCCGTTGGCGACGCTGTGTTTGAACAGGAGCTGACGTTTACGCATCTGGCCCGCAATCGCTTTGTCTATCGTCTGGTTCGTTTGCAGCGGGCAGACGGGAACAACGTTGCCGTTCTGGATACGGCCGGCAGTGTCGTCATAGGCGGCACAACCTATTATCTTTCGATCCGCTACGATGCGGAGGATCTGATGATGCTGCGAAACGAGCAGATTCGTTCTACGGTGCTGCTCCATTGCATCACCGTCGGCATAACGTATGTGACCATGCTGTTGATATCCTATTTCATGAGCCGCTCTGTGCGTTCGCTGAACAATTTTGCCCGCCGGATTCAGGGCGGTCATTACGATCAGCGTGCGCGGGTAGCCAGCCTGGATGAAATCGGTGATCTGACCGTGAGCTTCAACAATATGGCCGGCGCCATTGAACAGAAGGTGACCAAGCTTGAGGGGTATGCCAAGCAGCAAAAGGATTTTGTGGCAAGCTTTTCGCATGAGCTGAAAACGCCCATGACCTCAATTATTGGTTATGCGGACATGCTCAGAAGCTCTGAAATGGACCCGGAGGATGCCTTTACCGCGGCAAACTTCATTTTTACCGAGGGCAAACGTCTGGAGTCGCTGTCGCTGAAACTGATGGACATGGTCGTGCTGGACAAGAATGATTATCAGCTCCAGCGCGGCTATGCACGTCGTGCGATTGGCCATGCCGTTGCCGTTGTGACGCCCATGCTGGAGAAAAACGGGCTGACGCTGGAGGCTTCTGCAGAGCAACAGATCATCCTGTATGAGAAGGATTTGCTGTTGACATTGATTACCAATCTTGTTGACAATGCGCGAAAGGCATCGGAGGCCGGAAGCACGATCGAACTGATCGGAAATAAGCAGGACAACCGGTATCGGATTACCGTCAGGGATCATGGGATCGGCATTCCGGATGAGGAGCTGCACCGCATTACGGAGGCGTTTTATATGGTCGATAAATCCCGTGCCCGTGCGCAGCATGGCGCGGGTCTCGGCTTAGCCATTTGCAACAAAATTGCGCAGCTCCACGGCAGTGAGCTGCATTTTGAGAGCCAACTCGGCGTCGGCACGAGCGTTTGGTTTGATCTGCCGCTGTATCATGATAAAAGATCGAAAGGCGGTGGGGATTCATGAAACGCATTCGTGACATGAACCGTCGATCGCGCACGCTGATTGTATATACGGGCATTGCGCTGGGTACCGTGGCCGCCGCGTTTCTGTGCGTATGGATCTCGCAAATGCTGTTTCGTGTGCGGGAAAATTCGCTCTATGACCGAGAGGATTATTTGACAGCCGTCATTTCCGGAACGGAGGATATCGGCACACCGCTTTCTCTGGAAACGCGTTTGGATCTGTATAAGCGATGCCAGCTTGAAGGCGAGGCACGTCTGCCGCTGCCGGATGAGCTGACGCAAAAAGAGGCGTTGGACATTGGCACGGGACTGTGGACGTCAATGGTGCGCGCATATGCGCCGGGCGGCAGTGAGCTCCCTTCCGGCGACGACGCAGACAGGCTGATCGGACTTGCAAAGACCACCGCTGTTTTGCGGGATTTCTACAATGAGGAAAGCAATGCAAAGCTTGCCGTCTGGTGTGTGCAGGTGTACGCCTTGAGCGTGGAGAACGAGACCTATTGTCTGTCGCTCGTTCTCGATTCGCTGACCGGGCAGCCGCTTTCGGCGACAGGAGCGTTTTTTGGGAACATTCGCGAGGACAATGCCGCATCCGATCTGGAGGCGTATGTCAAGCTGCTTGGCTATGATATTGCCGTATTGTCAAACATGAAGTCGGAACCTACGGAATATGGCGTTCTGGTGACCGTGCCGCTCAACGAACGGATCACCCTCAAAAAACACTGTTATCTGGAGACGCAGGCGCTGTATACGCTGACGCTCACAAACAGATGATCCCCGTTTACAAATAAACGATGGGAATGCCCTTGCGCACAGCCATCCTGACCGTCTGTCCGGTTCCGCTTTTTTCGTTCCGAAGGTAGGCGATGCAGCGCTCCGCTGCGTCGACAAGCCGCTGGTTCCGCTGCCGGTATGCCGCGATCCCGGCGCCGGGAAACACACTGGTCACATCGTCCGCGTAGGCGGCGATTCGATGATATCGCGCCTGTTCCGCGTCGGGAAATGTCGATATAAAGCCGTTGTACGGAATGATTAAGTGCAGCTTTGGCGTTGCTTGCTCCGCTCTATATGCCAACACCCGCTCCGCTGCCAGAAGGTCAAACCCGCATGCTCCGCCGCTCAAAAAGGCGGTTATGCCGTGTGACACCGCATCCGAGATTGCGGAATCCAGTGCGCACATCAGCGCAGCGTATGCGGCGGATTCATACGGCGGCAGCTGCCTGTGTCCCGTAAAGCACGCTGCGCTCACACGGGCGCTCCTTTGCTCATGGTGTATCCGCCAAGACGCGGAAGCAGGGATGCAATCCCGTCCTTGACGCAAACGCCCAGCCATGTCTTTGCACATGCGACGCCGGCTTGATACAGCTCTTCAAAGCTTTCGTTCCGGGCTATATCCTGCGCCCAGGGGGCCGCCCAGACGCGGTGTGCGCTGTTTTGTGCGTCGTTCGGGTTTGCAATGTTTTCCGTCAGCATAAAGCCGGACAGAACGTTCTGCTTTCCGAACGGTCGCTCCACGGCGGCGAGGAAACGCCGCTTTGCCCCGGAGGGATCATAGATCAAACGGTTCATTCGAAGAAACTTGCGGTAGCAGCGACGGTATGCGCCCGAGGCGGGCTCCGCATACAGCTCCCTGGAAACCCGATCCATCATGCTGTCAATGGCTGCAACATCCACGTCGCGCTGCGCTTCGGCGGGTTTGCCAAATCCACGCGAGGATGCCGGGTTTCTCAGCATGTCAATGGCGATCTCAAAACGGGTGTGCTCCAGCCCTTGCGCCTGTGATTCGATATAAGGGTGTACGGCGCTGTCAAGCGCCAGATGGCAGAGCATACCGTAGAGAAATGGCGCAAGCGTGCTGTCGGCCTGGCGATAAAACGCGGCGAACAACACACCCGCATCCGTGTCATGCATCCGGTTGCCCAACGGTTTTCTGTTGCGCACGAACGGCGTCGGCGGGAGCGCGTCATAAAAAAATATGTCCGGCCCAACGCAACCCAACCGGAACAGAGACAGCTGGTCCTGCGGTATCGGAAGCGTCCTCGTTGCGTCGTCGCCGAACGCGGTGTGCGTCATCAAGTACGGCATACGGCAATTATACCTCTTTTTCCAGATTTTGTCGCGGGCATGCGTGTTTATTTTATCTTTTTTGTTAACCTTTTGCAAAATACGCGCCAAGGCATTTAGAAGGTGGTAGAATGAAAGCCCAGCGGACATGGAAGGAGCGATCACGACATGAAACAGGTCAAGAAAAGACGCAGGTTTTTGCGGTTGAACAATCCCATCGGTTTTTCGCTTCTCTGCATTGTGTGCCTCGCGCTGGTCGCAGGCATCTATCTTTTGGTCGCATTTCTTGTCCGCAAAGCACCGTCCTGGATTGCCGGTGCATCCCAAGCCATTATTGACAGCGAAGCCACGGCATCTCCGACGGAGAACCCGTCGCCCACTCCGTTCATGGGGGTGGAGGATACCGTGCCTCCGAACACACCGGTTGTCGGATCCGCCGCGCCCGAAGACGGTACGTCGCAGCCCGATCCCGCTACGGAAGGCGAGGAAACAGAAGATACGGAGGGCACCGTGCCCGCTGCCGATCCGTCGGCGCCGCTGTACGGCGTGACCGTCGGCATCGATCCATATCGTGATGCCAAATCCAAGTATGATAAGGAGCGCGAATACAATCTGGCCTTCGCCCAAAAGCTGGCTTCCTATCTGGAGTCACAAGGCGCGACCGTTGTTTTAACGCGAACCACAAACGAGCAGGTGCTGACTGATGCGGATCGCGTAAAGACGCTCAATGACGCAGGCTGCACGGTTGCCATTCGTCTGCTGTGCAACCACATTGACTCCTCAAAGACAAGGGGAACCTATATTCAGACCACCAAGAGTAGTACGGACTTCGCCGTAAAAATGATCGCGTCTTACACCGCGTCTACTGAGCTGCCCACGCGCAAGGACGACGGGTATGAGATCAAGCCAAACGATTTTTTGGTGGATGTCAAGTGCTCTGCGATCAACCTTATCATGGCGCATTGGTCCAACGGAACCGACTTGGAGCTGTTGGAGAACGAGGAGTTTCAGCGCAAGATGATGGAGGGTATCTGTAACGGGATTCTTGCCTATGTAAAGGGCGCATAGGATTGTTCACGCTTTGCGGGCGGCTGCGCGTCAGCCGCCTTCTCTTTTTTGATTCAGGGGGGATGGGAATATGATGAAGAAGATAGTATCCATGACGCTCGTTTTTCTGGTATGCGCCGCCTGCACGGCCTGCCGCATTTCGTCTCGGCAAGTGTTTGTGGATGGGGAAATGTGTACGCAGACGTATCAACCGGAAGTGACGGCGGACGGTCCGTACCATATTGTGATTGAGGATTTGATTCTGACCGGCGATGCTTCCATCGTGATCGAGCCGTCAGATGAGCCGTATGCGGAGGTGGTCTGTCCGCAGAAAATGCTTGATTACGGGTTTTCTGTCGTGTATGAGGATGAAACCATCCGCGTCGGTACAAATGGATCGAACCTCGCCTTTCGATGTGGGGATTTTTCGCTGACGATCCACGCCAACTACAACAGCATCACCTGCAACGGCGGTTTTGAGATCGATGTGGATGCCTCCGGCGTCGATCGCCTTGCCTTCACCGCAAACGGCGCTGTTAAGGGGACGGTGCATGATTTGGACGCTTCATATGCCGATTTTGCAATAGCTGGCGCCGCAGATCTGCGGGTTGACGGTAATATTGAAGATTTCTCGCTTTCCCTTTCGGGCGCGGGCAAGCTGGTTCTGGATGGCACATCCGACACCTTTGCTGCCGAGATCAATGGCGCGGGAAAGCTCGATGGCGCCGCCTTCACTGTTCGTGAGGCCGCTCTCGATATTCGCGGCATTGGCAGCGGCGTGATCGGCGTATCGGAGACGTTGAGCGCCCATGTCGCGGGCGGCGGCAGCATCCGTTATTTCGGCGATCCAAAGCAGGTCAATTCAAGCGTTGCCGGTGCGGGCAGCATTTTGCCGGCAGAATAGGTTATTTTGCATAGACGGTTACGGACCCGTCGCTGTCCAAACAGGCGAGGAAGATGCGCTCATATCGGGTGTAGCCATATCCGCGGAGCTCGCCGCGCAGCCAGTTCTCGTTTCGCCCTGTTTTTTCGAGGTTTTGCTCCATAAGCTTTCCGTCCATGACCAGATTCACCTGAACATGTTCCTGCGCCGGATAGATCTTCATATCTGCCGGGGTGATTGGCCGATCCTGTGACTTTGGCAGAAAGCTTACCCGGCCGTTTTCTTCTAGCATGGCGCTTTCGATCGATTGCAGCGAGTAGTAGCCCGCAACGCGCGCAATCGACAGAAAGTCGTTCAGATCCAGTCGCGCTTTCTTGAAATTTTCGCGGTACAGCTTGCCGTTGTCAAGCAGCAGCAGCGGCTGGCCTGTGATCACACGGCGGATCACAATGGATTTGTTGGTCAACACCGATATCAGCGTCGCCGTTAACCCGTATACCAGCAGCGCAATGAGCGGATAGACCGGTGTTTGCAGCTCCGTCGCAAGGTCGGATGCGATGGAACCGATGGTAATGCCGACAATATAGTCGAACATGGAAAGCTGATCGATCTGTTTATTGCCCATCAGCTTGGCGAGCAAAAACAATACGACAATCGACACGAGTGCGGTTATGATGACTTGCAGAATCTCCATATCGCAATTTTGATGCAAAATACCTAAAATTATGCATTTACAAACAGATCGGATTCGGATATAATACATCGAAAGCGACGATGGGAACAAGTAGCTATGCGGAAGTAACATTAGCGACCTGCGTACGGTGAAAGGCGGGGGTTTTGAGCATAGTGAATATCATCCCGGAGCGGCCGCCGGAATCGGTTTTTCCGTCAGTATGGCAGCCCGCAGGTCCTGCGTTATTGGACGATGAGTGGACGGTCTGTTCTGTTTGGCCGTCAATTTGGGTGGTACCGCGAAGCCATTCGTCCCAATCGATGGGAGGAACGGCTATTTTTTTGTTTGGAGGAGCGTATGTACAAAAAGGTTTCGACAGATCTGCGCTTTGTGGAGCGGGAAAAACAGGTCTCCGCGTTCTGGAAAGAGAACGCAGTCTTTGAGAAGAGTGTGGAGCTGCGCAAAGGAAAGCCCGCCTATACCTTCTTTGACGGCCCCCCGACGGCCAACGGCAAGCCGCATATCGGTCATGTGCTGACCCGAAGCATCAAGGACATCATCCCGCGCTATAAGACCATGAAGGGATATGACGTGCTGCGCAAGGCCGGATGGGATACGCACGGCCTGCCGGTCGAGCTTGAGGTGGAGAAAAAACTGGGGCTGGACGGGAAGGAGCAGATCGAAGCCTACGGTGTCGAACCGTTCATCCACGAATGCAAGGAGTCCGTTTGGAAATACCAGTCCGAATGGGAGGAGATGAGCGATCGCGTCGGCTTCTGGGCCGATATGAAGGATCCCTACATCACATACAACGACAATTATATCGAGTCCGAGTGGTGGGCGCTCAAAAAAATCTATGACAAAGGCCTGCTCTATAAGGGCTACAAAATTGTGCCGTATTGCCCCCGGTGCGGAACCGCACTGTCGTCACATGAGGTGGCGCAGGGCTACCATGACGTCAAGGAGATGAGCGCCATCGCCCGGTTCTATGTCAAAGACGGCAGCGGCGATGCCATTCTGGCGTGGACGACCACGCCGTGGACGCTCCCGTCCAACGTAGCCCTTTGCGTCAATGCGCATGAGAGCTATGCCCGCGCGCGCGGCGAGGACGGCGACATTTATTATTTGGCCGAAGCACTGGTGCCTGCTGTGCTCGGAGAAAAGGCCGAGATCCTTGCCCGGTTCCCCGGGCAGGATATGGTTGGCATGGAGTATGAGCCGCTGTTCGATCTGCCGGTGTCGTTCGGCAACAAAACGGGCTACCGCGTTGTTGCGGATGATTATGTCACTCTGACCGAAGGAACGGGCGTCGTACACACCGCGCCGGCATTTGGCGAGGACGACAGCCGTGTCGGCAAGGAATGGGATCTGCCATTCTTACAGCTGGTGGGGCCCGACGGGCACCTGCGCGGCGGCACACCCTGGGACGGGCTGTTTGTCAAGGATGCAGACAAGCCGATTCTTGCCGCCCTGAAGGAGAGCGGCAAGCTCTTTGCCGCGCTGCCCTTTGCGCACAGCTATCCGTTCTGCTGGCGCTGCGATACCCCGCTGATCTACTATGCCCGTGAGAGCTGGTTTATCCGCATGACTGCCGTCAAGGATAAGCTGATTGCCTTTAATCGCAGCGTCAACTGGATTCCCGATAACATCAAAGAAGGCAGAATGGGCAATTTCCTCGAGAACGTGATCGATTGGGGCATCTCGCGTGAACGGTATTGGGGGACGCCGCTCCCGGTTTGGACGTGCGAATGCGGACATGTGCATGTGATAGGCGGCAAGAAAGAACTGCTTGCGATGTGCAAAAATGCGCCTGCGGATGTGGAACTGCACAAGCCGTTTATCGACCGGCTTGAGGTGGTTTGTCCCGAATGCGGCAAGGTCATGAAGCGTGAGCCGGTTGTCATTGATTGCTGGTTCGATTCCGGCTCCATGCCGTTTGCCCAATGGCATTATCCGTTTGAAAACAAAGAGATGTTCGACAGACGGTATCCTGCGGCCTTTATATCGGAAGCAATCGATCAAACACGGGGCTGGTTCTATACGCTGCTGGCCATTTCCACCTGTCTGTTCGACTGTGCGCCGTTTGAAAACTGTCTCGTGCTCGGGCATGTACAGGATCAGGATGGGCGCAAGATGTCAAAACATCTTGGAAACGTGGTCGATCCGTGGACGGTTCTTGACGTCCAGGGGGCGGATGCTGTCCGGTGGTATTTCTATGCGGGCTCCATGCCGTGGTTACCGTCGAGATTCTCCGCGGAGAATGTGTCTGAGTATCAGCGTAAGTTTATGGGCACATTCTGGAACACCTATGCGTTCTACGTCTTGTACGCCGATATCGATGGCTTTGATCCGACGCAGCATCGCCTGTCGGATTGCATGCTGACGGATATGGATCGCTGGGTGCTGTCCCGGCTGAACACGCTGATGGGGACGGTGGATTCGCATCTGGATCATCTGCGTATTACGGAGGCGGCGCGTGAGCTGCAGCGTTTTGTAGACGATCTGTCAAATTGGTATGTTCGGCGTTGCCGGGATCGCTATTGGGGCAGCGAAATGACGCAGGACAAGAAGGCCGCCTATATGACGCTGTACACGGTGCTGTATCAGCTGACGCTCTTGACCGCGCCGTTTTTACCGTTCATGACAGAGACGATTTATCAGAACATCGTTCGCTCTGTCGATGCGTCTGCGCCTGTCAGCGTGCATCTTTGCGATTATCCGGCAGCGGACACAAAATGGATTGATCCTGAGCTGGAAGCGGCCATGGATCGCGTTCTGGATATCGTCGTGCTTGGCCGAAGCGCCAGAAACGATGCGCAGCGAAAGATTCGCCAGCCGCTTTCCGAGATGTATATCAAGGGTGCGCCGCTTGCCCCGTCGTTTGCCGATATCATTGCGGATGAGCTGAATGTCAAGAACGTGCGCTTTACCGATGATGTTGCCAGCTTCATCTCTTATCGCTGCAAGCCTCAGCTAAAGACGCTCGGGCCGCGATATGGCAAATTATTACCAAAGATCAACGCATATCTTGCTTCTGACGGAGTGGGTGATGCGGTTGTGCGGGCACATCACGCGGGGGAGAGCTATACGTTTGCTCTGGATGGCACGGAGGTGACGCTCACGCAGGATGATGTTCTTGTTTCTGCGGAACAGAAGGCGGGCTATGTCAGCGCGGCAAACCGTGACCTGGTCATTGTTCTGAACACCAATCTTACTCCGGAGCTGATCGATGAGGGGCTGGTGCGCGAGCTGGTCAGTAAAATCCAGACCATGCGCAAGGAGGCCGGCTTCGAGGTCTCGGATCATATTGTGATCGGACACGCCAGCTCTGCGCGGATCGAGGAGATTTTTACCGGATTCCGCGATGCGATTTGTTCCGATACGCTTGCCGATGATTGCGTCGATATCATCTCAGGTTATGAAAAGGAGTGGGATATCAACGGCGAGTATGCCGTGCTCTCCGTCCGCCGCGTATAGCGAAAGGCGATCTTTGTGTTTTTGCGCGATTTCCTTACGGAGATCGCGCTTTTCTTAACGCGCTGTTTACGCCTCTCGCATCGACAAAACGACATGATTTGCTATGATAGAATGGGAAGAAAAAGATAAGAAGCAGAGAAGGAAGAAAGTGTAGGTTCCAAAGTATGGATATAACGAATATTCTGCTGCTGTTTGGCGGGCTTGGCATGTTCCTGTTTGGTATGCGTATCATGGGACAGGGGTTGGAAAAGACCGCAGGCGGCAAGTTTGAACGCATGCTGGAGCATATGACGGATCGGCCGGTCAAGGGTATGCTGCTTGGCTTGCTTGTGACCGCAGTAATCCAAAGCTCGTCCGCAACCACTGTCATGGTGGTTGGCTTTGTCAATTCCGGGCTGATGCAGCTTGGAAATGCGATTGGCGTCATCATGGGCGCCAACATCGGCACGACGGTCACCGCATGGATTCTGAGTTTGGCGGGGATCGAATCGTCCAATGTGATCGTTAGCTTGTTTAAGCCGGATTCATTGGCGGCCATACTCTCGGTGGTCGGGATACTGCTGCTGATGGTGTCTAAACGCAGCCGCACGCGGGACATCGGCAGCATTTTTCTCGGGTTTACCATCCTGATGGTCGGCATGTCGCAGATCAGCAGCTCCGTACAGCCGTTGGCGGACATGCCCGCCTTCACGCGGATTCTGACGCTGTTCAGCAACCCCATTCTGGGCGTGTTGACCGGTGCCGTTCTGACGGGGATCATCCAAAGCTCATCCGCTTCGGTCGGCATTTTGCAGGCATTGGCTCTGACGGGACAGGTCACGCTTGGAACCGCGATCCCGATCATCATGGGCCAAAACATTGGCACCTGCGTGACGGCACTGCTGTCATGTGTGGGCGCCACAAAGAATGCAAAGCGCGCCGCCATGGTTCATCTGTATTTTAACCTGATCGGCACAATCCTTTTCCTTTCCCTGTATTATGCGCTGTATGCGATCTTTGACTTTACGTTTGTTATGCAGGCGGCGACGCCGTTGTCGATTGCAATTGTACATACCGTCTTTAATGTGTTCAGCACCGTCGTGATGCTGCCCGCATGGCGTCTGCTGGAAAAACTGGCTGTTATTACCATCCCCGACGGCAAGCAGACCGGTGCGGCCGTGCAGCCGCCCCTGCTTGAGGAACGTCTGCTCAACATGCCCGGCGTCGCTGTGGAGCAGTGCCGGAACGTCACCTCACGCATGGCGGAGTATGCGCGGGATGCGATTGAGGATTCGCTCGCCTGTATTCGTCAGTATCATGTGGATACGGCAAAACGTATCGTTGCCCGCGAGGCGCAGATTGATGAATATGAGGATGCGCTCAGCATCTACATGGTTCGTCTTTCGGGCAGAGAGCTGTCGCAAGCGGACAGCCGCGAGGTCGGCATGCTGCTGCATACCATCGGCGATCTGGAGCGAATCGGCGATCACGCTATGAACCTTTGTGACACGGCGCGCGAAATGCATGAAAAGGAGATTGCCTTTTCTCGTGAGGCGACGAGGGAGAGCGGTGTGCTGATGGATGCTTTGAGCGAGATCGTGGATATCACCGTCCGTGCCCTGATTGCTGACGATACGGATCTTGCGCGAACGGTAGAGCCGCTGGAGGAGGTCATAGATATGATGAAGGACGAGGTGCGTTCCCGTCATATCAGTCGCCTGCAGGAGGGTGCGTGCACCATCGAGATGGGCTTTGTTTTCTCCGATTTTCTGACCAATGTTGAGCGTGCAAGCGATCATTGCTCCAATATTGCCGCCGCAATCATCGAAAACCATGCAGGACGCGCGCTGCCTGCGCACCATTATTTGAACGAGCTGAAGGCGGAGCCGGATCCCGTGTTTTCCGGTTCCTTTGACGCGTTCCATAAAAAGTACGCGATCTGACAGGTCGATGATAACACAAGCCCCGCGGAAGCATATGCTCCGCGGGGCTCTTCGTATTTTGTGGTATCATGCGGAAACGGTAAGCTGTCCGTTTTGATAATCCACGGTCATTGTGGTGCCGTCTCTGGGCTGATCCGCAATCAGCTCCCGCGCCAGGATCGATTCCACCTTGGACTGGATAAACCGTTTGAGCGGACGCGCACCGAACATCGGGTCGCTGCCGCTTTCCAGAATGTATTCCTTTGCGGCGGGCGTAACGCTGAGCTTTAGCTGACGGCGCTCCATGCGCTTGGCAAGATCCATGATCAACAGATCCACGATGGCGGAGAGGTTGTCGTGCGTCAAAGGCTTGAAGAACACAATGTCGTCCAGACGGTTGATAAACTCGGGCCGAAAATGTGTCTTGAGCAGCTTCCGCAACGTCTCCTCAACGTCGGGGCGCATGACCCCGTCCGCATCCATTCCGGACAGGATCACGTCGCTGCCGAGGTTGGATGTCAGGATGATGATCGAGTTCTTGAAATCCACGGTGTGACCCTGACCGTCCGTAATGCGGCCGTCGTCCAACACCTGCAAAAGCACATTCAACACGTCGGGATGCGCCTTCTCGATTTCGTCAAACAAGATCACCGCATAGGGCTTTCTGCGCACCGCCTCCGTCAGCTGCCCGCCTTCATCATATCCGACGTAGCCCGGAGGCGCGCCGATCAGTCGCGAGACGGAGTACTGCTCCATGTATTCGCTCATGTCAATCCGCACCATGCTCTTTTCATCGTCAAACAGCGCTTGCGCCAGTGCGCGGCTAAGCTCCGTCTTGCCAACGCCGGTAGGCCCCATGAAAAGGAAGGAACCGATCGGTCGATTCGGGTTCTGAATACCCGCGCGGGAGCGAAGAATGGCGTCACAGACCCGCTGAACGGCGTCATCCTGACCCACCACCCGTTCGTGTAGCACAGAGTCCAGATGCAAAAGCTTTTGCCGTTCGCTTTCCAGTAGCTTTGATACGGGAATGCCGGTCCACCGCGCAACGATGGCCGCAATTTCATCCGTTGTGACGTGATCCCGAAGCAGCACGCCTTCCTTGCTTTCTACCTTCTTTTCCTCATCCTCAAGCTGTCTTTGCAGCTTGGGCAGTTCGCCATATTGCAGCGCCGCCATGCGGTTGAGGTCATATTCGCGCTCTGCCTTGGCCATTTGCGCGCGAACCTGCTCGATCTGCTCCCGCAGCTGCTGCACATGCCCGATCCCGCTCTTCTCGTTCTCCCAGCGCGCCTTCATGCCGCGGAAGGTCTCGTTCAGTTCGGACAACTCCTTCTCGATGTCGTCGCGGTGCGCGACGGCCTGCGCATCCGTCTCCTCCTTAAGCGCCTCACGCTCGATCTCCAACTGCATGATCTTTCGGGAGATTTCATCCATCTCCGACGGCATGGAGTTCATCTCGGTCTTGATCAGGGCACACGCTTCATCAACAAGGTCAATTGCCTTGTCCGGAAGAAAACGGTCTGAGATATACCGGTTTGACAGCGTTGCCGCGGCAATCAGGGCTGCATCCTGAATTTTGACGCCGTGATACACCTCGTATCGGTTCTTTAGTCCGCGCAGGATTGAGATCGTGTCTTCCACCGTCGGTTCATCTACCATGACGGGCTGGAATCTGCGCTCCAGCGCGGCGTCCTTTTCAATGTACTTGCGGTACTCATCGAGGGTGGTTGCGCCAATACAGTGCAATTCGCCCCGTGACAGCATGGGCTTTAGGATGTTGCCCGCGTCCATGGCGCCGTCTGTCTTTCCTGCGCCCACGATCAGATGCAGCTCGTCAATGAACAGGATGATCTTTCCTTCGCTCTTGGTGATCTCTGAAAGCACGGCCTTCAGCCGTTCCTCAAATTCGCCACGATACTTTGCTCCCGCGACGAGGGAGCCCATGTCCAGCGCAAACAGCCGACGGTCCTTCAGATTCTCGGGGACATCGCCACGCACAATTCGCTGCGCCAGCCCCTCGGCGATGGCGGTTTTTCCCACGCCCGGCTCGCCCATCAGGCAGGGATTATTCTTTGTCTTGCGCGACAGGATGCGGATTACGCTGCGAATTTCGCTGTCGCGGCCAATCACGGGATCCAGCTTCTGCTGCCGCGCGAGCTCCGTCAAGTCCTGCCCGTATTTCTTCAGGGCATCATAGGTGCCCTCCGGGTTGTCCGTATCCACGCGTCGGTTCCCGCGAACGGTCTTTAGCGCGGTAAGATAAGCGTCCCGGTTGATGTTGTTCGCACGAAACAGCGGTTTCAGCTTGTCGTCGGCCGTTTCGAGCAAGGCCAGCATCAGATGCTCTACCGAAAGATAGCTGTCGCCCAGCTGCTTCATCTCGGCTTCTGCCTTTGTCAGCGTCCTGTCCACGGCGGGGGAAGCATAGATCTGACTGCTGCCCGTGACTGTCGGCAGCGCGGCGATTACGCCGTTAATCGATGTTATGAGCTGATCGACCGGTACACGGATCGATTCCAGCAGTTGTGCGTTGAGCGACGCGTCCTGTGTCAGCAATGCATGCAACAGATGCGCCTGCTCAAGCTGCGCATTCCGATGCTCCACGGCGCTTTGTTGCGCGGTCTGCAGCGCCTCCAACGATTTTTGTGTCCATTTCTCTGCATTCAGCATGCGTCATCCACTCCTTTACATAAAGAAACGCGGGGGCTTTCCGTCCCCCGCGCCGGCTGTTATTCAGCCATCAGTTTACAGATTGATTCCGAAAAGGCCGCGGGGTCGGTCAGCGGCAATCCGGCCATCAGCAGCGCCTGCTGATAAATCAACTCGGCGTATTGCTTCAGTTCCTCATCATTCAATGCGTCAAGCTTTTGGAACACCGGATGATCCGGGTTCAGCTCAAGCGCAAATCTCTCCTCCATATTTTCGCCGTTCGGGAGGTTTTTCAACACCTTGTACATTTCAATTGAGACACCCCCTTCGCCGGTCAGGCATGCGACGGCACTTTTTAGCTTTTGCGTCAGCCGCACGTCGGCAACCTTGCCGTCCAACGCCGCCTTGATGCGCTCCAAAAGCCCGGCGCTTTCCTCCTTGCGCTTCTCCATTTCCTTCTTCTCGTCCTCGGTGGACAGATCCAGTTCCGCATCCGCGATCGAGCGCAGGGGTTTGCCCGCATAGCTTGCGATGATACGCACTGCGAATTCGTCCACATCATCCGTCATGCACAGGATGTCATAGCCCTTGTCCAAGATCTTTTCTGTTTGGGGCAGCTTTTGCACCTGCGTCATGCTGTCGCCCGCCGCATAATAGATCTCGGTCTGATTCTCCTGCATGCCGTCCACATACTCCTGCAATGAGACAAGCTTATCCTGCCGTGCGGAATGATACAGCAGTAGATCTTGCAAGAATTCCTTGTTCATGCCGTATTCGGCGTAGATTCCGTACTTAATGGACAGCGCAAACGCCCCATAAAACGCTTCGTATTTGTCGCGCTCCTCTTTCATCATCCGCAGAAGCTCCTGCTGGATCTTCTTTTTGAGGTTGTTCGCGATCGCCGACAGCTGACGGTCATGCTGCAGCATTTCGCGCGAAATATTGAGCGACAGATCCGGGGAATCGACCAGTCCGCGCACAAAGCCGAAGTATTCCGGAAGCAGCTCCTCGCAGGAATCCATAATCATTACACCGTTCGCGTACAGCTTTAGACCGCGCTTAAAGCCTTTGCTGAAATAATCAAACGGTGCCTTTTTCGGTATATACAACAGCGCGTCGTAGCTTAACATGCCCTCCGTGCGGATGTGCAATACCGACAACGGCGCTTCGTAATCATAAAAGGTATCCTTATAGAAGCTGTCGTATTCCTCGCTGGTGATTTCGCTCTTCTGCTTGCGCCAGAGCGGCACCATGCTGTTGAGCGTCGTATCCTCCTGGATACTTTCATACTTCTCGGGGTCATCCTTGGTAGGAACGCTTTTTTCCGTCATCATGCGGATCGGATAGCGCACATAGTCTGAATACTTCTTGACAAGAGATTCCAGACGATATGTTTTCAGATACTGGGAATAATCGGCATCCTCACCGTCTTCCTTCAGCGTCAGGACGATCTTGGTGCCAATCGGCTCATAATAGCAGGCAGTCACGGTATAACCGTCTTCGCCGGAAGATTCCCAAAGGTTGGCCTCCTGCCCTGCCTGATGTGAGTATACCTTAATGTTTTTGCTGACCATGAATGCGGAGTAAAAGCCCACGCCGAATTGGCCTATGATCTCAAGATCGGCGTCCTCGTGCGCCTCCTTAAATGCGCGCGTGCCGCTTTTGGCTATGGTGCCCAGATTTTGTTCCAGCTCATCGCGCGTCATGCCACAGCCGTTATCGGTTATGGTCAGCGTGCGTGCAGATTCATCCGGCTCAAGACGGATCTCAAACTCGGATCTGTCCATGCCGCCGCCCTGCTGCATGCTGTCAAAATATCGCTTATCCATTGCGTCCGACGCATTGGAAATCAGTTCCCTAAGGAAAATCTCTTTATGCGTGTAGATCGAGTTGATCATCAGATCCAACAGTCGCTTGGATTCCGCTTTAAACTGTTTCTTAGCCATGTGCGCAACACCTCTCAGCCGTGATATTTTGTACTTAGCACTCGCAACATCTGAGTGCTAAGCTCATTCTAATCCGGTAAGTACCGCAATGCAACCCCTTT
Organism: uncultured Oscillospiraceae bacterium; assembly: GCA_964474405.1. GTDB lineage: Bacteria > Bacillota > Clostridia > Christensenellales > CAG-138 > CAYYUV01. Next base: position 78,599 of record CAYYUV010000003.1, read on the forward strand.
TTTGAATAGTTTTCAACAATGCCACAATTCTGCCTTTCATAAAATAAGAGGCGGCCGTTGCCGCCTCTCATCGCTGTTCTAGTATTGCTCCTTTGGCAGATATCCCTCAAAAATCACGCTGTCGTAATCGGCATGCACGCGCGCCTTGTCATTGCACGGACGGACGGTCCATGCCACAAGTATGCCGCCGAGCGCGCGGTACAGCCGCACACATATGTTCATGCGGGAGATGCCGAAGGCCACAAATTGCGGCCGCGTCCTGAGATTTGTCCAAACACGGCTCATGATCCAAGAAAAATACCATGGCTTTCCCTTGCGCCATCCGCTGTAATCTTCGGATAGCTGACCGCGCATAATGTCGGGTGCATGCTGCCGAAACCACAGCACAATACGCGGGTCAAAGCTCTCCACGCAATACGCACCGTTGTACGCGCGGAGAATGTCCAGCGTCCGCTGACAAAGATTCTGAAAGTCGGGGGTGGATTTCAGCTCGACAATCAGCGGATATTTACCGGAGAACACGGAAAGAACCTCGGTAAAGAGCGGTATGCGCTCCTCGGTTTGACAGAGCGGGAATTGCTGAAGCTCCGCCAATGTATAGCTGTCCACCCGACCGTCCTGCCCGCAGACACGGTTCAGCGTATCGTCGTGAAAGACCACAACCTGTCCGTCCTGCGTCAGCTGGACGTCAAGCTCCGCGCCGAATCCGCGCTCAACGGCATATCGAAACGCCATGAGCGAGTTCTCAGGCCGGTTCGTGCTGTTGTCATGAAGCCCGCGATGGGCAAGATTGTGATGAACAAAGGGTGCTGCCTGCGCAGGCGTCGCCTTGATCGGCGCAACCAGTATAAGCAGAAGGAAAAACAGCAGAACGCACAATGCGGCAAGGATGGATAGCATGTACACAACTATCATGAATACTACCTCCAATTTTTACGTTGTTATTGTAGCAGATTTCCATTATAATGTTAAGTACGACAGGAAAATACACGGAGGTTTGGCATGAAACTCAATTATAAGCGCACCATCTTCGTAGGATTCGCCTTTTTTCTTATCTGCACGTTTTGGCAGGCGTACGATACCATCATTCCAAAGATGCTTACAGACGCATTTGGCATGTCGCAGCTGTATTCGGGCTTTGTTATGGCTGCCGACAACATCCTTGCGCTGTTTATGCTGCCGTTGTTCGGTGCGCTGTCGGATCGTTGCCGGTCGCGCCGCGGCCGCCGCACGCCATTCATTATCGTCGGCACCATCATTGCGACGGTTGCGTTTGTCGTTTTGTCCTTTGCCGGTAATGCACAGTTAAAAAATATCGATGCCGTTTCCGCCGTGGATGATCCTGCCGCGCTTGCCGCGCTGTACGATTCCGAGAGCAATACGCTGCTGAAAACGCCGGACGGCGAGGAATTTACCTTGGCTGAGCGCTTTACGCGCGAAGAGTTCTCAGAAATAACCCTTGCCGTTGAGACGGAGGAAGGAACCAAGACCAACACCGACTATACCAGCTATGTCGTTCCGGCCAAACAGGCCTATGCGTGGTCTCAAACGTTGAAGAATCCGTGGACGCTGGTTTTCTTTGCCGGGGTTCTGTTGATCGTGCTGCTTTCGATGGCGACGTTCCGCTCGCCCGCTGTCGCGTTGATGCCGGATGTGACCATCAAGCCCCTGCGCAGCAAGGCAAATGCCATCATCAATCTGATGGGCACCGCAGGCGGCATCGTGGTGCTTGCGCTCGGAATGGTGTTCGGCACAGGTAAGCTTCAAAATTCATTGATGAGTTATACGGTGTTCTTCTCAATTGTGTCGGCCATTATGTTGCTGGCGCTTCTGGTTTTCCTGTGGCAGGTTAAGGAACCACGCTTCGTGGTAGAGATGGAGGAGGAGAACAAGAAGTGGGGCATCGATCAGGATACGGAAGATACCGCAAACGGTGACCGCAGACTGTCAAAGGAGGAACGCGTATCGCTGCTGCTGATCCTGGCATCGGTTGTCTTGTGGTTCTTCGGATACAACGCCGTAACGTCCAAGTACTCCGTCTATGCCGGCAAGATTCTGAATCTTGAGTATAACAGCACGCTTATGGTAGCAACGGTCGCCGCTGTTATCAGCTATCTGCCGGTCGGATTGGTGGCCTCCAAGATTGGCCGCAAAAAGTCGATTCTGGCCGGCATCGTGATGCTGTCCGTGGCATTCTTTGTAGCATCGTTTTTGCGTGTCGGCGCATCCGCGCTGTTGATGAACTGCATGTTTGCGCTTGCGGGCATTGGCTGGGCGACCATCAACGTCAACAGCTTCCCAATGGTGGTGGAGCTTGCGCGCGGTGGAAACGTCGGCAAGTACACAGGCTTCTATTATACGGCATCCATGGCCGCCCAGGTTGCAACGCCGATCGTGTCGGGCTATCTGATGGATCGGTGGAGCATGAAGATTCTGTTCCCGTATGCGACTATCTTTGTTGCAATCGCGTTTATTACGATGCTGTTTGTCAGACATGGCGACAGCAAACCCATTGCGAAAAAGAATCTGGAAGTACTGGACGTAGACTAAACCAGGTCTCTGCATTCTCCGGCTCCTGCCATACGGTGGGGGCCGGACTTTCTGTCAGGAGGTGTCTTGTGATCACACATGCCGTCACACGCGACGAGATACGGCGCTGGCGAGCCGAATGGACAATCCTGCGGGACAGGCTGATGCCCAATCGCAGGGACGGCGAAGCGCTTCGGTCATATCTTGCATCTCGCTATCCGCTGGAGCCGCTGCCCGAACCATCTTCTGCACAATGGGTAGCTTGCAATATCCTGTCTAACGCGCATTTTCGGGAAAAGCTGCCCAGTGACGGAACCCCGCAACCTGCCTGCTGGTATGTCTTGAATGCGGACGCCGGTGCAACGCTGTATTTGGAGCAGGACGCCGTGTTTCGCGGCACGCGCATTCTGGTCGGCGTAGATTTCGTGTCTGGCTGCTATTTTGTGGAGGGCAGCAGCCAGCTGTGGGATGAACTGTGTGCGTTTCAGGGGCTGGATGAAATGGATATCAATAACTATGTCTGTGTTGCCCAATATGCTGACTGTATGCGCCGACTGCATCCATCTGACTGGGAAAGAATGATCAGACAGGCGTGATAACGGAGGGTCCAATGCCGGCGAATCAAAAAGCATCCGCATCGATTGGATTGATGCGGATGCTTTGTTGAATACCGTTCGATTTATGCTTCTTGCTGCGGCGCGGCAAAGGAAAGCGCCCCGGGCTCAATGGTCACGGAGAAATGGCTGTTCTTGATGATCTCGCCGTCGAGCGAATAGGCAAACCCGGCCTCCGCTTCCACGTCCACACGTGTTGCCTGGCGATAGACGATGATATCCCGAAACTTTGGATCTTCCAAATGCCGGCCTTCGGTGTACGGACCGATCAGCTTGACAAATGCGAGCCGTGAGATCGGCTTGACCAGACACACCTCGATCAGCCCGTCATCACACCGCGCGCGCGGCGCACAACGGAAGGCGCCGCCGACATACTGCCCGTTTGCCACCGTGCACAGCAGCATCACTCGGTCGTTTAGCCGTTCGCCGTCGGCTGTTACCGTGCAGTTCGATTTCATTGCTGTCATTAGGCCCCAGATGACGCCGGTAGAATATGCGTTCTTTCCGCCGATAAGCTTCTTGTTGCGCACCTTGTTCATGGTCATGGCCACGACCGTGTCAAAGCCAAAGTTCGTGATGTTGACGCAGTAACGGTCATTGACCTTCAACAGATCGAGCGGCTTCGCTTCTGCACGCAGAACGGCGGTATGTCTGAAAAGGCAGACATACCGCCGAAGCACTTGACAAAATCGTTTCCGCTTCCGCACGGCACACAGGACACCGAGACGTTCTTGTGCCCGACAGCACCGTTGAACACCTCGTTGATTGTCCCGTCGCCACCGCATGCAATGAAGCGCACCGGCTCCGTTGCTGCGTCTGCCGCCGCGCGGACATATTCGATGGCATCGCCCACGCCGTGCGTGACATAAACTTCACAGGCATCCCGTTCCGGTAGAACAGAAATTGCACTGCGTATGTTCTTTTCGTTCTCCGTGTGCCCGGCACATGGATTAACAATAAAGACGTATCTCATGGTTTCGCCCCCCATATCCCTGTCTTTTTTCTAAAGTATATCAGATATTCGCCGTTATTTCATCGTATTATGCTGAATTGCACCGGTTTATTTGTTGCAATCGGTATTACATAAACGTAAAATGAGTAGAGACGGGGAGAGATGGGGGAGAGATTCATGCGGTATGTCTTTTTGTGCCTTTTTGCGCTTATCAGCGCAGTACATTTGTATGCCAGTTTCCGTGATGATAAAAAATTGCGCGCCTGGTCAAAGGGCGGCATTCTTTTGTCGCTGTTGGGTTATTATTTGTTTGCTGCCGAAGGACAGATACGCTGGCTGGTTATTGCCGCAATACTGACAAGCTGGTTGGGCGATGTGTTCTTGATCTTTCGCTGGGGGTTTGCCGCCGGCGGTGTGAGCTTTATGGCCTCGCATGTCTGCTTTATTTTGATCTATTGGCCGAACATTGCATTCTCCGCATCATACTGGTATGTATATGCGCTGTTGGCGCTCATATATGGCACTGCGGTCTTTTTTGAGTTTCGCACCCTGAAGGGTTGCATAAAGAAAGCTCTCTATTATCCGATGATATTGTATCTCATAGTAAATGCCGCCATGAATATCGCCGCGTTCTTACAGATGCTGCATATGCCGTGCGCTGCAACTGTGATCATATTTGTCGGCGCCGCGCTGTTCTTTGTTTCGGATTCCATCCTGTTTTTGGTTCGTTTCCATAAAACCCAACTCGTTTGGCGGCGACATTTTCTGGTCATGCTGACGTATATACTGGCCGAGTTTTTGATTGTTCACGGCATTTTGCTGCTGCCGATGCGCTAAAACCCGAAAAGAGCGCTCTGACGTTCCTGCAACCGCATACAAGCCGTACAAAATGAGCTTCGGCGAAGCCCGTTTTCTGACTTCTATGCAATATTGAGAAACGTCTTGCTCCTTGTGTTCTATAGATGCTTAGTACCAAAGAAATCCGAACAAAAACAGCACGATCAGCCATTGCCATACGGTGTACCGCACGGTTACCTGACATTCGGCAGTGCGGTTTCCCCACGCATCGCTTGCCGTTATGGTGGCGGTGCCGGGATGCGCGGCCGTTATGACGCCGTTTTGATCGACAAGGACGCTCATGGTGTTGCTGCTGTGCCAACTGACACCCGCATCTATGGCGCCAGCAGGTTCCGTAGCGACGGTAAGCTTGGCCACGGCTCTGCTCTTTAGCGTCAACGCAGACGGCGTGACAGCAATCGAATCCGCGCCCGTCAGCATCGGCACGGCGCTGGCTTCCAGACGGATGCCGCAGTTGGTGCAATACTTTGCCTGTTGCCCATCCGCAGTGTAGCTTGGCGGCGTTTCCACAATCCATTCACCCGGCTGATGCCCGGTCGCGGGCAGGGTTTCCTCGCTGGTCGCGCCGCAGCTTGTGCAGCGGCTGTGCGTATAGCCGGGTTCCGTGCATGTGGGCGGGACAGAGGTTACTGTTTGATATTGATGCGCGGGCAGGGTATATTCGTCCGTATACTGATATCCGCAGGCCGTGCACGTGTAGGTGGTATATCCGCATTCGGTACAGGTGGGCTTTGTAAGCGCCTGTGAATATTGCGGGTTTTCGCAGGTGTGCGGCAGCAGAATCCGGTCGTATTCCCGAATCTCATTCTTAGTAAACTTTGGAGCGATACAGCCGGAGATATAGATTCCGCGCCCCAAAGGCTCGCCGCAGACGGCCTTGCAATAGGCGCGTCGCGACGGAGACTCTTCAAAGAAGGTAATGGCTCCGTTTACGGTGCATCCGCGGATATAGATCCGCTCGTCGTACACGTTGTTATAGATGTAATGCATGCCGGACACGCCGCCGCTGTGTGCATATCCGTGCACCGATGCATAGCCGTCAATCTGAACCGTTGCATTTTTAATGGTCACGTATCCGCACGCGAAAATGCCGCCCAAGAATTGCTCGCAAACGCGGCCATTGTCGATGTTTGCCACAACGAGGGTCACATCGGTTGTACAATCAATGATGGATCCGTATCCGAAGCCCGCAATCCCGCCGACGCCGAGGATATCTGCATCAGCGTCGAGACGAATCCGTCCGGTCACGCTGCAGCCGCTGATCACGGCATCCTCCATATACCCGGCGATGCCAGCGGCAAAACAGTTGGTGTCCGACTGCACCGTTGCGGACAGATTGACTAAATGTAGATCGGATATGGCGGCGCCTCTGACGCAGCTGAATAAGGCCGCAAAAGTCGTGTCGTATCGGATCTGGTTGCCGTCAACGGTAATCGCCATTCCGTTCGTCTCCGATATGCGGACATTGTACAGGGTGTGACCGGCTCCGTCCAGCGTACCGGAGAAGTCAAACGGCCGCCATGCCGCATCGCCAAGATCGATGTCTGCATCCAGACGGTACTGTCCACCCGGAGCCGTGGCAATGGCTTCAAGCTCTGCACGTGATGTGATGGAAATGGGCTCCTGCCCGTCCGCAAACGCCGGAAGGGCGCCGCCACCGATCAAAAGCATGACGGTGGCAAGAGTAATGGCAGCTATGCGCCTCATTATGTAATGCTCCGTTTCTCACAATCTGTATCGCACCAAATGGTAAATACACCGGCACAGAAGGACGTGCGCGTAAACTGAATGCGGCCCGCAAACAGACGCCGCATATCATCGCAGAGAAAATAACATTCCTCGTCATCCCAACCATCCCCGCATGCGTTCCGGCAGGCGGCAAGGGAGGCGGCGTCGGCAAAGGCAATATCACCGATGATCAGCAGCCCGCCCGGCTTCAATCTGGATAAAAGGCCGTGCAGAAAATCCGCCCTTGCGGAGTCGGTCAGATGATGCAGCGCATAGGTGCTGATAATCCTGTCATATGATTCGCAGCACAGCGATTCCGGCAGTCCGCAAGTAAAGTCATGACAAATCAGCCGTGCATCCGGCATTTTGCACTGCGCAGCATCCAGCATGTTCCGGGAAAAATCCACGCCGGTTATCCGGCAACCCTGCTCATAAAGATACCGCGTAAGAATGCCGGTGCCGAACCCGATGTCCAGCACAGACAGCGATGCTGCTTCAGAGGACAGCGTCCTGTCCGCGACCTCCTTCAGCGTTTTGCGATAGCCCGCAAACGGATAGGTGTTGTCATTGTCGGATGCGCAGGTTGCGTCGTCATACTGCTCTGTCCAACGGTCAAAACCCTCGGCGTTTAGCATGTTGCGCGGCTTTCGCCGGCGGTTTGACGCGATATCAGCTTTCCGTCCTGCATCCGAAGGATCACGTCCGCACGCTCAGCCAGCATGTTGTCATGCGTCACGATGATGACGCAGTAGTTCAGCTGCCGCGTCAGATCGTGCAATACATCAACGACGTTGTTGCCGTTCTCCACATCCAGGTTTCCCGTTGGCTCGTCTGCCAAAATGACCTTCGGCTGGGCCGCTAGCGCACGCGCTATGGCGACGCGCTGCTGCTCACCGCCAGACAGCATGGAAGGGTAACGCTTGAATTGTTCCGGCTTCAAGCCAACCTGCAACAGCTTCTCTTCCGCGGCGTGAACGGCATCCTTCTTTTTTACGCCGCACAGCATCAACGGATACATGGTATTTTCCAATATATTGAGAAGCGGGAACAGATTGTAGCTCTGATAAATGATGGAGAGCTCCTCTCTTCGATAGCGATCCAGATCCAGACGTGAGGTTGGCACGCCACAGTATTCGATCACACCCTCGGTCGGCAAATCCAACCCGCCGAGGAGAGACAGCAGCGTTGTCTTGCCGGAGCCGGATTTCCCGAGAATAGCATACAGCTTTCCGGATTCGAACACGGTCGTGACATGGTTGACGGCAAGAACGGTCTGATACTTGCCCCGATAGGTGTAGGAGACTTCATGCAAATTCAAAATATCCATATACTTTATTCCTTTGTACTCAGCGTTTGGAGAATGTTCAATCGGTTCATGGTTGCTGCGGCAATGACGATGCCAAGCAGATAGCATACGGCATACCCAAGCAGCGAGTAGAGAATCGTGCTGCTCATGGCAGGCAATATGAGCAGCAGAATCGCTATGCCGCCGCACAGTCCGCAAAGGAACAGAAGCCCCTGCTCTAGAACGAAGGTGAAGAACGTGCGCCCCTTGCCTGAGCCCATACTGCGCATCATTGCAAATTCCGGCCTGCGGTTCTTGGTCAGCAGGAAGGAGAGGATAAAGCCGATTCCGGAAGCCAACAGATAGATGGCCACAAACAGAACGCGCATATAACCGATATGTCTGGTCAGGTTCTGAACCGTCCGTACCAGTTCCGTCTCGGATATGATCACCGTGCGGCGAATACGGCCAAGCGTACCGGCGCTGGTGTATCCGATGTCCGTCAAATAATCCTTGAATGCGTTCAGCTGATCCGTGTTTTGCAGGGAGTAGCTGATGGCTCGGTATTTGGGAATCATCCGATAGGAATAGTATATCGTTCCGGTGGGTCCGCGATAGAACAGCATATCGCCTTCAACTTCCTCCGCGAGTTCCAGCGTCAGACCCAAGCGCTCGGCGGCATTGACATCGGAATAGTGCAGCATCCAGTTATTGATTACGGGTTCAAAGACACAGCACAGACGGGTGTCCTGAAGCGTTTTCAGCGGACAGTACACGGTTTGCCGGCCCAGAATGGACGGATACGTTCCAACAACGGTCAGCGAAAGCGATTCAGCGCTGACCGTGCTGTCGGTCGTGTCGCCAAATGCCATAAACTGAAGCGTGTCGCCGAGCTGTATGTCATGCAGCTCCATAAACTTGGTGTTTACCAGACACACTTTCTCGTCCGTATCAAAGATTGATGCATCATAGCCGTCGGCAAACTGGAACGTAACATCGCCTTCGAAGTAAAACTCGGGCGCGGTTGCAATGTTGTTTGTTCCGACAATGGACGGCTGACGGCGAACCATATCCGCAAACGTTTCGACAGCAAAGCCCTTGGTTGGAATGCTTATGGGGGTCAGCGAACCGTCCGATCCGTCTGCACGCGCGGACACGCCTTCGTACAAGTAGAAAGTGCGGGTGGTATAGTTGATCTTTCTGACAAAACCGGAGTTGATGATGGGCTGAACGTCATCCTCCGTTAAAATCAGTCCGTCATAGATTTTTCCGGAAACGCTTGCCATGTAAGCGTTGACCGGGATGCGTTCATATACTGTTTTCAGCTGATCGCTGTAGCCTGCAAGCTCGTTCCCGAACATGCCGACAAACAGCATCATCACAAGCGACACGAGTGGGATGACAAAGCTCCTTGGGCCGCTTCTGACAATGGATCGGAAGACCATGCGGAACGGGAAGGCAATGCGCGCGCCCAGATGACGCCGGTATCCTGCAAACGTGGTGCGATCGCCCTGCTTGAGCGGGTTGACCTTGTGCCTGCGTGACATCGCACGGAATGAACGAACCGTCGAGGCGCAAAAGATTGCGTTGATCAGACAGCCGGCAGTCATCACGATGCCGAATACCAAAAGGGAATACAGGGGGTTCACCTCTGGCATGATCGTATTGACGATCGCATACCCCTTCACAGCAAGGGAGGAGAAGCGATAATCCATTTCCATATCCGCAAGCGTGCTTTGATAGGCGGATACGGTAAGCTTGTCGGAAAGCAGAATACCAAGGATACTGCCTAGCAGCGCGGCCAGAGCAAGGATCAACAATGTGTAGTAGAACAAGTAAAAGAAGGTTCGCTTCTTTCCCGCGCCGAGACAGATCATGGTGTAGGCGGTTCTCCGCTGTTTGACCACGCACAGAAATCCGAACAGGATGAGCAGCACCAGCGTACAGGCGCCGCAGACCAGAGTCAGAATTACGGCCGTCTGATGCAGCGCGTCGATGGCTTCCCGTACTCTCGAATAACCCTCGTCATAAACGCTTACGCGCATCGGCCCCAGCAAATATGGATCAACTTCATCCAGGTATGCTTCAACCTGATCGTTCTTAAGCTGCACACGGCCGATCGTGTAATCAATCGAGCGCTCCGGCAGCCATTCCGCATTCGTGTACGGGATATAAACGGTCGTGTACAATGAGGAAAGGTTTTCAAAAATTCCCACAACGGTATAGTCGTTGTTGGCGATGTATCCGTCCTCATACCAATAGCTGGTCTCTATGCTTCGACCTGCCCTTGCGTTATACAGCTCCATGGGCAGCGTATCCCCGATGCCGATACCGAGCTCCTCGGACAGGTATCGGCTGATAATACATACGTGCGGATCCGTCGCACCCTCGCCCTCGGTAAAGAAGCGTCCCTCCAGCAGCGACGTCTCGTCCAGATAAAACTCGAGGCCACTCTCAACAAAATCCGTCATGCGGACCGTGAGCTGATTGGACAGCGTGCGATAGGTACGGGCGATGCTGCGGAATTTTTGGTATAGATCCTGCTCCTGATAGTCCGGAATATCTGTCACATTCCAGATCGGCGTCGCTGCAAGCCGCTTGTATGCCTCCGGCACATTAAGCGTACAGGCGGTCGGAGCAAAATACTGGATACGCTTGTCCCCGACATAGAATCTGCCATGCATCAGATACAGCTCGCCCGGTTTTATCGTGCTTGTCGGATCCATGTTCAGATCGATTTCCGAAAAGTCGAGCTTAACGGATACGCCATCATAATAGGAAGAAACCGCATATAACGGATCGCCCATGATGATGCAAGTTATGCCGTCGCTGTTGTTGTAGTAAACCTTTAGCAGCACTACGCCGATGTCGCTGAACATCTGCGTGCCGCGCGTACCGGTGACCAGTTGCTCTATGGTTCCGCCAAAAAGCAACTGCCTGTCCCAACGCACAATGGCGTCCGAGTTAAACAGGGGGGTCGAATCGTAGTTTTCCAGATCCTCGATCATTTGCTGATCATAGTTATTTGCATCCGGATAATTCTCACCCATGTACTCGATATATGCGACCGTCGTATACGTGCGGTCGGCATCTTCATAAAGCTGGTTGGATGAGGTCCACATGCCGATGCCAAGGCACAGAAATGCCGTTGCAGCGATCAACAACAAGAGGAACAACAAAGTTTTGACGGGTGAGCGCAAGACACCCTTTCCAGCGTTTTCAAGCATCATGAAATCATTATAACGTCTATTATGCGTCCTGTCATCCCCTTATCAAGATTTATTCCGAATTATCTTGTTCAAATCGTCGATGCATGGTAAAATTATAGCAAATATTGTTGGAGTAAAATGATGACAGAAAAGAACAGACTTGGCGTAAGCAAACGATTTGGCTATATAAACGATTATGAGATGCGCACAGTGACCGGCCCGAACGGCAAAACTGTACGGAAGGCAGTATATATCGGGCCGTATATGGTTCCCGATCATACGGACTGCCAGTATACAAAATACCGCGTTGCTGTGATCGTTGCTGCGGCAATTACCGTCTGCGCCCTTGCTGCGCTGCTGCTCGTCTCTGAATATGCTGTATATCGGCATGGCGGACTGTATGCGCTTGTTCCTGCCGTCATGTGCCTGTTTCCGTGTGCATACTTGGTGATGGGTGTGTGCGCGCTTCCTGCCCAAAATACCCGGATGCAGCGGGATCGATACAATCATTCCGTCCGTCGCCTGCAACGCGCAACCGTCGGAGTGCTTGTGCTGAGCTCGCTCTCCATTCTGCTGTCGCTCGTATTTGCGCTGGCAAATGCGACGCCTGTCCTTGGTTGGTGGGATCTTGCCTATATCATTTTCCTTCTGGCGCCGTGCGCATCGTCCCTGTACTGCATCGTTCTGCAAAGAAGAATTGTGTTTTCCCTGACCGCTGCCCAAGCTTCCTCCGTCAATCATGCGGACGCTTGACGCGTATATTGGCGCGACAAAGCGGCACATAGGCGAAAATTGTGTGTAAATATTAGGAAAAGAAACCCGCATTCCAAAGCCGCAACGCAAACAAAATATATGATATATGAAGATGAATGGGCAATACGCATGTTTTGTCCGTCTTGCGGCGGTGATCTTATATAGTCAAAATCAATTGACATTTTAGACGCATTCTTGTAAAATGTTATGTGTGTTCTCATAGGAGAGGTTTATCTATAAGACACAAATTACAAGGAGGATATTTTGATGCAGAACATGAAGAAGATTCTTGCGATCGTCGTCGTATTGCTGATGGTCCTGCCGTTCGCTCTGGCTTGCCAGAAGACGGAAGCTCCGGCAGCGGAAGAACCGTCGGCGGAGCAGCCGGTGGCTGAGGAGCCGGCGACGGAAGAACCGGCAGCAACGGAGAACAAGCCGTTGGTTGTTGCGTACAGCCCCTTCTCCGCAAAGTTCAGCCCGTTTTATGCTGACACCGGCTACGATCAGGACGTTGTGGCGATGACGCAGCTTGCGCTGCTGACCACCGACCGTATGGGCGGTATCATCTACAACGCGATTGAGGGTGAGACGGTCAACTACAACGGAACGGACTATCTGTATACCGGTATCTCCGACGTCTCCGTCAATTATGACGAAGCCGCCGATCAGACCACGTATACTGCCAAGCTCAAAGAGGGCGTGCTGTTCAGCGACGGTGTTGAGATGACGGCCGATGATATCATCTTCACCTATTACACCCTGCTGGATCCCACCTATGTCGGTTCCACCACGCTGAGCTCCTACGACATCGTTGGTCTGCAGGATTATCAGACCCAGACGTCGTCCGAGGTTTATGACAAGTATGCCGCACTGGCCGCCGACATCTTTGCCGCCGGTTCTGAGGGCTATGTTGCCAACGAAGCGTATACGCAGGAACAGTACGATGGTTACTGGGCCAAGATGAAAGAGCAGTGCATCGCAGCCTGCCAGGGGATTGTGAACTATGTCATGAACAAGTATGGCTCGGATGATTATATCCAGGCCTACTTCAAAGCTGACATGACCGCCGCCGACATTTCTGCCAATGATGGCCTGAAAGTTGCATACGGCATGTCCATGTGGGGCTTTGGTGGTTTTGATGACGCTGGTGCGTTTGTGGATGCCGCCGGTGATTCGTTCGATCTGACGGCGACGTTCCCGACGATCGAGGATTACTACAAGAGTACCATGGCAAAGTATGAGAATGACATCGATGCATGCTGGGGCGCGGAGTCCGCGAACGGCGAAGCACCGCATGCTGAGACCGATGCATGGTTCATTTCTGAGTACGGCTCCAAGGACGAAGCCATGGGCGGCAAAGGCGTTGCGAGCGTTGCCGGTATTACCAAGATTGACAAGTACACCGTTCAGGTTGTGACCAACGGTTACGAAGCGCCCGCTGTGTACAGCATCCTGGGCATTCAGGTTGCCCCGATGCATTACTATGGCGACGAAGCCAAGTACGACTATGACAATGGCATGTACGGCTTTGACTACGGCGATCTGTCCAAGCAGAAGTCCACCATCGAAGCTCCTATGGGCGCAGGTGCATACAAGTTCGTCAGCTATGAGAACAAGGTTGTCACCTTTGCTGCCAACGAGAACTACTACAAGGGCTGCCCGAAGATTGCTGAGATCCAGTTCAAAGAGACTGCATCCGCAGAAGTTGCGACCGCAGTTTCCACTGGCGAAGTTGATGCTGGCGAGATGACCGGTTCCAAGCAGCGTTTTGCTGAGGTTGCCGCGCTCAACAGCAACGGCGAGATCACCGGCGACGTCATCACCACGTCGAAGGTCGATAACCTGGGTTATGGCTATATCGGCATGAATGCGGATACGGTCAATATTGGCGGCACGCCGGATTCCGATGCCTCCAAGGCTCTCCGTAAAGCACTTGCGACCGTTCTGGCCGTCTATCGTGATGTCGCGTTCGATTCCTACTATGGCGAAGCTGCATCCGTTATCCAGTACCCGATTTCCAACACCTCTTGGGCTGCTCCGCAGGCCACCGATGATGGTTATCAGCTCGCATTCTCCGTGGACGCGGCAGGCAACGCCCTGTACACCGATGGCATGAGCCCCGATGATAAGTACGCCGCTGCTGCTGCTGGTGCGCTGTCCTGGTTTGAGGCGGCGGGTTACACCGTGGCCGATGGCAAGGTTACCGCTGCTCCGGCTGGCGGCAAGCTTGAGTACACCGTCATCATCCCGGCCGATGGCGTTGGCGACCATCCGTCCTATACCGTTCTGACAATGGCGCGTGACGCCTTTGAGCAGATTGGCATTACCCTGACGATCGATGACCCCGCAGACTCCAACCTCCTCTGGGATGCACTGGATGCAGGCTCTCAGGAGCTCTGGTGCGCAGCATGGGGCTCCACCATCGATCCCGATATGTATCAGGTCTATCATAGCTCCGGTGTTGTCGGCGAAGGCGGCAGTGATTCCAACCACTACCACATTCGTGACTCCAAGCTTGATGAGCTGATTGTTGCAGCCCGTAAGAGCGATGACCAGAGCTACCGCAAGCAGGTCTATAAGCAGTGCCTGGATATCATTGTTGATTGGGCAGTTGAAGTTCCCGCATATCAGCGTCAGAACTGCATCATTTTCAGCACCGAGCGCATCAATATCTCGACCCTGACTCCGGACATCACCACGTTCTGGGGCTGGCTGAATGATATTGAACTGATCGAGATGAACTAAAAACTGATGTGTTTTGAGATCATTAGGTAATTAGGGCATATCTGCGTGTTGAGCCCACGTTATGTGGGCTCAACACGACTATCTTTACCGAAAATCATATATGATATGTAAAAGGGGAAGACTATGTGGAAATTCTTGGTTAGAAGGCTCCTCCTTGGTCTCCTTATCATTGTGCTGGGTTCTCTGGTATTCTATTCCGTCATTCGTTGCTTGCCTGCTTCTTATGTTGAGAAGATGGCACGTCAGTTTGCGGCCAGTACGAACGGGAGAAAGACGTATACCGAGTGGTTGGGTGAGCTCAACGCCGTATACGGTATGGACGGGAGCGTCATTGGCGGTTTCGTGAAATGGGTAGGGAATGCGCTGCGAGGCGACTTCGGCGATTCCTGGAAGTACATGCGTCCGGTTACCGATGTATTCAGTGAATCGATCTGGTGGTCGGTGCTGATGAACGTAATTACATTCATTCTGGAGATCGTCACATGTATCCCTCTCGGCATTCTCGCGGCGAGAAAGCAGTACAGCAAGACGGATTATGCCGTCACAGTTTTTGCGCTTGCCTGCATCTCGTTGCCAACGTTCTATCTGGCAACACTTCTAAAGTTTATTTTCTCCGTTAAGCTTGGCTGGTTCCCGCTGTACGGGTTGACGGGTCGTTTATATAATAGCATGAACTTCATACAGAAGGTTGGCGATATTGGCTATCATCTTGTTCTGCCTGTATTGACGCTGGCTATGCTGTCTGTCGGCGGTCTGATGCGTTATACGCGCACGAACATGCTTGAGGTCCTGAATACGGATTATATCCGTACTGCGCGTGCAAAGGGCTTGCCCGAAAATATCGTTATTAATAAGCACGCGTTCAGAAATACGCTGATCCCTCTCGTGTCATACATGAGCTACCTGCTGCCGTCCATGTTTGGCGGCGCCATGATTACGGAGGAAATTTTTCAGATTCCTGGCATTGGCCGCTTGTCATATCAGGCCATGATTACGGGCGACATTCCATTTGCTATGTTCTACACCGTATTTTTGATGGTCTTGACTCAGGTCAGTTTGATTATTGCTGACATCATGTACGCCGTGGTTGATCCGCGCGTGCGTGTGAATTGACGGGGGGTGCAGCGCATGTTGAAATGGAATAAAGTTTTGCTCAAGAGCAATGCCGATCAGGGCGGTGCATCATCCGGCGACAAGCCTATGGCGCTTGACGACGCGCGCCGTGTCAAGGTTCTCTCCCCGTCCATGATGGTTTTCAAGCGGTTTATTCGCAACAAGCTTGCTATCATTGGCTTCATCATCCTTGTGGTCATGTTTTTGTTTTCCTTTGTGGGGCCGCTGTTTTCACCCTATTTGATTGCGCAGCTGTTTACCAACGATAATGCGATCGAATGGAAAACCTATGCCACCGGCAAATATAATACAGACCCACGTTACTTTGAAGCGGAAGGCGTCACATTTAACTCAGAGGCAAAGACCGCTATGCTGCTTGCCTTGTCTGATAACTACAAGAGCAGCAAGATGGCCGTTGGCGATGTTTTTGAGTTTTCGACCAGCGAATCCGTTTATTCTCTGGAGGTAATTGATGCGGATGCTGAAACGCCAACCTATGTGATCAGCGCTGCAACCGAGATCGCATCAACGCTTCTTGGAAGAATCACTCAGATCAACCCAGAGTATGATATACCCGAGTTGCGTGCATTGATTGAACAGCGCGCATCGGACAAGGGAAGCAGCGTTACCGAGCTTACCTATGAGGATCAAACCATTCTGGTAAACGGCAAGTTCCCTGAACTGTCCTTTCAGGTTGTAGGGGAGCCGAATGTTCTGGCTACCTATAACATATATATCACGCTTGATGATGCATACCAGAAATTGTCAGAGAGCTTTGACTTTGCAATGGCGATTGAAACTGCAATTCGTGCCGGCCATAAGAGCGTTCGCTTTGACAATGTACAGTATGCAATCGATGTGTCCGGAGACGAGGTTCTGCTTTCTGTTGATGGAAATGACGTTATGATGCTGTCGGATATTGCATTTGGTGCATATCAGGTCGGCACTGTCTTAACCAACGATTTCTATCTCAATGCACAGGTTGCCATGCGCAACAATTCCAAGACATTCAGCTTTGTCAATGCGTCCGGCGAGACAACGGATGCACGGGTGAACCTGGTCAACGGCAACTACTACTTTGAAACCGCACAGAAAACACAGCTGCTGCTGGTCAACGAGGCTCCCAATTCGGAGCATTGGCTTGGAACTGACCTGTACGGCATGGACGTTTTGACACGGTTGATGTATGGCGGTCGAGTATCCCTGATGGTCGGCTTTGTCGTCGTGTTCTTTGAAACGTTTATCGGCGTGATCATTGGCGGTATTTCCGGGTTCTTCGGCGGTTGGATCGACACCGTGCTGATGCGTCTTGTCGATTTGGTCAACGCCATTCCGTTCTATCCGTGCGTGATCATTATCGGTGCCGTGCTGGATCATTTGAAGGTCTCCGCAATATCGAGGATATTCCTCTTGATGGTGGTTATCGGCATCTTGGGGTGGACTGGCATTGCACGTGTGGTTCGCGGTCAGATTCTCTCTCTGCGTGAACAGGACTTTATGGTTGCAACAGAGGCGACCGGCATCCGCACGTCCCGCAGGATCTTCCGCCACCTCGTGCCGAATGTCATGCCGCTGCTGATTGTCAATGCGACCATGGGCCTTGGCGGCGTCATTCTGACAGAGGCAACGCTCGGCTTCCTCGGGCTTGGCGTAAAGTATCCGATGGCCTCCTGGGGTTCTATCATCAATCAGGCGACCGACATGTATGTCATGACAACTGCCTGGTGGATCTGGATTCCCGCCGGATTGTTTATCCTTCTTACGGTTCTTGGCTTCAACTTCGTAGGCGACGGCCTGCGTGATGCCTTTGATCCGAAGATGAAAAGGTAGGTGACAGAGAATGGCAGGAAAGAATAAGGCACAGCTGAATTACATTACGCGCCGCGAATCCGCCCGGATCTCACGAAACAATCGTCGCATTACGCAGAAGATTGAAAAGGAACGCAATCGCAAGCATGTCAATCCTTCTGAGTATATGACAAAGATGCATGATCCCGGCAACGTGGTGGAGTTTGACAATCTGCACACCTACTTCTTTACCGACATCGGTACGGTCAAAGCCGTTGACGGCATTACCTTTAATGTGCCCATCGGAAAGACCGTCGGCGTTGTCGGTGAGTCGGGCTGCGGCAAGTCCGTCACTTCGCTGTCTCTGATGCAGCTGGTTCAGCGGCCGCAGGGGCAGATCGTTGAAGGTGAGATTCGTTTTGCCGGCAAAGATGGTGTCTACAATATTGCAAAAACGCCTACGGTTGAAATGCAGAAGATCCGCGGTTCCCAAATCTCCATGATTTTTCAGGAGCCGATGACCTCGCTGAACCCTGTGTTCCGCATCGGCATGCAGGTGGATGAGGTACTGAAGTTGCATTATCCTGATTGGGATGAAGCCAAGGTCAAAACGCGCACGCTTGAAATGCTTGAGATGGTTGGCATCGCCAACTGCGAGGGCGTGTATGCGATGTATCCGCACGAGCTGTCCGGCGGCATGCGTCAGCGCATCATGATCGCTATGGCGCTCGCATGCAATCCTCGCCTGATTATCGCGGACGAACCGACCACCGCACTGGATGTTACCATTCAGGCGCAAATTCTTGACCTTCTGCGAACGTTGAAGGATAAGATCAATTCTAGCATCATGCTGATCACGCACGATCTCGGCGTAATTGCGGAGATGGCTGACTATGTGGTCATCATGTATGCGGGCAGGATTGTAGAGAAGGGTACCGCAAGCGAGGTGTTCCATGATCCGCGCCATCCATACACCATCGGATTGATGGCATCTAAACCTGCGGTCGGAAAAGATACGGAGCGTTTGTACAGCATTCCCGGAACGGTTCCGAATCCGATCAACATGCCGAATTATTGCTACTTTAAGGATCGCTGCGAAAAGTGTGTGTCAAAGTGCAGCGGTGAATATCCCAACATGGTTTACGTCACGCCGACGCATGCCGTAAGCTGCTATCTCTACGAATAGGAGGCAAAGCAATGGAAGCGTTGGAAAAACAGGAACAAGCAGCTGAACAGAAAAAACCCATGAACACCCTCCAGATGCTCAATGCCCGCGTAGAAGAGATCAATGCGATGCCGAAGTCCACGCATAATCCCGACTATGTGATGGAAGTGGATCATCTGGTCAAGTACTTTCCGATCCGCGCTGGGCTGTTCTCCCGGCTCGCGGGCTATGTGCGCGCGGTGGATGATGTGTCCTTTCGCATCAAGCGTGGCACGACCATGGGCTTGGTCGGTGAATCCGGCTGTGGAAAAACGACCGTCGGCAAAACGGTTCTTCGACTGAACGACAAAACGGCAGGGCAGGTGATGTTCAACGGGCTGAATATCCACGAAATGTCCGCTCATGATCTGCGGGCTCTGCGGCCGAAGATACAGATGATTTTTCAGGATCCGTATTCAAGCCTTTCGCCGCGTATGCCTGTTTCGGAGATCATTGGTGAAGCCGTTCGTGAGCATCATATCGTATCTGAGCGTGAGTTTGATGAGTACATTAACCGCATAATGCTCTCTTGTGGCTTGCAGCCCTATCACAAGGATCGTTATCCGCATGAGTTCTCCGGCGGACAAAGACAGAGAATCTGCATCGCGCGTTCCATTGCGTTGAATCCGGATTTCCTTGTATGCGACGAGCCGGTATCCGCACTGGACGTGTCCATTCAGGCACAGATCATTAACCTTTTGATGGATCTGCAACGTGATCTTGGACTCACTTACTTGTTCATCTCGCACGACTTATCCGTTGTGGAACACATTTCGGACACGGTCGGCGTCATGTACCTTGGTTCTATGGTCGAGTATGCGCCCAAAAAGAAGGTCTTTGCCAATCCGCTTCATCCGTACACGGATGCGCTGTTCAGCGCCATTCCCGTTCCGGATCCTGATGTTAAGATGAAGCGCGTTATCCTTCAGGGGAGCATTCCGTCTCCGGCTAATCCGCCCTCTGGCTGCAAGTTCCACACCCGCTGCAGCCGCTGTATGGAAATCTGTTCAAAGGTCACGCCTGTGATGAAGGAAGTGGAACCGGATCATTTCGTCTCTTGTCACCTGTACGACTGACATGGCGCGGAATGACAGACCCTACGAGGATGACGATGGCCGTACCATATGCAGTATGGATGTTGACGGCATGCCGGGTTCCGCTTGGCAAGGTTTGCGAGGAAAGCATTCAAGACGGCAGGAACGTGAGACGCTCAGGCAAAAGGTGGATCGTGGCGAAGCGCTGACCCAGAGCGAGGCGAAAAGGTACACTAGGTATTCTGTGCTTGCGGGATTGACGGTTCTTGGCGTAGTCGGTGGCGGCACCGTGCTGTTCATCTTCATACTTTGGTTGCTTTGGCGTTAAAAGAATCGGTGCAGCTGTAAAAACAGCTGCACCGATTTGTCTACGTAAGGTAATGCTATTCGGAAAGCAGGACTTGCTTAAGATCTGCAATGCTCGCAACAATTTGATCTGCGCCGGCCTGCTCCAGCTCTGCTCTGCTGCCGTATCCGTACAGAACCCCGATCACACGGATGCCGCAGGCCTTGCTGCCGATCACGTCATGCATGCGGTCTCCAACCATGACAACAGAGGAGCGGTCTGTGATGCCGCAGCGGCTGATGGCAAGCTCCATCACCTCGGCCTTGGTACCGTGTTCCTCCGTCAGGTCACTGCCCGAGATCACATCGAAATACTGTGACAGCGAAAAATGATCCATTACGCGAAGTGCAAACACCTCAGGCTTTGATGTAGCGACCACCAGACGCTTGCCGGCAGCCTTCAACGCATTCAGAAGATCCGGGATGCCTGGATATACGCTGTTGTCGAATATGCCGTTCTCTTCAAAATGCTTGCGGTAATAAAGGATTCCGCGCATCGACTCTTCTTCGGTGTATCCGCAGAATCGTACAAAGGAGTCCATCAATGGAGGACCGATGAATTTCTGCAGATCATTGCGATCCATAGTGGTGTTGCCCATGCAGTCCAAAGCATATTCGACAGAGTGGATGATTCCGGGAGCGGAATCGGTGAGTGTGCCGTCAAGATCGAAGAATATGGTGTTTGCCATGTAGGGGCATCCTTTCCCAATGTCAATTATTACATTTTAGCACAGCATTTGACAGATAACAAGGCAAAGCGACCTAAATTGAGACCCAATTACTGGACATTGGCTGGGGTTGGGTTGACAGAAACGCTATAATTGACTATACTTAATCAATTTCTGATTAGTTATGGAGGAATGGGTACACATAATATGCCAACAAACAAGAACGGTACAACAAATCAAAAGAAGCGTTTGATATGGATCATCTTGCTGTGCGTTTTTGTGGTGGTTTTTTTTCTGGCTGCTATTTGGCTGTATGGCATCCTCTCTGCGCCTGAACTGATTTTTTCGTCCAGCATTCTCACGGTGGATCCGTATGAGACCGGTCATGATCGCGTTCCCACATCTGCACTGCCCGATGACGATGCCGCAGGTGCTCAGCCTGCGGAAACATCCGAGCCGGATATCACTGCCGGTCATATTGTGAACGTTCTGATTATGGGGATTGACCTTGACTACAAATCGTATGCGACCAATGGTGGAGACTATCACACGGATGCCATGATTGTTGCCGCGATCAATTTTGATAAGAAAACGGTTGATTTGATCTCCTTATCGCGCGATACTTTTTCGCGCATACCCGGGGTTCGTGGCTTTTATAAATTAAACGCCGCCATTAACTGCGGAGGCGGAAAGACGGAACAGGGGTTTGAGACCTGTTGCCGTGCTGCTGAGTGGATGCTGGGCGGCATTTCTGTAGATTATTATTGTGCCTTTGAGATGGATGCCGTCATTGATGTCGGCAACGCGATCGGTGGCGTTGATTTTGATTTGGACATGACTTACAAAGGGGTTAACGGTACGTCATACAAGAAGGGATATCAGCATCTGGACGGACTGGGAATCTATGACTACATGCGTGCACGCAAAAATGCGACCAAGAACGCGACGGATGAGGGACGAATGGAACGCCAAAAGAAGATGCTTTTGGCCATGTTCGAGCAGATGAAGAGCCAAAAACTGCTTGAAACGGTTCCTGCGCTCATCCAAAGTATACAGGGGAAATACTATACAAACTTGACGATGCAGCAGATCCTGGCGCTTGCAAACTTTGGCTATCGTGTCGATACGGATTCCATTCGGACTCGGGCATTATCCGGAGCTCGCAGAAATGTACTGAATTATGTATATACCTTTACCAATCAGGACAACCGGATCGCCGTTATAAATGAGGTATATGGAGTCACCGTTCCCGAGATCACCAATTGCTCCTATGATGTTGCAAAATGGATCGAGAATAACGGTCTATATGCGTTGCGCTGCGGGAATATTGCCAAGGAACTCCGTGATATATGTTATCTGCAAGGCGTTGATTCGGAGGAGCAGAGCGGCGCGCTTGACATGCTGTCCCTCGCAATCACCTCGTTTTCGAACGTCTATTCGACTGCCGAAGCATCCCAGTCCGGACAGGATACCGCGGACATGAAGGCTGCGCTTGATGTCATGAAATCTGAAGCGGAAAGGGTTGCCAAGCTTTTCGATTGCGAAAAACCGGAGTGGAACTCAAAGCTTGTCTGGTATAAGGATACCAATGTGAATGAGGTGTTGGTCGATTTTCGCTGACAACAATGGCTTATGAGCGATCAGAGCAATGGGAGTGTGTGCATGTATCCGATTGTGAAGCGTGGACTTGATATCATGCTGTCTGCTGTGGCAATTATACTCCTGCTGCCGCTTTTTCTGGTGCTTTGCGTTGCTGTTTTTGTGGACTCCGGCGCTCCGGTGCTGTTCTCTCAAGCGCGTATTGGCAGATACAAGCATCCGTTTGCCATGAAGAAGTTTCGCACCATGCGCCGGGACGCGCCGCATGATATGCCGACCCATATGTTGGCAAACCCGGATCAGTATATTACCTGCGTTGGGCGCTTGCTTCGTCGTACCGCAATGGACGAGCTGCCGCAGCTGTTTCATATCCTGAGCGGCCGAATGAGCTTTATCGGGCCTCGCCCTGCTTTGTGGAATCAGACGGATCTGATTGCTGCCCGTGATGAGTACCGTGATGCATCAGGCCGCTCGGTCAACGATCTTCGTCCCGGCTTGAGCGGATGGGCGCAGGTGAATGGCAGGGACGAGCTGCCTATTGCTGAGAAAGCACGGTTGGACTGCGAATACCTGCTTACGATGTCATTTAAGATGGATTGCCGTTGCTTTTGGCGCTCCATCGTCTGCGCAATGAGCGGACACGGATACCGGGAAGGAAGAAATCTGCCTGTTGATCAGAAGACAAATCGCGACGAGCCCTGAGCAACAAAAGGGGCGGAGAGTACGTCTCTCCGCCCTTTCCTGTCAATGCCGGTTATTCAACGGTTACGCTCTTTGCCAGATTTCTCGGCTGATCTACCGAGCAGCCCTTCTGAACCGCCATATAATACGCCAATAGCTGCATAGGTACAATGGCTACAAAGGGCGCCAACGTTGGCTCGATGCCGTCAAGTGTCCAGATCTCGTGACAATGGGTTCGAATATCGGTCGGATCTCCGTTGACAAGCGCCAACACGTTTGCCCCGCGCACTCGAACCTCCTCCATGTTGCTGGCCATCTTTTTAACAAGCTGAGGCTGTGTGGCCAGCGCAACAACCAAGGATCCTTCCTCAATCAAAGCGATCGTTCCATGCTTGAGCTCACCGGCGGCATACGCTTCCGAATGAATGTAGGAGATTTCCTTTAGCTTTAGCGCGGCTTCCAGCGCCAAGGCATAATCGATGCCACGCCCGATGAAGAACACGTGCTTGACGGCAAAGGCACGGCTGGAGAAGAACTGAATGCGATCTCGATCGTCAAGTATGTGCTGCATACGGTTCGGCACGTCTTCCATCTGTGTCAAGCGCATGGACACTTCATCCGCCGACATGACGCCGCGCTTCTCCGCCAGATCCAGCGCCATCATATACATAACGGTAATCTGCGTCAGATAGGATTTTGTCGCAGCGACAGCGATTTCCGGCCCCGCATAGGTGAACAGAACCTGATCTGCTTCCCGGGCGATCGTGCTGCCAATCACATTGCAGACAGCCAGCGTCCGCAGCCCCTTTTGCTTTCCCAAACGCATCGCGGCGATGGTGTCAGCCGTTTCTCCGGACTGGCTGACCACCATCAGCACTTCTCCTGGTGAAACCAGGGCGTCTGCGTATCGAAATTCGGAAGCAATGTCAACAATCACAGGGATGTGGGCGATTGACTCGATAAACTTCTTTCCAAGCATCGCCGCATGGTAAGCCGTGCCACAGCTCACGATCGTGAGGCGGGGGAGAGTCTTGGCTTCTTTTGCCGTGAAGGGAAAGCAATCGGGCTTCAAACGATGCTCGCGCACATTCGCATATTGCTCCAAGGTCTTTCTGAAAGCAATCGGCTCCTCACAGATTTCTTTCATCATATAGTGCTCATAATTGCCTTTTTTCGCAGCTTCCACATCCCAATCTATGTGGGTTACGTTCTTCTTGATCTCGATGCCAAACTCATTGTAGTAGCAGATTCCCTCGCGCTTTAGCACGGCGATTTGGCGATCCTCCATAAAGCATACATCGCGCGTATAAGGAAGGATGGCAGGGATGTCGCTCGCCACGACGCTGCCTTCCTCGCAGTGTCCCACAACCATGGGACTGTCCTTGCAGGCGCAATAGATCGCGTGGGGTTCATTCGCAAAAAGGATTGCCAGCGCAAACGATCCTTCCAGCAGCCGCATGGCCGCCATGACCGCGGATAAGGCGTCGCCCATGTATAGATTTCCTATTAGTTGCGCAACAACCTCCGTATCGGTGTCGGACACAAATTCGCAGCCCTTGTCGATCAACATGTCCTTGAGCTTCTGGTAATTCTCAATGATTCCGTTGTGAACCAGCGCAAGCTGCTTGGCGTCATCCGTATGCGGATGTGAGTTGATATAGTTTGGTTCGCCATGCGTGGCCCAGCGCGTGTGTCCGATGCCGCATTCGCCAGACAGAGGGGCTTCCTTTAGCATGGACTCAAGCTGATCAATCTTGCCTTGTGCCTTTTCCAAAGTGATTTTTCCGTGATCAAATACGGCAATGCCCGCAGAATCATATCCGCGATATGCCAACGCACGGAGACCGTTCATCAGAACGGGGACGCAGTTTTTCGTTCCAGTGTATCCAACAATACCGCACATATGAGATTCCTCCTGATAATGTTAGGTCAGTGACATCAGCGCGCCGTAGGTGGGATACGGCCAATACTCGCTGCTGCAAATCAGTTCCAGCGCGTCTGCAGCGCGTCGCATGTCCGCCATAATGGGGTTGATTGCATCCCGATAGGTGTTTGCCTGTGTTTGCAGTCCATCGACAGAGGGCAGGGAAAACAGCTGATTCTCGAGCATCTTGGTTGCGCGGTACAGCGTGTCGATGTTCGTCGCCAGATCCCGAACGGTCTCCTTCTCGAATGCGGAGTCTGTTCCTGGCATGACCTCGCGTCCGGCGAGGTAACCGCTGCACAATGTTTGCCGGTAGGCCGCTGCCGCCGGAAGAATCTGCTGCCGCGCCATGTCGATCATGGTCAGCGCCTCAATCTGCTTAACCTTGCAGTAACTGTCCAGCATGACCTCGTAACGGGAGCGGATCTCGGTCTCTGTAAAGACATGATGCTCACAAAACAGGGCAATGTTGTCGGAGTCGATACAGTATGGAAGGCAATCCGGTGTTGTTTTGAGGTTCAAAAGTCCACGCTTCTCCGCCTCGCGGACCCAGTCCGCGTGATAGCTGTTTCCGTTAAAAATGATACGCTTATGCTCGCGCACCACGTCGGAGAACAGGCGATGCAGTGCACTGTGAAAATCATCTGCGGCGTCAAGAAGGTCCGCATACCGGCGAAGGGATTCCGCCACAGTCGTATTGATAACCGTATTGATATCCGCAATGGATGCGGACGAACCAAGCATGCGAAATTCGAACTTGTTTCCCGTAAAGGCAAACGGGGAAGTACGGTTGCGATCCGTCGTGTCCTTCGGAATCTTTGGCAATATCTTGGCACCTGTTTTCATCAATTCGTGTACTCGCTCGTTGTAGGGCGTACCCAGCTCGTATGCGGATAGAATCGCGGTCAGCTCATCGCCCAAATAGATGGACATGATCGCGGGCGGCGCTTCGTTCCCGCCAAGCCGGTTGTCGTTGGACGCGCCGGAGCTTGCGATGCGAAACAGCGATTGATAGCGGTCGGTTCCCTCCACAATGGCCAGGATCAGCAACAAAAACAGCTCATTCTGGCTGGGCGTATCACCCGGGGTCAACAGGTTCTCGCCGGAATCGGTGGCGAGTGACCAGTTGTTGTGCTTGCCGCTGCCGTTCACGCCGGCAAAGGGCTTTTCGTGCAACAGGCACACAAGATCGTGGCGTCCGGCGATCTTCTTCATCAGATCCATGACGAGCTGATTCTGGTCGGTGGCCTGGTTGACCTTGGTGTATACGCAGGCCAGCTCGTGTTGCCCCGGCGCAACCTCGTTGTGCTCAGTCTTTGCGGGTATGCCGAGCAGCCAGAGCTCATGATCCAGCTCACGCATGAATGCGGCGACGCGGGGATGAATACTGCCGAAAAAGTGATCTTCCATTTCCTGCCCTTTCGGCGGGCGCGCACCGTACAGGGTACAGTTGGCATACATCAGATCCTTGCGCTTCTCATACAGCTTTTTATCAATCAGAAAATACTCCTGCTCCGCGCCAGCCATTGGCATTACGCGCGTAACGTCAGTACGTCCGAACAGGTGCAGGATCCGGAGCGCCTGCCGGTTAAGAGCGTCCATCGACCGCAAAAGCGGTGTCTTTTTGTCCAGCGCATCCCCCCAATAGGAGATGAATGCAGTTGGAACACACAGCGTATCTCCCCTGACAAAGGCATAACTGGTCGGATCCCAGGCGGTATATCCGCGCGCTTCAAAGGTTGTTCGCAGTCCACCCGAAGGGAAGCTCGATGCGTCGGGCTCACCGCGCACCAGCTCCTTCCCGCTCAGCTCCATAATTGCCGTGCCGTCGGCTGCGGGTGAGACAAAGCTGTCATGCTTCTCGGCGGTGATGCCGGTCATCGGCTGGAACCAGTGCGTATAATGCGTTGCGCCGTTCTCGATGGCCCATTCCTTCATGGCGTTGGCCACAATCGTTGCGATGCCGATGTCCAGCCGTTTTCCGTGCGCAATGGCGTATTGAATCGCTTCATAGGTTTCCTTGGGCAGACGCTTCTTCATGGTTGCGTCATTAAATACTTTGCTTCCGTATATCTCCGATGCCATTTCCATGGTCTATTCTCCTTTTCTTTCATGCGTTTCTTTCGCAGATCGGACAAAGCCTGCAAACAGTGGGTGCGGTCTGTCAGGCCTTGATTGAAACTCTGGGTGAAACTGAACGCCGATGTAAAACGGATGCGACGGCAACTCCATGATTTCGCACAGATCTCGCTGCGGGTTTCTTCCCGAAAAACGCAGCCCCGCCGCAGTCAGCGCCTCAACAAATCGGTTGTTCACCTCATAGCGATGGCGGTGCCGTTCGCTGATACGCTGTCGGCCGTACAGCTGGTACGCGAGCGAGTCTTCAACAAGATCGCAGTCGTATGCGCCCAGCCGTAACGTACCTCCGAGGTGCGTCAAATTCTGTACTTGATCTGCCATCAGATCGACAACCGGATGCACGGTGTGCGGATCGACCTCGGTAGAGTGCGCGTCGATCCATCCCAGCACATTTCGCGCATACTCGATAACGGCCATTTGCATGCCAAGACAAATTCCGAAAAACGGGATATGGTTCTCTCTGGCATATGTGATTGCCATCATTTTGCCAAGCAATCCCCGCTCGCCAAAACCGCCGGGAACAAGCACGCCGTCCACACCGTCCAACAGTGCGCGGACGCCTTTTTGCTCCACCAACTCCGCAGAGACCCAGCGGATACTCACATCTGCGTTCTCGGCAATACCGCCGTGACGGAGCGCCTCCACAATGGAAAGATATGCGTCGTGCAGCTCGACATACTTTCCGACGATGGCAATGGTGCAGAGGGGCTTCTTTGCCAGATCGGCGGCAACAATTGTTTGCCATACGGAAAGCTCCGGTACGCGATCCTCCAGACGGAGGTGCCAGAGGACGCGGCTGCACAAACCCTGCTGCTCCAGCATCAAGGGCACCTC
This sequence comes from uncultured Oscillospiraceae bacterium, assembly GCA_964474405.1. Lineage (GTDB taxonomy): Bacteria > Bacillota > Clostridia > Christensenellales > CAG-138 > CAYYUV01. Next base: position 106,601 of record CAYYUV010000003.1, read on the forward strand.
GTAAAGAGAACGTCCGTTCAGGTTCTCTACAACGTCATCCGCGTGCACGTTGCAGAACAGGGCGATCTTCCGTCGAATTTCCGCGGGCAGCGTCTTTGAACTTCTACATACAATGATGTCCGGTTGAATGCCGATGCTCAGCAGTTCCTTGACCGAATGTTGCGTTGGCTTGGATTTAAGCTCGCCCGCCGCTTCAATATAAGGGATCAGCGTAACATGAAGAAACGCACAGGAGCCGTCCGCAAGCTCCGAGCGAATTTGTCGAATGGTTTCCAAATATGGCAGAGACTCAATATCCCCGACCGTGCCGCCAATCTCTACAATCATGACATCCGGCTTTTGCTTTTCGGCAGCCAGCAGAATACGTGATTTGATTTCATCGGTAATGTGCGGAATGATCTGTACCGTGCCCCCGAGGTAACCGCCGGCGCGCTCGCGTTCAATCACCGAGGAAAAAACCTTCCCGCTTGTGACGTTGTTCAGACGCGATAAATCCGCGTCAATAAACCGTTCATAGTGCCCGATGTCCAGATCGGTCTCGGCACCGTCAGCGGTTACAAATACTTCGCCGTGCTGATACGGATTCATGGTTCCAGGATCCACATTCAGATATGGATCCAGCTTAATCATGGACACTGAGTATCCGCGCGCTTTCAGCAGCCGTCCGAGACTGGCTGCCGTTATCCCTTTTCCAAGGGACGAAACCACGCCGCCTGTTACAAACACAAATTTACAATCCGTTCCCATATACCCTCCCAAAACAACAACAACGCCTCACAAGGAGGCGTTGGATTTCTACTGGGGTGCCCTTATGAATATAGCATTATATATTTTCCATGGCAAGAAAAACTTTTTCCTTTTACGCAGATTTTACACAACAAAAAGGCGGGACGATCCAAAAGAGCAAAGGAACGTCCCGCGGGGGAGGGGGTTATGTAATGGACGGTCTTGTCAGGCTAAAATTCGTTTTTCCTTTCTTAGCCATGCAAGCGCGTCCGAAATCGTTTGAATGAACGGACGCGTACGGTATCCAAGCTCGCGCTTTGCCTTCTCGCTGCTGTATTTTGCATTGCACGACAGCGTGTAAAGTGAGTATTTTGTAAACAGCGGCTTCTGCTTTTTGATCTTATAGTATAGCGCAAAGGCAGGGACAAACAGCCGCGCCACGTAGAACGGCAGCATGTGCCGGATCTCGTGAATGCCGCTCGCCTGCGAAATATCGTGCAGTACTTCTCGAATCGTGAAGTAGCGATTGCCCAGGATATAGCCTTCGCCGTTCCTGCCGCGTTCGCAGCAAGCGACAATGCCTCCGGCAACATCGCGGACGTCCGCGAAATCGAAACCGCCTTCAATGCCCGCCGGCAGCTTGCCGTTGCAGCTGTCCAGAAGCAACTGAGTGATATGTCCGCCCGCATAGTCGTTCGGCCCGCAAAGCCCCGATGGAAAGATGATGCTTGCATCAAGACCGCTGTTATGTACGGCGTCCATGACAATCTGCGAGGCCGCAGCTTTCGTTTTTCCGTAAAACCCTACAATACTGTCCGGATTGAACGAGGTCACCTCCGTCATGGTTTGTCCCTTTGGCAAAACGGGAATCGCATGAACCGAGCTGATGTACACAAATCGCTTGACGTGCGCTTTGACACACTGGTTCACGACGTTTCGCGTTCCTTCCACGTTGATGTCATAGATTTTCTGCGAAAACTCCCATTGCGTTGTTACAATGCCAGCGCAATGGATGCAGTACAGTTCCGTCCCTTCCGGCGCCTCAAAGAATTTTTCCAGATCGTTCGTGCACATGATATCGCCGTAGGCTGTCTCTACGCCGCTTGGCATGTGATGTAAGCCGGGGTCGTTCGGCAGAACGAGCGCACGAACCTTTTTGCCCGCGTCCAAAAGCTGGCTGGTCACGTTGCTCCCCAGATTTCCCGTTGCGCCGGTCACAAGATATAATGCTTCCATTGGTGTACTCCTTTCCGTATCGCTATCAGCATCGACAGATGACGTAATATTTATACACGGTGTTGATTATTGATCACGAATATAGTATACTAACACTGCGTCCAAAAAACAACCACACGGACAGGCCGCCTTGTTCATCATTGAACATCCGCAATAAATGTGTTGAATCGAATTTTGAATTTGTTGTGAAGCTGAGGAAAAGGGTATGGAAGTTAGAAAAACCGATCGGCGCGTGAAGTATACCAAGCAGGTTCTCAAGCAGAGCTTGCTTGACCTGATGACAGCGGGACCCATCAGCAAGATCACGGTTAAGGATCTTTGTGAACGCGCGGATATTAACCGCGGCACCTTTTACACCCATTATCAGGATCCGTACGATCTGCTGAATCAGATCGAACAGGAGCTATTGGACGACATCATGCAACAGCTCAGTTCGCTCAAGCAGAATTCGATCCATGTGATGATTGGAGGCATTTTGATCTCCATCGAACGCAACCGCGCCCTGTGTCGCGTGCTGTTTTCCGAATATGGCGATAAGGCATATCTGGCGCATATTATTGACCTTGCCAAGGAACTGACCATTGTCGAATGGAGAAAGGTAATGCCGAATATCGACGAGAACCGTCTACAATATATCTATACCTTTATCTCGAACGGCAGCGTCGCATTGATCCAGCAATGGGTGCAAAAGGATCATGGCGAGGCGCCCAATGAGCTTGCCGCTTTTATCGAACAGTTAAGCTTTCAATGCCTTCGCACCGTCGCCAAGGCGTAACCCTGACAAATGGGTAACGAGGAATTGTATTGTTTACACTGCTGACGTTTCATCATCTGAATCAGGACGATCTGGGCAGGATAATGCCTGTCTATTTTGAGAGCAACCGACGCAACTATCCTCTGTTCTTTCCTGCCTGTACAAATGATGTAGAAGGCATACGCCTTGCCGATGAGGCGCATGGCGAGTACCTGAATCGTGAGTTCTTGTCAAACCCGCATAACGCCTGCTATGTCCTGACGGTGGATGGTGCATGGGTCAGCGCGCTCCGACTGTATGGGCTGGATGCATTTTATTACCTGGAAGCGCTGGAGACCATGCCAAAATACCGGGGACGCGGTTATGCGCGTCAGTTGTTGCAGCAATTGATCAATAGGCTGGAGCAGAACGGAGCGATAATGATTTGCGACAGCGTTGAAAAGAGCAACGCCGCTTCCCTCGCTGTACATCGCGCATCCGGATTTATGATTGAGCACGATGAAGCTGTTGATTATCTGGGTGACAGCGGGGCAGACCCTATGAGCTACGGCATGCTCTATCGGACGACAGCTAAACCGTAAACGTACGATATACGGCATGCTCTGTTGACTGCACAAAAGCGCCGCTGCATGTTCTGTGCCGCGGCGCTTCGCATTTGTTTCGATCGGTGTGTCAGGCGTCGATCAGGTTTTGCTCGGTCTCCTTGTTAAACAGATGCACCAGTTCGCCGTTGATGTCAATTCTGACCGGAGTGTTGAACGGGATACCGGAGCGATACTCGGCGGGCAGACTCATGTCAGGCACGCGGAGAATGGTGTCCACGCCATCCGCGTTTGCATGGATATGCAGCTCGCTGCCCATCATTTCACATACGTCAACCGTCGCAGAAATGTTGTTCTCATCACGCTGATAGGCAAGGCCGGCGTGCTCAGGACGGATGCCCATGACGATAGGCTGTGCCGGCGTTTCTTTTGCTTTCAGCTTCTGCTGTTTATCCGCCGGCAGCGCAATGCTCTCCCCATGCAAAAGGATAGAGTATACGCCGTTTTGGCATTGGAGATCCGCATCGAAGAAGTTCATTTGCGGCGTGCCGATAAAGCCGGCTACAAATTTGTTCTGCGGATGCTCAAAGACTTCGCGCGGGGTGCCGATCTGCTGGATAAAGCCATCCTTCATAATGACGATGCGGTCGCCAAGCGTCATGGCCTCTGTCTGATCGTGCGTAACATAAATGAATGTGGTATCCAGACGGTGACGCAGCTTGATGATCTCGGCACGCATCTGATTTCTGAGCTTGGCATCCAGGTTTGACAGAGGCTCGTCCATCAGGAACACCTGAGGATCACGCACGATTGCGCGGCCGATGGCGACACGCTGCCGCTGTCCGCCGGACAACGCCTTCGGTTTTCTGTCGAGATAGCTTGTGATGTCTAGAATCTCCGCCGCGGCACGCACCTTTTTATCGATCTCGGCCTTCGGTGTCTTGCGCAGTTTCAGAGCAAACGCCATGTTCTCGTAGACGGTCATGTGGGGATAGAGTGCATAGTTTTGGAATACCATTGCAATGTCTCTGTCCTTAGGCGGGACATCATTGACCAAACGGTCGCCGATGTAGAGCTCGCCGGCGCTGATCTCCTCCAGACCCGCGATCATGCGCAGGGTCGTGGATTTACCGCAGCCGGACGGACCAACCAGAACGATGAATTCCTTGTCCGCAATCTCAAGATTGAATTCGGACACGGCTACAACGTCCTTCTCGTAAACCTTTTTCAGGTTGCGCAGGGATAGAGTTGCCATAGTTCTCTGACCATGATGCCGCGGGCATTCGCCCCCGATATCTCATGTCTGCAAAGCTGAATCACAGACACATTGTGACAGGTCTCCACACTGCCACACCGCTGGTCACGCGGTTTTCCTCCTTTTCTTATCACGGTCGCGCCTTCATTATGTGGAGTGAGCGGCGTGCCGATGGTTACAAAAAAGCTGCCGGAAAACGGCGATAAGCGGATCCGCCATAGCGGGTCATATTCACTTACTTATCAGTATACAAAACGCATGTGGCTTCGTCAAGTTTTTTCCCGATTATGTTGACGGAACGGAATTGGACGGGTATAGTGATAGAATAAAGGATAAAAGGGGTTAATGTTATGCAGAGTATACTTGCTCCGGGCACCAAGCCGCTTGGCTTTGGGCTGATGCGGCTGCCGATGCAAGATCAATCCGATGCACCCGCACAGATTGATATGGATCGGTTTAAGGAAATGGTTGACGCGTTTTTGGCGCGCGGCTTTACATATTTTGATACGGCATATTTTTACCATGGCGGCAAGTCCGAGACCGCCGTTGGTGAAGCGCTCGTTCGTCGATATCCCCGCGACAGCTTTACCTTAACATCCAAGCTTCCGGTGTATGCTCTGAAGAAGGAAGAGGATATGCAGCGGTATTTTGATGAACAGCTCCAAAAAACGGGCGCCGGATATTTTGACTTCTATCTTCTGCATTCGCTGACCGATCCGACCATCCCCGTTGCTGAAGAGCTTGGAGCGTGGTCGTTCGTGCGCCAGCAGAAGGAGAAGGGGCTTGTAAAGCATTGGGGCTTTTCGTTTCACAGCACCGCCGATGTGCTGGATCGGCTGCTGACCGCGCATCCGGATGTCGAATTTGTTCAGCTTCAGATCAACTATGCCGATTGGGAAAGCGAGGATGTACAGTCCAGGCTTTGCTATGAGGTTGCGCGCCGTCATTGCAAACCCGTTATCGTCATGGAGCCGGTCAAGGGCGGGTCGCTCGCGACGATTGCGCCGAACATCGCGGCTCCCTTCCGCGCGGCTGCGCCCGATGCATCCGTCGCATCGTGGGCGATCCGTTGGTGTGCCTCGCTGGAAGGTGTGATGATGGTTCTGTCCGGTATGTCAAATATGGATCAACTGTTGGATAACACTGCGTTTATGCATGATTTTTCACCGCTGACGGAGGCGGAATGCAAGGTGGTGTCCGCAGTGGCAGAGGAGCTTGCAAAGGTTCCGCAGGTCGCCTGCACCGGCTGCAAGTATTGCATGGAGGTTTGCCCACAGCAGATCCCCATTCCCAGTTACTTGGGCATTTGGAACGAGTATCTGAAGTTTGAAAACGCGGCTGCGCTTGCCGGCGATTATCGCAGCATCGGAAAAAAGCATCCGCGCGCATCGGCGTGTCTGGCCTGCGGCGCCTGCGAGAAGAACTGTCCGCAGCATCTTCCGATCATCGACACCCTGAAACTGACAGCCGAGAAAGCCGAGTAACTGCGAAACAGCTTTGATTCAAACTGACAAAACGTCCGCCGTATTTGGCGGACGTTTTTTGTGTGGTATGGAGCCTTGGGTTGATCCGTCAGAGCGTATAGTACGCCTCAAACTCGGCGGGGGTTGGAATCGCTTCCAACCGGCGGATCTCCTTCCGCTTGCGGTCGATCAGGATTTGAATCAGCCGTTCGGGGAACACGCCGCCGCGCGTCAGATAAGCATGATCGTCACAAAGAGCGTCCAGCGCTTCGGACAGCGACTGGGGCAGCGAATCGATCTTCGCTTTTTCCGCATCGGGCAAATCGAATAGATTGTAGTCGAACGGGCCCCATCCGGCGGCATGCGGGTCGATGCGGTTCTTTATGCCGTCCAGACCCGCCATAAGGATCGCGGCATAGGCATAATACGGGTTGCAGGTTGCATCCGGGTTCCGCAGCTCAAAGCGCTTCTTGTCGGGCGCCTTGGCATACGCTGGAATGCGAACGACCGCGCTGCGGTTTGCCATCGCATAGCCGATGGTGACCGGGGCCTCAAAACCGGGAACCAGCCGCCTGAAGGAGTTGGTAGACGGGTTGGTGATCGCGCATAGGGAAGCAGCGTGCTTCAAAAGACCGCCGATAAAATACAGCGCCGTTTCAGACAACCCCGCATAGCCTGCCGGATCCCAGAATACGGGCTTGCCGTCGCGGAAGAGCAGCATGTGCACATGCATGCCGTTGCCTGCTTCTCCCGGTATGGGCTTTGGCAGGAAGGTGGCGCTTTTGCCGACGCGTGCGGCCGCGTTCTTGATGACATATTTGACGATCATCGTCTTGTCCGCCATCTCGGTCAATTCGCCCATTTCGACTTCGATTTCTTCCTGCGCGGGGCTGCCGACTTCGTGGTGATGATACTTGACCTTTACACCCCAGCCTTCAAGCGCCTCACACATCCCGTTGCGCAAATCGTAGTTCTCATCCTGCGGGAGATCCACATGATATGCGCCCTTCTTGGGGATCTGAACACCGCCGCCGACTGTACCGGAGGACCAATAGGCTTCGTTGCAGCCAATCTCAAGCATCTGGCGATGCGCCTCGGTCTGATACTGTATCGTGTCAAAAATGTGGAATTCAAATTCGGGTCCGATCACCATACGGTCAGCTACGCCGCTGTCCTTGAGGTATTCGGCCGCGCGGCGGATCACGTTTCTCGGATACTGATCAAAGGGCTTGTTCTCCGGCTCTGTGATGATTCGCACATCGCCTGTCATCGTAAGCACGCTTGTCTCTGCATAGGGGTCCGGCATGGCTGTCGAAAGATCGGGGATGAACACCATGTCGCTGTTTTCCACCGGGGCATAGCCATAGTTGGAGCCGTCGAACCCGATGCCGTATTGCATCATATGCGCACCAAGCCGCGCAGCGGGCAGGGTCACATGACGCCAGCGGCCGTCGATATCGGTCATTTTGAAATCCAACATGGATATGTGGTTTGTGCGGATATACTCGATCGCATCATCCAATGAACGGAACATGACGTCCTCCTTTTTTGACGCATTCTGCGCCTATCGTCATTGTGGCAAAGTTTCCAGGTGCGGTCAACCCCCCAGGCGAAAATATATCTTATAATACGAACGAAATCCCGCTTGTTGGCTTATCCGCAGGGTGATATAATACCGCTATGGAAAAGAAAATCAACGGAAACACCTCCGGCATCCGCGATGTGGTGCTCGAGGAGATGAAGACGCTGTATGAGCAGCAACAGCCGGCGGGTACATTTCTTGCACGACAGCTGCTTGAAATGATGGCGGGCTTTACCGGGCGCATCAACCGGGAGATCCTGGTGTATATTTCCCGAAGCGGCGGCATTGAGGATGTTTCGATCGGCGACAGCAAAACGGTATCCATGCCGGCGATGCGGCTGGTACGGAACAGCGATCGCCTTTGCGGCGTGCGCTGTATTCATACACATCCCAATGCAAGCGGACATTTAAGCGACGTCGATTTGGGGTCGTTGCACGCATTGAAACTGGATGCCATGGCGGCTGTCGGTGTGCGCGACGGCCGGCCGACCAGCGTGTACGTCGCCTATATCGGGGAGATGGGCGAGGTGGAGCGTACGCCGGTCATCTGCGGCCCTCTGCGTTATGACCGCTTGCCACAGCGCACGTTGCTGGACGCACTGTTTGAAGCCGACGCCCGCCTTAAGACGGAGTCGGCGGCTACGACGCAATACAGGCCTGAACGCGCAGTCCTGGTTGGCATTGAGGGTGACGACGGGTATGATACGTTGGCTGAGCTGGCCGAGCTTGCAAAAACGGCCGGGGCTGTTGTCGTACATTCCGAACTTCAACGTAAGCGTTCCCCGGACAACGCCACCTATATCGGCTCCGGCAAGGCGGAGGAACTGCGCTTGACGGGCAATGCGGTAGAGGCGGATTTGTTTATTTTTGATGATGAGCTGTCCGCCATTCAGATTCGAAATCTTGAGGATTTGTTCGGTGCACGCGTGATCGATCGCACCATGTTGATCCTTGATATCTTTGCATCCAGAGCTACCACGCGCGAGGGGAAACTTCAGGTCGAACTGGCGCAGCAACGCTACCGTCTGCCGCGACTGATGGGCGCCGGTGTGGAGATGACGCGTCAAGGCTCGTCCGGTGTCGGCATGCGCGGTCCGGGCGAAAAAAAGCTTGAGGTCGACCGCCGCCGCATCAAGCGTCGGATCTATGAGTTGGAGCAGGAGCTTGTTGAGATAGAAAAGCAACGCTCATTGCGTCGTACTGCACGCAAAAAGCAGCAAATCCCGATGATTGCGCTGGTCGGCTATACCAACGCGGGAAAGAGCACGCTGCTCAATGCGATGACGCAAAGCTGCGTCCTTGCCGAAGACATGCTGTTTGCCACATTGGATCCTGTTGTGCGACAGATCACGCTGCCGGGCGGCAAGGAGTGCCTGCTGTCGGACACGGTTGGTTTTATCAACAAGCTTCCGCACGACCTGGTTCAGGCTTTCCATTCTACGCTTGAGGAGGTTCGCGATGCTTCGCTGATCCTCCATGTTATCGATTGCGCCAGTCCTTATTATGACGTTCAGAAGCGTGTGGTCGAGGATGTTTTGTCTGAACTTGACGCGGCAAATACCCCGCGGATCGACGTTTATAACAAGATGGATTTGCTTGATGACACGCAAATTCTGACCCATTCCGGACCGAATACGCTTTGTATCAGCGCAAAACGTGGCGACGGCCTGGACGGTTTGCTCGCGCGGATGGAACAGATTGTTTGTGCCACCCAACGCAGGGTTGAGGTGACCATCCCATATGACCGGTATGACGCCATGCAGGTTTTGCGCGGGATCGGCACTGTGCTTTCAGAAACGCACGAGCATGACGGCACACATGTCGTCGCTCTGCTCGAGGAAAGCATGCTGTATAAGCTGTCCAACGTATTGAATCAACAGGATTGATATACGCAGGGAAAAGATCCATACCGGCTTTCGGTATGGATCTTTTGTATACGCAAAATTAGCATCTAATTATGAAAAGGCGCTTGACAGAATGTGACTGCGCAATTATAATTGATAAGCGCTTAACAGTTAGGTGTCTAATTATTTTTTAAGAGGTCAGAATGAACAATTATGAGCTATCGGGGATGTTCATGCGCCTGATGGCGCGGCGGAGAAATCGGATTTGGAGCATGAATAAGGACGAGCCGCTGCAAATGGGTCAGCTGCCGCTTCTGGGCATGATCAAGGAGCTAGCCGGTTGTTCGCAGAACACACTGGCGGAAAAGCTCAACATTACGCCTGCGTCGGTCGCGCTGTCGTGCAAACGGCTGGAGCAGGCGGGCTTGATTGAACGCCGTGTGGATCGGAGCAACAGACGCTGCAACATGCTGTTTGTGACGCCCAAGGGGCACGAGGTTGCCGTGCGCTGCAAGCGCAATTTTGACGCGGTGGACAGCCTTATGTATGGCGGCTTGTCGGAACAGGAGTGCGCAGCGCTTGCGAATATGCTTGTCCGTATGACGGATGCGCTCGGCGAGTCCGGCGTGGATGAACCGTGCTGGGTGCCGCCGATGATGGAGGAGAAGAAATGAAGAAAAAAGGCATCGGATACTATGTGCGCACGCTGCTTGCGTACGTCAAGAACTATAAATTTCCTGCCATCCTGACGCCTGTGTGCATGATCGGAGAGGTTATTTTTGAGGTGCTTATCCCGCTGCAAATGGCAAAGATGGTGGATGTTGGCATCCCACTTGCTGCCGAGAACGGGAATTATTCATATATCCTGACATGTGGCGGGCTGATGGCGGCAATGGCTGCCTGTTCCATGCTTTTGGGTGCGGCCGGCGCCGTTCTGGGGTCAAAAGCGGCGAATGGGTTTGCACGCAATTTGCGCACGGCTCTGTTTGAAAAGATTGAGAATTTTTCCTTTCAAAACATTGATAAGTTCTCAACACCGTCCTTGATCACCCGGTTGACGCAGGATATAACGTATATCCAACAGTCGTTTATGATGTGCATTCGCATGCTGATGCGCAGCCCGACCATGTTGATTCTGGCGACCATCATGGCCACGCGCATCTCCGGCAAGCTGTCGCTGATTTTGTTTCTTGCGATCCCGGTGCTTGCGATATCGATTGCGCTTCTCGCATTCAAAATTTATCCGCGCTTTGTCGAGATGTTGAAGAAGTATGACGATCTGAACGCCTCCACACAGGAGACGCTGATTGCTGTCCGCGTGGTCAAAGCGTTTGTGCGCGGCAGACATGAGGAAGAAAAATTCACCGTGAGCAGCGACGGCGTGCGTCGTTCTCAGCTTCGTGCGGAGAAACTGCTTATCCTCAACATGCCGATCATGCAGCTCATTATGTATGCGTGCATTGTCGCGGTCGTCTGGTTTGGCGGTAGAGACATCATAACAGGAACCCTGGAAAGCGGGGCTTTGATGAGCTTTATCAGCTACATATCCAGCATTCTCATCGCCCTTATGATGATATCGATGGTATTTATCAATCTGGTTCTGTCCGCCGCGTCCACCAAGCGTGTTGTGGAAGTCCTGGAAGAAAAACCGGCGCTTGACGAGAATCTTTCCTCCGATATCCCGCTCTCCGACAGTTCCGTATCCTTCCGTCATGTTGATTTTTCCTACACGGATGATCCCAACAACTTGATTTTGACGGACGTTAATCTTGACATTCGTTCCGGCGAGGTCATTGGCATCATTGGCGGATCCGGTTCGGGCAAGACCTCGCTGGTGCAGCTCATTCCTAGGCTTTACGATGTGTTCCGGGGTGAGTTGTACGTTGGCGAGCATAATGTCAAGGAGTATTCGACAGAGAACCTTCGCGCAAACATTGGCATGGTATTGCAAAAGAACGTGCTGTTCTCGGGAACGATCCGCAGCAACCTGCTGTGGGGCAATGCCGAAGCTACCGATGAGCAGATTGAGCGTGCCTGCCGTGCGGCCAGCGCCTATGATTTTGTCATGAGCTTTCCTGATGGGTTCGAAACACAACTCGGTCAGGGCGGGGTCAATGTGTCCGGCGGGCAAAAGCAGCGCCTCTGCATTGCGCGCGCACTGCTCAAGAACCCGCGCATTCTCATTCTGGACGATTCCACATCCGCGGTTGACACCAAAACGGATGCCGAGATTCGCAGGGCCTTCCGCGAATGGTTCCCTGAAACGACCAAACTGATCATTACGCAGAGAATCAATTCCATTATGGATGCCGATCGGATTGTCGTCATGAATGATGGACGCATTCAGGCCGTCGGCACGCATGAAGAGTTGATAAAGTGTGAGCCGATTTACCGTGAAGTCTACGAATCTCAGCAAAAGGGGGTGGAGTAAATGGCCAGACCCGTGCAGCAGGGCAACAGGCCCAAAAACGTAAAAAATACCTTGCGACGGCTCCTGCATTTCTTGCGCCCGCATGCGATGCGGATGGCTGTGGTGATTGCGCTTGTCGTGGTAAGTGCGGTAGGTTCCGTTGTCGGCACCTATTTACTCAAGCCGATCTTCAATATCGCGGCTGATCTCTTTGCAACCGGCAGCGCCGACATGCGCGCCTTTATCGGATATATTGTTGCGCTTGCGTCGATTTATCTGTGTACGGCCGGAGCAACGTATCTATACAGCCGCATTGTTGTGACCGTATCCACGCGTGTGCTGATGGAGATTCGCAACGGCATGTTTTCGCATCTGCAGAAGCTGCCGCTCAAGTATTTTGACACGCATACGCATGGCGAGATCATGTCCCGCTTCACCAACGATACCGATACCCTGCGTGAAATGCTGTCCAGCGCGTTGCCCAACATCATTTCAAGCGTGTTGACCGTTCTTGGCGTGCTTACCGCCATGCTCCTGCTCTCCTGGCGCCTGACTATTGTGGTTCTTGTAGGGTTTGTCATCATGGTGCTGATTTCGAGCGGAATCGGAAAACGGTCAATTTCCTACTTCCGGAAAAGGCAGGCGGCGCTTGCGGCATCGAATGGCTTTGTGGAGGAAATGATCGAGGGACAGCGTGAGGTCAAGGTGTTCGTGCATGAGCACAAGGTCTCTTCCGACTATCGCTCCATTGCAGAAAATCTTAGAAGCGCGTCCACGCAGGCGACCAGTTACGCCATGATTCTTATGCCGCTCATGGGAAATCTGAACTATTTCCTGTATGCGGCGACGGCCGTGACCGGCTGCATTCTGATCAGCGGCGGACTTGCCAACATCGGCGTACTTGCCGCATTCCTACAGTATACCCGCCAGTTTTCGCAACCCATTTCACAGGTATCGCAGCAGATGAACGTCATCCTTAACGCGCTTGCCGGTGCGGAGCGGATCTTCGATTTAATGGATACGCCGGAGGAAGTCGATAACGGCGCGGTCACCTTGAAGAAGGTGGGGACAGACAGCTGGGTCTGGGAACGGAAAAATGACGGCGGCGTCGAGCAGATTCCCTTAAAGGGCGACGTTCGATTTGATCATGTGACCTTCAGCTATGACGGGGAAAAGACGGTCATGAAGGATGTGTCGCTGTATGCAAAGCCTGGGCAGAAGATTGCGCTCGTCGGCGCGACCGGCGCGGGCAAAACGACGGTGACCAACCTTATCAATCGCTTTTATGATGTTGGCGAAGGAAAAATCACATATGACGGCATTGACGTTCGCGATATCAAGAAGGATGATCTGCGTCGTTCGCTGGCGCTGGTTTCTCAGGATGTCCATCTGTTCACCGGTACCGTGATGGATAACATCCGCTACGGACGTCTGGACGCCACCGACGAGGATGTGATTGCTGCGGCGCGCCGCGCCAATGCGCATTTTTTCATCTCGCATTTGCCTCAGGGCTATCAGACCGTATTGACTGCTGACGGCGCCAACCTGTCGCAGGGGCAGCGCCAGCTCATCTCCATTGCACGCGCCGCCGTCGCCGATCCGCCGGTGTTGATTCTGGATGAGGCGACGAGCTCCATCGACACGCGCACCGAGGCGCTGATTGAGAAGGGCATGGATGAGCTGATGCGGGGGCGCACCGTGTTTGTTATCGCGCATCGCCTGTCCACGATTCGTAATGCCAACGCCATTATGGTCATGGAGAACGGCGAGATTATCGAACGTGGCGATCACGACGACCTGTTGATGCAAAAGGGTAAGTATTATCAGTTGTATATGGGCATGTTTGAGCTGAGCTGATCTACCCGTAACACCGTAATTACAGCAGTGCCCGCCGGGAATGCATCCCAGCGGGCAGTTTCGTATCGTGTTAGCTCTCAGAAACCGATTTCCACGGTGAAGGTATTGCGATATGTACCGCCGGGGCTTAGACGCATCAATTCATTCGTTGACGAAAAATCGGTGATTGTATCTGCACGGCCGGGCAGCGTAGCCCATGGTTCGACGCACACATACGGTGCGTCGGTATTCTGCGCATGCCAAAATCCGACCTGCTCCATGCCCGGATATGCGACGCGGATGTATCTGCTGCTTTTGTCTGTTCCGATTGTCACACTATGCCCAGCGCCCTGAAGCACAATTGCATCGTGATCAAACAGCGCATGCTTTAGATGCAAACGGTTGTCGTCTGCAAGCGGGTGGGGGATTGTCCTCCCAGTTCGCAGCACCGCATCGTCAAACAATACCCTGACAGGGGCGCAGGACTTCTCAAATTCCAGATAGTAATCCTCGAAGCGTGTTCCGTCGGCAAAGGGGATTTGGAATCCCGGATGCCCGCCCAGACCGAACACCAAATCCTTGTCGTCCGGGTTTTGAACCGTGTAAGTGATGGAAAGCGTTTGCCCGCACAGCGCATATTCGACTGTGAGCCGGAAGCGAAACGGATACTGTGAAAGCGTTCTTTCGGAGTCTGTCAGCGAAAACGTCAGCTCGCTGTCGGTGCCGCCCAGAAACTTTGTTTCGCTTCGCATCAAAAACCCGTGCAAGGGGAGAGAATAGGCGTTTCCCTCATAGGTATATTTGCCGTCCTTCAGGCGCGCCACAAACGGAAAGAGGTTGGGGGAGCGATCACTCCAGTATTTGGGATCGCCCTGCCAAAGTGCTTCCGCCTCGGTTGGCTTGTGAAAGACGGATACAAGCTCTGCGCCTTTTGTGTCGGCAGTAACACGCAGAAAAGCATTCTCTATGGTGTGCCGCATCTTGCTACCCCTTATCGGTGCATGGCGGCGTAGCAGGCCGTGATGTTTTCCAGTATGCGGACGCAGGCATCCATGCCCTCGGCGGTTGCATGCTCATACGGTCCGTGACAGGCAAATGATCCAGTGCCAAGGTTCGGGCAAGGAAGCCCCATAAAGCTCAGCCGCGCGCCGTCAGTCCCGCCGCGAATCGGCTCTATCAGCGGCTTTACGCCGGCCGCCTTTGTTGCTTCAATTGCGTTGTCTACGAGGTGGAAGCACGGCTGGATCTTTTCCGCCATGTTGCGGTATTGCTCGACCAGCGTCAGCTCAACCGTATCGGAGCCATAGCGCTCGTTCATCGTTCGCACAATTTGCTGCAGGGTTTCCTTGCGGAAGTCAAAGCGTTCTGCACAATGATCGCGCACGATATAGGAAAGCGTTGCTTTTTCGACATCGCCCGTCATGTCGCAAAGATGGTAGAAACCTTCATATCCGTCCGTATGTGCGGGCGTCTCCGCAGCCGGCAGCATGGCGTTAAACTCCATTGCGAGCAGCTGCGCGTTGACCATCACATCCTTTGCGGTTCCCGGGTGAACGTTAAATCCGTGACACGTTACCACGGCAGCACAGGCGTTAAAGTTCTCGTAGACAACCTCGCCCTCTTCGCCGCCGTCCACCGTATACGCATAGTCGGCGTCAAACACTTCAAGGTTAAAATGATCCGCGCCGGAACCGACCTCCTCGTCCGGCGTAAAGCAGAAGCTGAGCTTGCCATGAGTCGTTCCGTTTGTTTGCAGCTGCTCAATCAAGGTCATGATCTCTGCAATGCCTGCCTTGTCATCGGCGCCAAGCAGAGAGTCGCCTGCGGTCACTATAAGCGTGCGGCCCTGCAAACGATTCAGATGCGGAAATTGCTTGGCTGACAGCGTGCGACATTCGCCCAGCAGCACGTCGGAACCGTCATAGCGCTCGATCACACGCGGACGCACGTTGTCTCCATTAAAATCCGGAGCGGTGTCCATGTGTGCGATATATCCGATTCTGGGCGCATCCTCGCAGCCGGGGGTTGCCGCAAGGTGACCGTACACATATCCGTATCCGTCCATTGCCGCATCCGATACTCCGAGAGAAATCAGCTCCCTGGTGAGTATCCGTCCAAGATCTTTCTGGCGTTCCGTCGTCGGCACGTCCTTGCTGTCCGGATCGCTGGCCGTGAAAATAACGGCGTATTGCAGCAAACGTTCATATGCGCGCATGACAAATACCTCCCTGATACATATTATTTCCATTATAACGGATACTGTTCAAAAATCATAGCTTTTTTCGATTGACACACAAGGGCCTTTTGCGTAAAATGAAATGGGCAAGGACAATGTTTTGTGCTTGTATCACGAAGGAGAGGTGAACAACATGGACGCAGGTAGTAGTAGCGGCACATCGGCCTGCCGAAGTTGTCGCATGCGCTGTGCAGCGGCCGCCGCGTCCGTTTGGGCGCCGCCCCGCTAGACTTCATATCGGGCCTGTTGTGTCTTACTTCTTATCTACGCAGGGGAACGCTGTTTCCCAACCATTTGCGGATCGGAGGAAGACAATATGGCAGAAACCAACAACAATTTGCTTGTAGATTCCATGACCGCGCTTGTCAAGAGCAAGCGCTATGCGACGTTGCGCGATATTTTGTCCACGATGAATGCGGCGGACGTCGCGTCCCTATTTGACGATCTTTCCATCGAGATTCTGCCGTTGCTGTTTCGGCTGTTGCCGAAGGAGCTTGCGGCGGAAACGTTTGTCGAGATGGACAGCGAAGCCCAGCAAATGCTGATAGACGGATTCTCCGACAGTGAGCTGAAGGAGGTCATTGACGAACTGTACATCGATGACGCCGTTGACATCGTTGAGGAAATGCCTGCCAACGTGGTAAAGCGTATTCTGCAGCAGGCGGATTCGGAAACGCGAAAGATGATCAACGAGATTCTGAAGTATCCCGAAGACAGCGCCGGCAGCATCATGACGACGGAGTTTGTGGATCTGAGGCCGCTTATGACGGTTGAGGATGCCATAAAGCATATTCGGCGCACGGGCATCGACAAGGAAACCATCAACGATTGTTATGTCACCAAGAGTGACCGCACGCTTTGCGGTCTTGTCCCCATTCGTACCATCATTCTTGCCGATGAGGATGACCGTATTGAGGAAATCATGGAGCGCAACATCATCTCCGTTACGACGATGGATGATCAGGAAACGGTTGCTCAGATGTTTTCCAAGTACAATCTGCTTGCCCTCCCGGTGGTGGACGGAGAGGATCGTTTGGTCGGTATCGTCACGGTCGATGACGCTATGGACGTTTTGACGGAGGAAGCCACAGAGGATATCGAGAAGATGGCTGCCATCACGCCGTCCGACAAGCCCTATCTGAAAACCAGCGCTTTTGATCTGTGGAAACGACGCATTCCCTGGCTGCTCCTTTTGATGATATCTGCCACATTCACTGGGATCATCATCACAAGCTTTGAGAACGCGCTCGCCGCACAGGTCGCGCTGACCGCTTTTATTCCCATGCTGATGGATACGGGCGGAAATTCCGGCAGTCAGGCGTCGGTGACGATCATTCGCGGCCTTTCTCTGAATGAGATTTCGTTCTCGGATATTTTCCGCGTCATGTGGAAGGAGTTTCGTGTTTCCATCATGTGCGGCGCCGCGTTGGCAGTGGTCAATTACGGCAAGCTCATGCTGTTTGACAATCTCGTCATGCATAACACAAGCGTGACCTGGATTGTTGCCCTTGTGGTGTGCTTAAGCCTGTTCGTGACCGTAATTGTTGCCAAGCTGATTGGCTGTACTCTGCCTATGCTGGCAAAGAAGATCGGCTTTGACCCGGCGGTGATGGCCAGCCCGTTCATCACCACGATTGTAGACGCGATATCGCTGTTTACATATTTCCGCATTGCGACCTTGCTGCTTCGTATCCAATAGACTTGCGCATTTATTTCGTTCAACAGACGCTTCGGCGTCTGTTTTTTTCTCTCTGCCGTTCAAAACTATTGAACAAGACCGGTTAAGTTGGTATACTGATATGGATTTGGAGGATGGGGCATGCAGACAATCGGATTTGACAATGAGAAGTATTTGACCCTGCAGTCCGCCCGTATTCGGGAGCGGATTGCGCAATTTGGCGGAAAACTGTATCTGGAGTTTGGCGGAAAACTGTTTGACGATCACCACGCATCCCGCGTGTTGCCCGGTTTTTTGCCGGACAGCAAGGTTCAAATGTTGCTGCAGCTAAGGGAGCAGGCAGAAATTGTCATTGTCATCAATGCGTCCGACATCGAGAAGAACAAGGTGCGTGGCGATCTTGGCATCACATATGACATGGATGTGCTTCGGCTTATCGATGTGTTCCGCAGCATAGGCCTGTATGTCGGCAGCGTTGTCTTAACCAGGTTCAAATCACAGCCGGCAGCGATGAATTTTCAGAATCATCTCGAATCACTCGGCATCCGCGTATATCGACATTATTCCATTCCCGGTTATCCGTCCGATATTCCCTTGATCATGAGCGACGAGGGATATGGGATGAACGATTATATCGAGACCTCGCGTGAGCTTGTTGTTGTCACGGCACCAGGCCCGGGCAGCGGAAAGATGGCTACCTGTCTCAGCCAGCTGTACCATGAGCACAAGCGTGGGGTCAAAGCCGGCTATGCCAAGTTTGAGACCTTCCCGATCTGGAATCTTTCGTTGCAGCATCCTGTTAACATTGCTTATGAAGCGGCTACCGCCGATCTCAATGACGTAAACATCATTGACCCGTTCCATTTTCAGGCGTACGACAAGATCGCTGTCAATTACAATCGGGATGTGGAAATATTCCCCGTTTTGAATGTCATGTTTGAGCAGATGCTGGGGAAATCGCCCTATCAGTCGCCGACCGACATGGGTGTGAACATGGCAGGCTTCTGCATCATTGACGACGAAGCTGTTCGTACCGCCGCTTCTCAGGAGATCATCAGACGCTATTATACCGCTCTGACCGGTTACCGGCAGGGAACGGTGTCAAAGGACGAAGTCGGCAAGATGCGGATTTTGATGAAGCAGGCGGGGCTTAGCGAACAGGATCGCAGCGTTGTTGCGCCTGCGTTGCATAAGGCGGAGCTGACCGGTCAGCCGGCAGCCGCGATGGAGCTGCCGAACGGCGAGATTATCACCGGAAAATCCAGCGAATTGTTAGGCGCGTCGTCCGCGCTGCTTCTGAACGCGTTGAAGCATCTTGGCGGCATACGCGATGACATCCTTTTGATCTCGCCTGTTATCATTGGACCGATTCAGCACCTGAAGACTGAGCATCTTGGAAGCCGAAACCCCCAGCTTCATACCGATGAGATTCTGATTGCGCTTTCCATTTGCGCCGCTACCAACCCGACAGCGGAGATCGCAATGCAACAAATCAACAAGCTTCGCGGATGCGAGGTGCATTCTACGGTGATCCTTTCCCAGGTTGATATGGCCACATTCCGCAAGCTCGGCGTCAATCTGACCTGTGAACCGCAGTATCAAACCAATAAACTCTTCCATAATTAGCCAAGAACGGCTATTTCCATAACGCATCGGCTCCTTTGTGTGACATCGTCACATATCAAACCGCGGTACGGATTGTGCTTTCCCACAAGGCATGGTATCATACCGCTAACAACTGGGAAGGAGATCGATATGAAGCGATATATTGCCGCAGCCTTGACGCTGCTTTTGGCTGTTTCTGTATTGGCCTGTACACCGTCTGCCAAAAAGGAGGATGCATCCTCCGCCGATATCCCTACGTCACAGTCCCCCGCGGAAGAGGAACCGGCTGCTGAGCAAGGCGGTTCCGGCGCAGAAGCGCAGGGGCAGCCCGATCAAACCACGGCACCGGAGGAAACGGATCGAAAGAGATTGACCTTTTCCTTTACTACGCTTCAGGGAGATCCGATAGACGAAAGCTATTTGGCGTCCCACAAGGTGACGATGGTCAACTTTTGGGCGACCTGGTGCGGGTACTGTGTCAGGGAGATGCCCGATCTGGAAGCGATATTCAACGAATATGATTCCGCTGACTTTGGGATTCTTGGCGTGCTGACCTGGGACAATGATGTGGACGGGGCGACGAAGTTTCTGTCCGATAACGGGATTACCTATCCGGTCATCAACGCCGAGGGCATCTTTGTTGACATGAGCAACGAGTTTTCTGGGCTGCCGACGACCCTGTTTCTGGATGAGGAGGGAAATGTCCTGTCGCTTGTAGTCGGAGCGAAGAGCGGCGATGATTGGCGTGCGATCATCAACCTGTTGCTGGAGCAGCAGCGATGAAGCGCGCGCTGCCGTACCTCCTGATTGTGCTTGGCGTCCTGTTTGTGGCGGTGGGTATTTGGAGACAGGAGGTTGGCGTTGTGTTGTCACGCGCCGCACACATCTGTTTGGAGTGCATTGGCATTGGCTAATCAAAAAAGAAATCAAAAGCGGCATATCTTTCAGACGGTCTGGACCGTCCTGACCAACGGGTATGTAATCGGCTATTTTAAGGGTCGCATTTATTCCGGAAACGGAAAGGCCATCTGTGTTCCCGGGCTGAATTGTTATTCCTGCCCGGGCGCAGTTGGCGCATGTCCGATTGGCTCGCTTCAGGCTGAGCTTGCGTCCAGGCAGGTTCGTCTTCCTTTTTATGTAATCGGCTTTCTTCTGATTATGGGTTCGGTGTTTGGCCGCTTTATTTGTGGCTTTCTGTGCCCGTTCGGGTTGGTGCAGGATCTTTTATATAAGATCCCGTCCCCAAAGATTGGAAGATTTCGGGCGGATCGATATTTGCGCTACGCAAAATATGTCGTTTTTGCCGTTTTTGTGATTCTTCTCCCGCTTGTCATTTCCAATGCCGCCGGCAACGGCTCACCATGGTTTTGTAAACTGATCTGTCCCGCGGGCACGCTTGGCGCAGGGATTCCGCTTGTGGCAATGAATGAATCATTGGCCTTGTCGGTCGGCCTGCTTTTCTATTGGAAGGTGCTGTTGCTGGTCGTCATTGTGGCAGCCTCTATATTTCTTTATCGCCCGTTTTGCAAGTATCTGTGTCCGCTTGGCGCGGCTTATGCGCTGTTTAACCGGGTTTCCCTGTATCAGCTGCGCCTCGATGAATCTGCCTGCACGCATTGCGGCGCTTGTAAAAAGGTATGTCGCATGCAGGTCGATCCCAGCCTAACGCCTCATTCGGCGGAATGCATACGCTGCGGCGATTGCGTCAAGAACTGTCCACACGGTGCGCTGCGCTGCGGGTTTTCGCGCGGTACACATGCCGGTGGCCATGCGTCCAAAACGGACCGACCTGACTCATAGCCTGTAATACGATCTTTCCAAATTCCTTCATCTGTAAAACCTTCTTGCGGTGTTGCGCTTTTCTGCCACGCCGTATATAATGGCGGAGCGAAAGAAGGTGAGCGATATGGCAAGATTCGTGCCAAGGCAAAAAATGAGCAAGAAGGCGCAAAAGGCCGCCAATGCTCAAAAGCGTGAGACTTGGGGTCCCATCAGTCCAGTCACCAAAAGAATCGAAAGTAAAAAAACATACAACAGGAGAAAGTCCCTTAACCGCTGCGATGACTACGGTAAGGGGCTTTGTTTATATTGTGAAATGCCTGCGATGACAAGGATTCGCTGCGGCTGGTAGTTACATGCCGTTGGAGTAAATTGACCCGCTCGCAGAATCAGGTCAAGCTTGTCTTGCTCAAATTTCGCTGTGTGTAATGCAATACGGAATCCTGGCCATTCGCTGTTCCGCTTTGTCTGTCTGTACCACTTTTCTCTTGCGCTTTGTTGCGTTCCGTGGTACTCTTTTCCCGAGACTATGGATGAAATGAGGAATCGATTATGTATTGTTCCAATTGTGGCACAAAGAATCCGGACGGCGCCATGTTCTGCATCAACTGTGGGGCATCGCTGCAGCCGTCGTCGGCAGGTAATAACGAGAATCAGCAGCAGTATGCGCCGTCCGCGCCTGTTTTGACGCTTGACCCCGCTCGAGATGAGCTTGAGAAGAAGGCAACCTCTTGCATGATTCTCGGCATCATCGCTTGTGTGCTGGCTTGGTATCCCGTCACCTCCATTGCCGCCATCGTGCTTGGCGCCATCTCCACATCAACCTACAAGAAGGTGATGGAGCTGTTGCCGCAGTATGGCATGACCCGTTCGGGCAAGCTCGTTGCCGGCCGTATTTGCGGCTTGATCGGCCTGATCGGCGGTATTGTCATGACTGTTGTCTACTTCTTGAATTTGGGGCTGTTTGGCTTCGCTTTCAGTGAAATCATTGACGACATGACGATTCATCTTTATTAAGCGTTCTTGCGTACGATGCAACATTGACCTCTGCGTGAAGCGGTTCGCGAACGAGATCTGTGACCAAACGCCCGCCGAAAGGGATGCTCCTCTCGGTGGGCGTTTTCTTTTGTTTAGGAAAATGCTGTTGCTATCTATTGTCTGATTCCGTGTGCAGATGACGGTAGAGCGCCTCTGCAGCGGGGCGTGACATGCCCGGAACTGCGCAAAGCGCATCGGGATCGGCCTGCTTCATGGCATCCATCGTGACAAACGCGTCGAACAGCGCACGCTTTCGCTTTTCTCCGATTCCCTCCACTTCGTCGAGAATTGAGTACAGCTCACTGCGCTGCCGCACCGAACGATGATAGGTGATGGCGAAACGGTGCGCTTCATCGCGAATCCGTTCAACCAAATGAAGCGCGGGCGCGTTTCTTGGAAGGATAATCGGCAAATCCTTGCCGGGTAGATAGATGAAATCGCCTGTCTCTGCCAACGCAATCATCGGAATATCCTCCATGGATAATTTCTGAAGAACTGCCAGGCCAACGTCAAGCTGCGTCTTTCCGCCGTCCAGTATGACCAGATCCGGCCGCGGCATGTCGCGCGAGAATCTTCTGGTCAGCGCTTCCTGCATGGCGGCAAGATCGTCACCGGCGGTCTCGGTTCGAATACGAAAATGCCGGTATTGCGTTTTATCCGGCTTTCCGTCCGAAAACACGACCATGGACGACACGGTAAATTTTCCCATCAAATGCGAATTGTCGAAGCATTCCATCCGTTCCGGTATGGTATCCAGACCAATGATCTGTGAAAGCGCAACCAACGCGCCTTCGCTGCGTTCCCATTCGCGCTCCTGGATTACGCGCTCCTTTCTTAGCTCCTCCATCCCGTTTGAAACGGCCATTTCCGTCAGCTTCCGCTTTTCACCGCGCTGCGGAACGATAAGCTCCACTGCATGACCCGCTTGCGCACAGAGCCATGCACGCATGTTGGTCATTTCTGAAATGGGCTCGGACAACAGGATTTCGCGCGGCGGTTCGCCGGCGTGCATGCTGTAAAACTGGGGAAGGAACGCTTCCAGCACGCTGGACGAGGAATCATCATGGGCGCTGTCCATGGAGAACCGCTCCGTATTCACGATCTTTCCTTTTCGGACAAACATGGCATATACAAGCGCCTTTTCACCGAGTCGCACGGCGGCAAGGACATCGGCTGAAAGGCTTTTGACGGATATGGCGATTTGCTTTTCATCCATTGCGCTGATTGCACGAATGCGATCGCGCAGCATGGCAGCCCGCTCATAATCCATCGCATCGGAAGCGGCTTCCATATCTTTGTGAAGCTTGTCGATCAACTCCTGCGATTTTCCGCTTAAAAATGGCAAGATCTCGGCAATGACAGAATGGTACTGCTCCCTTGAAATTTTTCCGGAACAGGGCGCACAGCAGCGCCCGATCTGATGCATCAGACAAGGACGTTCCCGACGCGCGATCATTTTGCCGATATCTTTTTTGCAGTATCGAATGGGAAAATGCTCTCGAATCACCGTCATGCGTTCCCGAATATAGGTGGTGGATAGGTACGGACCAAGATATGTGGCGCCATCTTGATGGATTCTGCGTACTATTTCGACGCGGGGAAAATCCTGCTTCAGATCAATCCGCACATAAGGAAAATGCTTGTCATCCTTGAGCAGGATGTTGTACTTCGGTTTATATTGCTTGATCAAATTGCTTTCGAGGGAAAAAGCTTCCGTTTCGTTTGCAACCAGGATCGTGTCAAAATCCCATATGTGCGACACCATGGCCTGTACCTTGGGCGTATGCGTTTTGGATTGCTGAAAATACTGGCGAACCCTGTTCTTGAGCGAGATCGCCTTTCCGACATAGATGATGGTTCCCGCCGCATCCTTCATCAGGTACACGCCGGGGGCGGCGGGGAGGAGCGCAAGCTTTTCCTTCAGAACGCTGTTCATAACGGGCTCAGACCACAGCACGGCTGTCCTGCTGCTTCCAGCATGCCATAAAGCATGTGCATCGGCAGACCGATAATGTTGAAATAATCGCCTTCAATATGGCTGACAAAAATGCCGCCCGGGCCTTGAATGCCGTATGCGCCCGCTTTGTCCAGCGGCTCACCCGTGCCGACGTACCAGTCGATTTCCCGCCGCGTCATTGGCGCAAAGGTGACTCTGGTGCTGCAATGCCGCACATCCGTATGTCCCGGCATCATTAGCGCAACGCCGGTGTGCACGGTGTGGGTGCGCCCCTGCATCATTTGAAGATAGCGCGCCGCGTTCTCGGGCGTATGCGGCTTTCCAAGAATCTGTCCGTCCAGATCAACCACCGTGTCCGCACCGATTACGCAGCAGTCGGGATGCTGCAAATATACCGCTTCGGCCTTCTGCTGTGCAAGCGCAGTCACCATGCCGCTCACCGCGCAGCCGGGCGGCGGGGTCTCCTCACAATGACTGTCGATTACCTCAAAAGCTAACCCCATCAGCGTCAGGATTTCGCGGCGCCGGGGCGATTGGGATGCTAGGATAAGACGCATATGTCCTCCAAATCAAGCAACACAGGGCAATGATCGCTGCCCATGATATCGGACAGGATGGATGCCTGCCGGATTCCGTCCCGTATCCGATCGGACACCAGAAAGTAATCGATACGCCATCCGGCATTGTTTTCACGGGCATGGAACCGATAACTCCACCAGGAATAGGCACCGACCGCATCGGGATAAAGATAGCGAAAGCTGTCCGTAAACCCGCTTTGCAGAAGCTGGCTCATTCCGTCCCGCTCCTCGTCGGAGAAGCCGGCATTCAGTCGGTTTGATTTGGGATTCTTTAGGTCAATCTCCTGATGCGCAACATTCATGTCACCGCAGACGATCACGGGTTTGTGTAAATCCAGCTTCGTCAGGTAAGCGCGGAAGGCTCGATCCCATTCCATACGATATGGCAGCCGTTTGAGTCCATCCTGCGCGTTTGGCGTATACACCGTGACAAAATAGCACATGGGATATTCAAGTGTGACAACGCGGCCTTCCCGGTCGTGCATATCACAGCCGATGCCATAGGAAACACCGATCGGTGTATGCCGCGTAAAGATAGCGGTGCCGGAATAGCCCTTCTTCTCGGCGCAGCTCCAATATGCGGTATAGCCAGCGGGCATGGGTGGAATCAGCTCGGGCTGCAGCTTCGTTTCCTGCAATGCAAGAAAGTCCGGCTGCTGCTCGGCAAAAAAGTCCCAAAATCCCTTCTGTACACTTGCCCGAAATCCGTTTACGTTCCACGAAAGCATTTTCATGCTTACAGTATATCATTCTTGTGCAATTGGGACAAGCACCCCTTGACAAAGAGCAAATATCTGTTATTATTGTATCATATGATACAGAAATGAGCCACTATGAAGGAATTGCTCACATCGAGATATCTTATTGAGTGGATGGGGAATCCGCTGTTTCTGGCAGTGGATACCGATGCCGTGATTCGTGTGATTCGTGCGTCCGGTCAAGAGATTCGTGTCTGCTCGTATTCACCCGGAGAGATTGTCTGTTCACGAACCTCGTTTCAGCGTGCGCTCGGCTTTTTGCTTAAAGGAACCGTTTCGGTTCTTCGTAACGTGGGGCACGGGGGGATGCGCATGAGCGAGCTGCAAGCGGGCGATCTTTTTGGGGCAGCCGCTCTATACACGGATGCCGAAGAATATGTAACCGAGATCGTTTGCCGTAAACCGTCCAGAATTCTGTATGTGCCTGAAGCGTTATGGACCATGATTCTTATGTCGGATTCTTCCGTCATGACCGCATATTTGCGATATTTGGGCGGCCGCCTTCGCTATCTCAATGACCGTCTGGACGCGCTCTCTCAGGACTCCATGGAGGATCGGCTTATGCTGTACCTCGGAACAAAGGCGCAGGACGGCGTTTATCGGGCGGATCGCTATTCCCATCTGGCTGAGGAGCTGTGCGTTGGACGCGCAACCCTGTATCGCGCGATCGATTCGCTCTGCGCCGACGGCCGGATCAGGAAAGACGGTAATACCATATATCTGAATGATGCATATAAACTGGAGGAGAAAAGAACATGAAAAAGGTTATCGTATTGTTGCTTTGCGCGGCTATGCTTCTAAGCCTGGGCGCCTGTGCGAAAAAAACGCAGGAGCCCGTCTCGGTTGCGGCGCTGATGGGTCCGACCGGCATGGGACTTGCCTATATGATGGCGGAGCAGTCTGACACATATCAGGTGGAGCTGTTCAATGCGCCCGATCAGATTACGGGCAAGTTTATCAGCGGGGAAGCGGATATCGTTGCTGTTCCGGTGAACCTGGCGTCCGTTCTGTACGCCAAGACGGAAGGCGATGTCGCAGTCATTGCGGTCAACACCCTTGGCGTTTTGTATGTGCTGGACGGAAAGGGCGATCTGACATCGATCGAAGACCTGGCCGGAAAGACGCTGTATTCTTCCGGTCAGGGAAGTACGCCGGAGTATGTTCTAGACTATCTTCTCGACGCCTATGGGCTGACCAATCAAGTGACGGTCGAATATGTGGCCGATCATACGACGCTGGCGGCAATGCTTGCGGACGGAAGCGCAGAATACGGTCTGCTTCCGGAACCGCATGTGTCTGCTGCCATGGCAAAAAGCGCTTCCCTCCGTGTGGCGCTGGACATCAACGCGCTCTATCGGGACAAGAGTGGAAACGATCTTGTGCAGGGCTGCTATATCGTTCATAAGAGCTATCTGGCCGAGCATGCTGATGCAGTGAGCGCATTTTTGAAAGATTGCGCCGCGTCAGTTAATCAGGTCAATTCCTCACCGGATGCGCCCGCCGTTCTGGTGGAACAGGGGATTATCGGCAACGAAGCTGTTGCCGCCAGTGCAATTCCGAATTGCAATGTGGTCTGTGTGATCGGATCGGATATGCGCGCTATCGTTTCGGACACATTACAAGTGCTGTTTGACGCCAATCCTGCTTCGGTCGGCGGCACGTTGCCGTCTGACGACTTTTATGCGTCGAATTAAGACTGCACTGAAATATACCGGCGTTGCTGCCGTGTATCTGGCGGCATGGTGGGCGTTGTCTGCCATGACCGCCAATTCGTTGTTGCTGCCGTCGCCGTGGGCGACGTTCCGTACGTTGTCTGCTGCCTTTTCCACGCTGGACGCCTATTTGCAGACCGGCGCCACGTTGCTTCGCATCATCGGCGGTTTCCTAGCAGGCGTCGTGCTGGGCGTGCTTCTTGCTGTGCTGACCGCAAAGAATCGGTTTCTATATTCGTTGTTGACGCCGCTTCGTACAATTATTAAGGCGACGCCGATCGCTTCGTTCATTCTGATCCTGCTTGTGCTGACCGTTTCCGGTTGGGTTCCCGTGTATATCTCCGCTCTGATTGTGATTCCTGTTGTGTGGAGCGGGATGGAGACAGCCATTCGTGAGTTGGATCCTAAGCTGTTGGAGGTCGGTCGTGTGTTTCTCCCCAAAAGAAAACGCCTCAGACAGATTGTGTTCCCGCAACTGATGCCCCATTTTGTATCCTCGTCCGCCACAGGCTTTGGCCTTGCATGGAAATCTGCCGTCATGGCCGAGGTGCTTTCCCTCCCACGCTATGCAATTGGGAAGCAGCTCTATCAGTCCAAACTGTATTTGCAAACAGAACAGATGTTTGCGTGGACGCTGGCGGTGATTCTCCTGTCATTGGCGCTTGAGATTGCCCTTAAAAAATTGGCTTCGAGGATGATGACATGATCTGTATTCGCTCGCTATCCGTAGGCTTTGATAAGCATGAGGTTTTTTCGGGCTTCTCTGCCGAGCTGCCCTCAAACGGGACAGTTCTGATGATGGGCGCGTCCGGCATTGGAAAAACGACGCTTCTTCGCGTAATTGCGGGCTTGCAAACGCCGCAATCCGGCTCCGTCACAGGCATGGAGGGTCGAAGGATCGGCATGGTTTTTCAGGAACCGCGCTTGCTGCTGGATAGAACTGCGCTTCAAAACGCCGCGCTTGCATCCGATGTTTCAAGCGCGCGCTCTCTCTTGCTGCGCCTGGGCCTTGGGGACTGTCTGAATGAAAAAGCAAGGCATTTATCCGGCGGTCAGCAGCAGCGCGTTTCGCTTGCGCGCGCCTTTTCCTACACGCGTGACATCATGCTTCTGGATGAACCGTTTACCGGACTAGACGCGGACAACCGTGCCATCGCAGCCGCTTTGATCCGGGAAGCAGCACTTTCCGTGGTGGTTACGCACGATTCGACGGACGCAAATCTTCTGCATGCGGATAGGATCCTGTATCTATGACTTGAAATTGCATGGCCTCTGTGATAAAATAAACTGATATTTTATTGAGAGGTGCGTCATGGGGATTACGATTCGGGAGAAGCATTTTCCTTCCGCAACCAAACTTTGTGATATTCGGTATCGTGTTTGGACGCCTGACGATCCGCGCGGCGCCGTTCAGATCATGCATGGCATGGCGGAGCATCTGGACCGTTATGAGGATTTTGCGATGTTTCTCGCCAATAACGGCTTTCTGGTGTATGCCATGGATATGGCAAGCCATGGGAAAAGCAAAAACATCGATAAGCCGCGTGGGTTCTTCGGTGAATCCGGCGGTTGGGTTGCTTTGATTGAGGACATGCACACGCTTCACGACCTGGTGATGAAGGAGCGCGCTGCTTTGCCCGCTGTTTTGTTTGGGCATTCCATGGGCTCCTTCCTTGCTCGCGGCTATGCTGCCAGATATGGTGAGGACTTTCAGGGCTTCGTCTTTTCCGGCACCGCCGGAAAGAATCCGGTTGCCCGGCTGGGTCTAATGATCGTTCACAGTGAGATTCGCAAGGGCAGAGGGTATGAACCGAGCGAAAAACTGGACAAAATGAGCTTTGGGGCGTATAATAAACACTTCCGGAATCCGCGCACATCTTTTGACTGGCTTTCATCGGATACGGCGCGGGTGGACGCTTATGTTGCAGATGAGGATTGCGGCTTCATCTTTACACCGTACGGCTTTGAGACGCTTCTCACCAGCCTCATCGAAGTCTCCGGCACGTCATGGGCGTCAAAGGTTCCGGACAAGCCAATTTTGTTGATGTCCGGTGCGTGCGATCCGGTCGGCAATATGGGCAAGGGCGTTAAGCAGGTGAACGACTGGCTGGAAACCACCCATCATCAGGTTTGCATGAAGCTGTATCCGAACGGTCGCCACGAGATGCTCAACGAATGCAATCGGGATGAGGTGTTTTCGGACGTATTGCTGTTCCTGGAGACCATCGCCGTGATGGGAGAGCTTGCATGAGCATTTTGATCTATCACGACAAGTCGACGGCGTCGACCGCGGCTGCCACATTGATCGCAGCGCAACTGATCAAAGACCCTTCGACCGTGATCGGGTTTGATTTTGATGACGAGTTGCTGTCGCTTTATTCGTCGCTCACTGCGATGACGGTCAACGGCTTGATTGACTGGCGGCTTGTGCACCTTGTGCAGCTGTTTGAGTTTGTCAAAAACGACGCGCTGTGCAGCATTTCGGATACGATGCGCAATGTGTTTCTGAAGGATACCAATTTTTCCGCCGAGCATCTGATCCGTCCCGATTCCGAGTCCGGCAACTGGCAGGTTAGTTGCCAAAAGTTTGAGAATACGATCCTGCATTCCGGTGGCATGGATCTGGCGCTGCTTCGTATCAAGGAAGATGGCAGTTTCCTATATAATTTATCACATTCCGATGCCGTGCCGGTCACGCATGTAGAAACCGCCGAGGGGACAAAGGTCATCACCGCCGGCATTACCACCGTGATGATGGCGAAAAAACTGGTTGTTCTTGTTACCGGAAAGGCCTGCGCGGATGCTGCGGCTTCCGCTCTGAAGGGAACCATCAGCGAAGCATTGCCGGCTAGCTTTCTTCAGCTGCATGGCGACGTCACATTCCTTTTGGATGAGGACGCCGCGTCGCTGCTGTGATATTGGATTAGATTACGGGAGGGTTTTATGTCAGGACATTCCAAGTGGGCGAACATTAAAAACAAAAAAGAGAAAACCGATGCACAAAAGGGTAAGATATTTACCAAGATCGGGCGCGAGATTGCGATCGCCGTCAAAGAGGGCGGCGGCGCAGACCCGGCGAATAACTCCAAGCTGCGCGATGTAATCGCCAAGGCAAAAGCGAACAACATGCCGAACGACAACATTTCGCGCTCCATTAAGAAGGCGGCGGGCGAGGGCGCTTCCGTCAACTATGAGGAAGTTGTTTATGAAGGGTACGGCCCCGGCAATGTTGCCGTGATTGTCGAGGTTGTAACGGACAATCGCAACCGTATTGCGGCCGAGATGCGTCATATATTTTCCAAGAGCGGCGGCAACCTTGGCGCTTCCGGATCTGTGGCTTGGATGTTTGATAAGAAAGGCCTGATCGTGATCGAGCGCACTGCGCTGATGGACGAGGATGAGATCATGATGCAGGCGCTCGACGCGGGCGCGGAGGATTTTGTTGCGCAGGACGATGCATTTGAAGTCTACACATCTCCCACTGATTTTTCCGCCGTCCGTGAAGCCCTTGAGGACAAAGGATATGCTTTTCTTTCCGCCGAGGTTAGCATGATTCCAAAGAATACCGTCAATGTTACCGATGCGGAGACGGCTCAGAAGGTGGAGCGTTTTCTCGAACATATGGATGATAACGACGACGTGCAGGAAGTTTATCACAATGGGATCCTGCCGGATGAAGAAGAATAATCTGGGCTATTGTCGAACCTGCCCGAATATAGTGAATCATGGGAGGCATCATCATGGCAACTGAAATGACCAATGCATATGGCACGATCAGCATCTCGGATGAGCTGATTGCAACGATTGCGGGCTTTGCCGCCGCAGAAAACTATGGGATCGTCGGCATGTCTGCCAAAACGGCCGGCGATACGCTGATGGATCTGATCGGTAGCGATAACCTCAAAAAAGGCGTAAAGGTTTCGCAAACCGGGGCGAATGAGATCGACATTAATCTGCATGTTACCCTGCAATATGGGGTCTCCCTGCCCGCTGTCGCTGAGAATGTGAAAAGCAACGTCAAGTTTCGCGTAGAGGAAATGACAGGCGTACACGTTCGCAACGTGAACATTCATGTGGAGGGCATTCGGGTCCAGTGACCTGGTTTCGGAGGATGAGAAGTTGAGCATGCAGTATATTGACGGAGCCATGCTGCGCGATATGTTTTTGAGCGGCGCGGCTCTTTTGGAGAGAAACAAACAGGCAATCGATGCATTGAACGTTTTTCCTGTACCGGATGGAGATACCGGCACCAACATGTCCATGACCATGCAGGGCGCTGTGAAAGAGCTGCGCACCATGCCCGCCGGTGTTGCGGTGGATGAGGTCATCGATGCGGTTTCGAAAGGCGCTTTGCGCAGTGCACGCGGCAATTCGGGCGTGATTCTTTCCCAGTTGTTCCGCGGGTTTTCCAAGACGTTCAAAGGGCAGAAGACCGTTACGGTCAAGTTGTTTGCTTCCGCATTGCAGGAAGGTTCCGCTTGCGCATATAAGGCTGTTATGCGGCCAAAGGAAGGCACAATCCTGACCGTCTCCCGGATGATGGGCGATGCGGCAGGCAAGTTTGCCGTGACAAACAATGATATCGTCAGCTGGCTTTCGGATGTCATCGGCGAGGGAGAACGTGCGCTGCAGCTTACGCCGACGCTGCTTCCGGTTCTGGCCGAGGCTGGCGTGATTGATTCCGGCGGAAAAGGGCTGATGACCATTCTGCATGGTTTTATGGCGGCACTTAACGGTGAAGAAATTGATGAGTGCGCACCGGAGACCGGCGAGGCGCCCGCTGTCCAGTCGGAAGTTGACATTCAGGCGCTGACTGATGAAATTGAGTTTGGATACTGTACCGAATTCTTTATTGTTCATTTGAATGATACGTTTTCTGAGGACAATCTGGAGCTGTTCCGCGAGCATCTGCTGCGCATCGGCGACTCTGTTGTTGTGGCAAGCGATGCCGACATGGTTAAGGTACACGTCCATTCCAATTCACCCGGAAAGGTCTTGCAGCTTGCCATTCGGTTTGGTGAGCTTGACAAACTCAAGATTGAGAACATGCGGGAGCAAAACCGTCAGCTGATCGAAACGCGCAAGCAGAATGAGCGCGAGTATGCGTTGATTGCCGTCAGTACCGGCGACGGAATCGATTCCATCTTTACTGATCTGTCTGTGAATAAGATCATATCCGGCGGTCAGACCATGAATCCGTCCATCGATACGATCGCCAACGCGATTCGCCAGGTAAACGCACGCAATGTTTTTGTGCTGCCCAACAACGGCAATATCATCATGGCCGCTCAGCAGGCCAAGGAGCTGTGTGATTGCCATGTGATTGTGTTACCGACCAAGACAATTCCTCAGGGGATTTCGGCTGCCATGGCATTCAATCCTGACGATAATGTAAAAGATAACGAACAGAATATGATCACCGCCTTCACAAGCGTGGTATCCGGATCTGTCACCTATGCGGTTCGCGACACCCAGTTTCATGGCAATAAGATATCCTGCGGAGACATTATTGGCATGCTGGAGAATGATTTGACCGTTGTTGCACCCTCTGTGGACGATGCCAGTGAGCAGTTGCTCCACGAAATGATACAAAAGAAAGGCACCAAGGATCCCGTTGTTACGATTTATTTCGGGGACGATGTGGAGCAGACGCGGGCGGATCGCTTGGCTGAGGCATTTCAGGAGGAGTATCCCGATGCCGACATTATGGTGCAAAGCGGCGGCCAACCGCTGTATTATTACTACTTCTCGGTGGAATAACTTCTTGAGCCGTTTCGAACGGCTCTTTTTTCTAAATGACGGATTTGTGTGCCATTAAGGGAATAGGGCCGCGCCGCGCGCAACTGTTTGCAGAACTCGGCATTCGCTGTGTCGAGGACTTGTTGTCGTTCTATCCCATCGGTTATCAGGATGACACGTCTGTTCAGCGGTGTGCCGATTTGGAAGATGGCACACAGGCATGTGTGCAGGTTACTGTCGTTTCGTCCCCGACTATCTTTTATCAAAAAGGACTCTATATTGTGACGGCCAAGGCGGAGGATGCCTCCGGGCATATTCTGCTCCGTTGGTACAATCAGTCTTATCGGCTGCACGCCTGCCAGGCAGGCGACGTGGTATATGCGTTTGGACGCGTCAAGCGAAGCCGCGGCACCGTGCTGATTAACCCTATCGTATATCGTGAAGCACAGGGAATCCGTCCGATTTATGCCATTAAAAAACCGTTGACACAACGAGCAGTTTGCGATGCCATGGCAGACGCCTTGCTGCACTGTCCCATTGATGAGTATCTTGGGAGTGAGATTCGGTCACGTTATGACCTGCCGGAAATGAGCGATACCCTTCGAGCGATCCATCAGCCGTCAGATCTGGCAGGCCTTCGGCGCGCACAGATGCGCCTCGCCTTTGACCGTGCGCTTTTCTACCTGCTTGCCGTGTCAGAGCAGA
Organism: uncultured Oscillospiraceae bacterium; assembly: GCA_964474405.1. Lineage (GTDB taxonomy): Bacteria > Bacillota > Clostridia > Christensenellales > CAG-138 > CAYYUV01. The sequence goes on from CAYYUV010000003.1 coordinate 140,034, forward strand.
AGGAGAAGCTGAGACGGAGCGGCGGACAGGCGTTTTTGACAAAAGGGCTTTTGCCTGCGTTTCTCGTAACCGTTCCGTTTGCGCCGACCGATGCGCAAATGCGGGTCCTCGCCGATGTCGATCGGGACATGAGCGATCAATCGCCGATGAATCGGCTCATTCAGGGGGACGTTGGCTCGGGCAAAACGTTAATTGCGGCCTACGCCCTGTATGTATGTGCAAAGAATGGATGCCAGGGCGTCCTGCTCGCGCCGACAGAGATTCTGGCGCGTCAGCACTTTGACACACTTTCTAAGTTTTTCGGCGATGATTGCTGCCTGATTTGTGGCGGAATGTCTCACAAAGAGCGGACGGCGGCCTTGAATCGACTGGAGAATGGCAGCGCTCATGTCATTATCGGTACGCATGCTTTGCTGCAGGACGCGGTGCGATTCTCAAGCTTACGCTTGGTCGTCACCGATGAACAGCATCGTTTCGGCGTGGAGCAGCGTGCGCTTATTCAGCAAAAAGGCCTGCGTCCCGACACCCTTGTCATGAGTGCTACGCCGATCCCCAGAACCTTGTCGCTGATCCTGTATGGGGATCTGGACTTATCCGTAATAGATCAGATGCCAAAAGGGCGCAAACCGGTTATGACCCATCTTGTCGGCGCCTCTCGCAGAGAAGCACTGTATGAGTACCTGGATCGGGATGCAAAGGCAGGACGCCAGAGCTTTATCATCTGTCCTTTAATCGATGCGTCGGAAGGGATGGAGGGTTTATCTGTTGAAGAAATCAGCGCGGATGCCGGTCGCATGATGAAGAGTGCGCGGATTGGCGTATTGCACGGGCGCATGCGTGAGGATGACAAGCTTCGCGTAATGAACGCCTTTGTCACGGGCGAGATAGATGTGTTGGTATCCACCACGGTGGTTGAGGTCGGCGTTCATGTTCCGCATGCCTGCAATATGGTGATTGAAGGCGCGGATCGATACGGGCTGGCAACCTTGCATCAGTTAAGGGGACGCGTTGGGCGTGGGCTGGAGCAGGCACATTGCTTCCTGCTGCCGCATCAGTCGGGGAGCGGCGTCATGGCGCGTCTGGATACGTTGATTCAGACAAACGACGGGTTCGAAATCGCAAAAACGGATCTCGCGCTACGCGGGACGGGCGAACTGTTCGGGCTTCGCCAGCACGGACAGGATCAAATGATAATGGCATTGCATGATGATACCTCAAACGATATCCTGCGTATGGCACGCAGCGCGGCGGCGGATATTCTTGCCTTACCAAACATGGAGAACAATCTGACGATGGAGCATGTTCATGCCCTCTATGATTCGATGGTTGGAATTGCAATGAATTGAGCCGCCGATACCGGCGGCTCACAGTGTGGTCGGATGACCGTTTATCTCATCATGGAGCTCGTCGAGCTGCTCATGTTGTTTTGCGCGTATGCGATCATACGCTTGACCATTTCGCCGCCAACGGAACCGGCTTCACGAGAAGTCAGGTCACCGTTGTAACCCTGCTTCAGGTTCACGTTCAACGAAGAGGCAACTTCGCTTTTCAGACTCTCCAGCTTCTGCTTGCTGTCCGGGATCAAAGCACCATTGCGTGCCATATTGTGTGTATCTCCTTTCTTCTAGAATTCTGTTGTGAATTAATGCATGTTTTTCTCTGCATAAGCGATCATGCGCTTGACCATCTCACCGCCGATGCTGCCCGCCTCACGGGAAGTCAGATCGCCGTTATAACCCTGCTTCAGGTTGATGTTCAATGAAGAAGCAACCTCAGACTTGAAGTTTTCAAGCTTGCTCTTGGATTCGGGAACCAGTGCGCCGTTTCGTGCCATGTATTTCACCTCCTTTTCGCTCTTGTACTCTTACTTTCTCCATCTTTCTTTTGAATATGTCAGGTAATTTTTGCTTGTCGACGATAATCGACAGTTCACATTGAGTTCACAATTCATTCATAGACTAGACAAACAATAGGCTATATGATAAAATGCATTCTATGGTAGGTGATCTTAGGTGATTTTAGTCAGCGCCTGTCTGGCTGGCATTCCTTGCCGTTATGACGGAAAGACAAAATCAGATGATGAGATTTGTGCGCTGGTGCGCGCGGGGTTGGCACTGCCTGTTTGTCCCGAGGTGCTTGGCGGATTACCGACACCTCGCTTGCCTGCAGAACGCACGCCGGACGGCGCTCGCGTAATGCGGAGCGACGGCGCGGACGTTACGGACGCTTTCCTTCGCGGCGCGGATGAGACGCTCTCGTTGTGCAGGCAATACGGCGTCACCCACGCGCTCCTAAAGTCGCGCAGTCCTTCCTGCGGAACGGGCTGTATCTATGACGGGACATTTTCTGGCAAGCTCCGTCCCGGAAGCGGCCTGACGGCCGAATTGCTTGAGAGTCACGGCATTCATGTCGAAGCCAGAGGATAAGAATGAAGGAGGACGGGAATGGACAACAGCAATACCATCCTGATCATTGATGACGACAGGAATATTCTTGCCGTAATCGATCTGTATTTGAAGAAAGCGGGGTTTAATGTGTATACCTGCGCGACCGGATATGAGGCGATGCAGGTGTTTCATGCGGTAAAGCCGATGCTTGTGGTGCTTGACGTCATGCTTCCCGGCAAGGACGGATGGTCGATTTTGCACGAGATCCGGCAGGAATGCGATACGCCGGTCATCATGTTGACCGCAAAGGGTGATACCGGCGAGCGTGTGCGCGGACTGGAGCTTGGCGCAGATGACTATGTCGCCAAGCCGTTCGATTCGATCGAATTGCTTGCCAGAATCAAGGCGGTTCTAAGACGGACGGCGCAGTCGCAGGAGCAGGAGCGTTGCATTGAGCTCGAGAGCTTGACGATTTCACTGGAGAATTATTCGGTCGAGCTGGACGGTGTTCAGTTGGAAATGCCGCCGAAGGAGATCGAACTTCTGTATTTTCTTGCTTCACATGCGGGTAAGGTGTTCACAAGAGAACAGCTGCTTGAGCAGGTGTGGGGCTTTGATTTCTTCGGCGATTCCCGCACGGTTGATGTTCATGTCAAACGAATCAGGGAAAAGCTTGGTGAGCGGCCTTGCTGGCAGTTAAAGACGGTGTGGGGCGTCGGCTACAAATTTGAAATCAAACAGTAAAAATCAAACGGCGGCTCCCCGTATCCGCTTCAAAACCATATTTGGTCGCATGCTGTTTACACAATGCGGAACGCTTCTCTTGCTTGTGTTGATTGTCGGACTTGCATGTATTCTTGTGGTACGCTCACAAAACATGCAGGAAAAGCGGGATCTGCTGATCGAAAAGGCAATCGAGGTTAAGCAGGTTTTGGAGGATGGGACGGCTACTTCAAGCGGCGTACAGACGGTTGCAGACGAACACGACATGCTGATTCAGACCGCGACGCAGATCGAAGTTAAGTCCTATTATGTTGATGAGAAATGGGTCACGCTGTCCGGAACCAACCGTTCCGACACCGCTTATGAATCCGTAAGCAAGCGCGCGACCAACATTGGTTCCAGCACAACCGGGTATTTTCGCTCCGCTCCGTTCTCGGTTCTGACGGTATATGTGACCTTTACGCAACCGGAGAAAACCGGCGTGCTTTTGTTGCATTATGATTTAAGCGGTGTGGAGAAGCATTATACCGAGGTTGCGATTTGGATTGCTGCCATAACCGTTCTGGGTGTCATTGCTTCCGGGTTTGTATCCTATTATACTTCGTATCGTATTATTAACCCGTTTGTTCGCATGAACAAAACGGTTCAGAGCTATTCCCGCGGTGATTTCTCACAGAGGGTTGAGATCAACGGCAGTGATGAAGCGGCTCAGCTCGGCCGCAGCTTTAACGAAATGGCGGAACAGCTCAAAGGGCTTGAGGAGTCCCGGCGCAGTTTCGTGGCGAATGTTTCGCATGAGCTTCGTTCTCCGCTGACCTCGATGAAGGGCTTTTTGGAGGCCATGTATGACGGCACAATTCCGCCCGAGGAGCATGCGCACTATATCGAGCTCGTTCTTTCAGAAACGCGCCGACTGACAGCCATGGTGAATGATCTCTTGGATCTTGCACGCATTGAGTCCGGCACGATCACGCTTCACTATGAAGTCTTTGACATTAACGAACTCATTCGGCGCACGTTGATTACGTTCGAGGCGCGGATTGTTGAAAAGAACCTGGACATGGATGTGCGATTTGCCCAGGAGCAGAGCTATGTCAACGCGGATCCGAATCAGATCGCGCAGGTGCTCCGCAATCTGATCGACAATGCCATCAAGTATTCACCCGATCACAGTTTAATCGGCGTTGCCACCTATGCCATGCGTAAGGATGTGTTTGTCAGTGTTCGTGACACCGGCATTGGCATCCCGCCGGAGGATATTCCTCATGTGTTTGACCGCTTCTATAAAGTGGAAAAGGCGCATACGCCGGCTCCGGCTGTCGGCTCCGGCCTTGGCCTGTCCATTGTAAAGAAGATTATTGATCAGCACGGCCAATCCATTACGGTGCGCAGTGCCAAAGGGCGTGGTACACAGTTTACATTTACGCTTGCGCGTGCAAATCCGCTGAAGCGTCAACAGGACGGAGGTATAAAGAATGGAGTACAGGTATGATTTCGAACAAAACAATGGCGGAAGAGGCCAAAGGAATAAGAATCACGCAGGGTTGATCGTTGCTCTGCTTTGCATTGTGCTGGTGGTTTTGCTGGTTGTTGCCGCGTTGCTTTTGCTGCGCGCGCGTGATATGCAACCGCTGACCGAACTGCCCGCCGCAACTTCCGAGCCGACCGCTCCTGCGTCAGATGATATAGGCGGCTCGCTTCCTTTTACGACGGCAACCCCTGCGCCCGATTCCGGTTCATCCGATGCGGGCGACACCAATTCTTTTTTGACCAACAATCCCATTCCCGATATCGTAGACCGTGTGTCCGCAAGCGTTGTGGGCATTCTTAACTACATTACCTATCCCGAGGGAAGCGGCAAGCTGGAAGTATACAGCAGCGGAACCGGGTTCATTGTGTCCGCAGACGGCTATATTTTGACGAACGCCCATGTGATTGATGGCGCGGAGGAGATCCATATTCTTCTGAACGACGGTTCGGAAGAAACCGTTGAGGTCGTGGGCTCTGACGTCAAGACGGACATCGCTGTGCTGAAGACGGACATTGCCGGTCTGATTCCGCTGGAGCTTGGAGATTCCGATTCGCTTCGCATTGGCGATTTTGTTCTTGCCATTGGCAACCCGCTGGATTCGGTTGAACTGTACGGGACGGTAACGCTCGGCATCGTCAGCGCCATGGCCCGGGAAATCAATATTGACGGTTTTGTCAACAACTATATTCAGACTGACGCCGCTATCAACTTTGGCAACAGCGGCGGACCGTTGTTTGATATGCAGGGACGGGTCGTCGGGATGAACAGCGCCAAAAGCGTTACCGCCGGATACGATGAGAGCGGAAACCCGGTTGCTGCGGAGGGCATCGGCTTTGCGCTGCCAATCAATGACGTGGTACGCGTTATGACGCTGCTGATCACAAACGGGCAGATCGAGCGCCCCGGCATCGGCATCACCGTGGCCAATTTAACCGGCGAGGATGCAGAGAGCATCGGATCTATTCCCGGCGTCGTGATTTATTCTGTCACGGATGACGGTCCGGCCGCGCGTGCCGGGCTGAAGGTGGGGGACGTGTTCCTGTCTGTTGATGGCATCTCGATCTCGGACAAGGATGATCTGGTGTCCTATCTTTCAAAGTGTCATGTCGGCGATGTGGTCATCTTTGTGATCAACAGAGACGGCAAAGAAATAACCATAAAAGTTACGGTGGGCGATATGAATCGCATGTCATAACGCACGCCCGCGGCGGGGCGGAGCCGACCGCTTGTCTTGCTATGCTAAATAAAGTTTTTACTACTCTGGAATATGACAAGATTCGGGAGCTGTGTATGGTACACGCGGCCTCCGCTATCGGACGCGAGGTCATTTCACAAATGCAGCCCGTTGCGGAGCTTACACGTGCTGAGCGGCTTTTGCAGCAGACTGTGGAAGCAGACACCATTTTTCGCAGGACGGGAAGGACTCCCATCGATGCGTTTCCTGATATCCGCGGCAATCTAAAGCGTATTCGCGCGGCATACGCGCTTTCCATGCATGAGCTCCTTGATGTTGCAGCTTGCCTGAAGGCGTCGCGCACGGCAAGGGAGGCGCTGCTTAACGATGTGGCGCAGCCGCTGCTCTCTGCTTATGCAAACCGGCTCTCGTCTCATCGCTTTATTGAAGAGGAAATTGCGCGGTGCATCTTGTCTGAGGACGAGATGAACGACAATGCATCTCCTGAGTTGGCACGGATTCGGCGACAGCTCCGCATCACAAACGAGCGTGTCCGCGACAAACTGAACAGCTACATCAAGAGCCCTGCCTATCAAAAGTATTTGCAGGATCCGATCATTACCATGCGCAACGGTCGGTATGCCATACCCGTCAAGGCGGAGTATCGCGGTCAGGTAGGCGGGCTGATTCATGACCAGAGCGGCAGCGGGCAGACACTTTTTATTGAGCCGACAGCGATTGTCGAGCTTGGAAATGAGTATAAGCGGCTGTTGCTGGAGGAGACACGTGAAATTGAACGCGTTTTGGCCGGACTGACCGCCTTGGTTGCGCCGGAGGCAGACGCATTATACGAGAGCTTGCTGATTTTGGGCGAACTGGACGCGATTTTTGCGCGCGCCATTCTTGCTCGCGATATGCATGCATATTGTCCTTCTTTGAATGCTGAGCGGCGCATACACATCAAGAATGGGCGTCATCCTCTTTTGAATCCGCATACTGTTGTTCCCGTAACCCTCTGGATCGGCGTTGATTTTGACACCCTTATTGTCACAGGTCCGAACACGGGCGGAAAGACCGTTACGCTTAAGACGGTTGGATTGTTTGTTCTGATGGCGCTGTCCGGCATGTTTATCCCGGCCGACGAAGGCAGCGAGATTGGCGTGTTCTCGGATGTATATGCGGATATCGGTGACGAGCAGTCCATCGAACAGTCCTTGTCAACGTTCTCCTCGCATATGCGCAACCTGGTTTCCATTCTCAACTGCGCCGACGAACATGCGCTGGTGCTGCTGGATGAACTTGGTGCGGGCACAGACCCGCTGGAGGGCGCTGCACTGGCGCAGTCAATCCTGGAAACGCTGCAGCAGCGTGGCGCAATTACGCTTGCAACTACGCATTACAGCGAAATTAAAGCGTTTGCGCTTTCGCGTGATCGTATGCAGAATGCGTCGATGGAGTTTGATGTTGATCGCTTGTGCCCCACATACCATCTATATATTGGGATTCCCGGAAAATCCAACGCTTTTGAGATCTCATCCCGCCTTGGGCTTGATGACGCAGTGATTGAACGGGCACGGCATTATCTGAAAAAGGAAGACATTGCGTTCGAGGATGTGCTGAGCGGTGCGGAGAAACAGCGCCGCATGGCTGAGCAGCTTCGGCAGGAGGCGGAGGCCGAGCGTGCTGAAGCAGAGAAACTTCGTCTGGCATACACGTCCGAGCAGAACAAACTCCAGCAGGAGAAGGCTCAGCTGCGGCAGAAAGCGCGCGAGGACGCGCGCAGCGTGGTTGCCGAGACGCGGCGGGAGATGGAATCCCTGATAAACGAACTGCGCTCTATCAAGGATATTGACCGCAAAGCGCTGGAACGCGCAATTCAGCAAACACGGGATGCCATGCGCAAAACGGAAGAAGATCTGTACGAGCGGCAGGACAAAGCGGAAGCAGACGGGTTACCGCCGCGCAGCGTGCGCGCTGGACAGACCGTGCATGCGGTCAGCATCGACAAGGATGTCACCGTTCTAAAACCGCAGGACGCCAAGGGCATGGTACAAGTGCAGGCCGGTATTATCAAGATGAACGTTCCGCTGTCGGATTTGCGCATTAAGCATGAAGCAAAGAAGCCGGTGAAGACGATCGTGGCAAAGGAGATCTTGACCGATATCCAGTCTGTTGGATTGGAGCTGGATCTGCGCGGCATGACAGTAGACGATGCGATTATGGAGATCGATCGGTTCTTCGATTCGTGCCTGTTGGCGGGCATTGCCGAGGTCAATTTGATCCACGGGAAAGGGACCGGTGCGCTTCGAACCGGCGTACAACAGTACCTAAAGCATCATCCCAAAGTCAAGTCCTTCCGGATCGGAAATTACGGCGAGGGTGACGCCGGCGTGACCGTTGTCACGCTGAAAGCGGAGTAGAGGATCCGGGATCGTTGCTGCTGACAAAGATCAAACCATCACGTTGATCCGTTATAAAAGAACCACCTTGTCCGGTTGTGAACTTCGTTATTCAGTATATCATATTGTCTAACTTTTTGGGGTCACTTCATTGCGGCAGGGTGGTTTTCTCATGCAAGCATTGAACTCAAGACTGCTATATATGTATCGCGCGGTTATTTCAGGTCGGCTTCGCCGGCAATCGTTTCCGTATCCGCGGCTCCCACTCCTTGCAGGACGAAGCGCCGGTTCAGTATAATGCATGCCGCCATAACCAGCAGCAGCACACCGGAAATGACCATCAGCAGGCGAATGGATACAACATCTGCCAACGGTCCAAAAACGACCATGCCAACAGGCAGAAAGCCGGAGTAAATCGCGCCAAACAGGCCAAATACCCGTCCAAGCATCTCGGGCGAGGTTTTCTCTTGCAAGAGCGTTGTGGAGGCCGTTTGCACCATGGTCAGCGCTATGCCGTATACCGCCATAAGAACGAGGTAAACAACGAAATCCTTCGTTATGCCCATGCCGATGGCCAAAATTCCAAAGGCAATGATGCCCAGTGACAGCGTTTTTACTCGATTTTTGAAGCCACCCCACACGCCGATAAGCACGCCGCCCGCCGTCATCCCAATGAAGCCAATGACCTCCACCAGTGTCAGATGCCAGTAGGTATCTCCGTAATAGCGGCTGACAAATAACGTCGCCAAGAATCCACCGGGCACGCAGAGAAAGATGAACAGGCCAAATATCAGCAGGAGCTGACCGATAAATCGTTCCTTCGTCGCATACCGAAGACCTGTTTTCATCTCGGCAAGCATGGATGGAGCAGCATCCGGCTTGGAGAACGGAATAGCCACCGCGCAAAGAATGCCAATACCCACTATGGCGGTAGATATGTCAATCAACAGTGCGCCGTGCAGCGTGCCCAACGACAGCACGGCCCCCGCCGCAGCCGGTGCCGCAAATTGCACCAGCGACTGAATCGTTGCATTGACCCCGTTCAGTTTCATCAGCTTATCTTCGGGGACAAGGCAGGGGATCGCGGCGTTTACCGCGGGGGTTTGTATACCCGTGCCGACGGAGCGCACGGCAGAGATCACGGTCAGCGCGATCAGAACCGGGATACCCTCTTCCAGAAGTGGGAGCAACAGCACAAGCAAGAGCGTCGCCGCCGCGATGGATGCATCCGCAAGGATGATGAGCCGCTTCCGCGGATACCGGTCCGCCCACACGCCGGCGAAAAAGGAAATGAAGAACTGCGGTGCATAGGCAGCAACAGTCAGCAGCGACACCCAGACGCCCGACGACGTTTGCAGCGTCACATACCAGACGATGGCGAACTGTACCAATGATGAGCCAAACAGCGTGATGCCCTGGCTGGCAAGGAACAGCCCCGCTTTCTTCTTGTAGTGATTCATAAAGCACCCCCCGTTTCATCATAAAATGCAGTATACCAGAGATATGAAGGTTGGTGTATTACTGGAGGGTTGAAAAATTCCTTTGCATTTCTCCAAGCAT
>CAYYUV010000004.1:0-136171 GCA_964474405.1 uncultured Oscillospiraceae bacterium
TGGAGTCGGAGTCCAACGCTCTATCCAGCTGAGCTACAGGCACAAATGTGGCGGTGCAAACGGTTTTGCAAGCGGAATTATTATAGCATACCCGTTTTCGGGATGCAAGGAGTTTTCCGGCGTTCAAAAACGCGTGTTTGCCGAGGAACGCGAACGCCGTCACACCGGTAGGCGCAGAAAACCGTGCGAATGCGGCAAAAAGCCCTCGCAGCAAGCTCTCGCTTTCATTTTTCGCGCCGACAGTTGCTTTTTTTTGCGGGCGTGATATAATATCTATCCGGTCGGGGCGGACAGAACGAAGCCCCGCGGGAGATAGTGATATATGAAAAGAACCATGATGTTGACGATAGGCATGTTTGCCGTTTTGATGCTTGCGGTTGTTTGGACAGGCTGTGAGGCCATGCCCGCGTCCGCCGATGCGGCGTCGGTCCCGATGTCGGCGGAAACGGCCGATGTGACCGCGGTTGCCGTTGCGGAGACAGTTGTTGCTGTGCCTGCTGCCGATGCGTCCGGCGAGACGCAGGTTCCGTCTGCCGCGCCAGCCGACACGCTGGAAGCGATCCTGGGCGATTTTAACGAGAGCTATTATCCCGGCACCGCCGGCAGCTCACTATCCGCCGTCGTCATTGCCGGCCGTCTGATGGACTGGGAGGCCCGATCTCATCCGTCGTCCGAGGACATCGCGGCGGCAACCGCTGCCGTCTGTGCCACGCTGGACGAGGAGGATGCGGCCCTGCTTGCCGGCCGGATGGACGGGGTGTATTATGCCGCGCTGGCGCTCCTGGGCGGTACGGCGGAGGATGTGCTGGATTCCGCGGGCTACGATGCGCACGCGTTTCCGTGGTCGGCGGACGACATGCGCACGCTGTTCGGCGCACTGTATGAAGGGGCGGAGCTTCCGCTGCCCGAATAAGCCGTTTTGCAGGGTTTTTCCGCTGGCAAGCGTCCGGCGGTTTTTTGACTGCAGCAGGCGGCGTCCGCGCTTGGGAAGAATGCGGCTTGACAAATCGTGTCCGATCCCGTATGACATTAAGGTAGATTGTGCTGACAGGCGCCCGAGGTACGGCGAGGATGGAGGAAGAAAACAATGGAGATACCGAAACGACACAACGAGGGGATCCGGCGTCTGGTCTATGCGGGGGTCTGTCTGGCGCTTGCGTTTGTGCTGCCTTTTTTGACGGGGCAGATCCCGCAGGTGGGCAGCATGCTTTCGCCCATGCACCTGCCGGTGCTGCTGTGCGGGTTTCTGTGCGGCTGGCCGTATGGCCTGGCCGTGGGTTTTGCGGCGCCGCTGCTGCGAAGCGCGATCCTCGGCATGCCGCCGATGATGCCGACCGCGGCGGCCATGGCGTTTGAGCTGGCGGCATACGGCATGCTAAGCGGACTGCTTTGCCGTGCGTTTCCGAAAAAAACCGGTTATCTGTATCTTTCGCTGCTGCTGGCCATGCTTGGCGGCAGGGCGGTATGGGGTCTTGCCATGTGGCTAATCATGGGGCTGTCCGGCGGCGCGTTCACGCTTGCGGCGTTCTGGACCGGTGCGTTTGTCCGCGCCCTGCCTGGCATTGCCGTGCAGATCGTGCTCGTGCCGCTGATCGTGCTTGCCCTGCGCCGCGCGGGGCTTATCCCCGGCGAAACGCGTCAGGGCGCCTAACCCGCCAAACAAGCGCCCATATTGATATAACAAACAACGCCCCCGACACGGAGGCGTTGTTTGTTATATCGAGTGTTTTTTCAAGCACGCCTGCGCTGCGGTTATCCGGCCGTGCCGGGCTCGGCAGGCGCCGCCTCCCCGGCGGGGTCGCCCGCGGCTTCCCGCTCCAGCACAGCGGTCTTGTCCCGCCAGTAGCGCAAAAAGCGCGCGTCGGCGCGTGCCGGCCGCAAGGGGACAGCGCTCCATTTCTCATAAAACACGCGCTCCTTTTCGGCCGCGTCGATGCAAAGCTCCTTCAGCGCCGCGCCGGAGAGATACGCCGCGTCATGCAGCCAGCCGTTCTCCATCGTGTCGCGCTCGAGATAATACTCGGCTGGGATGATCTTGCCGATGCAGCTGCGCATAAAGCGCTCACGCGCGTACCAGTACGCCGCGCCCGTGGGGTCGCCCGGCGCAAAGAGCGGCGAAACCGTCTGTCCAAAGGCGACCGGCTTATAGAGCGACAGACAGGGCGTGGAGCTGCCGGTGGCGTACAGGTGCATCCGGTCGCCCAGCTCCACCACCAGCGACGCGGTGGTGTGATCGCCCACGATACCGCCCGCGTGCATGCAGGGGCTTTTGACGCTGCCCGCCGCAAACGGATTTTTGACGTCGGGCGCGTGCCCGCGCAGGATACGCATGCAGTCATAGGCGTCGGTCGCCGTATATAGCGCTGCCGATGTCATTTTTCCACGGCGGCCGGAGCCGGAAAACGTTGTGTAGAGCGGATCGGAGAACCGCGCGCGAAAGTCATACGGCTTGCCGTCGTCATACACGCTGCCGTCCCGCCCGATGGACAGACGGTTGGATATCGCGGCGCGCGGCGTGCGCCGGTAGACCCAGTGCCGTCCCGCCGTTTCCAGTACGTACAGCTCGCTGCGGTCAATCACAAGAAAGCTGTTGTCATAGTAAAAATCATGGTCATAGCCGCAGTTGCCGCCCTGCCCGTAGTGCGCCAGCAGATCCAGCAGAATGCTGACCGCCGCGCCCGCGGTCTCGCCGCGCTCCAGCGCCAGTCTGAGCATGTCCATCCCGATCAGCCCGGTCTTTTGATACCGGCCGCGGGTAAAGACGGCCTCGTTGCCGATGCACACGCCGCAATCGTTGACGCCCATCTCGCCGCCCCACAGCCACGTCGGCTGGGACAGGATCAGGCCGTGCGTCTCCCGCACCTGATCGACGGACAGATAGGTGGTCCGCAGCGTTTTCTCCCGGTGGATCGCCGGCGGGAAATAGCGCAGCACCTGCGGTTCGTTGGCGCTCCTGTCGCTGTTCTTTGCAAAGAAGGCCGTTCCGCCCGAGGAAAAGCCGATCGTATCACACATGGCCGCATCTCCTTCCGTTCCGTATGATGTCGCGTGTAAACGGCAGTTCCGTCAGGTCGTGCCCAGAAAGCATTCGCCGCACTTGGGACAGGTCACCTTGACGCGGCCTTTCTTGCGCGGCACACGCAGCCGCGCTTTGCATGTGGGACAGATAAAGTACTTGAATTTTCCCGTGTCCCGCACCCTGTGCCACAGCCGCTTGAAAAAGCCCGTAAACGCGTTCCGCGCGCGGTAATAGGCGGCGTTCTCACGCCGTCTGTTCTCAATCCTGCGCGAAAACGTCCGAAACAGCGCATAGCACATCGTCAAAAGCCCCAGCGCCCACAGCGCGATTGACAGGTGTCCGCCCGCCGCGCTCTGGGTGAATAGGGAAACAAACACCAGGATAAACCCGACCCACGACAGAAACTGAGAAAACCCGTCGCTGCCGTTGCGCCCCTGAAAAAACCGTGCCATTCTTTCCCGAAACCGCATATTCCTGCGCTTTCCTTTCCCGGCGGAGCAGTCTACGCCCCGCCTCCCGATACATAGATTGTAGCATTTGTACGCGAACAAACAAGGGACGGAATGTGAAAAAACCGTGGAAAATCCGGCGAACACCGTCTGCCTTTGCGCGATATCTTCCGTGCCTCATCCCGGCAAGCGGCCGCATCCGGCGCAGAGATATCCTTTTTTTGACGCTGTGCAACAAAAAGGGGCACTGTCGCGTCTTTATATAGGGAGTGTGAAAACCATGTATGTATCTGACATCATCCGCATTTGGGTGGATCATCCGAACAAGGTCGTCTCGGGCGTATGCCTTTCGGACGGCACGGAAATGCGCTTCTATGACTGGCAGGCCTTCTACGCCTTCTGCGAGACGGCCGTAGCCGAAAGCTACCGATTTCAGTGAGCCGGTGATCCCCGCATGCACAGCGATGCGGCGGCTTTTTGCCGCCGTTTTTCTGTTTCTTGCGGCAGCTGCCCCGCCTCTGTGCCCAGCAAAATGCGGGCGCGGCGTCTTTCTGTTGCGCCGTGCAATATTTGTGATATGATAAAGGAAAAAACGGGGGCGTTATGGAACAGGCAGAGCAGAAGAAAAAGCAGCTGACCGTATGGGAAGCGGCATGCATCATCACCGGCTACGGGATCGGCGGCGGCGTGTTGGCCATGCCGTATCTGGCGGCGCAGAATGGCGTATACATGGCTTCGGTGATCCTGATCGTTGCGTTTTTGGCCAGCTTTTTGCTGCACATGATGATCGCCGAGGTGGCCGTCAAGTGCGGAGCGGGCGCGCAGATCGTTTCGGTCTTTTCCCGGTTCCTGTTTCGCGGCAAGGCCAAGACGCCGCTGACCATCGCGTTCTTTGCGCTGATGGCCGTGGTGCTCTGCGCGAATCTTGCGGCCTATATCGCAGGTGCGGCGGATGTCCTCGCCGGCATGCTGCCGATCGGCGCGCTGGTGGCAAAGCTGATTTTTTACGTTCTGGCCGCGTCGGTCGTTCTCTTTGGGCTCAAGGCGGTTGGCGTAAGCGAGAAGATCATGGTCACGGTCATTTTTGCGCTGATCGCGGTGCTGGCCGTGTTTTCCTTTACGGTGGAGCCGCATGCCCTGCCCGTGAAAACGGGCACCCTGCGCGCAGGCCTTGCCTATTACGGCATGGCGATGTTCGCATTTTCGGCGTTCTTCTCCATTCCGCAGGCGGTTGAGGGACTGGGCGGCGACGCCGGCAAGGTTCGCAAGGCGGTGTTCCTGGGTCTCGGCAACAATTTCATTCTGATCGTCATTATCACATTCTGCGCGCTGATTGCCTCCCGCGAGGTAACGGAGGTCGCCATGACCGGCTGGAGCGCCGGCATCGGCGCCTGGGCAAAGATTGTGGGCGGCGTGTTTACGGTGCTGGCGATGCTGACGACATACTGGTCCATCTCGCTGGCGCTGGCGGGCATTGTGCGCGAGCAGTTCAGATGGAACGAGCGGCTCTGCTGGCTGCTTTCCACGCTGCCGTCGCTGGTGCTGGCTCTGCTGAACCTCGGCGGGTTTCTGGACTTTCTGGAGGTGGCGGGCGGCGCCATTGCGATCATTGTCGCAGTGATGGTCATCCCCGCATACCGCAACGCGCGGCGGGAGGTCGAGGGCTCGATCCTGGGCGTATGGGGCGGCACAGGCTTCCAAATCGCGATCATCGCCGCCTATCTTCTGATGGCGGTGGGGAGCGTGATGGGGATATGAGAAAGCCGGTATTGTACGAAAACGCGCTGTTTCACACCGGCAGAACCCAAGAGGAGACCTTTTCCTATCTTCTGGCACAAGACGGACGCATCACGGGCCTGACTCGGGAGCGCCCCAAAAAGGGCACGTTTGGCCGCGCGGTGGATCTCGGCGGCGGGCATGCGTATCCGACGCTGATCGACGGCCACACGCACCTGATGTATACGATTGTCATGGCCGCTGCGGGCTTTGACGTCTGCACCCTGGAGTCCGGCGGGGTGGAGCCGCACACGCTCGCAGGGGTGGAGAAAAAGCTGCGCGCCTTTGCCGCCGGCAAGAAAAAGCATGCCATCGTCACCGCCAACAGCTATATCATGAGCGCCATCGAAGAACGGCGTCTGCCCACGCGGGAGGAGCTGGACGATTGGGGCGGCGGCCGCCCGGTTGTTGTGTATACCATCGACGGCCACGCCAGCGCGCTCTCCACCGCGATGCTGGACAAATTGGGCATTGCGTCAGCGGGTCACAGCGGCGTTTTGACGGGCGAAGCGCACGAGCGCATTCAGGGGCGGCTGACCGACCTGATTGCAAGCGAGGTCACGCCCTCACTGCTTGCGCGCGGCATCGCCAACGTGGAGAACGCCTGCGCGGCCTACGGCATCACGCATGTCGGCGCGCTCGAGGGCAACGGCGATTCCCCCCGGGACCCTGTCACCTATTTGATGGTGCAGCTTGCGCGGCGCATGCGCCTGCGCGTAAGGATCTATTTTCAGTATATTGACGTCAAGCGGGCTGAGCGATATCGCAAATATCAGCTGCATCCGCGCATCGGCGGCTGCGGCGACTGGGAGATGGACGGCGCGTGCGGCGCGCACAGCGCCGCGTTTGACGCCCCCTACCGCGACACGGGCGAAACGTCGCCCTGTTACTACACGCAGGAGTTTATTGACGCGCGTGTCCGCGAGGCGGATGAGAAGGGCTATCAGATCGCGTCCCATGCGATCGGCGACGCCGCCATCTGCCGCATCGCCGCCGCGCTAAACGGAACGGAGTCCGGGCGCTTCCACCGCGTGGAGCATGGCGAGTTTCCCTCCGACGAGGCGTTTTCGGCCTATCAAAGCGGGCGCTTTGCCGTGATGATGCAGCCGGGCTACGCATGGATTGACAAGCGGTATCTGCATACCTACGAGCAGTATCTGCCGGATGAGACCCTCCGCCTGCTGCGCTTCGGCTCGCTGATCAAGGCGGGCGTGTGCGTCTGCGGCTCAAGCGATTCGCCCGTGCAGGAGCTGGACCCGTACCTACAGATGCTGGGCATGGTGCAGTTTTTTCGGCCGGAGGAATCCGTCACGCCGTATCAGGCGTTTTGCTGCTATACAAAAAACCCGGCGCGCGCGCTCGGGGAGGAGGCAGACATCGGCACGCTGGAGGTCGGCAAAGAGGCCAGCTTCTTTGTGGCCGACCGGGATTTCTTCACGCTGGCGCCGCATGAGGTGGCGGCCTTCCGTCCGCGGCAGACGTATGACCGCGGCAAGCCGTGGAACATGCGCCGCGGCACGCTTCTGTCCCTGCTCGTGATGATGCTGCGCCGCCCGCACAAGATCTAGCGGCTCCCCCGCCCCCGCGCGCCTCAGTCGCGCATGACGGTCTGCTCCTTCGGCAGATCCAGCCCGAGGGTTCCGCCCGGGTTCATCAGATAATCGGGATCAAAATGCTCCTTCAGCGCGCGGATGACGGCATATTCGTTGCTGCCCAGCGACCCTTCGAGCCACGGCGCGAACATCTTGCCGATGCCGTGGTGATGGCTCATGGACGCGCCGCTTTTTTGGATCGCGTTCAAAATCCCCGCGTGATAGGCACAAAACTCCTCCGGGTCGCTCATCCTCGTGATGAAGATCCAGTACAGATTGCAGCCCTGCGGATAGGCATGGCTCATATGCGTCATGCAGATCGTGTGTGGCCGCGCCTTGACAAACGCGCGGACTTCGGCATGCACCTTGGGCAGGTTGCTCCAGTTCACCGTGCATTCCATCGTCTCAATCACCACCGAAAAATCCTGCACGGTGTCGCGCAAAAACGGGTCGCTGAAGCGTCCCTTTTCCCAGCTTTTGGTGACGTAGCCGGTAAGGCTCAGACCGCCAAATTTTCTGCAAACCTGCCTGGTATGCTTTGCACAGTTTCTGGAGAAGCCCTCCTCCCCGTTCGTAAAGCCCAGGTAGAGGCACATCTCGTCCTCCCGGAACCCCCGCGCACGGAACAGATGCCGCAGCGGCGTGTCCATCACACCGTAAAGCCTTAGCATACAGGTCGTTTCCTCCGGATCGGACAGGCGAAAGACCGAGGGATAGCCCGCCTCCGACTGCATGATCTCGCGCGCGGCCGCCTGCGCCGTTTCCCAGTTTGGAAACATATAGGAAAAGCGTCTGACGGTTTTGGGCATGTGCCGAAATACCTTGAGCGTCACATGCGTCAGCACGCCGAACGTGCCCTCGCTGCCCATCATGATCTGGCCAAGATCGGGGCCGGTCGCCTTGCGGGGATAGGAGTCCGTCCGGATCCTTCCCACGGGCGTGGCGTATTCCTGCCCGAGCACGATATCCGAAATGCAGCCGTAATAGGTCGAGTTTTGCCCCGCGCCGCGTGTGACGACCCAGCCGCCGACGGACGAATATTCAAAGCTCTGCGGAAAATGGCCGCAGGTATAGGCATGCTTTGCGCCAAAGCGCGTCTGCGCCTGGTTGAGCGCCTTTTCCAGCTCGGGCCCGCTCATGCCGGCCTCCACCGTGATCGTCTGATCGATCTCATTGAACGCGATGACCTTGTTGAAGCGCAGCCGCATGTCGAGCGAAATGCCGCCCTTTACGCACTCCACCCCACGCGTGACCGAGGAGCCGCCGCCGTAGACATACAGCGGCACATGCTCGCGCACGGAGAACGCGACAAGCTGTTCGATCTGCTCACGGCTGTCGGGGTATACGACCGCGTCCGGCACGTTCTCCACGATCCCGTTGCGCAGGCGCATGAGGTCATACATGGTTTTTCCGTATGCAACGGACAGCCGCGCATAATCGTCCGTGCGAACATACTCCGCGCCGCAGATCTCCCCAAGCGCGGCAAGCTGCCTCTCCGTCAGCCGGACGGGGATGTCAAACGCGACGTCCTTGAGCCCCAGATCCTCGGTATAATGCGCAAACGCGCTGTCGTCCAGATCAAACTTTTCCTTCATCAGCTTATAGAGTGATTCGCGCGGCGGCTTGATCTGGTCATATCCGCCCCACTTGAATATGGAGCGGTAGCTGCGATCCGAGAATTTTTCACGGAACCACTTGGGTTCAAACCCTTTGTACGGATGCGACATGCGCTGCGTCCTCCTTCGTTCGATATGGCGCTGTATATAGGCGCGCCTGCCTGCGCGATTGGCGTCCAACAGAGACCGGGATATCTCCTATTATATCATCCCGCGCATCACTGACAATCCGCAACGCGATAATTTTCGGAAGAAAGCAGCGCCTGCACAGCGTGGTTTCTCCGCTTGGCGCGGCAGGGCAAAGGCCGGATGCTTGCAGGAAGATCCGTACATAATTTTACCGGCTATGTCCAAAAAACGACCACCTGTCGAGAATCGGTGGAAATCCGTTTCCGATTTCCTTATACTGTAACCGGAGCAAGAGGGAGGCGAGCAAATGCAAATTGAAATCAAAATAGATGAAGCCTGCAAAGAAACCAAGGTGATCATCGTGACGGACAAGATGACCGATGCGATCCATGCAATCGTAAAAAGGCTTTCTGACGAACCGCCGCGGATGATTGCGGGCTTTAAGGACGATATGGTCGAGGTTCTGGAGCCGTCCGATATCTACCGCGTTTTCGCCGGGTCGGGCAAGGTGCTTGCGGAAACGAATCACGGCGCGTATACGCTTCGTCTGCGGCTGTACGAGGTTGAGGAACGGCTGGACGGCCATTCCTTTGTGCGTATCTCCAACTCGGACATCATCAATCTGAAGAAAGTCAAAGGGTTTGATGTAAGCTTTGCGGGAACCATTCGCGTTGCGCTGTCCAACGGAACGGTTACCTATGTCTCACGACGGTTTGTGGCCAAAATCAAACAACTGTTAGGAATATGAGGTGGTAAAAATGAAGAAAAACATAGCGCTGCGCGGACTGTTGGGGTTTCCTCTCGGCATTGCAATCGGTTTTGTCATTACCGTGCTTATCTCCGTCTGTGTCGGCGACGGCGCATTCTATCCTGTCACTGCCGAACTGATTGCGACAACGGGCAATGAATTGAACGCCGTTGTTCTTCAAACGGTGCTTTGCGGCATCATGGGTTCCGGATTTGCGATGGCTTCCGTCATTTGGGAGATGGATGCGTGGAGTCTTGTCAAACAAAGCGGCATCTACTTTGCGATTGCCTGTGCAGTTGTGTTCCCCATTGCTTACGTTACAAATTGGATGAAGCATACCGCAGCCGGTATACTGTCATATGTGGGTATCTTTGTTGCGATATTCGTTTTCGTATGGCTGATCCAATATCTGGTGTGGAAAAGCAAAATCAAAAAAATGAACGCCGGCGTTAAGACCGGCAACCGCGCAGAATGAGCCAAAGCTTACCGGAAAACACCCGCCGAAAGCGATCGATCTCGCCCGGCGGGTGTTTTTTTGTTTCCTTGTGTGATGGCCCCGCATTGGGGCCGCCCGTTTTGCATCCCGTGCCTGTCTGCCCGCCGCAAGGGCGGGCGGGCAGCGGGGCGTCGGGTCTTAGCCGCGAACCGTGAATCCGTACAGGACGGGGTTCTTGCCGGCCATGCTCATGTGCTCCAGGGTCTTCGCTGTGCGGAACCGGCAGACGCTGCCGCCGCAAATCTTCTCAAGATACTGTTTCATATTCCAAATCCTCCGTTCAAAAAATCAGTTTTGTGCCTGTTTTTGTTGCTGCGCCCGTTCCGCCCTTATCAGCGGATCACACAGCCGTACAGGTTGGGGTCCACGCGCACCATCTGCATATCAAACAGGGCGGCATCCGCAAGGTACTGCCGGCGCGGCACGGCGAACATTTCTTCCAAAAGTGCGGCAATGCGTCCCATAGGTCAGATCCTCCTCACCTGATATATCCGAATCTGCTCCCGCAGCGTGCTCTGCTGCTGATCGCCGTCGTTTCCATACATTCTCTTCATCCTGCTGCCCTCCTTGCCCTTGCTTTCTCTTTCTGGTTATAGTATACTGCCCTTGTAACCATTAAGCAACCGCATGTATTTCATAAAAATCATGTCATTTTAGCATGTAAACCAAAATAGGGGGTGTGGGGATGAACCTGTCCAAATACGAAGCCTTTCTCAAAACGGCCGAGCTCAAGAGCCTGACCAAGGCGGCGGACGCTCTGGGGTATACGCAATCGGGCGTGAGCCATATGCTGAACGCGCTGGAGACGGAGCTGGGGCTGCAGCTGTTGCAGCGCGGGCGGGGCGGCGTCGGCGTGACGAGTGACGGGGAGGAGCTGCTGCCGCTGATCCGCGCGGTATGCGACCGCGAGCGCGTGCTTGAAAACCGGGTGACGGAGCTGCGCGGGCTGATGGGCGGCACGCTGCGCGTGGGGTCGTTCACGAGCGTCTCGGTGCAATGGGTGCCGGCGATCCTCAAGTCGTTCCGCGGCGATTATCCAAAGATCCGCGTCGAGATGTGGAACGGCACGGACGACGAGCTGGAAAAATGGCTGACGGAGGGCACGATCGACTGCGCGTTTGTGGAGATCCCGACCAAGAACCCGTTTACGATCGAATACCTGGCGCGCGACCCGATCCTGGGCATCATGCCGGAGGGGCATCCGCTGGTGGAGAAGGACGCCATCTCGACCGAAGATCTTTCCCGCTATCCTTTTATATGGGAGATGGAGTCCGGCGGACGCGTGGAGGCGTGGGCGGAGCGGTACATCCCCCAGATCCAACATCCGCAGCTGTCCACCACGGACGATTATGCCGTCATGGCCATGGTCGAAAACGGCCTTGGCGTCAGCATCCTGCCCGAGCTTGTCATGCAGCACAGCGACCGGCGCATCGTCAAAAAGCCCCTAAAGCCGCTTGCCTACCGCGACCTTGGCATCGCCGTCAACGTCGGGCAGAAGCCGTCGGCCGCCGCCGCGGAATTTATCCGCCACGCGCGAATCTGCGTGCAATAGGGCGCAATTTTTACAACACGGTAACATGCCGTCTGGTATGCTGAATAGGGACAAAGCGGATGACGCGACCACCGTTTTCCGGCCGGCGCGGCCAGGGGTGAAGGGAGAAAACCGGATATGGCAAAAATCTTGATCGTGGAGGACGAGCGCGCGATCAGCGACCTCGTTGCGCTGAACCTTCGGATGACGGGGCACGTCTGCACGCAGGCAAAAAACGGCCGTGAGGCGCTTTCACACGCCGCGGAGGAGGCGTTTGACCTGATGCTGCTGGACGTGATGCTGCCGGATATGGACGGCTTTGCCGTGCTTGAGCGCGTGCGCGACGTGCCAACGATCTTTCTGACCGCGCGCGGCGCCGTGATCGACAAGATGCGCGGCTTTGGCCTGGGCGCGGACGACTATATCGTCAAGCCGTTCGAGGTGGCGGAGCTTTTGATGCGCACGGCGGCGGTGCTGCGGCGCACCAGACGGGCGGAGACATCGTATCAGCTTGGGGATCTGACCGTACAGTATGAAGCAAAGCAGGCGTTTCTTTCGGGCAGGCCGGTGGAGCTGACGCCGCAGGAATTTACGCTGCTGGAGATTCTGATCGAAAACCGCAACATTGCCCTGTCGCGCCAGCGGCTGCTGTCCGAGGCGTGGGGCTCCGGCTTTGTGGGCGAATCGCGCACGGTGGACGTGCATATTCAAAAGCTCCGCAAAAAGCTGCATCTTGAGGATCGCATTCATACCGTATACAAAACCGGCTACCGGTTTGAGGACTGAACACTATGAAACTTTGGCAAAAAACCTTCCTGCTTTCGTCTCTGCTGTGTACGGCGGTGCTGTATGTCTGCGTGTTCTGCATCACCGCACCGTCCATCCGCGCGATCGTGCGCGCCACGCGGGACGCGGGCATCCGGGAGGAGCGCGTCATCGCCGAGGCGCTTGGCAGCACCGTTGCCCTGGTGGGCGAAAGCCGTCGGGATAGCGCGATCGGCGCGTTTTTGGCCTATTATGCAAAGACGGGGCTGCTTTTCAAGGTTGCGCAGGACGGCCGGGTGATCTACGACACGCTGGAGGCGGACGCACCGGCGGAGCCCGGGCACACGGGCTTTGCCCGCATAGGCGAGACGATGCTGCTGTATGTGACCGACAGGCTGCCCACCGGCTATACCCTCGTATTTGCCAAGCCTGTCGCGGCCGAAACGGCGCTGGTGGGGCGGCAGGCATGGACGGCGGTGCTGGCGGGCGCGGGGGTCGCGCTGGCGCTCTGTGTGTCGCTGTATGTGCTGATGCGCCGGATCAACCAGCCCGTCAGCCGGCTCGCCCATGAGCTGCGCACGCCGCTGACCGTCATGCGCGGATACGCCGAGACGCTGCAAAGCGCGCGCCTAAGCGAGGAGCAGCGGTATCAGGCGACGTCATATATCATTGCGGAAAGCCGGCGGCTGGCCGACGTATCGGAAAAGCTGCTTGCGATGCACGACCTTGGGGAGGACGCGGCGGGCTTTGTGCCCGTGGATGTGGGCGAACTGTTTTTGCGGGTGCAGCAGACCTATCCCCATACCGTCTGCCGGGTCGAGCGGCACACAATCCTGGGCGATCCCGCGCTTTTGCAGTCGCTGGTCAACAATCTTCTCCAAAACGCACGGCGGGCGTCCGCGCCGGATGCACCCATCGAGCTGTACGCGGGCGGCCGCAGGATCACAGTGACCGATCACGGCCGCGGCATGACCCGCGCGGAGCTTAGCTATGCCAACCGTCCCTCCCGCCTCGCGCCCCCGTAGGGGCGCGGGGCGGGACGAACGCGGTGTGGCGCGGGCGATTGCGCATTTTGATACGGATCCGTGTAAAATCGGCACAAATCGCTTGCATCCGTGCTTCGATTTGGATATGATACTCTCTGTGCGCAGTGCGCAGAGGGTATTTTTTTATGTTTCATCACGAACACGTCCGAAAACCCATTCCATCCGCAAAGGCCATGCTGATGACCGAAGGCCCGATCTTCCGTCAGCTGATTTATTTTACGTTGCCGCTTTTGCTGGGCAACGTGTTCCAACAGCTTTATAACACCTGCGACTCGGTCATTGTCGGCCAGTTCATCGGCAGCGACGCGCTGGCGGCGGTGGGCTCGTCCAGCTCGATCATCTTCCTCATCACCAGCCTGTTCATGGGCATATCGGTGGGTGCGGGCGTCGTCATCGCGCAGCACTGGGGCGCGGAGGAGCCGGATCGGGTCGAAAAGGCCGTTCACACCACGGTGCTGGCCGGGCTGATCGCGGGCGTTCTGATGACCGCGGTCGGCGTGTTTTTTGTGCCGACGCTGCTCAGATGGATGGACACGCCCGAGGAGGTCATGCCCCTGTCTGTGCTGTATTTCCGCATCTATTTTGCCGGTATCACGCCGACCATGCTCTATAACATGGGCAGCGGCATATTCCGGGCGGTCGGTGATTCCAAGCGCCCGCTGTACTATCTGATCGCTTCCACCATCGTCAACATCCTGCTGGATCTGCTGTTTGTGGGCGTGTTCCGCTGGGGCGTTGCGGGCGTGGCGGTGGCGACCGTTATTGCGCAGACGTGCAGCATGCTGCTGACCTTCCGCGCGCTGATGACGGACGACGCGCCTTACCGGCTGCGGCTGAACAAGCTCCGTCTGGATCGGTATGAGTTAAAGCAGATCCTTGTCATCGGGCTGCCGAGCGGGCTGCAAAACTGCATCGTGTCGCTGTCAAACGTCGTGGTGCAGGCCAGCATCAACTCCTTTGGCGCGATGGCGATGGCGGGCTGCGGCGCATACAACAAGATCGACGGCTTTGCCCTGATGCCGTCCGGAAGCTTTGCCATGGCGCTGACCACGTTTGTGGGGCAGAACATCGGCGCAAGAAAATACGACCGCGTCAAAAAGGGCGCGCGCTACGGGCTGATCACGGTGATGGCGTTTACGGAGCTGATGGGCGGCGTGATCTATCTTGTCGCGCCGTGGCTGATCTCCATCTTCAACAAGGACCCGGAGGTGATCGCTTACGGCACCATGATGGCGCGGAACATCGTCTTTGGCTACTGTCTTGTCGCGCTGTCGCACGGCATGGCGGGCGTTCTGCGCGGCGCGGGCAAATCCACCGTGCCGATGCTGGTCATGACGTTCTGCTGGTGCGTGCTTCGCATGATCATCCTCAAGGGCATTCTGCCGTTCTATCATGATATTCGGCTGGTGTTCTGGGTCTACCCCATCACCTGGACGGTCAGCAGCATCGTATTTATCATCTACTACACCAAAGGCGACTGGCTGCATTATCGGGAGCGACAGCTGGAAAAAGAGCTGCGCCGGCAGAACGACGCCATTGGCGCCGACTAGCCTGCAGCGCGCCCCGTCCCGCCTCTCTTGCCATCCCGTGCCATCCCGTTTCACCCCGTGCCATTCGATCAGAATAAAGGAAAGCGTCCTGTCAGGCGGCAGAACGCTTTTTGTTTTGTTATGGATGCGACGGCTGCGCGCGGCGGCTACCGGCGGATCAGCACGGTGGCCGACACCAGCCGGTGGTCGGAAAGCCCGCTTTCCACCGTATCGGCAATGCTTACGTCGTACACCTGCACGCCCGCGTAAAGAATGTTGTCCAATATCTTCGGCACCGTGCCGTCGCCAAAGGTGTTGGCGGTTACATTGGCGAAGGAAACGAACGGGACAAGCGGCGACATGCTGCCGGGCGACACGTTAAAATCACCGGAAACGACATATTGCGACAGCCCCGTCCGCGTCAATTCATAGCGGAAGGACATCAGGTTGACGGATTTATAGCACATCTGGGACGGGCACAGATGCGTGTTGAACACATGCGCGGCGCCGGAGGGCGTCAAAATGAGCACATAGCCCATCGACCGCCGCTCATTGCCCGCCGCAACCTCGAGCGGAATGGTCTGGGACGCAAGAATCGGATATTTTGACAGAATGGCCGTGCCGTATGCGCCGCCGTCATAGCCGGTGGCCTGCGAAAAATACCAGTAGGGATAACCCGCCGCCTCGCAAAGCAGCCGCGTGAGGTTCCGTCCGCCCGCGCGGACGGTGCCGTTGTCGATCTCTTGAATGCCGACCACGTCAAGATCCAGCTCCCTTAGCAGCGCGGCAGCCTGCTCCACCCGGGTGCCCTGCCCAAGATTGTGTACGTTCCAGGAGCCCATGGTATAGACAATATCGTCTGTCTGCGCGGTGCGCACGGCCGAAAGCGCCACGCTGTCCTTGCGGATATAGCCCTTCTGCCCGTTGTAATCGATCCGATAATACTCTCCGCAGTCCAGCAGCAGCCGATAGCGTTCGCCGGGCTGGACAAACCCAATGTGCCAGGAGACGGCCAGCAACGAACCGTTGACGGTCGTTTTCTTGTTGACGGTCACCATCTCGACCTGCTTGGGCACGGCAACCGATGCCAGTCCGTCGGGCGAGGGAAAGGGCGTCGCCCATGCGGGGGTCGGCGCCGCGGTGGCGTTGTCAGGGCGCGGCGTGGACGGCGGGATGGGGACATAGGTGACGACGGGCGTGGGCGTCGGATATTTGGGCGTGGGCGAGGGCTCGGGCACGGCCGACGGCGTTGCGGACGGCGCCGCAATGCGGATCAGCGCGTCACGGGGCGCGACGGACTCGGCATGCAGGACTGGGTTGTCCCCCGCGCCCGCGCAGCCCAACAGCGCTGCCGCGGCAAGCGCCAGCCAAAGCGCGCAGATGCACCTTCGCCATGGATTGTTCATGCGCACAGTATAGCATGCTTTTGCCGTCTTGCCAAATGGCTGCAATGTGATATAATAAGAAAAAATGTTATTGAGGGGTGAGAGGATGCGCAGATGACCCTTGCCGATTCCAAAAACGCAGCCGCCGCGGGCAGTTAAACGCCCGGGGGCATGTTTTTTTGCGGACAGGCGGGTCAGGGCGCATCGGGACGCCTCTTTTTTGTTGCCCGCATGTCCGTCTCTGTGAACAAGGACAGGAGGTCACATGCAAGTCAAAAACCTGACGCTGACGCGGCGCGACAACGACCGCGTGCTGGTGGATTCTCTGAGCTTTGCCCTGAACGCGGGGGATCGCGTCGCCGTTGTCGGCGAGGAGGGCAACGGTAAGAGCACCCTGATCAAATATCTCTATGATCCTGCGCTGACGGAGGATTTTGTCCGCGCATCCGGCAGCGTGCTGCAGCGCCCCCGGCGCATGGGGTTTCTGCCGCAGGAGCTGCCACCCGCTGCGCTCGCTTTGTCCGCGGCGGAATATGTCGACCGGGCGGGCGCGGACAACGACATGGATCCCGGGCTTGTGCGCCGGCTGACGGATACGCTGGGTCTGCCGGGCTCGCTGCCGTTCGACCGCCGGCCGCTGTCGCTTCTTTCCGGCGGGGAAAAGGTCAAGCTGCAGCTGGCCGTGCTGCTGGCAAGGGAGCCGGAGCTGCTGCTGCTCGACGAGCCTACAAACGACATTGATGGCGAAACGCTGTTGTGGCTGGAGCAGTTTTTGCTGACCTGCCGCATCCCCCTTATGTACGTTTCGCATGACGAAACGCTGCTGGAACGCACGGCCAACGCCGTGGTGCATCTGGAGCATCTGCACCTCAAGCAGGAAGCGCGGAGCACCTTTACCCGCCTGCCGTACCGGGCATATGCCGAGACGCGCCTTCGCGCCTTTTCCCGGCAGGAACAGATCTGCCGCAAGGAGCACGCCGCTTTTTCGGAAAAGGAGGCGCGCCATCGCCGCATCTATGAGCAGGTAGAAACGGCGCAGCGCAACGTCTCGCGTGGGGATCCGTCCGGCGGCCGCCTGCTCAAGAAAAAGATGCACGCCGTCCAGTCGCAGGGCAAACGCCTTGAGCGGGAGAAGGAGCGGCTGACCCCCGCGCCCGTCTTTGAGGACGAGATCGACCTCAGCTTTCCGCCGGTCCGGCTGCCGCGCGGCAAGGAGGTGCTGCGCTATGCCTGCAAGGAGCTTTGCGCGGGCGGGCATGTTCTTGCCCGCGACGTCTCCCTCACCGTGCGCGGGGGTGAGCGCATCGGCATAACCGGGCGAAACGGCGCAGGCAAGACGACGCTGCTTGGCGACATCGCGGCCGTTCTGCTGCCGCGCGGGGATATCGCCGCGTATTACATGCCGCAGAATTACCTGCTGAGTCTGCCGCCGGAGGAAACGCCTGTTTCGCTGCTTGCGCCGGACGGCGACAAGGCGCATCTGACCCGGGCGCGCACCTATCTCGGCAGCGTCAAGTTCACAAGGGACGAGATGGTCTCCCCTGTCACCGCCCTGTCCGGCGGCCAGCGCGCCAAGCTGCTGTTTTTGCAGATGGTGCTGGGCGGCTATGACGTGCTGATTTTGGACGAGCCCACGCGCAACCTCAGCCCGCTGTCAAACCCGGTCGTGCGCGGCATTCTCTCGTCGTTCGGCGGCGCGATCATCAGCGTCAGTCACGATCGAAGATACCTTTCCGAGGTCTGTACGCGCGTGCTGACGCTCACGCCGGAGGGTTTGACGGAAACAGTATGATGGAAACGGATTGAAAGGAGCAACCTAAAACCATGGAGCATCGCAGGGCAACAACGGCGGAGCTGAATCAGATCATGGAGATCGTGCGCGGCGCACAGGCATACCTTGCGCGGCAGGGCGTCGATCAGTGGCAAGACGGCTATCCGCCCGTATCCGCTTTCGCATCCGACATCGCGGACGGCGCATGTCATCTCTTTTTGGACAACGAACGCATCGCGGGCGTTATCACGGTGCGCTTCGGCGACGAGGAAAGCTATCGGACGCTGACCGGCGGCGCATGGCTGACAGCGGGGCCGTATGCGGTCATCCATCGCATCGCTGTGCGCGAGGATCTGCGCGGCACGGGGCTGACCGACCAAATGATGGACTTTGCAGAGGATTCGGCAAAGGTCGCGGGCTGCGCCGGCATACGCGTGGACACGCATGCAGATAATATCCCCATGCGGCATGTGGCGGCGCGGCACGGGTTTGCGCTTTGCGGCCAAGTCCTGTTGTACCGCGGCACGCCGCAGCAGATGCCGCGCATCGCCTTTGAGAAAAAGCTGAAATGAGGAATCCGCATGCAACCGATCCGGGATACGATCCATCTGGCCGACGGCCGCGTCTGTACGCTGCGGCCGCTTTGTCAGGAGGACGCGCCGCGGCTGCTTCGATATCTCCGCGCGGTCTGCGCCGAGACGCCGTATCTTTTATGCGCGCCGGGCGACCTGCCGCAGAACGCGGCGGCCCTGTATGCGAAGCTGCTGCCGGAGGACGAAGGCGCTCGCGCCGCGGTGTTTGTTGCGGTCGATAACAGCCGGCGCATCGTGGGGCACGGCGTGCTTTCTCCCGTATCCGCGTTTCACAAGCTGCGCCACCGCGCGCGGGCGGAGGCGGCTGTTCTGCGCGCCTGTTGGGGCAGGGGCATCGGCACGATGCTAGGACGGATGCTGATCGCCGCCGCGCGGGACGCCGGTTACCGCCAGATCGAGACCGCAGCCGTCTCGGAGAACACGGGCGCGCTCCGGCTGCTGAAAAGGCTGGAGTTTGTCCAAAGCGGCACCGTAAAAAATGCCCTCCTGCTTGAGGAGGGCGCCTGTATGCATCTGATCCAGTTCCAAATGAGCTTATAGCGGCGTTACAGCGCTCTGAGCGCCTCGGCCACGCGCTCAAAGTGCATCCCCCGCGATGCCTTCAGCAGAATCGTATCCCCATCCAAAATAAGCTGCGGCAGCACGAAAAGCAGCGCGTCCACCGTGGGAAACCACAACGACCCGCTGTCTTCTGCGGCATGCTTTGCCAATGGCCCAACCGCCACCAGCAGGTCTGTGCCGTTTGCGCGGGCAAACGCGCCGACGCGCGCATGCAGCGCGGGCGCGGTCTCCCCAAGCTCCAGCATGTCGCCAAACACAAACACCCGCCGTCCCGCGGCCTTGCCCAACACCTTCAGCGATGCCTCGGCGGACGTCGGGTTTGCGTTATAACAATCGTTCAGCAGCGTGACCCTTTCAAGATGCTCCACGCCCATCCGGCCTGCCGGCGGCACATAGGCGGCGATTCCTCGCAGGATGTTCTCGGGCGTAACGCCCACGGCGCGGCCGACCGCCGCCGCGGCAAGCGCGTTATAAACCATATGCCTGCCGGGCTCGGCAACAAACACCGGCAGCGACAGCCCGTCAAAATGCAGATCAAAATACACGCCGTTGAGGCCATCCTCGCGGATGCCGTTCGCATAGACGTCAAACGCGGAGTCCAGCCCATAGCGGATCGCGCCGGGTACCTGTATCAGCAGATCGTCGTCGCCGTTTACGATGACGGCGGCGCCGGGCCGCTTATGCACAAGCATCTCAGTCTTGCCGCGGAAGATCCCCTCCCGATCGCCAAAGAACTCGATGTGCGCCTCGCCGATGTTGGTAAACAGGCAGCACGTCGGCTCCGTCATGTAGCTCAGGCGTTCGATCTCGCCGAAGCGGTTGGTGCCCATCTCAAGCACCGCTGCCTCGCAGTCCTCAGGGATGCCAAAGATCGCCTGCGGCACGCCGGTCTGGTTGTTGAGGTTGCCTGGCGTGCGATAGGCGCGGTACTGGCTCTGCACCACCGCGTATACAAGCTCCTTGGTAGTGGTCTTTCCGACGCTGCCCGTGATGCCGATGACCGGGCAAGAGAACCTGCCGCGGCAGTCCTTGGCGATCTGCTGCAAAGCCGAGAGCGTGCTGTCCACCAAAATATGCGGAAACGGCACCTCCCGCTCCGACAGCGTCAAAAGCGCGCCGCTTTGAAACGCGTTTTCGATGAATGCGTGACCGTCGTGTACCTGACCGTGGATCGGCACATACAGCCCGTCCTGCCCGACCGTCCGCGAATCGATGGAGATATGCGGCATGGGGCGCGCAAGGAGCGCCGCGTCGCCGCGAAAGCTGCCGCCCGTGATGTGGACGATCTGCTGCGGCGTATACGGCTTCATGGCCTGAGCTCCAGCGACAGGCGGACGATGGTGTTGACCAGCGTCGTAAAATCGATGCCGACGGCCTGCGCCTCCTGCGGCAGCAGCGACGTGGGCGTCATGCCGGGCAGCGTGTTGGCCTCCAGCGCATAGGCATGGCCGTCTGCCGTCAGCAGATAGTCAATCCGGGCATAAACAGACAGCCCCAGCGCGGCAAATACGCGCTCGGACTCCTGCTGTATGTGCCGGGTGATGACCGGCGGCAGCGGCGCGGGCGTGATCTCGGTGGTGGCGCCCGCCTGGTATTTGTTGAAGTAATCGTAAAAGCCTTCCTTGGGGATGATCTCGATCAGAGGCAGCGCCTTGCCGCCAAGCACGCCGCAGGAAAGCTCCCGTCCGGTGATCAGCTCCTCGACAAGCACCGTGTCCTCCATCGAAAACGCCAGCTTCAGCGCGCCCTCGAGCGCCGCGCGGTCACGCACCAGCGTGATGCCGATCGACGATCCGCCGCAGCAGGGCTTGACGCAGCACGGCAGCGGGATCAGCGCCGGGTCCACCGGAACATCCTTTTTCAGCAGGATGCCCTTGGGCGTTTCGATCGCTTCCCGGAAAAACACCTGTTTGGACAGCCATTTGTCCATCGCCAGCCGGCAGCTCTCCGCGCCCGAGCCGGTGTAGCGAATCTTGTGCCGGTCAAACAGCGCCTGCACAGTGCCGTTCTCGCCGGAATCGCCGTGCAGCGCCATAAACACACAGTCCGCCGCCAGGCACAGCGTCATCACGTTCGGCCCAAACCCGTTATCATCGACCGGATACCGTTTTTTGAGCGCGGCAAGATCCGGCTCAGCCGCCGCGACGGGATGCGGCGGCAGCGTGTCCGCATCGGCAAACAGCGCAGCGGGCGCGGCGGAAAGGCCAGGCAGGCCGCACAGCATATCGACAAGAATCGCGCGGTGTCCGCCGGCGATCAGCGCGTTAGTCACCACCGTGCCGGTGGATAGAGATACGTCGCGTTCGGGCGAAAGACCGCCCGCCAATACCACAATTTTCATCCGTTTACCTCGGATCTGCTTAATCTAGTAAAATAATATACCATAAAAAGCGGCATATGACAATGAAAAAAATAGTCGTTTCGGCGAAAGCGCGCGCGTATACTCTGACATGAAACGTGCTTTTGTTGCGTGGTTTGCCGTCTGCTGCCTGCTGATCGTGGGTTGTGTGCCGCTGTCCGACACAGCGGGCGATTATCTCGGCATATGCGATACGCGCGCCCCCCGGCGCACGGCCTATCGGGACATCGTGTTCGATCCGCCGGACGCCGATGCCCTTTCCCGCGATATTCTGGCGCTTGGCGCGGATGTGCAGGCGGGCGCGGCGGAGGATGCGGATCAGCGATACGCCGCGCTGAAGGAGCGGTATCTGGCGCTGGACAGCGCTGCCGCGCAGGCCTATCTGATCTACTGCGCCGATGTGACGCATAACGGCGCGGCCGAAGCATATGAAACGCTTTCGGAACAAACCAACACGATAGAAACGCAGCTGATCGACCTGGCGCTTATGCTATCGGAGCAGGAAAACGCCTGCCGGTTTTCGGAGAGCGAGCTTGCCGCGCTTTGCGCGCGGGATGCGCTGCTGTCGCCTGAGGTGCTGCCTATCACGCGGCGCGAGCGCGCGCTGGAGGCGGAATATGAACGTATGCCCGCATCGTTCTCCGTCGAGTACGGCGGCAAAAGCTGGACGCGCGCCGACATCGAGCAGGATGAGACGCTGTCGTTCCTGTCGTATTTTGAGCTGGTGGAAAAATACTATTCCGCCTATAACGCCCGTGCGGGCACGCTGTTTTTGATGCTGCGGGACGCGCGGCTGGAGCTGGCCGCGGCGCTCGGCTTTGCCTCCTATCCCGCCTATCGCTACGCCGTATACGGCCGCGACTACACCCCCGAGGAGGCCGCGGCGTTTTGCGAGCGCGTCAAAACCACGCTGGTGCCGCTGTATCTGGAGGCTTACGCCGGGTTTTCCAACGACCTGTCCTATTTATACGGCGCCGCGTTCCCCGCGGACGACGCCTTTTTGCGGCTGCGGCAGGCGCTGTCCGCCTCGTTTTCCCCGCTGCTGCCCGCCTGGGATGGCATGCTGTCTCTGGGGCTTTACGATACGTCGGTGTCCGACCGGAAAATGACCGGCAGCTTTACGACCTATCTTTCCGCGTACCGCGCGCCATATCTGTACACCTCGTGGAACGACACCTGCGACAGCGTGTTTACGCTGGTGCATGAATTCGGGCATTTTGCCTCCTACTGGTCGGAGCCGCCTGACGACGTGTTTGCCCAGCAGTCGCTTGATCTGGCCGAGGTGGATTCGCAGGGGCTGGAGCTTCTGATGATGCGGGAATACGGCACGCTGTTCGGCAGGTACGCACACGCCGCGCGGTTGCACATGCTGCTTGGCGCCCTGTACGCCGTCATTGCCGGCTGCATGGAGGACACGTTTCAGCAATGGGCCTATGCAAACCCCGAGGCGGACGTGGCGGCGCTCAACAACGCCTATTACGGCATCGCGGCGGACTTTGGCTTTACGGCGCTGTACGGATATTCGGGGCTGGAATGGGTCATGATCGATCACACGTTCCTCTCCCCGCTGTATTACATCAGCTATGCCGTCAGCATGACCGGCGCGCTCTCTCTGTGGCAGCGGTTTGAGGCGCGGCCGCGCGCGGCGCTTCGGGCGTATCTCGGCATTCGGGAGCGGCGCGGCGGGGACGCGCTAAGGTCGGTGCTTCAGAGGAACGGCGTGGCCGACCCATTTGCCGAGCAGACCCTGCCGGAAATCTATCAGGCGCTCACGACGGCGCTTTCACGCAAGCAGTAACGAACGGAACAGGAGGTAATTTTTTTGATGATGCCCGTTTTGCGATACGGCAGCCAGGGGCTGTTTGTCATTTATTTGCAGCTGGCGCTTCGGCGCGTGGGGTTTGACCCCGGAGATCTGGACGGCATCTTCGGCCGGCGGACGGAGCGCGCCGTGCGCGCGTTTCAGCGCGGCGCGGGGCTTTCCGAGGACGGGATCGTTGGCACGCTGACCTGGGCGGCGCTCTATCCGTACCTGTCCGGCTATCGGACAGAGGATACCCCGGAAGGCGAACGCAACGTGCCGCTGCCGTTCTCGCCGCTTGTCCCGTTTGACGTACCGTACAGCAATTTTCTTGTCCAGCTCATTTTGGAGGGGCTTGCCGTCCGATATCCGTTTCTGTCGCTTGTCACAATCGGCAGGTCGGTCATGGGCAGGCGGCTGCGCGCGGTGATCGTGGGCGAGGGCGGCAAAAGCGCGATGTATAACGCCGCGCACCATGCCAACGAATGGATCACGGTGCCGCTGCTACTGCGCTTTTTGGAGGATTATGCGGCGGCCGTCTCGTCGGGCGGCGCAGTCGGTGGGGCGGAGGCGGGTCAGCTCTATCGGGCGACGCGGCTCGTGGCCGTGCCGATCGTCGATCCCGACGGCGTGGATCTGGTGACCGGATATCTCGCGCCGGGCGACAGCTATTATGAGCAGGCCAAAGCGCTTGCCTCCTTCTATCCCGCCATCCCATTTCCCAGCGGGTGGAAGGCGAACATCCGCGGCGTGGATCTGAACCTTGGCTATCCCGCCGGCTGGGAGGAGGCAAAGCGGATCAAGTATGCGCAGGGCTATACGCGTCCCGGCCCGCGCGATTTTGTAGGCACCGCGCCTCTGGCCGAGCCGGAGAACCGCGCCATGGCAGAGCTGACGGAGAACAACGAATTCCTTCTGACGCTGTCTTACCACACGCAGGGCAGCGTGATCTACTGGAAATATCTCGATTACGACCCGCCGCGCGCCTATGAGATCGCCGAACGCTTTTCCGCCGTCAGCGGCTATCCCGTCGAGAACACGCCCTATCAGAGCGGCTTTGCGGGATATAAGGACTGGTTCATTCAGCAGTACAACCTGCCGGGCTATACCATCGAGGCCGGCCGCGGCAAAAACCCGCTCCCGCTTGCCGACCTTCCGGGGATGTATCGGGACAATATCGGGATTTTTGTCACGGGCTTGCAGGTTCTTTAGCACTTTGCTATACTGACAGCATGGATCAAAAAGGAAAAGCTTCCTTTGTAAAGGGCGCCGCAATCCTCGCCGTGGCGGGGATTCTGTGCAAGGTCATCGGCGTGCTCATCAAGATGTGGGCATACGATGTAATCGGCGAAACGGGCATGGTCTATTATGAGATCGTGTTTCCGTTCTATTCGTGGCTGCTCATCATCGCCTCCTCCGGCATCCCGACCGCCATCTCCCGCATGGTGGCCCAGCGTGCGTCGCTAAGCGACTATGCGGGCGCGCGGAAGGTGTTTTTTCGCTCGCTCCTGCTGCTGACGGGCATCGGCGCGGCGACCTCCGCCATCCTCTATTTCGGCGCGGACTATATCACCTGCACGGTTCTTTGCAAGGCGCCCGAGGCCGCGCTGGCCTTCCGCATGCTGGCGCCGTCGCTGCTGTTTGTCTCCGTCCTGTGCGCCTTCCGCGGGTATTTGCAGGGCATGCAGCGCATGGCGGGCACCGGCATATCGCAGATCGCCGAACAGGCGGTCAAATGCGCGGCCGGGCTGTATCTGGCCTCCGTCTGGATCGTCAAGGGTCCCGTTTGGGGCGCGGCGGGGCTCATCCTCGGCATTACGGTGTCCGAATTTGTCGCGCTCGCGATCATGGCGGTGTTTTTACGCGCCAGCAGAAAGCATCTGATGCCGCCGGGCGCCTGTAGCAAGGCGGTCTACGGCGAGCATATCGTGTCCGACATCCTGCGCATCGCCCTCCCCATCACGCTCGGCGCGTCCATTCTGCCGATCACCACAATGCTGGACGTGGACATGATCTACCGCATACTCGGTGCGTATATGACCGAGCCGGAGATCAATCAGTGCTACGTCGCCCTCAGCACCAACGTCCGATCCCTGATCAATCTGCCGGCGCAGCTCTCGGTTGCGCTCGCGATGAGTCTGGTTCCCGCCATCTCCGCCGCAAGCGCGCAAAGGGACATCAAGGGCGTCCGTCGTGCGGCGGGCATGGGGCTGCGGCTCGGCATGGTCGTGGGGATTCCGTGCGCCGCGGGGCTGTTCGTGCTCGGCGGGCCGATCATCGCGATGCTGTTCCGCTCGATCTCGGCCGATTCGCTTGAGATTGCGGAACAAATCATGCGCGTGGCGTCCGTCACGGTCATCTTCATCACGCTTGCGCAGACGATGACCGGCGCTCTGCAGGGCATCGGCAAGCAGCGGCTGCCGGTATACGCGCTGCTGTTCGGCGCGGCGGCCAAGGTGCTGACAAACGTGGTGCTGATGCGCCTTCCGTCCGTCAACATTCTGGGTGCGTCCTATTCCAACATTGCCTGCTACGGCGTGGCGGGCATCCTGGACACGGTGTTCTTTCTCCGCTGCACCGGGATGCGCGTCCGCTTCTGGCGCATGTTCGGCAAGCCGCTTGCGGCGTCCGTGATCATGGGCGCCGTGGTCTATTATGTATATCGGCTGCTGTATGCCCTGCACCCCGGCACGCTGGTCACGCTGTTGTCCATTGTGGTGGGCGCGGTGGTATACCTGCTGCTGGTGTTTGCGCTGCGCATGTTCAGCCCCAAGGAGCTGAGCATGATCCCGGGCGGCCGGCGGCTTGCCCGGTTTACAGGAGGAAAGCAATCTTGAAGGAAATCATCATCGCGCCGCTTTCGACGCCGGAAACCGTAACGCGCGCGGCGTGGGACGCCGTCCTTTCGGCGCGCACGCTGTATCTACAAACGACGCTCCATCCGTCCGCGGCGCCGGTTCTGCGGGAGGGGCTTGCGTTTGTCTCCATGGACGATCTGTATGAGCAGGCGGAAAATTTTGACCTTTTGCACGCAGCCATTGCCGCGCGCCTCGTCTCGGGGACAAGCTGTGTCTACGCTGTGATGGGCGGCGGCTGCTATCTTCAGCTTCCTGCGATCCGCCAGGCGGCGGATAAGGCGGGCTTTTCCGTGCGCGTGCTGCCGGGCGTATCGTATGCGGCGGCCGCCTTTCCCGATGTGCAGCAGGCGGCCGTGTTCACAGCCGGGGCGCTTGGCCGTCCCGACCCCGACCGCGCACTGTTGATTGAGGAGCTGGATCATCGGATCGTCGCGGGCGGATGTAAGCTTGCGCTGCTTGAGCACTACCCCGCTTCGCATCCTATCGTGCTGGCAACGCTTCAAAAGGACGGGCGCTACCGCCGCCGCACGATTGCGCTGTGGGAGCTGGATCAGCAGCGCACCTATGGCGCGGCGTCCGTGCTGTATGTAAAGGAAGCGCCCTTTGACGTGCGCGACCGCTATGACTATACGGATCTTTGCCGGGTCATCGCGCGGCTCCGCGCGCCGGGCGGCTGTCCGTGGGATCGGGAGCAGACGCACGATTCGCTCAAAAAACCGCTGATTGAGGAATGCTATGAGCTCGTAGACGCCATCGACGGCGGGGACGACGGGCATTTGATCGAGGAACTGGGCGACGTATGGATGCAGGTGGTCATGCACGCCGCAATCGCTGCGGAGCAGGGACGCTTTACCGAGCACGATGTAGCGGATGCGATTGTCAAGAAGCTCGTATACCGGCATCCGCACATATTCGGCGATGTCACCGTGTCCGATTCGGCCGAGGTGCTCAAAAACTGGGACGCGCTCAAGCGAAAGGAAAAGCATCAGTCGTCCGAGACAGAGGTGCTAAAAAGCGTGCCGCGCGCGTTTCCCGCCTTAATGCGGGCGCAAAAGGTGCAGAAAAAGGCGGCAAAGATCGGGTTCGATTTTGCCACGCCCGGCGCGGCGTTTGACAAGATTCGGGAGGAAACCCGCGAGCTTTCCTCCGCCATGTCCGCGGGCGACGGCGTGGAGCGCGAGGCGGGCGATCTGCTGTTCTCGGTCGTAAACGTCATAAGGCTGCTCGGCCTTGACGCCGAAGCGTGCATGCAGCAGGCGGCGGATAAGTTCATCGGGCGGTTTGGCGAGATGGAGCGGCTTGCGCGGGAGGATGGAAACGAGCTTGCAGCCCTATCCCTCGCCCAGCAGGACGAATACTGGGAAAAAGCAAAAAAAGGCCGGTAAACCATGTAAAAAGTTAGAAATAAGGCTTGCATTTTACAGGTGGGGCTGTTACAATGACTAAGCAATTTTCGTAGCAAAAGATCAATTGGAGGATTAATAATGAACAAGCAAGAACTGATCGCTGCTGTTGCAGAGAAGAGCGCCATGTCCAAGAAGGACACGGAGAAGGTCATCAATCTGGTGCTCGGCACCATCGAAGATACGCTGAAGACCGGTGAGAAGGTCTCGTTGGTCGGCTTCGGTACGTTTGAAGCCAAGCTGCGCCCGGCGCGCAAGGGTCACAACCCCTCCACTGGCGCGGAGATCGACATTCCCGCCTCCAAGGCTCCCGTTTTCAAGGCGGGTCGCGTCCTCAAGGATGCGTTGAACTAAGCGTATACCGGCTGTTTCACAGGCAAAAAAGAGAGGCCGTCTTCGGACGGCCTTTTTTTGTTCGTTGCTTTTATTGTGACCGCCCGCGCGGGGCAGGGACGCGGTCTGACTGCCCGCGGCATGTTGTCTCTGGGGAGTCGCGGCAGGCTGCCCGGCGGCATATTGTCTACGCGGGGGCGTCCCTTCGTTACTCGCACATCATTTTGATGATCTCACGGTCGGTTTCGCGCATGCCCTCGCGCCCGAGCCGGCCGATGTTTTGGAGCGTGTTTTCGACGCCCTTTTTGATGATGCCGTCTCCGCCGCAGAACTGTCTGCCCTGCTGATACATATGGAAGCCCAACAGCCCCGCGTCCACCGCGCTGGCAATCTTTGCCGCGCAGGAGGGCTTGGCGCCGTCACAGATGATGCCGGACACCACGGCCAGCGCGTTGACCAGCGTATGCGCCACGGCGTCATAGCCGCCGCCGTGCAGATAGGCAATGCCGGCGCCAGCGCCGCACCCGGCGTTGATGGCGCCGCAGAACGCGGACAGGCGGCCGATCCCGGTTTTCTGATGGATGGTAACAAGGTTTGCCACGATGAGCGCGCGCAAAAGCGTCGCATGCGGCACGCCCAGCTCCCGCGCATACTCGATGACCGGGACGGAACAGGTCAGTCCCTGATTGCCGCTGCCGGACACAATGATGACCGGCAGATCACAGCCGCTCATCCGGGCATCGGAGCCCGCGGCGGCCTTGGCGCGCGCACGCGTCATGACGTCGCTGCCGCAGGTCGAGAGCAGCACCTGCCCGATGCAGGCGCCGTACTCGTTTCGAAGCCCCTCCTCCGCGATCGCCATGTTGTATGCGATCTGCGTTTCGAGCACGTCCGCCACCTCCGCAAGATCGACCGAATCGGCGTAATCGATGATGTCCTGCACGCAGAGCACGTCGCGGGGCGTCAGCCCGTCCGGCGACAGCGCCATCTGCTGCGCCTCGTGGATGCGTTTGCCGTCGTGCTCGATCAGAACGACGTTGGTATGATAGTCAAGGATGCGCAGATGCACGCTGCTCTCCCCATGATACAAAAACAGGTCGATATCAAACACGCGGCCGCTCTCGGCAGGCTGCACGCGGATGGGACACGTCTCCAGATAGGCGGCGATGCGCGGCGCATCCGTCTGCGACACGCCCTCCAGCACCTCCAGCACGCGCGCGGCGTCGCCCGCGACAAGCCCCGCGGCCAGCGCGGCAGGAATGCCCTTCAGCCCGCCGGTATTCGGCACGACGACGCTCTTGACATTCTTGATGATATTGCCGCTGACATAGGCCTCTACGCGGTCTGGCAGACAGCCCAGCACCTCCCGGGCGCGCGCCGCCGCAAACGCCAGCGCGATGGGCTCGGTACAGCCGGCGGCGGGAACCAGTTCTTCCCGCAAAATCTGCGTATATGCGCGGTATTTGGCGCTGTTCGATTCCATCCATTCGCCTCCGCTTCTTGGTTTGATCATGCTCTTTCATCCTCAATATATCACACTAAGTTCCCGCTTGCAATCCCGTGCCATATCCCGTATACTGTGTGCATTCAAACAAGGAGGGGGACTATGTGGTTTTTCTTTGCGCTCCTTGTCATGTTGCTTTGGGGCGCGGCGGATCTGTTCTATAAAAAGGGGGCGGACGAGGGGGATCGTTACAGCCATCTCAAGACGTCCATGATGGTGGGCTTTGTCATGGGCGCGCACGCACTGCTGACGCTGGCTTTCGGACGCGTCGGCTATGATTTTCGGAACCTGTATCTGTATCTGCCCGTTTCGTTCTTCTATATCGCGTCGATGACGGTGGGCTATTTTGGGCTTCGGTATCTGGAGCTGTCGATCTCCTCGCCGATCCAGAACGCGTCCGGCGCGGTGGTCTGCATCCTTTGCCTGCTGATCCTACGTCAGCCGATGGGCGTGCTGTCCGCGGCGGGCGTTGTGCTGATCTCGGCGGGCGTGATCGTGCTGGGCGTTCTTGAAAAGCGGGAGGACACCGGCCTGCGCGCCACGGGCGAGCGCAAATACCGTATCGGGTTTGTCGCGTTTTTGATGCCGGTGCTGTACTGCCTGCTGGATTCGGCAGGCACGTTTTTTGACGCCTATTATCTGGACGATATCGCCACAACGCCGCTTGTCGGCGTGACGGAGGCGAACTTTGAGCAGGTTGCCAACATCTCCTACGAGCTGACGTTCCTCGCGGCGGCGCTGGGAATCCTCGTGTTTCTGCTTATCAAAAAGCAGCGGGTCTTCGGCCGGCTGACCGGTGTGCGCGGCGGGGCTGCGCTGCTCGAAACGGGCGGCCAGTTTGCCTACGTTTACGCCATGCGCGGCAATGGCGTCGTCGCGGCGCCGATGATCGCCGCATACTGCATCGTATCGGTCGTCCTGTCCCGCCTCTTCCTCAAGGAAACGCTGTCAAAGCTGCAATATGCGATCGTTGCCATCGTCATTGCGGGCATCATCCTGCTCGGGCTCTCCGAGGGTCTGGCCGAGGGGATGTGAGCCGCGTGAACGTATGTGTTTTGATGGGCAGTCCGCGGCGGCAGAACACCGAGGCGCTGTGCCGACCGCTGACGGACGAGATGCGCCGTCTGGGCGCGGAGGTGACCTATCTGCGGCTTTGCGATCTTGCGATTGCGCCCTGCCGCGGATGCTATGCGTGCCAGCAGGTGACGGGCAGTTACGGCTGCGTACAGAAGGACGACATGTACCGGGTGGTGGAGCTGCTGATGCAGACGGATCTTGTCGTGCTGGCAACGCCGATATACAGCTGGTACTGCACCGGCGAGATGAAAGCGATGCTCGACCGGCTGTACGGCATGAATAAATTCTACGGCGCGGGCGAAGGCCGGCTGTGGAAGGACGGCGCGCGCATCGCCATTGTGGCGACGCACGGCTACGACGTCGCCTACGGCGCGGATCCGTTTCGCATGGGGATTGAGCGGCTGTGCGCGCATTCGCACCTCGGTTATGCCGGCATGTATTCCGTCCGGGATGAGGACGATCTGAACTCGTTTGTCACCGACAGCGCGCAAAACGGCGCGCGCGCATTTGCGCGGGCGCTGATCGGCGCACAGAAATAAAAGGAGCGAATGATAACAAAATGAAACAAATCCAGTTTTATCATTGTCCCGTCTGCGGCATGGTCATGGCGTCGATCGGCAAATCCAACGTGTCCTGCTGCGGGCAGAAGCTCATCCCGCTGACGGTACAGGAGGAGGACGACGCGCACCGCATGACGGTGGAGCCTGTGGAGGACGAAATCTTTGTCTCTGTCGATCATCCGATGGAGAAGGCGCATTCCATCACGTTTTTTGCGCTGGTCAGCGGCGACCGCGCGCAGATTGTGCATCAATACCCGGAGCAGGAGGCGCAGACCCGCTTTCGTCTGGCCGGGCACGGGGTGCTGTACTGCGGCTGTAGCTGCCACGGGCTGTTTCGCCGGAAGATATAGCCATGCTGTCAGCCAAGAGGCGTCTATGACCGGCCGCCAGCGGCCGAAAAACGGGGGCGGCACGGGCGCAAGCACACGCAGCGGCACGGGCTGGCAGGCCGTCGCCTTTGCCATTTTTGCCGCCGCCCTGTATGCGGTCAGCACGCCGGTGTCCAAGCTGCTTTTGCGGACGACGGGACCCGCCATGCTGGCGGCGCTGCTGTATCTCGGCGCTGGCATCGGCATGGGCGCGGTTGGCCTGATCAAGAAAAAAACGCCGGTGCCGCCTGCGTCGCGGTTTGTGTGGGGCGACGTCCCGTTTCTTGTGCTGATGGTCGTGCTGGATATCGCTGCGCCGATCCTGATGATGCTGGGGCTCAAGACGACCGGCGCCGCGTCCGCATCGCTGCTCAACAACGCGGAGATCGTCGCGACCTCGCTGATTGCGCTGTGCCTGTTTGGCGAACGGATCCGGCCGCGGCTGTGGGTGGGCATCGCGCTGGTAACGGCGGCAAGCTGCCTGCTGTCGTTCGACGGCACGGCTTCGCTTGCGTTTTCCGCCGGCTCGCTGTATGTGCTTTCGGCCTGCCTGTGCTGGGGGCTTGAGAACAACTGCACCCGCCGGCTGTCGGGGCGCGACCCACTGAAAATCGTGGTGGTCAAAGGCATTTTTTCCGGCCTTGGCGCGTTGGCGGTGGCCTGGATCGCCGGGGAAGCGTTCCCCGCCGCGGGGCCGCTGCTTGCGGCGCTCGGGCTCGGGTTTGTGGCCTACGGGCTCAGCATCTTTTTCTACATCCGCGCGCAGCGGGATCTCGGCGCCGCGCGCACAAGCGCCTACTATGCGTTCGCCCCGTTTCTGGGGACTGCGCTTTCGTTTCTGTTCTTCCCCGCCGTGCCCGCGTGGACCTATTTTGCAGCGTTGCCGCTGATGCTCGCGGGCGCGTATCTGGCTCTGCCGGAGCGGGCGCCGGGTGGCAAACTTGACAACGATCC
Source organism: uncultured Oscillospiraceae bacterium (assembly GCA_964474405.1). Lineage (GTDB taxonomy): Bacteria > Bacillota > Clostridia > Christensenellales > CAG-138 > CAYYUV01. Next base: position 32,224 of record CAYYUV010000004.1, read on the forward strand.
TGTTGGTACCGTATAATTATAGGATTCCACGATCAGGAAAGGAACCGAATATGAGAATCAAAATCACCTCCGACAGCACCTGCGACCTTACGCCGGCGCTTCTGGAAAAATATGACGTAACGCTTGTCCCGCTGACGATTGTCATGGGCGGAAAAGACTATCAGGACGGCGTCGATATCCATCCCGCCGATGTCTTTCGGCATGTCGACGGCGGCGGCGGGCTGTGTTCGACCGCGGCGATCAATGTGGATCAATATGTCCGGGTATGGAAAAAGATTCTGGACACGGGCGACTATGACGCGCTCATCCATATCAACATCAGCGCGGAGTTCTCATGCTGCCATCAGAACGCCGTCTTGGCATCGAAGGAGTTTTCCAACGTCTATGTCGTCGATTCGCGCAACCTGTCCAGCGGACACGGGCATGTGGTCGTCGAGGCGGGCGAGCGGCGCAACAGCATGGAGCCGCAGGCGCTGACCGATTTTTTGAACGAGCTGACCGCACGCGTAGAGGCGGGCTTTGTCCTCAACCAGCTTGACTATATGGTCAAGGGCGGACGCTGCTCGGCCGTGACGGCGCTGGGGGCGAACCTGTTACAGCTCAAGCCGTGCATTGAGGTGCGCGACGGACGCATGCGCGTTGCGCGCAAATACCGCGGTTCATTCCAGAAGTGTCTGGCGGCCTATGTCAAGGATGAGCTGGACGGCCGCGACGACATCCTGTATGACCGCATCTTTATCACGCATCCCGGATGCTTGCCGGACGACGTCGAGTTTGTGCGGGGCGAGATCCAAAAATACGCCGCGTTTTCAGAGATCATCGAGACGCACGCGGGCTGCACGGTGTCATGCCACTGCGGGCCGCAAACGCTCGGCATCCTGTTCATTCGCAGCAGATAAGAGGGGCGGCGCAGAGGGGCAAATCGGGGCGGAATCTACAAGGTCTAAGCGAGGTTGTCATGCTGTTTACCGGAAAGCTTCTGTTCATCGTCAACCCAAAGGCGGGCGTCAGGCAGTCCAAGCGCTTCATTGCCGACATTGTGGACATCTTTACGGCCGCGGGTTATCTGTCCACCGTTGTCACCACGCAGGCGCGCGGTGACGCGACCGCATATGCCGCAACCCTGGGTGCGGACTATGACCGCATCGTGTGCATCGGCGGCGACGGCACCTTCAACGAGGTCGTCTCGGGCGTCATGCGCGCAGGGCTGTCCACCCCCATCGGCTATATCCCGGCGGGCAGCACCAACGTGTTTGCAGCCAGCATGGGCATCAAAACCAACATCCTTCAGGCCGCAAGGGACGCCGTGTCCTGCGCCCCGCGCGCGCTGGACGTGGGCATGTTCAACGACCGTTATTTCTCCTACACCGCCTCCTGCGGCGCCTTCACCAGCACCTCCTACGACACGCCGCAGAGCGTCAAAAACGCGCTCGGGCATATCGCCTATATTCTCAAGGGCATTGGCGATCTGGCCAACATCCGCCCGATCCACCTCCGCTTTGAAACGGACGACGAAATCTATGAGGATGACTATATCCTGGCGGCCGTGACGAACGCTTTGTCGGTCGGCGGCGTGTTTCCGCTCGACCGAGCCGCGGTCGATTTTTCGGACGGCGAGTTTGAGGTGCTGCTTGTCCGCACGCCGGAGAACGCCATCGAGCTCAACGACGCCATTACCGAGTTGGTCAATTTTGACTATCCGTCGGACATGATCGATTTTTTCCGCGCGTCGCACCTGACCATCCGCACCGATTCGGACACGAACTGGACGCTTGACGGCGAGTATGCCGAGGGCGCGTCCGTGGTCACGGTCGATAACCTGCACGCGCGCATTCGGGTGATCCTGCCTGCGGGCGGCGCATGAGCGCGCCGCGCGCGCACCGGGCGATCCGCATCGCCGTCAACGCCGTCATGGTGCTGGCGATGGCTGCCTGCATCGTCTGGGCGATCGTTAACCGCGACCGGCTAACGCTTTTCGCCGTGCTGTCCTTTACGCCCAAGAGCCCGCTGCTGGCGGCGGCCGTGCTGCTGCTGCTGTATGCGTTCAAGAGCCTGTCCGTTATCCTGTTCATCTACATTCTCTACGCCGCGGCGGGGATCCTCTTCCCGCTGCCTGTCGCCATTGTGCTCAATCTGGCCGGCACCGCGATCGCCGTCAGCATACCGTTTTTCATTGCAAGAAGCGGCGGCGCGGACGCAGTGGACACGCTGATGCGGCGGTATCCAAAGCTTGATTTTATCCGCACGCTCCAGATCAGGAACGACCTTTTTCTGACGTTTTTGATCCGCGTGATGGGCATCTTCTCGTGCGACATCGTCAGCATGTACTTTGGGCTGATGCGCGTGCGCTACGGGCATTATCTTCTGGGCTGTCTGCTTGGATATCTGCCCTACATCGTCGCTGTGACGGTGCTTGGCATGTCGATCACCGACCCGTCGTCGCCTGCGTTTGTCTGGAGCATTGCGGCGCAGGTTGTTTTGACGGGCGGCTCGCTGATCGGGTTTTTTCTGTATCGCCGCAAGGCCAAGCGGCGCCTTCCCGGCCCGCCTTCGGACGGCGCGCCGGCGTAATTGCGGCAATAGAAAAAGGAGCGGCGACCGCTCCCCGTTATGCGTGTTTCCTGCGCCCGCCCTATTCGGACGGGCGCTTTTTTTGTTGATCCGGCGCGGCTATGCCTGCAAAAATGCGGAAACAAGGCGGCAGATCGTCTCCTCATCCCGCGCGGCCATCAGCTCGCGGCAGGAATGCATGGCCAGCATGGGCACGCCGATATCCACCGCGCGCATGCCGAGCATGCTCGACGCATAGGAGCCGAGCGTGCCGCCGCCGCGCAGGTCGGGTCTGTTCATATACCGCTGATACGGGATGTCGTGCTTGCGGCAAAGCCCCTCGATCACGGCCAGCCCCTCCGCCTCTGTGGCATAGCGCTGCTCATAATTCATCTTCAGCGCGACGCCGCGGTTCATCAGCGACTGGCAGGAGGAATCATACATCTCCGCCCGGTTCGGGTGCAGCGCATGCGCCACGTCGCAGGAAAGGAAGAACCCGTTGAAGCGCATATCCAGACAGCCCTCCCGACCCTGTCCGAGCGCAAGGGCGAGCTTTTCTGTCAGCATGCCCAGCACGCTACTGAACGCGCCCTGCTTGGTGCCGCTGCCGATCTCCTCATGATCAAACAGCACCGCCATCGACACGCCGGATACCGGCGCGGCGGACAGGATGCCCGAAAGGCACGCATAGACGGAGGTGATGTTGTCCAGGCGCGGCGCCGACAGCAGCGCCCGGTCAAACCCCACCAGCGCGGGCTTTTCGGGGTTATAGACGCACAGGTCATAGCCCAGAATGTCCTCGGGCGCGGCGGACAGGCGCTCCGCCAGCTTGCGGACAAAATACCCGTCCTTGTTCATATCCTCTTCCAGACACGCGCAAAGCGGCAGCAGATCCTTCGCGGGGTTCAGCTCAACGCCCTTGTTGACCTCGCGGTTCATATGAATGGCCAGATTCGGGATGGTCAAAACGGGATCCGAAAAATCGATTAGCTCCTGCCTTGTGCCTTCCCCGTCCTGCAAGGTGACAAGCCCCGCCACCGACAGCGGCCTGTCCATCCAGGTGTTGCGGATCATCCCGCCATACGGCTCGACAGAAAGCTTCAAGAAGCCGCCCGCCGCCTGCTCCGGCGCGGGCTTGATGTAAAAGCACGGCCAGTCCAGATGCGACGCGGCAATTCGGACGCCCTCGCCCGGCGCATACTCGCTGCCGACGGCAAACGCCGCCACCATGGTGCGGTACGCGGTCACCACATAGCGGCCGCCGCGCTCCACGCGCCACGGCTCGCCCACGGCAAGCTCACAAAATCCCTTCTCCCGAAGGAGCGCCGCGGCGGCGTCCGCCGCATGATAGGGGGATACGCTCCTCTCCAGGAACGCACAAAAATCCGTCCAAGCAAAAGCCATGGTCATTTCCTCCCAATAATTGCTGCTCCCATTTTACCCGCTGCGCCCGCCTCCCGTCAAGCGGAGCGGGGTTGTGTTCGCTGCGGCTTGTGTGATAGAATGTATTGATAATTGTGGGGTATAATGATATGAAGCAAGTGCGGCGTTCCCTGACTCTGATATTGGCGGCTCTGATCTGGGGCATTGCCTTTGTCGCCCAATCCAAAGCGATGGACAACATGGGCGCGTTTACGTTCAACGCGGTGCGCTGTCTGATCGGCGGCGTGGTGCTGATCCCGGTGATCCTTCTTCTGCGCAAAAAGGACGCATGCCGCCCGACGGACGGAAGCCCGTATCCGTGGAAGCCCGTGCTGACAGGCGGCCTTATCTGCGGCGTCATTCTGTTTGTGGCGACCAACTTGCAGCAGTTTGCCTTTTCGGTCAATCACGATTATGACGCGGGCAAGGCGGGCTTTATCACGGCGCTGTATATCATTTTTGTCCCTATTTTCGGCATATTTTTCAAGAAGCGTCCCTCCTTTCTGGTGTGGATCAGCGCGGTCATCGCCGTGGGCGGGCTGTATCTGCTGTGCGTACAGGGGGGTGCGCTGGCTCTCGAGATCAGCGATCTGCTGGTGCTTGCATGCTCGGTGGTCTTTGCCTGCCATATCTTGGCGATCGACCATTTTAACCCGCGCGTCAACGGCGTGCTGATGAGCTGCATCCAGTTCTTTATCTGCGGCATATTGTGCCTGGTATGCGCGTTTCTGTTTGAAAAGCCGCGGCTTTCCGACCTTGTTGCGGCCTACATCCCGATCCTGTACGCCGGCGTGATGAGCTGCGGCGTGGCCTATACCCTGCAAATCGTGGGGCAGAAGGGCGTGAACCCGTTTCTGGCGTCGCTGCTTTTGAGCCTTGAATCGGTCTTTTCGGTGCTGGCAGGCTGGGTACTGCTTGGGCAGGCGCTGTCGCTGCGCGAGATCCTGGGCTGCGCGGTCATCTTTGTGGCGATCATTCTGGCGCAGATCACCCTGCCCGTCCGCAGAAAGGGCAAAGAGCTGGCCGAATGAAGAAGGAAACCCGGGCCGACCTCGCTCTGCTGTTGACGGCGGGGTTCTGGGGCGTCGGCTATTATCTGATGGATCTGTGCCTTGCCGAGATGCGGCCGTTCACGACGACGGCGCTTCGCTTTCTCGGCGCGTTCGCGCTGCTGTACCTGCTGCTGTTCAAGCGGCTGCGGCGGCCGTCGCGCAGCACGATCCTATACAGTCTGCTGCTTGGCACGCTGATGGTGTTTGTCTATATCTCCGCAAGCTACGGGCTGCTGTTTACGTCCCAGTCCAACGCGGGCTTTCTCTGCGCGCTGGCAGTGATCTTTGTGCCGCTGATCAACCGCGTCTTTCTGCACCAGAAGTTGCCGCGCAAGATGCTGCCGGTGCTGATGCTGGCGTTTTTGGGCATCGCGCTGCTGACGCTCAAGGACTCGTTCATCCCGAGCTGGGGCGATCTTCTCTGCGTGCTGTGCTCCATAGCCTACGCCGTGCATCTGATGATGACCGAGCAGGCGGTGAACCGCAAAAAGGTCAACGCGCTGCAGGTCGGCGTGTATCAGATGCTGTTCGGCGGATTGATCAACCTTGCGCTGTCGCTGCTGTTTGAGCGGCCGTTTACGCTGCCCTCCTCCGGCACGGGGGTGCTCTCGCTGGTGCTGCTGTGCCTGTTCTGCACGGTGTTCCCGTTTGTGGTTCAGCCGATCGCGCTGCAATACACCACCGCGAGCCGCGCGGGCGTGATGTTCACCGCGGAGCCGCTTGTCGCGGCCATCGTGGCGTATCTGTTCGCCGGCGAGCTGCTAAAGCCGTGGAACTACGCGGGCATGGCCGTGCTGATCATCGCTCTGCTTTTGATGGAACTCAACGTCTCTACATGGTTTGTTAGGAGGAAACGACGCATGAGAACGACCCCCCTCGGCAAAACCGGCCTGACGGTCTCGCGCGTGGGCTTTGGCGGCATCCCGATCCAGAAGCTTTCCAGGGAGGAAATGCCCGGGCTCATGGACGCGCTGCAAAAACGAGGCGTCAACTACATCGATTCCGCGCGCGGCTATACCGTCAGCGAGGAATGGATCGGCTTTGGCATCGCGGGCAGGCGGGACGCCTTTATATTGGCGACCAAGAGCATGGCGCGTGACGCTTCCGGCATGCGCCGCGACATTGCGCAGTCGCTTGTCAACTTTGGCACCGATTATATCGACCTTTACCAGCTGCACAACCCCTCTGCGGATGAGATCCGCCAGTGCTGTGCGCCGGGCGGCGCGCTGGAGGCGCTGACGGAGGCGAAGGCAGCGGGCAAGATCGGGCACATCGGCGTAACGCTGCACAGCCGCGAGGCGTTTGCCTATGCGGTGACGCTGCCGTGGGTGGAAACGGTCATGTTTCCCTACAACCTTGTCGAAACGCAGGGGGAAGCGCTGATTGACGTCTGCCGCGAGAAGGGCATCGGCTTTATCGCCATGAAGCCGCTGGCGGGCGGCGCCATCGACAGCGGCACGGTCGCGCTCAAATACGTCCTCCAAAACCCCGGCGTGTCCGTGGTCATCCCCGGCATGTGCTCGGCGGCGGAGATCACCGAGAACACCGCCGCGGCCTGCGACGAGCCCGCCTTTACCGCCACCGAGCAGGCGAAGGCGGACGAATACAAAAAGCGGCTGGACGGCAATTTCTGCCGCCGCTGCAATTACTGTCAGCCGTGCACGGCGGGCATCAACATCTCGTTCTGCTTCACGCTGGACGGCTATTACACGCGCTATGGGCTGATGGACTGGGCACGGGGTCGCTATCAGGCGCTGGCGGCGGCGCCCACGGCGTGCGTGGACTGCGGGCTGTGCGAAACCCGCTGCCCGTACCACCTGCCAATCCGGCAGATGCTGAAGGACTGTGCCGCACATTTTGAGGAGGAAGCCAAATGAAGTACGATTTCACCACGCCCGTCAACCGGCGCGACGCCGGCTCGTTCAAATGGGACGCGATGCTTCGCGCCGACCCCACGGTGGGGCCAGACATCGTGCCTTTGTCCGTTGCGGACATGGAGTTTTTGAACGCACCGGAGATCATTGCGGGATTGAAGGACTATCTGGATACGCACGTCATGGGCTATACCGGCCCCACCGACGCATACTATGAGGCGGTCATCGATTGGATGCGGCGGCGGCACGGCTTTGCGCCCCGGCGGGAATGGTTTGTGGAGACGCCGGGCATCGTGCCAGCGCTCGGATCGCTGGTTCGCTGCTTCTCCGCGCCGGGCGACGGGGTTCTGATGCTGACGCCCGTGTACTATCCGTTCTTTCGCGCGGCGGAGGAGAACGGCCGCGTCCTGGTCGCCAGCGAGCTCGTGCCCAACGGGCGCACCTATACCGTGGATTTTGATGATTTTCGGCGCAAGGCAGCCGACCCGCGCGTAACGCTGTGCATCCTGTCAAGCCCGCACAACCCCGTGGGCAAGGTCTTTACGCGGGAGGAGCTGACGCTTCTTGCAAAGATCTGCCTTGACAATCATGTCTTTGTGATCTGCGACGAGATCCACCACGACCTGATCCTGCCCGGCAACCAACACGTTTCGATGGGCACGCTGGGCGAGCCGTTCCTCAAAAACTGCGCGATCTGCACCGCGCCGTCCAAGACGTTCAACCTGGCCGGGTTTCAGACGTCCAACGTGCTGCTGCCCGACCCCGCGCGGCGAAGCGTGTTTTCGGACGACGGCGCGTACTTTTCGCTGAACATCCTGGGCTATGAGGCATGCCGCCTCGCGTACAGCCGCTGCGAAGCATGGCTGGACGAGCTGATGACCGTCATCGACGGCAACAAGCGCCTCGTCGAGCGTGAGATCGCGGCGCATCTGCCCGCGGTAAAGGTGTATGATTTGCAGGGCACCTATCTGCAATGGCTGGATTTTCGCGCACTCGGCATGACGCCCGAGGCGCTGGAAACGTTCATGACCAAAAGGGCGCGGCTGTTCCTCGACGAGGGCTACCTGTTCGGCGAGGGCGGCAAGGGCTTTGAGCGGATCAATCTGGCCTGCCCGGAACGCGTGCTCCGCGCGGCGCTTGACCGGCTGTTTGCGGCGGCCAAGGCGCTTTGAACGCGCCCACGATCCTAATTACGGCGTTTGAGCCTTTTGGCGGCGAGACGATCAACCCGTCGGCGGAGGCCGTGCGCCTGCTGCCGGCCGAGATCGGCGGCTGCCGGATCCGGACGCTGACGCTGCCGGTCACGTTCTCCGGCTGCTTTTCACCGCTTTTGGAGGCAATGCGGGCGTTGTCGCCCGCGGCGGTTGTCTGCGTCGGTCAGGCGGGTGGCCGCGACGCGCTGACGCCGGAACGCATCGCCGTCAATCTGGACGACACGCTTGCGCCCGACAACGCGGGGGATGCGCCCTGTGAACGGCCGATCGTGCCCGGCGCGCCCGCGGCGTATTTTTCCACGCTGCCGCTGCGGCGCATGACAGAGCGCATTATGGATGCGGGCGTCCCTGCGCGCATATCCAACACGGCGGGCACCTATGTCTGCAATCACCTGATGTATCTGCTTCTGCACGAGCTGGCGACGGAAAAACCCGCCTGTCTCGGCGGGTTTGTGCATGTGCCGTATGTATCGGGACAGGCGGCGGACAAAAAGGAGCTGCCGCGTCTGCCGCTTGACACGATCGCGCGCGGGCTTTATGCGGCGGCGGAGGCCGTAGCCCAGGCCATCACAGACCCAGCGCGGTCATAAGCGCATCCAGCGACACGGTTTCGGCCGTGCCGTTTTTTGTCAGCGTCAGCGCGGGCAGCGTCAGCGTTTCCATCTCGGGCGCGTTCCAGTACAGATCCACAAACGAGCGATAGGTCGTCCCGTCGATGTTCATGCCGTCCAGCGTATAGCCCACGTCGTTTGGATCCTCGCTCATGGCGTAGGTCTGATACTCAAGCGTGACCAGCTCCTCGTCCCGCACCTGATAGAAGAACAGATGCTCCCCCGTCTCGTCGGATTCGGACCGGATCAGATACCTGCCGCAGAAATAGACCGCGGCATTGACATCGTCCGAAAGCCCGGCCCGAGTATCCAGCAGCTGCGTCACGACGCCGCCGACGCTGGAATACAGCGACACCCGCGCCTGCCCGCCGCGGTAATAGCACAGCGCCAGCTCAAACAGCCCGTCGCCGTTGCCGTCATACAGCCGCCCGTACAGCAGCCCATCCGCCCCGGCGCCGGCGGAGACGCCGTATTCGGATTGCAGTCCGCGCACGAGCTGCCGGTATCCGTCCATGACGCTCTCGGGCGTCACGGGCGCCGCCGTCGGCTCCGCATCGAACAGCGTGCCGTACTCCTGCTGATATTCCGGCTGCGGCTCCGTCTCGCCCGCGCAGCCCGCAAGCGCTGCAAAAAGGCAAAGCGCCAAAACAAGCACGATCCCACGTTTCATATGCCCGTCACCTCTCCCCCCAGATTCCGTTACAGATATCGATCCGCCCGTGGCAGACGCGCCGGACGCTTTTCCCGCTGAAGCTCCGCAAAGGCGTCGCGCATGCGGCGTTTCTTCTCCATTTCGCTGGCAGCGCGCGCACGGCTGTCCGACAGCTCGCGCGCCACGGTCTCGCGATTCTGCGCGGCAAGCTCCCACAGCCGCAGCACCGGCTCCATCTGCTCCATCAGCTCCGCCATGCCAAGAAACACCGTATCCGACGCCATGGGACGGCGCTCAGTCCTGCCCGAGCGATAGTTTTCCAGCACGACGCCGTAGCGCTGCCGGGCTTTGTTTACGCTGTCCTCCCAGGAGATATAGATCCTTTCCATGGCGCGTTCGCCGATTGCCCGCAGACGCGCCCTGTCGGCGCAGGCGTCCGCAACCGCGGCGGCAAGCGCCCCCGCGTTCTCGTCAATCAGGATTCCGGTCTCCCCGTCGTCTATGCCCTCGGCCGCGCAGCTTCCGCGCACCAGCACGCTCGGCAGCCCACACGCCGCCGCCTCGCGAACCACGATGCCGTTGGTGTCAAACGTGGATGGAAACAGAAACAGATCCGCCATGGAAAAATAGCAGGCGATCTTCTGCCTGTCCAGCACCGGCCCTACGAACACGCAGCGTGGGGAAAGCCCCAGCCGCTCCGCCTCGTCGCGGATCGCATCCGCATCGGCGCCGCCGCCGACAAACACCATCCGAAAATCCGCGCCCCGCTCCGACGCCGCCTTCAGCCCGTCCAGAATGATGTGAATGCCCTTGTACCACATCATGCGGCCGACAAACAGAAACACCGGCGTATCCTGATCGATGCCGTGCTGCGATCTGAGCGCGCGGCAGTCCTCCTCCGGCGCCTTGCCCTTCTTAAAATCGACGCCGTTCTCCATCACCCGGATCTCGCCCGAAAAGCCGAGCTGGCGAAGGTTCTCCCCCGCGCCATGACTCACGGTCCACACCTCGTCGCACGCTTCTATGTTGCGCACGAGGAGCTTGATGGACGAATCGCGCAGCACCTTGAGCTTGATGGCGTTGGCTATGTCAATGTCAAACTTTGTATGATAGGTGAAGATGACCGGCGCATCCGTCAGCTCGCGCAGGGTGCGCGCAAGCAGCGTCGATGAGACCGGGCAATGGCTGTGAATGACGTCACAGCGCGCGTCCTGCAGCCGCCCCAACGAGCGCATGTCAAACGGATATCCCGCGCGGTAACCCACCAGCTTTGTGGTGTTGACGCTTGCATAGCGGATCACCGAAAACGGATAGTCGTCGCGGACGTCGGGATATTTCGGCGTCGCCACCACGACCTTGCCGCCATGCTTTGTGATGATATCAGCATAATTATATACAGCGTTCGCCACGCCATCGATGATGGGCGGGAACGAATCGTTGACCAGGCATACTTTCAGATCCGATTCCGGCATGCATATCCTCCCTTGTCATGATGTGAAAATGATTGTGTCACAAAGCGGCCGGAAAGTCAACCACCCGCACACCCGGCCAGGCAAACGGGCGGATGCGCGCGAACTCGCGCGGGAACGCGCGCCGGCGCCGCCTGCCGCGCGTCCGGCAGCCGAACCGTCAGCTCGACCACGGGCACGCCGCGTGAAACGGGCGCATCGGGCACGGCAAGGGAGATCTCCACCGTTTCCACCGGCTCTAGATACCAGGGGGAGACAAAGCGGATAGGAAACTCATCAAACGACGCGTGATAATACCCGCCGCAAAGCAGCGCAAGCAGCACAAGCGCCGTCAACAGGTAAAACCGCTGCGCGATGCGACGCTGGCGACGCGCTTTTTTCGATGGAGCGGCGGCCACAAAAGCTCTCCTTCCGCCCCGAAACAGAATACAAAAAAAGCATAACAGCCCGAATACGAAAAAACAAGCCGGAAAACCCGGCTTGTCCTGTCGAATGCTTCCGAACGCGGCCGAATCGTTACAGCATCAGATCGGCCAGGTTTGCGCCCGCATCCGTTACGCCCTCGATCACGGGCTCCGCCGAAGTAAGCAGCGTCGTGACGCCCGGCCCGTGCCCCGGCAGCACGCAGTCGCTGTGGATGACAACGCCCACGGTCACCGCGCCCCGGCGGTATACGCGGCCGATCACGGTGTCGCAGTTCTCCAAAAGCACGATGTCCCCGTAGCGCAGCCGGTCGAGCCCGTGCGCCGTGATCTCCGACCAATCGGCGGTCATGATGTCGTAATCGCCGCTGTACGCATGTGACGCGATGCCGGAGCCCATCAGATGCGCGGGGACGCGCGCCGCAACCGGCACGATCAGGCGACCGTCCCGCACCTCGATGCGCAGGCGGTCAAACAGCTCGGGCGAAAGGTTCATCGCGTGAACGCTGCTTTCAAAGCCCTCGATCCGCATGCCCTGCCCCTGCGCGCGCACCTGAATGCGGTCGCCGATGCACATGCGCGCCAGATCCTCCGCCGCAAAATAGGCCAGCACATGGTCAATGCCGCCGTGCGTGCCAGTTACAAAGCCTTCGGCGCCCTTGGCGTCGCCCGACACGACGACGGCGCGGTTGCCGATGCAGCTGAGGGTGTTGAAGGCGGCGTTCTCCTTGGGATCCTTGTTTTTGAGCGATACGCCCGGCTCCACATGATCGGCCTCCATGCCATAGACCGAATCGCCGATCTTCACATTGTAGGTTATGGCGCCGGTGGCGGGCAGCACATGCGGCGTGCCCTCGTCCTCAATGCGGTAGGGGAGCGGATTCATCGTGGGATGATGGATCTCGCCCATGACGGATTGCATCACCAGACGGGATGCATTACAGCGTGCCAGCATACAAAAACCTCCCCATATTGCATATTATGGGAAGATTGTACCACAGCAAGGAAGCAAGCGCCATCATCGATTCAGCAGATATACCCCGAGATTCAGGTATGCCGCGAACACAAGCCACACCAGATACGGAATCTGAAGATAGGCCGCCCACTTTGCCGTTTTTTTAAACTGAACCGTCATAAAGATCGCCAGCGCGAGCAGCAACAGCAGCCAGAAGAACGCAAACAGCCGCATTTCAAACCCGAAAAAGAGGATCGTCCAGAAGAAATTGACAAACAGCTGCAACGCGTAGACAAACAGCGCCTCCTGCCGGCTGGGATCGTCGCCGAGATAGACGCGCGCGGCACCGATGCCCATCAGGATGTACAGGATTGACCATGCGATCGGAAACAGCATGCCGGGCGGCGACAGCGGCGGCTTTGCAAGCTGTTCAAACTCCTTCATCGAATCCATGGTCAAAAGCCCGGCCAGCCCGCCCACCACAAGGGGAATCAGGGCGGAGATGACATACGTCCAAACCTTTTTTTCTTTCTTAATCATACGGTATAGTATATGGAAATGCGCGCGCACTATTCCTGTTCCTTCGCGCTTGACGCGTCCGCCGCCGGATGGTACAGTGTCAGATATGAAAGCGTTCTATCTCTATATCATCATCGCAACGGCCGTCACCTTTTTCGTATACGGCTATGACAAGCTTGCCGCGAAAAAAAAGCTCACGCGCATTCCGGAGGCGGTGCTGATCGCGCTGGCGGCGATCGGAGGCAGCATCGGCGCCGAAATCGCGATGCTGCTGTTTCATCATAAAACAAAGCGCCCGCTCTTTGCGCTGGGAGTGCCTGTCATCCTTGTTTTGCAGATCGTGGTGCTGCTGCTGTTTGCGCTCTTTGCATAAAAAAACCGGGGGCATTCCCCGGCGCGCGCTGGCAGCAGCGCCTGCGCTTATGATTTTTCGCGCCCGGCAGAACGGGCGTCCTTGCGCTCCTCCCGCTTGTCCGGCTTTTCCCTGCGATCGTCCTTCTTTTCGAGCGCTTCCTGCTCCTCGCGCGCCAGCTCGGACACGTTGTGGATCATCCGCAGCGCATAGAGCTTGCTGGACACGGCAAGCATGACGCCGTAGATGCCGCAGGTCAGCCGCTCCTCCTCCGATATCGGCAGAATGACCGGCAGATCCTCACCGCCGAACGTGCAGCGCAGCGCCTCCTCCAGACAGTCGCAGAAAATGGCGTAGACCTGCTGCATGTCATAATAGCGAAGCACATAGGTCAGCATAGCCTGAATCTCCGCGATGCTGAAGCTGCCCTTCAGAATACAGATCATCAGAAGGCGCGTCAAATGCTCCCTCTCATATTTCTTCTGGACAGGCGCGGGAATCAGCTTTTGCTTGACGTAATTGTTGATCATGGTGGAGGTGATGAGCCGGCTCTCCTCGGGCTGCTCAAACAGGGCGATGCGCTTCTCCAAAAACGCCAGCACCTGATCCATATACAGCGGGATATCCGGCATCTCATCCCATCTTGGGCAGTGAAACAGCCGCATCCGCTCAAAAAATTCATCCATGCTTTCACCCCTTGTTTTTCAGTATACCATCTCTACCCTTTCTTTTCAATACTTGGAAAATTCATGCCGTTTTCCATCTTTCGCCGCAATTTCATCACAATTATGCAGTAAGATTAGCATGTGATAGATTGACGTAGGTATGCACCGATGGTATCATGCGGCAAGGAGTGTGAATATCGATATGAAGAAAAAACTGCTGGCGCTGCTTTTATGCGCCGTGCTCGCGCTGACGGCGGCCTCCGCCGCGTTTGCCGCGACGAGTGAGGAAAACAAAACAGAGATCATGACGGCGCTTGGCAAAACCGTCCTGTCCAGCTATGCCGGCATCCTGAACCAGATTCAAAAGATTCTCAATCAGGATTCGCTGACCGTTACCGATGAGCAAAAGGCCGAGCTTCTTGCGCTGACCGTGTCAAACGAATCGCTTACGTTTGTGAATCGCGGCACCAACCTCAACGATTATACCGCCGAGGAAAAGGCCGTCGCCTTTGACATGATCGACAAGGTGGCGGACATTCTGGGGCTCACCTACAAGATTGAGGATACCAACGACAAGCAGAGCAACACCGGCTTTGTGCTTTCCGTCTACCAAAACGGGAAGCTGCTTGGCAAGATCAACAGCGACGCCAAGACCGACGTGGACGGGACGCCGCGCTATTGGTACCTGATCGTGGGCGCCGTGCTGCTCGCGGTGGCCGCAATCGTGCCGTTTGCATGCCGCAAAAAGGTTGCGGCGGGCGAGGCCGGCGCCGAGCATCCCGGCAGCGAGGGTTGATCCAGATGGCGTCCTCACAGAGAAGCAAACGCGTCCTCAAGGGCGGAATGATCTTCCTGCCCTTTCTGCTGTTTTTTCTGGCGCTGATTTTTTTCTCCCAGTATCTGTACGAAAATGTGCTGGAGGAAAGCAGCTATTTTAGGCTGCTGGTGGGCAGCGGCGACGGCGAAGCGGGCGAGGGCTCCGGCTCCGCCTTTACGCCGCGCCTCAACCCGCCCGATCCCTTTACGCGGATCCCCTCCGTTGGCTACGGCGAGCAGTGGGCAATCCTGAACGTGACGTGGGACGGCGGCGGCTGGTCGATCCGCGACGTGCCCATTTACCTGGGCTCTGACAAGCAGATTTTGAAAAAGGGCGCGGGCATGTCGTTTGCATCCGCCTTCCCCGGCGAAGGCGCGCGCACGATCCTTTCCGCGCATGTAACGCGGCATTTTGCCGAACTGGAGGATACGCCCGCGGGCGCGACGATCACGCTGTCCACCTCCTACGGCACCTATACCTATCGGGTGACGGACCGCAAGACCTTTGAAGGGACGGACCGCACCTATCTGTCCGCGTCCGACGCAAACGAGCTGATTCTTGCCACCTGTTATCCGCGCGACAACGGCGGTCACCGCCGCACCCAGCGGCTTGCCGTGATCTGCGAGCTGGTAAGCGGAAAGGAGATCGGATAACAATGAAAGCACTTCGCGTCATTCTGACGCCCGTTTTTGTGATCTTGCTGATGGTCAGCTTTGCGCTGACGGGGCTGTCCGCCGCGTTCCGCCTGACGATCTGCAACCCCGATTTCTACATCCGCATGCTCCCGCGGTACAGCTATCTGGAGAACATGCAGGACGCGATCAACGAGGAAACCAACCACATCGGCGCACTGTACGGGTTCGAAGACGGCGCGCTGGACGACCTTGTGACGACGGACGAGATCCGCGCCTATACCGAGACGTATCTTGCCGCGGCATTCGCCTTTGACAATACGGAATCGTTCCGCGTGGCACCGTTTTCCTCAACCTGCTATGCCGAATATTACAGCGCGCACACCGACTTTGGCTATGACGCCGCCGTTGAATTCTCGGAGGACTGCCTTTTCGAGGCGCAGGCCTGTATGACGGCCTCCTCGTCCGACCTGCTGTTGGGCGGACTGAACGGGCTGATGCAGAACCGCTATGTGATGCTGGTTCAGCGGCTGATTTGGTCGCTCGTGGCGGTGGACTGCGCCATCCTTCTGATGCTGCTTGTCCTGTACATAGGCAAGGTGCGGCAGGGCTTTTTGTGGATGACGGGCGCGCTGTTTATGGGCGCGTCAACGGTGTTTGCACCGGTGGCGGTCTTTGTCTGCCGCAGATATGCCGACAAGCTCAACATCGCGGCCAGCGCGCTGCAGGTACAGGTCACGGCCTTTTTCCGCACCGCGCTGACGGGCGGAATGATCGTGGCCGGCACAATGCTTGCCGCAACGATGGCGCTTTTGATCCTTGCCATCGCCCTGTACGTCAAAAAACGCAAGAGAACCCGCAAAAAAGACTTGACAGACGACTAGTGCGTCCATATAATAGTACTGTTCAAGCAGAGGTGCCCGCCTCTCACCTGCCGACTTTCTTTGTCAGGCACGGTCACAGATTTCGTTTTTGTGTATTGGTGGGTGCATCCGCGCCCACTATTTTTTTATTGGAGGTGTTTATCCATCGCTATCACTGAGCTGATGATCAACGAGCAGATCCGCGACCCCGAAGTCCGCGTCATTGACGAAAACGGAGGTCAGCTGGGCATCATGGACATTCGCAGCGCGCAGAAACTGGCGGACGAGCGCACGCTCGATCTGGTCAAGATCGCGCCCAACGGCGTTCCGCCCGTATGCAAGCTGATGGACTACGGCAAATACCGTTTTGACATGATCAAAAAGGACAAAGAGCAGCGCAAGAACCAGAAGATCGTCGAGCTGAAGGAGATCCGCCTTTCCGCAACGATCGACGTGCGTGACATGGAGGTCAAGGCCAAAGCCTGCTTGAAGTTTCTTGCAAACGGCGACAAGGTGAAAGTCTCGATCCGTTTCCGCGGCAGACAGATCACGCACGGCGACATCGGCCAAGAGGTGATGAATGCATTCTTCAATCTGGTCAAGGAGACCGCCGTCATGGAGCGCTCGCCCAAGCAAGAGGGCAGGAACATGTTCATGGTGCTGGCGCCCAAATAAGTATCGGAGAAAATTGCAGGAGGATATACCATGCCAAAGATCAAAACCCACCGTGGCGCGGCCAAGCGTTTTGATGTTACCAAGAGCGGCAAAATCAAGCGCGGCAAGGCGTATAAGAGCCACATTCTCACCAAGAAAACCACCAAGCGGCTTCGCGGCCTCCGTCAGACCGGCTACATCGATTCGACGGAACAGAAGAAGATCCGCGAGCTGATTCCGTATAAGTAAGGAGACAGAGAACCATGGCAAGAATTAAACGTGCAGTCAACGCCGTCAAGAAGCGTCGTAAAGTGTTGCGCCTGGCAAGAGGCTACTACGGAGCGAAGAGCAAGCAGTATCGCGCCGCCTCCCAGCAGGTTATGAAATCCATGGCCTATGCCTATGTCGGAAGAAAGCTCAAAAAGCGTGATTTCCGTCGTCTGTGGATCGCCCGTATCAACGCCGCAGCGCGTATGAACGGCACCACCTACAGCCGGATGATCAACGGTCTGAAGCTCGCTGGCGTCGAGGTCAACCGCAAGGTTCTGGCCGAGCTGGCCGTGTCTGACATGACGGCGTTCCGTCAGTTGGTCGAGGTCGCCAACAAGGCGATTGCCTAACCGCAAAGCGCCGCCCAAATAAGCGCGCGTCCCTTGGCCGTGCGCCTATGAGAACAGGAATAAAAATCCCGCCAAAGAAATTGCTCTTTGGCGGGATTTTTTATGTATCCTGAGCCTGTTCAAGCCGTGGGACGGCGACGCATGCGCGGCCAGGCGCATAAGGCGTCCGCGGAACTTACGAAAGATAAATCCAATATCTCCGCATGACATCATTTCCTTCGTCGCCGCGACTGACCGTGATTTTATCCATCAGCACGCCGCCAAGCTTCTCACACACATGGATGGAAACATCATTGGCGTCATTGATATTCAAAAGGACTTGTTTCATCCCGTGGCCTTCTTTTGCAACGGTCAACCCTTGCCGCAGTATCTCCGTACCGTACCCTTTTCCCTGCCGTGATACGCGAACCGCATAACCGATGCTTCCAATCCCCGTCATGATCTCATCGGTGAACTCGGTCCGCAGCTGAAATTCACCCACAAAATCATCCCCGTCGACCGCCCAATAATGGAAGCCAACGGGTTGCCCCGGCGTTTGCCCGATCTCTTTTTTATCATACCATTCCTTTGTCCGAGCGAACCAGCCATCGTCTATCTGCAGCGGGTTTGTGGGAACAAAAAACACAATATGATGATCGTACGCCTCCTGGCAGTACATCCTGTATCCGTCAACATATTCGGGACATCTTTGAATCAGTTTCAGCACAAATCCATTCCTTATATCCTATGGGAATCGCGCGGGCGCATCGTCCCCCGCATCGTTTATGCATGCCGCGCTCAACGCCGCGACAACAGCCGATCCATCATCAGTGAGGCGAACACGGCCGCGTTGAGCGATTCCGCCCGGCCGCGCATGGGCATACGATAGCAGAAGCACTGCTCCGCGATCCGATCCGACACGCCTGCGCCCTCGTTGCCTATGACAAGCGCCGTGCGCGTGCGCATGGGCGGCAAAGCCGGCTCGCCTGCAAGATGCCCGCACACAAGCGCGAACTCCGCAGCCTTCAGCCGCGCAAGCTCCTGTTCCACAGTGCCCACATACAGCGGCAGATGATAGGAGGAGCCCATGGACGCACGCAGTGCCTTGGAGCAAAACGGATCGGCCGAATCCGAGGACAGCAGCACGCCCGCCGCGCCCAGCGCGTCGGCAGAGCGAATGATCGCGCCGACGTTGCCGGGGTCCTGCAGCCGATCCAGCACGACCATAAAGCCGTCCGGATACGCGTCAGGACACCGGGTGTCCGGTGTGCGCGCGACGGCAAGCAGCGTCTGCGGCGTGCGCGTCTGCGCCATGGCCTCCATCACCGGCGCGGTGACGGACGTCAGGCACGCGCACGGCGGCGCGTCCGTCTCATGACCCTCGAGCACAAACACGGCGTCCACAAGCGCGGCGTCCGCCGCCTCCCAGACCAGCTTGTTGCCCTCGGCGATGTGCAGCCCCGTCTCGCGGCGCGCGCCGGCGTCGCGCAGCTGTCGCACGAACTTGACCCGCTCATTTGTACGGCTCTGAATCAGCATACTGTGCCTCCCTCTGCCCGAAAAAAGATAAAACAAAAGGGATCGCCATGTGTACAGCGATCCCTTCGGACTCCCATTGGTGTCAGCCGCGGACGACCTTGCCAGAACGCAAGCAACGTGTGCAGACGCTCATCTTCGTGGGGCGGCCATCCAGCAGAACGTGCACGGTCTGGATATTCGGCGCCCAGCTGCTCTTGCATCTACGCTTGGAGTGGCTGACCAAATTGCCTGACATGACGCCCTTCTTGCAGACTTCGCAGTACTTACCCATCAAAGTCCACCTCCTTAACAAAACTCGAACAGTCCGATTTTACCATAGGACATATCAGAATGCAAGCATTATTTTTCGAATTTTTGGGCATTTTTTTGCTATCGCATGCCGAAAAACGTGTTCTGCCGCAGCGCCTCATACACAACGATGGCGACCGCGTTCGACAGATTCAACGAGCGCAGCCCCTCGCCCATCGGAATTCGTACCGCATGCGCCGCATTTTCCGCCAGAAGCGGTTTCGGCAGACCGGCCGTTTCCTTGCCAAAGACCAGAAAATCCCCGTCGCGATAGCGGACATCGGCATAGCTGTTTTCCGCATGCGTGGAACAGAAGAAGAAGCGCGCGTCCGGGTATTTTTGCCGCACGTCCGCAAAGCTGTCATATACAAACAGCGTCAGCCTGTCCCAATAATCCAGTCCTGCGCGCCGCACCTGCCGCTCATCGATGGAGAAACCCAGCGGCCGCACCAGATGCAGCGCCGCACCCGTGACGGCGCAGGTGCGGGAAATGTTGCCCGTGTTTTGCGGTATCTCGGGCTCAACCAAAACGATATGAAACATCCGCGTCACCTCCGCTCCGACGTTTGCGCCGGTTGTAAAATTATATCATATTTTTTCCGTCTTTGGTTGAAACGAGTCGGTTCTTATTGTATAATGACGCCATGACAGATTCAAAGACGGGCAAGGGCGCCCGTGCCTCCGCCGGCAAACCCGGTATGGATGAATCTTTCCTCGAATTTACGCCGCGCAGCGGCGCACGTCCCGCGCAGGGGCGCGCAGCCGGCCAGCAGGCGGATATGGATCCAAAGAATGAGGAAGCAGCGCGCAGACGACGCGCAGCGGCACGGTTGGCGGCAAAAAAGAGACAACAAAAAAAACGCAGGAACACGCTCATTGCGGTCCTGATGTTTTTGCTTGCCGCCATGACGCTGCTGGTGTGGGCGGTCATTGTGCTGATCCGCAACTGCAACGGCGAGCCCACGCCGATCTCGGGCGGGCAGATCACGGTGCTGGATGAAAACCGGGTGCTGTCGCGCAATACGACCATCAACGGCATCGCTGTGGGCGAGATGACGGTATTCGATGCGCGCGCCGCGGTTTCCGCCCAGATGGAGAACATGCTTGCGGGCGTGGCGATCCGTCTGGAGGGCGAGGGCATCTCCTATACGCTGACGCGCAAGGAGCTTGGCATCACCTATGAGCTGGATGCGGCGCTCTTGAACGCGGTCAACGCGCGCGGCAGCGCGCAGCAGGTCGCCATCGATGCGGACAGCAACGTCCTTAGAGACTCGCTCTACGCCCTGAACGAGACCATCCCGAACCATGCGGTCAACGCGTCCTTCACGATCGAGTACGATCAGAGCGGCGCGCCCACC
Source organism: uncultured Oscillospiraceae bacterium (assembly GCA_964474405.1). Classification (GTDB taxonomy): domain Bacteria; phylum Bacillota; class Clostridia; order Christensenellales; family CAG-138; genus CAYYUV01. The sequence continues at coordinate 52,731 of CAYYUV010000004.1, forward strand.
TTCCAATATACCGACGGGCAGAACGGCATGCAGCTGGATTATGACGCCGTGCTCGCCTCGGTAGAGGCCGCGCTGAACGCCGGCGAATATCAGGCGGTTGTCACGCCGACGGTCACGGTGTCCGAGCCGGACATCACAACGGACGATCTCAAGGCCATCACGGCGCGGCGTTCGTCCTACGCGACCCAGTACAAATACCGTCGCACCTCGTCCATGACCGATGATGACGTCGCCAATGTCGAGGCGCGCGATATGAACATCACCAAGGCCTGCACGATCATCAACGGCAAGGAGATCAAGCCCGGCGAGGTGTTCAGCTTCAACGACTCCACGGGCAAGCGCTCCGAGGACAACGGCTGGGCTTATGCCAAGGCCGTATATGACGGCAGCTACCGCAAGGAAACCGGCGGCGGCGTCTGTCAGGTGACGACCACGATGTTTAACGCTTTGCTGCAGGGCGGGCTGTTCGACATCACACATCGCGAGCACTCCATTCCGTCCGACTATGTGCCACTGGGCTTTGACGCCACGGTGGATTACGGCTCGATTGATTTCAAGTTCCGCAACGACACGGAGCACAGTCTGTATCTGTTCACCTATGTGACGCAGAGCACGGACAGCAAATACTATAAGGTCATCCATGTGGAGCTGTACGGCGAGGCGCTTGAGAGCGGCGTCGAGTACCGCTGCTCCAGCGTGATCGACGAGCAGATTCCGGCTGACAGCCCGGATATCATATTTGACAAGACCCTGCCCGAGGGCGAAGAGGTCATCACGCGCAACCCGCATGACAAGTATACCGTGACGATCTCGGTCGATAAGTACGTCAACGGAATTCTGTCGGAGAACGTGTTCAGCTACACGACGTCAAAATACGATCTGATTCAGCAGCAGATCAAGGTCGGCACCTCGGTTGCGCCGACCAACACCCCCAAGGCCACGCATACCCCCGCCGCCGGCGCTGGCGCCGGCGGCGAGGAAGGCGGCTAACGCCTCTCGAACCCCCCGCCGGACGCGTCATGCGTCCCGCACCGACCAGCCCGCACAGAGCTGACCAGCGTATAAAACCGGCAGCCCGCGCAAAGCTACACACCGTCGTATCAAAACAGCGCCCGCCGGGGAGAGATCTCCCTCTGGCGGGCGCTTTGCTTTGCGCCACAAAATATCTGCGCGTCAAATGCGCTAGCGCACGCCCATCAACACCAGGTTCAGCAGCAGCAGAACGCCGAGCATGATAAGGTTTGCCACCGTAAACGCCAGCAGATACCGGCCTTTTTGGGCGGGATACTGTCTGGCGACCTGTTTGTACGAGATCAGACTCGCCATGGAAGCGATCAGCGTGCCCAGGCCGCCCAGATTCGCGCCCACGATCAGCGCGGGCCAATCGCCGCTGAAGCCGGACAGCAGCAGCGCGGCAGGCACGTTGCTGATCACCTGACTGGCAAGGACGGAGACAAGGGTCACATGCCCGGCCAAAAGATCGGACAGAAAGCCCGAAAACGCATCGATCCGCCCAAGGTTGCCGATAAAGACAAAGAAGCCCGCGAACGTGCCCAACAGCGAATAATCCACATGCGCAAGCACCTCCCGATCCGCCGCCAGCAGATAGCAGGTAACGGCGACGGCCGCAACAAGCGGCGGCAGCACGTCCGCCACGCATATGAGACACAGCACAAACGCCGCCCCGTAGCAGAGCAGCTTATACCGGTCGGCGCGGGCAACGGGCGCCATGTCAAGCGCAAGACACGCCAGCTTCCTTGCGCGCAGCAACAGCACGGCAAGCAGCAGACACGCAAGCGACAGCAGCGTGTACGGCAGCATCAAAAGCAAAAACGCGCCGAGCGACATGCCCGATTGCGCAAACAGATACAGATTTTGCGGATTGCCCATGGGGGTCAGCATACTGCCCAGGTTGGCGGCAACCGTCTGCATCACCACGAGCGGGATCATGAGGTTCTCACAGCAGGCAAGCCGCAGCACCGTCATGCCGAGCGGCACGAACGTGATAAGCGCCACGTCGTTGGTGATCAGCATGCTGAAAAAGAAGGGAAGAAAGACCAGCACCAGCAGCATCTGCCGCGTGTTCGACGTAAAAAGCAGCAGCCGCGTCCCGACTCTGCCAAACAGGCCGCACTTCTCAAGCCCGGCGGTCACCGCCATCAGCGCAAACAGCAGCAGCAGCGTATTCCAGTCGATATAGCCAAAGTACGCCCGGTCGGGCGGCACAAAAAACGCGGATATGACCGCCAGCAGCAGCGCGGCGCAAAGCACCGTCTCGCGCCGCAGAAAGCCCCAGATTCTTTGCATCAGTTTCATAAGGTAAAACCCCGGTCAAAGGCCAAATGGCACGCAAGCACGTTACGGCGCGACGCCGTAGACAGCGCACGCGTTTTGATACAGCGTATCCGCAAGCGCCGCCTGATCCTCCCCGCGCACGGCGGCAAGGACAGCGAGCGTCTCCGCGATCCGGCGCGGCTCGTTGCGCTCCCCACGATAGGGCACCGGCGTCATGTACGGGCAATCCGTCTCAATGACCAGCCGATCCACGGGCAGTTTTTGCGCGATCTCGCGCGGATGCACCGCGTTATGGAACGTGAGCGACCCGCCAAACGCAATGTACAGCCCCAGATCCAGACATTCCCGCGCGATCTCATAACTGCCGGAAAAGCAATGCATGATGCCCTTGAGCCCTTTTTTGTTGGCGCGGAGGATATCCATCATGTCGCCGTGCGCCTCGCGGTCATGCAAAATGACCGGCACGCCATGCTGCGCCGCCAGCGCAAGCTGCTGCCCAAACCACAGCCTTTGCACGTCGCGCGGGGAAAAATCGTAATGATAATCCAGCCCGATCTCGCCCACGGCGCGGATCTTCTCATGCCCGAGCGCGGCCGAGATATGATCGAGCGTGGATACGGTCATCTCCCCGGCGGAATGCGGATGCACGCCCGCGGAGCCATATACCCCCGCGTGCGCCTCGGCAAACGCGATCACCTGATCGATCTGCGCTTCGTCGCAGCAGGCCTCAAGCACGCGGACGACGCCGTTCCCTTCCAGCGCGGAAACGACCGCCTCGCGATCCCCGTCAAAGCGCGCATCCAGCAGATGCGCATGCGTGTCAAACAGCCTCACAGCGCGCGCTCCATGATCAATTCGTCGACATACCTTTCGCCAATCCGCGCAAACCCGCAGTTGCAACCGCAGACGGCAAAGCCCATCTTCTGATACAGCGCCAGCCCGCGCACGTTCTCCCGAAAGACCGAAAGCCGCAGCATGCGGATGTCGCCCTGCGCCCGCGCCCAGTCGATCATGGCCGAAAAGGCGGCGGTGCCAAGACCCTTGTTCCAATGCGCCTGCTTGATCGAGATGGCCAGCTCCGCATTGTGCCGAAAGCGCGGACGCACGCCCGCGCGAATATCGCAGATGCAGCAGAGCTCGTCCCCGATATATCCCAGCAGCATCAAATTGCGGGGATCGTCGCGGCGGGCGGTCAAAAAGGTCTCCTCGCTCTCCAGCGTCATTTTGGATACGATGTCGGGCGTCATCAAAAGAAACTCCGTCTCCCCCGACACCTGCGCGAGGAACGCCAGACACGCGGCGGCGTCTGTCGGCTCCGGCGTGCGGAAGCGCACCGTCTCGCCCGATTTGAGCGAAAACGCGCGTTCCATCAGCGCACCACCCATCCGTTTTCCAGCGCGGTGGCGGGCGACACGACGGACAGCGTCTGATCGTCCGGATCGGACCCGCAGAGGATCATGCCGCGGCTTTCCACGCCACAGAGCGTGACAGGCTTAAGATTGGCGACGACCACGACCTGCTTGCCCACAAGCTGCTCCGGCTGATACCACTTTTTGATGCCGGATACGATCGTACGCTCCTCCCCGCCGATGCGGACGGTGAGCTTTAGCAGCTTTTTGGCCTTCGGCACTTCCTCGCAGGCGACAACGTCGCCCACGCGCAGGTCGAGCTTTTCAAAATCGTCATAGGCGATCTCGGGCTTCGGCGGCGCAAAGGCGGGCTTTTTCTCCTCGGCGGGCGCCGGGCTTTGGGGCATCTCCCCCGCGAGGTAGGCCAGCTCCTTCTCGACATCAATGCGCGGGAACAGCGCCTCACCCTTATGCACCAGCGTGTCCGGCACGGTGCCGCCCCACGAAACGGCGTCCAGCTCCATCAGGCGCGCGGCCGTGCCGAGCTGGGCAAACATCCGCTCCGGCGTGGCGGTCAAAAACGGCTTCAACAGAATGGCGACGATGCGCAGGCACTCGGCCAGGTTGTACAGCACGCTGGAAAGGCGCGCCATGCCCGCCTCTGATTTGGCCAGCAGCCACGGTGCGGTGACGTCGATATACTTGTTGCAGGCGCCGACCAGCGAGAAGATCTCGCCCAGCGCCTCGGGGATATGCAGCTCCTGCATCTGGGCGTCCACCCGCCCGGACAGCTCCATCGCGCGGCGCGTCAGGTCAAAGTCCTCCTCCGCGCCCACGCCCGGCGCGGGAATGCGGCCGTCAAAATATTTACCGATCATGGCCACCGTGCGAGACAGCAGGTTTCCAAGATCGTTGGCAAGGTCGGCGTTGATGCGGGCGATGAGCGCCTCGTTGGAGAACTCGCCGTCCTGACCGAACGGCACCTCGCGCAGCAGAAAATAGCGGATGGCGTCCACGCCGTACCGCTCGCACAGATGCACCGGGTCCACGACATTGCCCTTGGATTTGGACATCTTGCCGCCGTTGAGCACCAGCCAGCCGTGGCCGAAGATCTGCTTTGGCAGCGGCAGGCCGAGTGCCATCAGCATGATCGGCCAATAGATGGTATGAAAGCGGACGATCTCCTTGCCGACAATGTGCAGATCGGCCGGCCAGAATTTTTGGAACAGCGCATCGTCGTCCGAGTCGTAACCCAGCGCGGTGATGTAGTTTGTCAGCGCGTCAATCCAGACATAGACCACATGCCTGGGGTCAAAATCCACCGGCACGCCCCAGGAAAAGCTTGTGCGGCTGACGCACAGATCCTCAAGCCCGGGCAGCAGGAAGTTGTTGAGCATCTCATTGGTGCGCGACGTGGGCTGGATAAAATCGGGATGCTCCCGGATATACTCGATCAGCCGCGGCGCGTATTTGGACATCCGGAAGAAGTAGCTTTCCTCCCGCACCAGCTCAACCGGGCCGCCGCAATCCGGGCAGCGACCGTCCTTGAGCTGACGCGCCAGCCAAAAGCTCTCGCACGGGGTGCAGTAATGCCCCTCATATTCGGACTTGTAGATATCGCCCTGCTCGTAAAGCTGTCGGAAGATCTTCTGGACGGTCTTGACGTGCCGCTCATCCGTGGTGCGGATAAAGCCGTCGTAGGAGATGTTCAGCAGCTTCCACAGCCGTTCAAACCCGCCCACGATATCATCCACATACTGCTGCGGCGTGACGCCTTTCGCCTTGGCCTTTTTTTCGATCTTCTGGCCGTGCTCGTCAGCGCCGGTCAGAAAATATACGTCATAGCCGCGCTGCCGCTTGTAACGGGCGATGGCGTCCGTAGCGACGGTGCAGTAGGCATGACCGATGTGCAGCTTGTCCGACGGATAATAGATCGGCGTCGTGATGTAAAAGGTTTCTTTCTTGTCCATGCTATCCCTCCTAAAATAAAGCAACGCATACCGTCCGTAAGGACAGTATGCGCATGTTTCGCATCTCTGCTGATAACCACCTTACTTCCCCCGTCGGGGGGCATAAGCTCACGCGGTAACGGGCGCTCATCCCGCGGCGGCTGAGGCAAACGGATCTGCGTTCACCGCCGATGCTCCGGAGCCATGTTCCCGCACACGGTTTTGCCGGGCTTGCACCTGACCCCAGCTCTCTTTTTCATAAAAAACCGCGCTGTGCGGTACTCTTTCCTTCACAGCGAGATCATTCTATCAACACTTTTCCGCTTTGTCAATAACGAACACGCGCGGCAGCAGCCCGCCCGCCTCGGTGACGAACGTGCCTGCGACACGCAGCGCGGGCGCCCCCTTCAAAAGCCTGGAAAGCAGCTTCTGCTCCATCGTATACAGCACCGCAACGCCATGCTCACCCAACAGCTCGGGCAGCAGCCTTAAAAACGCTGCGTACAGCCGCTCGTTGTCCGTATGCGTGCCAACACGGTTGCCAAACGGCAGGTTGGCGATCACCAGATCAAAGGCGCGGCCGTCCGGGCGAAACTTTAAGCAGTCCTTATGCACAAACACGGCGCGGCTGTTGCCGGCGGCGGCGTTTCTCTTTGCCTTTTCCAGCGCGTCCGCCGACTGATCCACCCCGATGAGCGCCGCGCAGCGCGTCTGCTGCTCCAACGAAAACAGCAGCGTGCCGCTGCCGCAGAACGGGTCCAGCACGCGCGGCCGCTCCACGCCGATGCGCGCAAGCGCGAGCCTCGCCAGGCAGGCGCCAAGCGCGGGCTGCATGGACGCGGCGATCGTTTCCTTTCGCCACGGATAGCGCGTGTCCGGCACGTTTTTAAGCATCCAGTACACGCGGCAGCCACCGCGCGCATCCTCGATGCGCAGTTCACAGTCATAGTGCGAGGGGCTGTTGCTCCCGCCCATCGCCGCGCACAGCTTGCGGATAAACACCGCACGATCGGGAACGCTCGCACGGAGCTCGACCCGATACCGCTTGCCGGGACAGTCGCACGCAGCGCGCGCCACGGCCTCCGCCGTCAGGGGCACGACCCCGCCTGTTGGCAGCAGCGCCTCCCTTAGGCAGCGGGCGCGCATCACCCGCGCGATGTCCGCGGTCGTCACCGTCACGGCGTCGCCGTTCGGCACGGGCGAAAGCCCAAGCTCCGACAGCTCGTCCGCCAGATACCGCGAAAAGCCCTCCGGCGCGCGGCATTCGATCCGCTGCGGCTTTATAAGCATGGTCAGCGGCGGCGCGTCGTCCTCCGACACCCGATCCAACGCCAGCGCCAGCGCGGCGCGGATATCCGCGGCCTGCCTTTCGGTGTCGGCGCTCACAGGCGCGGGGGGCGTATAGGCCGCCAGGGCTTCGCGCTGATTCAGCGCACCCAGCGCCAGCAGCAGCGACGGCACGCAGTACAGCGTCTGCTCCCTGCCCAGCGCGCCGATCAAAAGCTCGGCGTCGGCAGGCGTAAGCAGTGCGCCGATCAGCCGGTAGACGTTCTTGCGCACCTTGGGAAGCGGCGACAAAACCAGCGTGGCCAGCACGCGCCGATCACCCAGCGCCGCGTTGATCTCGGCGCGCGCATCGGCCTTTTTGGCGCACGCGCAAAGCGCAGACAGCGCTTCACCCGCCTGCGGGCCATCCAGAAGCATCAATTCCTCGATCATACGTTTACCGCTCGAAAAATCAGCGCAAGAATTGCATCCGTGCCGTCGGTATGCGGGGCTGCGGCCATGCGCGCCTGATACGACGCGCGATCGCGATACACCGCGTTCACGGCGTCCGTCAACGTTTGGCACGTCAGCTCCTCCTGCGACAGATAGCGGGCATAACCGTTTCGCTCAAAATATTCAGCGTTTAGGATCTGATCGCCCCGGGTGGAGCCGCGGGTGAGCGGCACCAGCACCGCCGGCTTTTGCAGCGCAAGCAGCTCAAACACGGCGTTCGCCCCCGCGCGGGACAGCACAACGTCCGCCAGCGCAAACAGATCGGGCAGTTCGTCCTTGATATAATCATACTGGAGATAGCCGTCCATACGGATGCTGTCGTCCACCTTGCCCCGGCCGCACAGATGCACCACGTCAAACGCAGGCAAGAGCTGCGGCAGCGCGCGGCGGATACAATCGTTGACCGTGGCCGCACCAAGGCTGCCACCCATGCAAAGCAGCACAGGCTTGTTCCCCGTGAGCCCGGTAAAGCTGAGCGCGCGCGCGCGGTCACCCCGGTACAGGGCGCTGCGCACCGGCGTGCCCGTAAAGACGCCCTTGCCCCCGCGGATATCCTTCAGCGTATCGGAAAACGACACGCAGACGGTGTCTGCATAGCGGGCGGCGATGCGGTTGGCCAGCCCCGGCGAATAATCGGATTCATGCGCGATGACGGGACATTTTCCCTTAGCCGCCATCACGACAGGCACCGATACATACCCCCCCTTGGAAAACAGCACGTCCGGCCGCAGCGCACGGATCACGCGGCGCGCCTCGCCGATGCCCTTGAGCACGCGAAACGCATCGGTGACGTTTTTCAGCGACAGATACCGGCGCAGCTTGCCGGACGACACGGCGTGAAACGTCACGCCCGCATCGCGCGTCAGCTCCTCCTCGATGCTGTCCCTCGTCCCGATATAGTGAATGTCCCAACAGCTCCTGTCCAGCTTCTCAATCAGCGCGAGGTTGGGCGTAACATGCCCGGCGGTGCCACCGCCGGTAAAAACAATCTTTTTCATGGCGCGAATGGTTTTCTCCCCCCTTGATATCGTATGCAAGCATCCGGCCGTACCGTTACCCGATGATATCATCCGTGATCGGATCCTCAGTCAGCTCGTCATCCTTCAAAAGCTCCTGCGCGATCAAGAACTTCCACTCCGTAAAGTCCTCCGGCGCCGTGGTCATGTCGATCTCGAGCATGACCAGCACGATCCGCTGATCCTTGTCCGCAAGCTCCGAGCCGTCCTTGTTGGCCATGCGAAACGCCACAAACCAGGCCAGCTCCTTGGGCGCGTCGTCGCCCTCGTTCTCTTTGTTTCCGATCTCGGCGGTGCCGGTCTTGCCCGCGCAGACGTAGCTGCGCACCCGCAGATACCTGCCCGTGCCGCCGCCGTAGGCGTCGCCGCCCTCGTTGCGCTGCAGGGCGCAGACGCGCTGCAGCATGGCCTGAATGGATGTGGCCGTATCCGCGGTACAGATCTGCTTCCAGACGGAGGGCGTATGCTCCTCAACCGCACTGTAATCGGTGCCCGCGCTGTGCCAGATCGAGCTGATGATATACGGGATCATCACGTTGCCGCTGTTTTGGAACGCGCTGATATAGCTGATCAGCTGCAGCGGCGTCAGCAGCATCTCGCCCTGACCGTAGGCGGTCATGGAAAGCAGCGTCATCGTGGCCTCGCTGTCGGGGTTTTTGATCTGGGCAACCTGGGTCTTCATATCAAAGGGGATGGCCTCCGTCATGCCCATTTTTTCGATCCAGGCGTAGTATTTTTCCCAGCCCATCTTCATGCCGCAATAGGAGAAATAGACGTTGTCCGAATCGACCATGCTGTTGAACATGTTCATCGGCGTATGGCGGTTGGTGTTGAGCGTTCTTGTGACCTTTTCCACGCCGCTTTCGGCAAACTCGCCCCCGCGCTTGGCGGGATACCAGATGGTGTCCACGGGCTTTAGGCCCTCGGAATCGGGAAAGATGGAATCGAGCGTCATCGTGCCGGACTCAAGCGCCGCGATGGCGGTCAGGGGTTTGAACGCCGAGCCCGGGGCATACAAGCCCTGCGTGGCGCGGTTAAACAGCGGCTGCTGCGGATCGGCCATCATGGCTTCCCAGTCCGTATCCGTCAGAATGCCCTGAGAGAAGTTATTGGGATCGTAGGAGGGGAACGAGGCCATCGCCTCAACGGCGCCTGTCGTGGGGTTCATGACGATGACCACGCCCGAGACGCTGTCCTGATAGACAACGGTTTTGAAAACCTCCTCCACGCGCTTCTGCATGGCGGGCTTAATGGTCAAAATCAGATCCTGCCCATCGACGGACGGATTCATGTACAGCGTCTGCTTGTTTGTGCCGTCCTGACCCTGGATGTAGGCAAAGCTGCCCTTTTCGCCGCGGAGGAGCTTCTCATACTCCGCTTCCATGCCGGAATATCCGAGCCAGCTGTCGCCGTCGTAGAACGGGTCGTTGAGCCATTCCTCGTTCTTCTCGCCGGTTTTATCGTCAAACTCGTACAAATATTCCTTCTGAATGACGCCGGCATAGCCGATGATATGCGCCAGCGATTCGCCATAGGGATATTCGCGCAGGGTGCTGGTCGCGTTGTTGTTGATACCGACGCCGGGGATGGCCAGCAGCCGCGCCTCGAGCTCATCGGTGAGCTCCCACGGATAGAGCTTGGCAAGCGTCGCGTTGTCCTTATAGGTGCGGGCAAGGCAGTTTCTCACGTCGGCCTCGGTCAGCCCAAGCTCCAGCACGTTTGCCACCTGCGTGACAAAACCGGCGTACCAGTTTTTCTCGGACGCCTGATCGGAGGTAAGCTGCTCGTCGTTCATTTTGAACAGGGATTTGACGTCGGTCACGGCCTTCTTCTTGGCGTCCGTGCCGTCGGAGAGCGCGATTTTGGACGGGGTGCAGAACACAACGATGGCGTCCACGTTTTTGGCATACAACTCGCCGTCGGCGCTGAAGATCTCGCCCCTGCGCGGATACAGAACGCCTTGCAGCATCTTATCGCCCCATTCCATCGTGGGGAAGATCAGCGCGGGCGTCCAGTCAACCATCCAACGCTCCTTATAGGTGGCCGAGATCGAAAAGTCAAAGGTCAGATCCCCCGCCAATTCCGTATAATAGGTCAGCGTATAATCGACGGTGGATACGATGGTGGCGTCGGATACGTTCTTGATGGCGTATTCGATGCGCTTAAGCCCCATCGCCTTCATGATGGCGGTGTATTTTTCGCTGAACTCGGAATAGGAGATCACCTGGGTACCGCGGGTCGAGGCCTCGCCGGTGAGGTTTTTGATGCTGTCGTTGATCAGCTCATAGGCGGACGCATAATCAGCCGCCACGATGTCGTCAATATACTGGATGCAGACGATGCTGCCCTGTCCGCGCGCGATGGAACAGCCCGTCAGCAAAACGGGCAGAACAAACGCGAGAACAAGGATCAGCAGCGGAATACGAAACCAGTGTTTTTTCAATTATGACACCTCCACGGGGATATCCGTGGGTCATTATAACAAATCAGTAACCGGATAGAAACGAAACACGATAAATATTTGCAAAAAATCTGCTTTTGGGCTTGTATTTGGACGCTCCGCGGCATAGCTTAGGGCATGAACCTGCTCTTTGCGCTGTTGCTCGGCGTCGGAATTTTGACGGAGCTGATAACAAAAGGCGGCGACGCAGCGCTTGCGTCGCTGCTGGCCGGCGCCGGCGAAGCGGTCACGCTCACCATCACGCTCATGGGCGCCTATCTGTTCTGGATGGGACTGATGGGTGTAATCCGGCGCTCCGGACTAATGGAAAAGCTGTCCCGCGCGCTGGCGCCCGCCATCCGCTTTCTGTTTCCGGATGTGAACAGCGCGGCGGCGCCCATCTCACTGAATCTGGCGGCAAACATCCTCGGCATGGGCAACGCGGCAACGCCGTTCGGCATCGAGGCCATGTGGCTGATGCAGCAGAGCAATACAGAGCCGGCCGTCGCCACGGACGGCATGTGCGCGCTGCTGGTGATCAACGCGTCGTGTCTGGAGCTGCTGCCCACCACCATGATCGCGCTGCGCCAGTCGTTTGGCAGCGCATCGCCCGCGGCCATCGTGCTGCCGACGCTTTTGTCGTCCGCCTGTGCGACGCTGGTGGCCGTGATTCTGATAAGGGCGCTGAAAAAGCGATGACGGCCGCGATTGTGCCCGGCCTCATCCTGGCCGTCATTGTGCTGTCGCTGATCGGGCGTGTGCCTGTTTTTGATGCGTTTACCGAGGGCGCGGCGGACGCGCTGCCGCTGCTTAAACGGATTTTGCCGTGCATGGCGGCCATGCTCATCGCCATTCGCGTGTTTCGGGACAGCGGCGCGCTGGATTTTCTGATCCGGCTGCTGTCGCCGTTGATGGAGCCGCTGGGGGCGGACGCGCGGCTGCTGCCGCTGATGCTGCTGCGGCCGCTGTCCGGAAGCGCCGCCGTCGCCGCCGCGACCGACCTGATGCAGACCTACGGCGCGGATTCACGCGTCGGCTATACGGCAGCGGTGCTGGTGGGCGCGTCGGAAACGGTTTTCTACACCGTTGCCCTATACTTTGGCGCGATCGGTATCAGAAGGACGCGGTGGACGGTGCCCGCCGCGCTCGGCTGCACGCTGGTGGCGATGGCTACGGGCATCCTGTTTTCCAATCTGTTCTATCGCTAAAACGACAGATGAAAAGCGATTCGCCCATGGAATGTCCCGGGGAATTGTAGGCAGGAAGCGGTTATCCTAGCAAAAAAAGAGGGCATAACGCCCTCTTTTTTCACAGATCGTCCGCGTCCTGTATCGGTCGCGAGCCATCGTGTGACATGCCGGTGTAACTGCCCATCACGTCGGAAGGGATCGTGACCTGATCACGTTCGGAATCAAGCCGCGAAGCCGACGCGCGTCGTTTTCGCGCCGGCATCAGAAACGGTACTGTTCCGAAGAGCGCTGCTGCTCCTCGTTGTTCCGGTTCTTGCTGCCCTGATTGGACTGCTGCTGGCGATTATTGCGGTTCTTCTCCTGACGGTTGGAACCCGAATTGGGGTTGTTGTTGTCATTCGGGAAAGACATGGGAGTACCTCCTGCTTGTTGTTCGGTTCATCACCGACAACGATACTATGCGTAAAAGCCGCCGCGCCTATGCGAAAAAGACAAAGGGAATTTTCGCCAAAATACAGGCGCGCCCGTCGCAGAAATTATTCGCGGGCGGGCGCTTTTGGGGGTTCGTTTTTTGAAACAAATTTACACGTTTTCCTGCTCCGTTACGGTCTGCGGCGCGGTCTCAGGCAGGGCGGACGCGTCCGGTTGCGGCGCGGTCTCAGGCAGAGCGGACGGATCGTCGTCGTCCACACGGGGCGCGCGCTTGCCCGCAAAGATGTCATACAACACTGGGATCAGGATGAGCGTGGTCAGCGTCGCATAGGTCAATCCGCCGATGCAGACCACCGCGACCGGCTGCACCATCTCAACGCCCGCGCCCAAGCCGAGCGCCAAGGGCAGCAGCCCCAGAATCGTCGTCAGCGCCGTCATCAGCACCGGCCTTAAGCGCATGCGCACCGCCTCCACGATCGCGTCGCGGGCGGCCATGCCCTCGGCACGCAGGCGGTTGATGCAATCGATCAATACAATGCCGTTGTTGACCACAACGCCCACCAGCATGATCATGCCGACCATGGACACGATGCTGACCTCCATCCCCGCGATGAGCAAGGCGATAAACCCGCCCGTAAACGCCAGCGGAATGGTGAACATGACGATGAACGGGGACAGCAGCGACTGAAACTGCGCGACCATGATCAGATAGATAACCGCGATGCCCAGCAGCAGCATGAACACAAGGTCGCCCAGCGCGGACAGGATCGATTCGTTCTCGCCCTCATAGACCAGCGTACAGCCGGCGGGGACGGAGATGGGATCCAGCGCCGCGCGCACCGCGGAGGAGACGCGGGTCACGTTATAACCGTCGGCGATCGACGCGCTCACGGTGATGACGCGGCGCTGGTTCTCTCGCGCGATGGATTGCAGGCTGGTGGTCTCGTCAAACGTCGCGATGTCCGCAAGCGGAACCGTTGTCTCCGTCCCGTCCGCGGCCGAGGCGCCGAGCACGAGCGTCTTGAGATCCTCCATGCCGAACGCGGCGTCCGCGCCGGAAATGACGATGACGTCCAGGTTCGTGCTCTCGGTCTCGAGCTGCATCGCGGTGGTGGACGTGGACAGATGCCCCGCGATCTGCTGATACGCCTGCGCCACCGTCAGTCCGGACAGGATGGCCTTGTCCCGGTCGATGGTGATATGCAGCGCCGGGGAAACCTCGCCCAAGCCGTCGCTTACGGTCTCTACGCCCTCAACGTCCGAAAGCGTCTCAGAGATCGTCGCGGCGGTGGCGCGCATGTCGTCGAGATCGCTGCCGTACAGGTTGATCACGATCCCGGAGCCGCCCAGCGCGGAGCTGTAATCCATGGTGGATACGCCGGCCACCGTGATGACGCAGCGATCCTCAAGGTCGCTCAGCGCATCCGTGATCTCGTTGCGCACCGACATGGATCTGCGGCTTGCGCCACCGTCCAACAACACATAGATCGTGGCGCTCTCCGCGGCGGTGCCGGCGGCGGAGGTGTCGATGCCGACGACGCTTGCGATGCCGTTTGACAGCATGCCGCCCACGTCGGTCACGCCGTCCATCCCGGCGATCCGGCTCATCGCCTCCTCGGTCAGGGCAATCTTATCCTCAAAGGCCACATCGGTGCCCATATCCAGCGTTATCGAGACCTGCGAGCCGCCGCTATCGGGAAAATAGGCGAACCCGCGGAGCAGGGCGAGCACGGCGGTTGCCGCCAGCAGCGCCACCGCCACGATGATGCACAGCGCGCGCCGGCCGAGCGAGAAGCGCACGACCTTTTCCGTCACGTTTGTCAGCCGGGTCGCGATCTTGCCCGCGGGCCGCGCGGGTTTTTTGAGCACCCACCCCGACAGCGCGGGGATGAGCGTAATGGCCACAATCAGGCTTGCCAGCAGCGAATAAGTGATCGTCAGCGCCATGTCGGTGAACAGCTGCCGCGTCAGTCCCTGCACAAACACGATCGGCATAAACACACAGATGGTCGTCAGCGTAGACGCGGTAATCGCGGCGATGACCTGCTTTGCGCCCGCAATCGCGGCTTTTCTGACGGGCACGCCCATCGCGCGCAGGCGATAGGTGTTTTCAATGACGACGATGGAGTTATCCACCAGCATGCCGATACCGATGGCAAGACCTGCCATGGACAAAAGGTTCATCGTGACGCCCGAAAAATACATCAGCGTCAGCGCGAACAGCACCGAGATCGGGATCGAGCAGGCGACGATGAACGTCGGCCGGATATCCCGCAAAAACAGCAGCAAAATCAGGATCGCGAGCGCCGCGCCCAGCAGCAGGTTCTCCACGACCGAATTGATCGCAAGATCGATATAATCGCCCTGATCCATCAGCTTGACAAACGTCAGTCCCGGATATTTTTCGGACAGTTCTGAAAAGCGCGCGCCGATGTTGTTTGCAACGGTCGCCGTGGCATAGGCGGACTGTTTGGAGAACGACAGCAGCACGGCGTCCTGGCCGTTGATGCGCGCAAAGTTCTCACCGGAATTGTCGCTCTTTTCGATCGACGCCACATCGCCCAGGCAGATCGTGCCCACGCCGCCGAGATCCAGATGCAGCAGCGGCACCGCATTGAGGGAATCGATGCCGTAAAGCTTCTCCCCGACGTTTACAAGATAGCTGTCCCCGTCCTGGCGTACATAGCCGGCGGGCATGGCAAAGTTCTGCGCGGACAGCAGCGCGGCCACGGTCTCCTTGGAGAGGATGGTGTGCAGATCAACGGCGTTCAGCGCGGCGTCCAGCTTCTCGTTTGCCTGCGTTTCCGCCTGGTCAAGCTGCTCCCTGCCCGCCTCAAGCTGCTCCTCAGTCGCGCTCAGCGTGTCCTGCGCCTCGGCGAGCGCATTTTCGGCGGCGGCAAGCTGCGCGTTCGCCTGACCGCGCTGGCTGCCAAGCTGGGCAAAGCCCGCGGCGACCTGACTCAGGCCGTCCGAAACCGTATTGAGCGTGGCGTCAATCCCGTCGATGGCCGTTTGCAGCGCGCTCTTTGCGGTGTCCAGCTGGGTCAGTTTGTCTGCAAGCTCGCCCTCCGTCAGATTCATCGCGGACAGCGCCTGCGCGGCGGAGGCGAGCCCGCTCTGTACATTTTGATAATCCTCGCTGCCAATAATGGCCTGCTTCTGGCTTGCCTTCTCCGCGTCGTCAATCTGCGTGTTCGCATCGATCTGCGCAAGCGCCGCGGAAAACGCCGCCTCGGACGCATGCAGCCCGGAGAGCTGGCGCTGCAGGGCGGTGATCTTCTGCTGCTGTGTCAGCACGGCGTCCTGCTGTTCGGCAAACTGCGTGCGCTGGTTTCTCAACTGGGCTTGGCTGTCCAGCAACTGGGCTTCCTTTTCCTTCAGCTGGTTTTCGGCCTGACGAAAGCCCGCCGCGGCCTGCGTGCGGCCGCTCTGGAGCGCCGCCTGCTTCTCGTCCAGCTCCGCCCATCCGTCCTTGACCGCCTGCTGGCCGTCGGCCAGCTCCTGCCTGGAATCCGCAAGCTTCTGGAGCGCATCGGCAAACTCATCCTCCACGGCGGCGTACAGCGTGCCGTTGAGCGCATCCAGCTTATCCGGGTCAATCGTGACGTTGATTTTTTCGACCACAAGACCCGTTTTGGTCACGGCTGCCACGCCGTCGATGCCCTCAAGCTCGACGGACAGGGTGTCCTGAATAAAGCTGGACAGCGCCACCTGATCCTTGCCGGTATAGTTGACCGCGGCGACGGTCGTGGGGATGATGTCGGGGCTGAGCTTGAGGATCGACGTCATGCCGACGAACGAATCCCACGAGCCGGAGATCTGGTTCAGCCCCTCGCGGATATCGACGGTGATCGCGTCCATATTGACCGAGTCGTTGAACTCCATCATGACCATGGAATAGTTTTCCGCGCTGGTCGAGGTTATGCTTTTGATGTTGGACAGCGCCGCCATCTGTTGTTCAATGGGCTTGGTGACGTTTTGCTCCACCTCCTCCGGCGATGCGCCGGAATAGGGGGTGAACAGAATGATGTACGGCAGCTCCAGCTCCGGCAGCAGATCGGGCGTCATGCGCGTGACCGCCACGACCCCCAGCACCAGAATTAAGACAACACATACCAGCACCGTAAACGGTTTTTTTACGCTGAATGTTGGAAGCATGTACGGCAACTCCTCCCGTGTTTTGCGAAACATTTGATAGTATTATAGCATTGCCGTCTGTTTGAATTGTGACGCAAATGCAAAAATGCAGCGGCAAAGCGCTGCATTTTTTTGGTATATATTCGTGGTTTTGCCTAAAGAATTACCGCTCGCGGGCAGCGACCTCCTTGCAGACGCGGCCAGCAAACGCATCCAGCGTCATCGTGCCAAGGTCACCCTCCTTGCGGGAGCGCACGGCCACGACGCCGCTTTCCAGCTCCTTGTCGCCCACAACCAGCATGTAAGGCACCTTCTGCATCTGCGCTTCGCGGATCTTGAAGCCGATCTTTTCGTTGCGCAAATCACATTCCACGCGCAGATCCAGCCTTGCAAGCTCTTTCTCGATCTCCTGACAGCGTGCGGCGGCCCGGTCGGTGATGGGCAGCATCTTGACCTGCACCGGCGCAAGCCAGGCAGGGAACGCACCGGCGTATTTTTCGATCAGCAGCGCCAGCGTCCGCTCGTAGCAGCCCAGCGACGTGCGATGGATGACCACGGGATATTTTTTCTCGCCGTCGGCATCGGTATAGACCATGCCAAACCGCTCCGCAAGCTGAAAATCGATCTGGATGGTGACCAGGGTGTCTTCCTTGCCGTGGACGTTCTTGATCTGGATGTCGAGCTTCGGCCCGTAGAAGGCCGCCTCGCCGTCCGCCTCGTAATAGGGGATCTTCAGATCGTTTAGGATGTTGCGCATAACGTTCTGCGTGCTTTCCCAGTTCGCCTTGTCGCCGATGTATTTATCCGTGTCGTTCTCGTCCCATTTGGAGAAGCGATAGGTCACATCCTCCGCAAGGCCGACCGTCGTAAGAAAATACTGCGCCAGATCCAGACAGCCGCGGAACTCGTCCTCCACCTGATCCGGACGGCAGGCCAGATGCCCCTCCGAGATGGTGAACTGGCGCACGCGGATCAGGCCGTGCATCTCGCCGCTGGACTCGTTGCGGAACAGCGATGACGTCTCGTTATAGCGCAGCGGCAGGTCGCGGTAGGAGCGCGGCTTGTTGAGATAGGCCATGAACTGGAACGGGCAGGTCATCGGCCGCAGGGCAAACACCTCGGCCTCCTCATCGTCCGCGTCGCCCATGATAAACATGTTGTCGCGATAATGATCCCAATGGCCGGAGATCTTGTACAGATCGCGCTTGGCCATAAACGGGGTCTTGGTCAGCAGATACCCGCGGCGCTGCTCCTCGTCCTCGACAAACCGCTCCAAAAGTTGAACGATACGCGCGCCCTTGGGCAGAAGGATCGGCAGCCCCTGGCCGATGATATCGACCGTGGTGAACAGCTCAAGCTCGCGGCCGAGCTTGTTGTGATCCCGCTTTTTGGCCTCCTCCAGCCGCGTGAGATAATCGTCCAGATCCTGCTTCTTCTCAAACGCCGTGCCGTAAATACGCTGCAGCATCTTGTTCTTCTCGCTGCCGCGCCAATAGGCGCCCGCCACGTTCATGAGCTTGATGTTCCGGGCGCGGCCGGTGGCGGGGATATGCGGCCCCGCGCACAGATCGACAAATTCGCCCTGCCGGTAGAACGAAATGATCGCATCCTCCGGCAGATCGCGGATCAGCTCGACCTTGTACGGCTCGTCCAGTTTTTCCATATAGGCGATGGCCTCCTGCCGGGGCAGCTCAAACCGCTCAAGAGGATGGTTCTCCTGCTCGATGCGGGCGATCTCTTTTTCAATGTGCACCAGATCGTCCGGCGTGAACGCGCGCGGCAGATCAAAATCGTAATAGAACCCGTTTTCGATGGCGGGACCGATTGCGAGCTTTGCCTCCGGGAACAGGCGTTTGACCGCCTGCGCCAGAACGTGTGAGGCGGTATGCCGGTACGCCCAGCGGCCGCCCTCGTCGTCAAAGGTCAGAAAGCGAATTGCGCAGTCCGCGGTAATCGGGCGGAACGCGTCGCTGTTTTTGCCGTCAATCTCGCAGCACAGCGTCGCCTTCTTCAGCCGCGGGGAGATCGATTCCGCGATGTCGAGCGCCGTGACGCCCGCGTCATAGGTGCGGCTGCTGCCGTCCGGAAATGTAATGATCATGGCTCTTCCTCCTAAAAATCTAAAAGTACAAAAAACGTCCCCTGCGCTGCAAGGGACGTGCAAAAGCCGTGGTTCCACCCTACTTGTTTCTCGTATGCGCGATATCGGGCGCACCCGCGCCGGGTCGCCGACCGGTCTTCCCCTCCCTGCACGGTACGGCGCTTCCAGCCATGACGCCGCTCTCTTCCCCCCTGCAACATGGGACGGTACTGCTTGTCGGGTCCTCCCCGGGACAGCGTCATTATACGTTTGCCGGGGCAAATTGTCAACACCATCTTTTCACCACGTATTGCCTGTCTTCTCGCGTCGGGCTTCTCATTTATTATTTTCATTGACGCTGACGGCAATTATGCTAAAATATAGGTATGGATAATTCGCAACAGGTAAGCCGTCGCGTCCGCGCCGCCATTGTTTATGCGGTGCTCAGCGTCGCGGGTACGGTGTTGATGCATGCAGGCCCTCTTCTGATTCTGATGGCGGTGCTGCCCGCGCTGTGGGCGGCGACGGCCTTCCGCGCGCGTCCCTTTATGCTCGGGGTGCTGGCGCTGACGGCGCTGCTTTCGGCATATCTGATCAGCGGGTCGCTCTCCTCCACGCTGCTGCTTTGCGCGTTCACGGTCCCCGCTGGGGCGGTGATCTATCTGCTGCAGCGGTTTCGCTTCGGCAATTTTTACACGGTGTTCTTCACCTCCGTCGTGCTGACGGCGGGGCTGTATGCCTATGTGTGCGGGCCGTCGCTGCTGGCAGGCGGCAGTGCGTTTGATCAGATCGGGCGCAGCATCCTCACGATGGGACAGACCATGCAGCCCGTGTATGACGCCATGGGCATGGGCGCGATTTGGGCCGAGGTTTTTTCCGCCGCTGCGGTGACGGATCTGGTCTCGACGGTCGGCGTCGCCGTGCTGTATGCGATCGGCGCGCTGGTGGCCTTGTCCAACACGCTGCTGCTGCACGCGATGAACCGTTCGCACGCGATGCCGCTCTGCCCGCTTTCCCCGTTTGAGCGGTGGAACGTCCCGCGCGGGTTTGTGTTCGGTTCGCTTGCGCTGATGCTGATCGGTGTCTTTGCCATGACGGGCGGGGCGGCGTTTGGCACGGCGCTGGTCTGCGTGATCTTTGTCATCTGGGTCATGCCGATGGCGCTGGTTGGGCTTTCCGTGCTGTACGGCGAGAAAAAACGGCTTGCGCCGGTCATCGTGATGGCCGTGCTCGCCATCCCGCTGTATCTGTATGTGCCGCCGCTGCTTGCCCTGATCGCCATGTTTGGCCGCCGGCCTCCCCGGCGCCCGGCGTCGTCCGCAGGCGGCGACAGTGACGGAGGCGTGTGATGAAGCTGTTAAAGCCCTACACCGGCGTTTTGATCCTTTCCGGCGTGCTTGGCGTGCTGGCCACGGCGATCTCGTTCGTCTTTCACCGGCCGGCGGGGTTTGTCGCGCTTGCGTTCTCCGTGGCGACGCTTGCCGCCGAGCTGATCTGGCTCAAGGTGGTGGCGGAGCGGGCGCAGACGCGGATGGATCATGTGTTCGGCGAAAACGCGGCCGCCGCCTCGCGCATCATGCGCGGGCTGAACGTGCCGCTTCTGCTTTGCGACGTGTCCGGCAAGATCGTCTGGCGCAACGACGCCTTTGCCGCGCTGTATGACGGCATCTTTTTGAAGGCAATTCTGCCGCAGTTCTCCGCTACCCGGCCGCAGACCGTGTTGCAGCATGTCTATGCCGGCAGCAGCTATCAGGTCATGACGCTGCCTATCATCCGCGATCGCTCGGCCGGCAAGCAGCTGTTTTTCCAGTACTGGCTTGACCGGACGGAGGCCGCGCACTACCAGCGGCTGTACAACGAGCAGCGGCCGTATGTCATGCTCATCTATGTGGACAATCTTGACGAGCTGACCAGCGACGCGCAGTTCCACCATACCTCGGTTCTGGCCGAAGTGGAAAAGCTGATCTCCGCGCTGTGCAAGCGCGCCGACGGCATGTACCGCCGGTATGAGAACGGCCGTTTCCTCTGCGTGCTGGAGGCGCGGCAACTCGAGCAGATCGAGCGCGAAAAATTTGCGTTGCTGGACGCCGCTCACAAGATCGACACCGGCACCGGGTCGCCCGTGTCGCTGTCGCTGGCAGTGGGCGTGGCGCCGCGCGTGGCGCAGTCGGAGGAGAGCGCGCGTCAGGCGATGGAGCTGGCGCTCGGCCGCGGCGGCGATCAGGTCGTGGTCAAGGACGGCGTGGATTATCGATTTTACGGCGGGCGGCAGCAGCACGAGGCCAAGCAATCGCGCGTTAAGGCGCGGCTGTTTGCAAAGGCGCTGCACCAGCTCTTTGAGAACGCCGGCGACGTCATCATCATGGGGCACCGGCATGCGGACATGGACTGCCTTGGTGCCGCGCTCGGCGTGCTGACCTGCGCCAACCATGTGGGCTCGCGCGCCTTTATCGTCTTGGAGGAGCCGAACCCGATGATCTCCGATGCGCTGCGTCACATGGAGGAGAAGGGCATTCAGGCAATCGTCTCGCCCGAATATGCGCGCAGCATCCTAAAGCCCACGAGCGTGCTTGTCATCGTGGACACCCAGCGCGAGAACACCACCGCCGCGCCTCAGCTGCTGCCCGCGGTGGAGCGCATCGTTTTGATCGACCATCATCGGCGCAGCGCCGATTATATCGAGAACGCCACACTGCATTATCTCGAATCGCGCGCCTCGTCCACCAGCGAAATGCTGGCGGAGGTGCTGCAATATTTTGACGAAAATGTGCGGCCGAGCGCCTTTGTATGCAGCGCGCTGCTGGCCGGGCTGACGGTCGATACCAAGCAGTTTGCCTTTAACGTCGGCTCGCGCACCTTTGAGGCCGCGGGATACCTAAGGCGCAACGGCGCCGATCTGACCATGGTCAAGAAGATGTTCCAAAATGATATGGAGAGCTTTGCAAACTGCGCCGCCGTGGTGGAGCGCGCCGTCATAGACGAGCACGGCATCGCCGTGTCGGTCTGCCCCAAGTCTGTCCCCAACAGCAAGCTGACCGCCGCGCAGGCCGCCGACGAGCTGCTGGGCATCCGCAACGTACGGGCGGCGTTTGTCCTTGGCGAGGACGACGAATCCGTCGCCGTATCCGGCCGGAGCTACGGACGCATCAACGTACAGATCATCCTTGAGAAGCTGGGCGGCGGCGGGCATCTGACGATGGCCGGCGCGCAGCTGACAAACGTCTCGATGGAGACCGCAAAGGAGCAGCTTTTGGCCTGCATCCGCACCTACGAGCATCAGCTGACGGATTAACAAGCGCCCTGTCGCGCGTTGACGTGCGCGGGCGGCGATGATACAATACCTCAAAGGAGTGTGGCAATATGAAGGTTATGCTGGAACAGGATGTAAAGGGAACGGGCAAGAAGGGCGATATCGTCGACGTTTCCGATGGATTTGCGCGCAATTATCTGCTGCCGCGGCGGCTGGCGACGCCGGCGGACGCTTCCGCGATCAATGCGATGAACATTCAAAAGAGCGCCGCGCAGCACCGCCGCTTTCAGGCAGGCGTCGCCGCGCGCGATGCGGCCAAGCAGCTTGAGGGAGCCTCCGTCACCGTTTCGGTGCGCGTCGGCGAGAACGGCAAGCTGTTCGGCACTGTCACGGGCAAGGAGGTCGCCGCCGCGTTGCTTGAGCAGAGGGGCGTTGAAATCGACAAGAAAAAGATCTCGATTGAGACGATCCGCCAGCTCGGGGAATATACGGCCAAGATCAGCCTGTTTGAGGGCGTCAGCGCCAAGGTGCGCGTCATCGTAAAGGAATAGCGCATGGAGGAACGGTTGGAGCAGGGGCTGCCGCACAGCACAGAGGCGGAGCGCTCGGTTCTGGGCGCGATGCTTCTTGAGAACGCGGCGCTGGAGCAGATGCTGGAGCAGCTTCGGCCCGAGGACTTTTTTGTGACCGCGCACGAACATATCTTTGCCGCCATGCGCGACATCGTGCTGTCAGCCGGCGCGGTGGATCTTGTGACGCTTGCCAGCCAGCTTGAGCGAAACGGCAAGCTGGACGCGGCGGGCGGCGCGGTGTATCTGACCGAGCTGATGCAGTTTGTCCCGACGGCTGCAAACGTGACCTATTATGCCCGCATTGTGGAGGAGCACGCTGTCCAGCGTGCGCTGGTTCGCGCGGGCAACGAGATGATCCGCGACGGCATGGACGATCAAAAGCCCGTCGAAGAGACCCTGAACATGGCCGAAAAGCGCATCTATGACATCAGCATGCGCAAGACGGAGGATTCGCTTGTCCCGGTGTCCGTGATCGTGCCGGAGGCCATTGCCCTGATCGGGGAGCAGCTTGCCAACAAGGGCAAGCTGACCGGCGTGGACACGGGCTTTGCCGACCTCAATACGATGACCAGCGGGCTGCAAAAGAGCGATCTTGTCATCGTCGCCGCGCGTCCGGCCATGGGCAAATCCGCCTTTGCGATGAACATTGCGCAGTATGCCGCCTTGAAGGACGGCCGCTGCGTGGTGGTGTTCAGTCTGGAGATGAGCCGGGAGCAGCTTGTGCAGCGCATGCTGTACACCGAGGCCTCGGTTGACTCCCAGCGCGTCAAGGCGGGCACGCTCTCCGACGAGGAGACCCAGCGGCTGCTGGATTCCTCGGGGCCCATGCAGCGCGCGCACATCCATATCGACGATACCGGCGGCGTGACCGTGGCTCAGATCCGTTCCAAATGCAGACGACTGATGGCGCAGCACGGGCTGGATCTTGTGATCATCGACTACATGCAGCTGATGCAGGGCACCGGCATGTCCAGCCGCAGAAACGACAACCGTCAGCAGGAGATCTCTGACATGACGCGGGCGATGAAGCTGCTTGCAAGGGAGCTCAACGTGCCGATCATGCTGCTGGCGCAGCTCAACCGCGGCCCGGAATCGCGGCAGGATCACCGGCCGATGATCTCAGATCTTCGCG
This sequence comes from uncultured Oscillospiraceae bacterium, assembly GCA_964474405.1. Taxonomy (GTDB): domain Bacteria; phylum Bacillota; class Clostridia; order Christensenellales; family CAG-138; genus CAYYUV01. Next base: position 76,352 of record CAYYUV010000004.1, read on the forward strand.
AAAGCGGCTCCATCGAACAGGATGCGGATATGGTCATCCTGCTCTACCGCGAGCAGGTCTACAACCCCGAGGCCAACAATGAGGCCGAGATCATCATCGCAAAAAACCGTCACGGCCCCATCGGCACCGTGAAGCTGGCGTGGCAGGGCGAATATACGCGCTTCCGCAACATCGCAAGATAAATCGGACGGCAAGCAAAACAACAGACACATTCGCGCGGGCGTCAGGCTCGCGCTTTTCTTATGCGCAGCGGCAAGCGGGCGTCTGCCCCGCGCTTTTCTTATGCGCAGCGGCAAGCGGGCGTCTGCCCCGCGCTTTTCTTATGCGCAGCGGCAAGCGGGCGTCTGCCCCGCGGGTTTGATCGCGGCGGCATAAAAAAATAGCGGGGCGCCGCAGCACCCCGCCATAGCAATCCTGATCAAAAAAACCCGTTCGCCCACTCCGCGCCCATGCGCGCGCACGGAGGTGGAAGGCGGCCGAAATTACGAGATCATGTCCCCCTGATTGGCGATCAGCGTCGCATCAAACACGCCCTCGACGCGGAGGAACTTGTCGACAAAGCCCGTCTCGCTCTCGCGGACACGCAGCTCGATGGCCATCTCAACGCCGCCGCGCTGGACGGTCTTGCTCTTGAGCCGCGCCTGCGGCAGCTGACCTACCATCTGCTTGATCTGCTTGGACGCACGTTCGTCAAAATGCAGGATCAGCAGATACGGCATGGAATGACGCTTCTTGACCGAGGTCAGCAGAACCAGGAACAGCCCGATCAGCACCGCGGAGATCAGCGCCTCGATAAAATAGCCGGCGCCGAGCGCAATGCCCTGCGCAATCGCCCAGAACATGAACACGGTATCCATCGGGTCCTTGATGGCGGTGCGGAAACGCACGATGGACAGCGCGCCCACCATGCCGAGGGACAGCTTCATGTTGTTGGACATGAACATGATGACCATGGCCGTGACCATCGTAAGCATGATCAGGCTGAGGTTAAACGTTCTGGAATAGATCACGCCCGAAAACGTCTTGCGGTAAATGAAAAACACGAACAGCCCGACGACGAACCCGAGCAGGATCGTCAGAATCGCCAACAGCGGCTGGTTGGTCTGCAGCGTGAACAATGACTTAAAAACTTCCATGGTTCCTCCTAATTCCCTATCCTCAATTATTATACATCATATTGCCGGCAAAACAAGTACTTGCTTGCGGCGGTATGCTGGGCGGCGTCGAGCTGCAGCAGCATCCGCACATAGGCCGGCAGATATTCGTTGAACTTGACCTCCAGGATGCAGCAGTCCTGATATTCCGTCGCGGGATAGGTGATCGCCCGCGGGGAAAACAGGTCGGTGCAGCGCATGGCGGTGCGCACGTTGCGATCGAAGGTAATGCGCACATCCTGCTCGGGAAAGACGAACGGCTCACGGTCGTAATCGACCAGCACCTTCGGCCTGAGATTATGGATGCGCATGGCGGCAAACATCTGCTTGGCAAACGGCTCCTCCCGATAGAGCAAAAAGCTGATATCCCCCGCGATCAGCGCGTCGCACTCCTCCCGGGACAGCGAAACCGAATGCTTCAGGATAAACTGGCCGTTCTTGTGCTTGCGCTCCAGCTTGATCGACGACGGCGACAAATTGTAGATGCGAATGCGGTATTTGTCGCGAAACTCCACCCCGGCGACCTTTTCCTCAACCGCGGTGTTGTAAGGATCGTCAAAATACAGGCTGCGGATGAAGTAGGTCCCGCCGTTCTTTGCCGCGTTCGGGTCCTGCGCCATGGTCATGCGCAGGCGCGTGGCCAGAAGCTCGGCCTCGCCCAGCGAAATGACATATTTGAGCTCATGCCGGTAACTCCGTTCCATGCTCATTTCCCCCTTCTCACCGTGCCGGGAAGAGCGTGTTGAGCTCGTCGTCGGACAGATGGTACTTGGTATACTTGTTGATATAATTCTGGCAGAAGCCGCGATAGTAGGAGCTGTAATTCTTTCCGTAATCCTTGATATAGCCGCAGTTCATGATCCAAAAATCATAGGTCAGCTCCCACTTTTTGTTGTCCCACTTCATCTCCTCGGCGATCGCGCCCATCAGCTCATCCACCTTGGCGGATATCTTTTCCGGCGTAAACACCTGGTTATACATGACGGAGCACGCGTTCAAGAACAGCTTGATAAACTCGCTGTTGGAAAGCAGCGAACGCGAAAGCACGGTCGAGAACCCGTCGCCCGCGCCGTGGCCGTCGGGATTAAAGTATGCAAAGAAGAAATCGTTGTGATAATCCGTCGTGCCCTGCTCGTTGTGGTTCATGGCCCAGTCAAAATCATAGATCAGCCAGCGCCATTTGTTGTCCAGCTCGCTGGAGCGCCAGAACTTGATGTTGCCCGTGTCGGTGTTGCCGACGATGATCTCCAGCGCGCAATACATGGCGTAGTTCTCCACGTCGATCTGTGAGCAGACATAGTTATACGCATCGGCGGAGGACAGATCACAGTCATGGTTCTTGCAGTAGGTGATCAGCTCCTGATAGCTCTTGTAGGTCGAATCGTCGCCGGAGACGACATAGGCGGGCTTGTCGCCGTTGCCGCGCAAGACCTCGATGGTATTGGCGTCGTTGACGCCAAAATGCTGGGCGATAAAATTCTTGGTGATCTTCTCGCGCAGGTTATAGATGGCAAAATACTGGCCGTTGAGATAGACCAGACACTGGACATACGCCTGATTGGCCATGTCGATGCCGGAATCGTCCACCAGCCCGTGGATCACCAGATCGCGGATGCGCGAGATGGAATTGTCCATGGCGGAGCAGCGCAAAAGTACGCTCTTATACTCCGTAAACGGACGTTTGTCAAAGAACGGATACCGGAGCCACGAATCGCCATAGCCCTTGCGTCCGATCAGGGCAAAGCCCTTCATGCTCTTCCACCGCGAGAACGCGCCGAATATACGCATCATCGCGTCGGTCTCATATAGCACCTCGGTGCCGCCCGCGGCGGTGTAGGTAAAGCTTGTCAGCCGCTCCCACTCGCGCCCGCGCTGGTTAAAATTCGCGCCGGTCAGCCGCGCGCCGGGGTTGCGGCCATTCTTCCAGGAAAGCGGGTCCTCATCGCCCTCATAGTTGTCGCCGATCAGGTATATGCCATGCGCGGTCGAAAACAGGTTGTCCGGATCGGTCACCAGAAATATGACCGGAAGCGAGGTGTCGTGCGTTTCGACCGGGACAGTGGTATCGGTCGCGTCGATCGGGGCGCCTGCGGAGCCCACGATGGCATAGGTCGCCGTGGCGGTATTGCTCGCAAGCTGCGAATTGTCCTCGCTGAATGCGCGCGCGCGGATGACGGTGTTCTGCGTCACGGAGATGGCTGTCCCCGCCTGATAGCGCGTGGAGGAGGCGGTGGGCGTCGTGCAGTCCGTCGTGTAGGCGACATAACAGTTGGCAGGCACCGTGATGGTGATCTGCTGCGCATCGTGATAGATCCCGGACAGGGCGGAGAACACTGGCTTTTCGGCGACGCCGCGCCAGCCGGTCGAATTGACCGTGCCCTGCGTCGGCGAATCAAAATAGACCCAGTTCCCGCTGTTGTCACGGCCGTAGGAGATGGCGGCGCGGCTGGCGGGAACGTTGGCGCGATCGATCAGCGCGCCCGTGTTGTCATAAAGCGACAGCGATTCCCCGCTGCCGGACAGGTCAAAACTGAGGGTCATCTGTCGCTGCTCTGCGGTTACAGCGGAGGTGCTTCCCTCCAGCGGCAGACTGTCCTTCAGATACAGCACGAGATATCCTTTACCGGCGATACTCGTTCCGTCAGGAAAAACCCATTTTGCCGGTTGCCCGGGATCATCGGATAGCGTAAAGCCCGACAGGCTCACCGCCGTGTCCGATTGGTTGTACAGCTCAATCCACGCGCCCAAATCCCGATCCACGGGACGGCCGCTGCTGTCCTGCACCCAGGTGTAGCCGCTGGAAAGAACCTCGTTGAGGCGGATATCGTGCACGCCAAGCGACGGATGCCGCTGCTGGTCAAAGGCGGCGGCGCCGGACGCGGTGTTGGGGAAGCCGGGCGACGGCGTGCCGGAGACCTGGAACCCCGCGTCGGGGTTAAACTCGCCGGATTCGGTAAAGATGCGCGCGTAGCTGTAATCCTTCTCGATCGCGGGAAACTCGACATAGTCCAAAATACCGCCTGCGGCGTCGGTCAACACAAGCGTTTCGCCGCCTGACGACAGGCCAAAGCTCACGGTCAGGCTCCCCTCGACGGAAGCGGGCGTGCAGTAAAGCAGCAGATAGCTGTATGCGTCGATATAGATGCCGTCGGCAAAGGTGTATTTGTACGGCTTGGACGGATCATCCGACAGCCCGCACCCGCCCAGATTGACGGCCGCATTGGTGGCGTTATACAGCTCGATCCAGTCGCAGCTTGTGCCGTCCGGACCGGTCAGGGTTATCTTGTTGGCGGACATCAGCTCGGAAACGTACACGCCGTTGTGACGGGTCGCGATCACAGCGCCCGCGGCGCCGTTTTCGTCGAGCAGCTTGGACTGCTCATAAGCGTCTGCGCCCTCCTGCGTGTTTGGATATCCCGGAGAGGGCAGCATGTCCTCCCAGGCGGAAGTGGCCAGGTTGTAGCAATAGGTATAGCCCGCGTAGATGCCCGGCAGCTCCAGCCCGACAATGAGGTTCCCCGCAACGTCGGTCAGCCGCAGGACATCGCCCTGCGACAGCTTAAAGTTGGCGATCAGCGCATCGTCCACCGTTTCGCCGGTGCACCATACAACCAGATATTCGCCGGGCGCGATCGTCGTCCCGTTGGGGAACAGCCAGGCCTTGTCCTCGCGATCGGACAGGGCGTATCCCGCAAGCGTCAGCGTCTCCGTGCCGGTGTTATAGAGCTCTACATAATCGGGATGGTTGCCGGCGGCGTCGGGGACCGAGCCGCGGTTGGAAACCATGACCTCAGATATGATGAGGTCACTCTTCTGCGCCGCGTCCCCGCTTCCCTGCTGTTGCTTCTTGGCGCACGACGCCCAAACGATCGTGACGATCAGAAGCGTGGCCAGCACCAGGAGCAGTAAAAACTTACCTGCCTTTTTCATACGGTCTTTCTTTCCTCAATTTGCCGAAACATCGGCATAAGCATCCGAATTATAACAGTTTTTATCATATCACATCGCCCCACGGGGGGAAAGGAATCCGATGCACAATTCACAATCTCATCACAAACACAACAAAACTTTACTGCATATCCCGCAAAACCCTTGCAAGCCTTGCAGGCGTGTTGTCGGCGGGACGCACGGCGCAATGATCGATCAGCCGCTCCTTCAAAACACCGATCTGCGGCCCGGCGGGCAGTCCCGTCAGGCGCATGATCTCCTCCCCCGTCAGCTGCAACCCGACGCCGCCGAACGGGACGCCGTCCCGCTGCATGCCCGCAAAGATGCGCCGCCATCGCTCCGCCCGGTAAAGCCGATCGACGCCGCTGCCGCGGATGTCCGCCTCCCGAAGCAGGATCAACTCCTGCGTGCGCGCCTCGCCCCAGCGGCAGAAGCGCTTTTTGAGCGTCGGCTCCTTGGCGCGGCCGGTCAGATCATACATGTGCCAGCGGATGAGGAATGTCACTTGACGCACCGTCTCACGGTCGATGCACAGCCGCAAAAGCGCCGCCTCCGCAAGCGGCACGCCAAGCGTATCATGCCCGTGCATGGTGCCGTCCCTGTCAAGCGCCGCGGGCTTGCCCACGTCGTGCAACAGCGCGGCCAGCCTGAGATGTGGCTCCGGCGGGATCTCTTCCACTGTGTGAAAGCAGTGTGTCAGCACGTCATAGCGATGATAATCCGCCCGCTGCGCGACGCCCGCGCACGGCACAAGCTCCTTGAGCACATACGGCAGCGCGCCAAGCCCGCTTATCAGCGTCAACGCGTCCGTTGCAGCGGGGCCGGTCAGCATCCGCAGAAGCTCGTCCCGCTTGCGCTCCCATGCGACGTCCTCCAGCAGCCACGCATGCTGTTTTGCCGCTTGCCATGTGTTTGGCTCCACCGTAAAGCCGAGCCGTGACGCAAATCTGCACAGGCGAAGGATCCTTAGTCCGTCGTCCCGGAGGATCGTGGCGGGGTCGGCGGTGGTGGTGCGCAGAACATGCGCGTTCAGGTCGGCAAGGCCACCCGCCGGATCGCAGATCGCGCCCGTGCGGATGTCCTGATACAGCGCGTTGACCGAAAAATCACGGCGCCGGGCGTCCAGCGCGATGTCGTCCGTAAAGGCGATCCGCTCCGGCGCATGTGCGCCCCCCGCGCCGTAGCTCTCGGTGCGGAAGGCGGTATATTCGATCCGATGCGTGTCCGGCCACAGCAGCAACGTCCCAAGGCGCGGGTTGACCGCGCGATACGGCACGCCAAGGCGCAAAAGCAGCGGCTGTATGGCCTCCGGCGGCAGTGCGGACGCAACGTCGATGTCATGCCGTTCGCCGGTAAGCAGCGCATCCCTTACGCAGCCCCCTACCGCGTAAAGAACCTTGCCGGCTGCGCTGACGGCGCCGGCAAGGTCAATCAGTTCCTGCGGATATGCAATTATGGATTCCCGGTTCATTCCTCCCGTTCGGGCTCTGCGGCAGCGTCGATGACCGTACCGTCAACGCCGTCACCGTCGTCATCCTCCTGATGCGGCAGCAGCTCCACGCATACGATGCGCGTGCCGTCGTCCACCCGCATGAGGATAACGCCCTGCGTCGCGCGGCCGATGACGGGGATCTCGGACACCGGCATGCGCATCACGATGCCGTCGTCGCGCATGAGGATCAGATCCTCCTCGCCCGTGACCATCTTGAGACACGCCAGATCGCCCGTGCGCTCCGTCAGCTTCATGGCGTTGACGCCCTTTCCGCCGCGACCCTGCAGGGAATACTGATCTTCCGGCGAGCGCTTACCCATACCGTTCTCGGTCACGTTCAGCACGGTTCCGCCGGCGGACACGCGCACCATGTCGACCACCACGTCGTCCTCGTCCAGACGGATGGAGCGCACACCCATGCCGCCGCGGCCGGTCGGACGCACGTCCTCCTCTGCAAAGCGGATGCATTTGCCCTTCTTGGAGGCGATCAAAAACTCGTCCCTGCCGTCCGACAGCTCCACGCTCATCAGCTCGTCGCCCTCGCGCAGCGTCTGAATGATCAGCCCGCCCTTGCGGATGTTCTGACAATCGGCAAGGCAGGTCTTTTTGATCATGCCCTGACGCGTCGCCGTCACCAGATAGCCGGATTCATCCTGTTCGCGCGCGACGGGGAACACGGCCGTAACCGTTTCGCCGGGCTGCAGCTGCAGCAGGTTGACCACCGGCAGTCCCTTGGCGGCTCTGCCCGCCTCGGGGATCGCGTAGCACTTGATACGAAACGCGCGGCCGTAATTGGTAAAGAACATGAGGTTTGCGTGCGTGCTTGTGACAAACATGCGCTCGACAAAATCCTCCTCGCGCGTCGCCTGGCCGCGGACACCCTTGCCGCCGCGCCTCTGCGCACGATAGGTGTCGGCCGCCAGCCGCTTGATGTATCCGAAGTGGGTCATGGTAACGGCCATGTCCTCCTCCTGGATGACGTCGTCCAGCTCGATGTCGTCAAGCATCTGGGTGATCTCGGTGCGGCGCGGGTCGGCAAATTTTGCCTTGACCTCCAGCGCTTCCTGACGGATGACGCCGAGCAGCTTATACTCGTCATCCAAAATGCTGCGCAGGTACACGCACTTTTCGCGCAGCATCCGATCCTCCTCCAGAATCTTGTCGCGCTCCAGCCCGGTCAGCCTCTGCAAGCGCATGTCGAGGATCGCCTGGGTCTGCTTCTCGGACAGGCCAAACCGCTGCATCAGGCTCTCCTTGGCAGCGGGCGGGTTGGGCGAGGTCTTGATGATATGGACGATCTCGTCGATGTTGTCCTGCGCGATGATCAGGCCTTCGAGGATATGCAGCCGCTCCTCCGCCCGGTTGAGGTCGAACCGCGTGCGCCTTGTGACCACGTCCTTCTGATGCTCCAGATAATAGTAGAGCATTTGCTGAAGGTTAAGCACCTTGGGCTCGCCGTCCACCAGCGCCAGCATGATCACGCCGAACGTATCCTGCAGGGCGGTATGCTTATAAAGGTTATTCAACACGACGTTTGCGTTGACGTCGCGCTTGAGCTCGATGACGATGCGCGTGCCGTTGCGATCGGTTTCGTCGCGCAGGTCGGAGATGCCGTCGATCTTCTTGTCGTGTACCAGCTCGGCAATGCGCTCCACCAGCCGCGCCTTGTTGACCTGATACGGGATCTCGGTGACGATGATGCGCGAGCGGTTGCGATCCAGCTGCTCGATCTCCGTCTTGGATCTGACGACAATCTTGCCGCGGCCGGTGCGGTAGGCGGAGGAAATGCCCATGCGCCCCATAATGACGCCGCCGGTCGGAAAATCCGGGCCGGGAATGATCTGCATCAGCTCATCCACGGTGATGTCCGGCCGGTCGATCATGGCCACAAGGCCGTCGATCGTCTCGCCAAGGTTGTGCGGGGGGATGTTGGTCGCCATGCCTACGGCGATGCCGCCGGAGCCGTTGACCAAAAGGTTTGGAAAGCGGCAGGGCATGACCGATGGCTGCATGAGCGTCTCGTCAAAGTTTGGATAGAAGCTGACCGTATCCTTGTCGATATCGGCCATCATCTCCATCGCCATCTTGGACAGGCGCGCCTCGGTATATCGCATGGCGGCCGCGCTGTCGCCGTCAACGGAGCCAAAGTTGCCGTGCCCCTCGACCAGCAGATAACGCGTCGAAAAATCCTGCGCCAGACGCACCATCGCGTCGTATACCGACGAATCGCCGTGCGGATGGTATTTACCTAAGCAGTCGCCGACGATGCGGGCGCTCTTTCTGTACGGCTTGTCAGGCGTGACGCCCAGCTCATCCATCGAATAGAGGATGCGGCGATGCACGGGCTTAAGGCCGTCACGCACATCCGGCAGGGCGCGGTTGATGATGACCGCCATCGCGTACGAGATGAAGCTCTTCTGCATCTCATGCTCGAGGTTGATCGGAATGATTCTTCCGTGGTTGACCGGCTTGTTGTTGTCGTTATTTTCCATGCTACTGCCCCTCTTATACGTCCAGATCCGTCACGAGCTTCGAGTTTTGCTCGATAAACTCGCGGCGGGGATCGACCTTGTCGCCCATCAGCAACGTAAACAGCTCGTCCGCGGCGACGGCGTCCTCCATGGTCACCCGCAGCATGATGCGCGTGTCGGGGTCCATGGTGGTCTCCCAGAGCTGATCCGGGTTCATCTCGCCGAGGCCCTTATACCGCTGGATCACGGGCTTGGGATCGCGCCCGATCTCGTCCAGCGTCTGGTTCAGCTCCTCGTCGGAATAGACATATTTTTCGTACTTGTTGCGCTTGATCTGATACAGCGGCGGCTGCGCAATGTACACATAGCCGTCGTCGATCAGCGCGCGCATATGCCGGAAGAAGAACGTCAGCAGCAGCAGGCGGATATGGCTGCCATCCACGTCGGCATCGGTCATGCAAATGATCTTGTGATAGCGCAGCTTGGCCGGATCAAAGTCATCGCCAATGCCCGCGCCGAACGCGGTGATCATCGCCTTGATCTCGGCGTTGGCCAGCATCTTGTCAAGGCGCGTCTTTTCGACGTTTAGGATCTTGCCGCGCAGCGGCAGAATGGCCTGAAACTTGCGGTTGCGCCCCTGCTTGGCGGAGCCGCCTGCCGAATCGCCCTCGACGATAAACAGCTCGCTCCTGGCGGCGTCCTTCTCCTCGCAGTCGGCCAGCTTGCCGGGCAGCGACGTGCTGTCCAGCGCGGTCTTTCTGCGGGTCAGCTCACGCGCCTTGCGGGCGGCGTCACGCGCGCGGGAGGCGGTGATGCATTTTTCAATGATCATCCTGGCCTCGGCGGGGTTTTCCATCAGGTATTGGCCGAAGCGATCCGACACGGCGCCGCCCACGAGCGGACGGATGTCGGCGTTGCCGAGCTTTGTCTTGGTCTGCCCCTCAAACTGCGGCTCGGTCAGCTTGACAGAGATGACGGCGGTCAGCCCCTCCCGGATGTCCTCGCCGGACAGCGGCTGATCCGACGGCTTGAGGATGCCGGACTTGCGACCGTAATCGTTGACTACGCGGGTCAGCGCCTGTTTGAAGCCGTCCAGATGCGCGCCGCCCTCATGCGTGGCGATGTTGTTGGCAAAGGTGAGCACCATCTCGTTGTAGCCGTCGTTGTACTGCATGGCGATCTCGACCGACGCGGTTTCCTCGCCGTCCTCGGTGCGCGTCGCGGTAAAATGCACCGGCGCGGGATGCAGCACCTCTTTGTTCTTGTTCAGATATTCGACAAAGGAGCGGATGCCGCCCTCATAGCAGAAGCTGCTCTTTACCGGCGGCTCCGCGCGCCCGTCTGTCAGCGTGATGCGCACGCCCGCGTTCAAAAACGCCAGCTCGCGGAAGCGGCTCTTCATCAGGTCAAACTGGAAGTTGACCTCGTCAAAGATCTCCGCATCCGGGAGAAACGAGATGACCGTTCCGGTCTGCTCCGCCGGGCAGTCGCTCTGGGCGGTGACAGGGCCTTTGGGGATTCCGCGGGCGTATTCCTGCACATAGACATGCCCGTCGCGATAGACCTCGGCGCGCAGCCATTCGGACAGCGCGTTGACGCACGACACGCCGACGCCGTGCAGGCCGCCCGAAACCTTATAGCCCCCGCCGCCAAACTTGCCGCCGGCGTGCAGGATGGTCAAAGCGACCTCCAGCGCGTCCTTGCCGGTTTTCTGATGATAGCCGACCGGGATGCCGCGGCCGTTGTCGCGGACGGTTACGCTGTTGTCCTTGTGGATGTCGATCTCGATATGATCGCAGAAGCCCGCCAGAGCCTCGTCGATGGAGTTGTCCACGACCTCGGTGACCAAATGGTGCAGCCCGCGCGCATCGGTCGAGCCAATGTACATGCCCGGGCGGCGTCGCACGGCCTCCAGTCCCTCCAGCACCTGTATCTGCGACGCATCGTAGGTGCTCACATCATGCTGCAAATCTTCCATGTCTGTTCTCTCTTTCCGTTACTTGTCTATATCCAATCTGATAAATCGCTATTCACTGCGCGCGCGGCGACCGTACGAATGGCGGCCGTCGTGCCGTACACGCGTGTCTCGCCCCCGCGATCGGCAACGACGTAGCACCTGGCTTCCCCCTCGGGCAAAGAAAGGCGTCCCTCCGCCTGCGCCCGTTCGATCAGCCGTGCGGTCGTCTCTGTCAGCCGCGCGCCGTCCAGCACGGCGACGACTTCGCTCCTGATCACGCTCCGACCCTCGCCCAGATACAGCAGCATCGGCGCTACACCTCCACCACATGCCCGTCGGCAACATGATAAACCTGCATCCGATCCGCGCCGGCGCGCGTCAGCTCCTCCAGATGCGTGCAGGTCACAAAGGTCTGACATTGCTCCACCGCGCCGAGCAGCCGCGCCTGACGGCCGTTGTCCAGCTCGGAAAACACATCGTCCAGCAAAAGCACCGGGTATTCGCCCCGGATGCGGTACATAAGCTCCACCTCGCTGAGCTTGAGCGAAAGAGCCGCCGTGCGCTGCTGCCCCTGCGAACCGTAGATGCGCACGTCCAGCCCGTCCAGCAGCAGCAGAACGTCGTCCCTATGGGGGCCGGTGGAGGTGCTGCCGCGAAAGATGTCCTTTTCAATGTTTTCCGCCAGCTCGGCACGGATCGCGCGGAACAGCTGTTCCTTCTCGGCGGGCGGCACATTCGGCTGATAGGAAACGATCAGATCCTCCGTCATGCCGCTCATGGAAGCATGCAGGGCGCGCGCGCTTACTTGCAACTCCTCCACAAACGCCGCGCGGCTGAGGATGATCGACGCGCCAAGGCGGGCAAGCTGCTCATCCCACAGCTCCAGCATGTCGTCATATACGCAGTCCGGATTCTTGAGCAGGATGTTGCGCTGCTTGAGCGCCTGATTGTACTGCTGAAGGGTGTAATAGTACGCGGGCTTGAGCTGCGACAGCTCCATGTCCAGAAATCTGCGGCGCTCCCCCGGCCCGTCCTTGACAAGTGCAAGATCCTCCGGCGAAAACATGACCACGTTCAGACAGCCCATCAGCTCCCCGCTGCGGGAAAGCGGCGCATCATCCAGATACAGGCGCTTGCGCTCCTTGAGCAGAAGATCCGCCCGGATCCGCCGCGTGCCGCCAAGCGTGCCAAGCGTCAGCTCCACACGCCCCTCCGTGTGCGGCTTTTCAACCAGCTCCGCATCGCGCGCGGTGCGGTGGCTCCGCCCCAGTGCACAGAGAAAAATCGCTTCCAGCACGTTGGTCTTGCCGCTCGCGTTGTCCCCGGTCAGCACGCAGAGACCCGCATCCGGCGCAAGACACAGCTCGCGATAATTGCGAACATGCTGAAGCTTGAGTTCTCTTACGCGCACGCCAAATCCTCCGTTGCCCAATCTGAACTATTATAGCATGCATGGTACCTTTTGTAAATAATAATATAGAAGAAAGCGCCGGATCTGCCGCCGCACGGGCGGTCTGACGCGCAAAAACGGCCGGGCTTGCAGGGACACAAAAAACCTGCGCGGGCGTGACGCCGGCGCAGGTCAACCTGATAAAAAGCACTTGGTTCTCCTGTCGCGAAGCTTTGCTTTTCGACAGACCTATCGTTACGGGATGTCCGCGTTGACCACGCGCGGCGCGCCCTCCAGCAGCTCGGGATTCTTGAGATACTCGCGCAGACGGTGGAACGCCAGCGCGTAATAGGAGCCGGAGCAGATCCGCTCGTCCATGACAAGGCCGACCGGAATGCATTTTTCAAACTGGATCTCGCCCTTGACGCGGCGCGGCACCTCGCGCAGGTTGCCCATGGCGAGGATCATGCTCGTCGTGCCAAAGTCATAGACGTGGTGAAAAATATGGTTGGTGCGGATAGACGCCAGGTTGGTCACCACCAGCGAGGTGTGGAACGGGCTTGCCTTGATGATGCTGTACGGCAGCAGGCCGTGCCGATCCGCAAACTTGAACAGATTGACCCCAAAGCGGCAGAGCCCCGGCACCGACAGCAGCGTGCGAATCAGATCGTCGGTCTTATTGGTGTCGCCCGCGGCACGGTTCTCGCCCACATAGGCGTCAATCTTGTCCTGAACGGTAAAGATGTCGTCCGCCACGTCAAAATACATCTTGTTCATCGTCCCGTCCAGCTCACCGGGCTTGAGAACGACCATGCCCACCGCGAACTCGTTGCGGGCAAAGATGCGTTTGTTGACCACAAACCGGTTGAGGAACGGATATTCCGCCGTGGTGCGCAAAAACGCGGCAACAACCACGCCCAGATGACTGACCTGATGCCCCTCCTTGCGGACGCGGTTGAGATATTTTTGAATCGGTTCCACCGGAATGTTCAGTTCAATGCTGTTGCAGGCATCGCAGCGCTTATCCATGATATGAGCCGCAACCGTATACATTGGCGGCGCCGTCTTGACCGGCCTTCCGTCAGCTCTTTTTGCCATACTGTTCCTTTCTCGGCATGAAAACCGCGCTTCCCCCCGAACTTCAATAATTCTAGCACGATATTATGTCAGTTGTAAAGGAAAAAGAACGTTGAAGCGTATCCGCGCGCAAAAAAACGCCCGTTTGGCGGGCGTTTTTTGGTCTTGCGTTGTGCCTCGCGGCGCTCAGCAGCCGCGATCGTTCTTGGCGCAGTAAGAGCCGCACATACTCTCGCTCTCATCGCCGCTGTTGCAATGACAGGACGGACGAACCTCAATCCGGTTCAGGTCGCATTCGCAGCCGCTGTTGTTGTAGCGGCAGCTGGTCACTTCACAGCCGATGGTCTGCTTTCCGCATTTGCCGTTATCCATGGACAACCTCCTTCTATATGGTGATGGAACTAGGTTGCCGCAATTTTCCGGGATTATTCCGTCGCCTGCTCCTTGAGCCCGCGGGAGGCCAGCTTCATGCGCTGCTCCTTGGAAAGCATCTTCTTGCGCATGCGGATGTTTTTGGGTGTGATCTCAACCAGCTCGTCGTCGGCGATGAACTCCAGACACTGCTCCAGTGTGAACGTCGTTGCGGGCGTCAGGCGCAGCGCTTCGTCCGAGCCGGAAGCGCGCATGTTGGTGACGTGCTTTTTCTTGCAGACGTTGACCACGATATCCTCCGCCCGCGCGCATTCGCCCACGATCTCGCCCTCGTACACCGGCATGCCGGGGGTCACGAACATACGGCCGCGATCCTGTGCATAGAACAGGCCGTAGCTGCAGGCGTCGCCGGTTTCGTGCGCGATCAGGGAACCAGTCTTGCGCTCCTCAATGGGTCCCTTATACAGCTGATAGCTGTCAAACACATGGCTCATCACACCGTTGCCGCGCGTATCGGTCAACAGCTCGCTCCGATAGCCCATCAGCCCGCGCGCCGGCACCAGAAAGCGCAGCCGCGTGCTGCTCTCACCCTGCGCGATCATGTCGGTCAGCTCGGCCTTGCGCTGGCCAAGCTTCTCCATGACGGCGCCCACATACTCCTGCGGCACGTCGATGGTCAGCTCCTCGATGGGCTCGGTCACGTTGCCGTCCGCATCCTTGTGCAGGATGACCTTCGGACGCGACACCGCGAACTCATACCCCTCGCGGCGCATGGTCTCGATCAGGATGGACAGATGCAGCTCCCCGCGGCCGCTGACGCGGAAGGTGTCGGTGCTGCCGGTCTCCTCCACACGCATGGACACGTTGGTCTTGATCTCGGTAAACAGCCGGTCGCGGATGTTGCGGCCGGTGACATATTTGCCCTCGCGCCCGGCGAACGGGCTGTCGTTGAGCATAAAGAGCATGGCGACCGTCGGCTCGTCAATGCGCACAAACGGCATGGGCTCCACGCAATCGGGCGAGCAGGCCGTCTCACCGACGTTCAGATCCTCCACGCCGGCCACGCAAACGATGTCGCCCGCATACGCCTCCTCGATCTCGGTGCGCTTGAGCCCCTCAAAGCGGTACAGCCGCGTGATCTTGGTCTCGCGGCGACGGTTCTCCGTGCCGCCGCAAAGCACGATGGGCTGCTGCCGGCGGGCGGTGCCGCGCTCGATGCGTCCCACGCCGATCTTGCCGACATAATCGTCATAATCGATGGTCGAGAACAGGATCTGCAGCGGTGCGTCCACATCCATGGCGGGTACGGGGATATATTTCAGGATGGTGTCAAACAGCGGCTTCATGCTGTGCTCAAGCTTGTCCGGCGTAAAGCCCGACATCCCCTCACGCGCAGAAGCGTACACGATCGGAAAATCCAGCTGCTCCGCCGTCGCGCCAAGCTCGATAAACAGCTCCAGCGCCTCGTCAATGACCTCCGCCGGACGCGCGTCGGATCTGTCCACCTTGTTGACCACGACGACCGGGATCTTTTTGAGCTCCAGCGCTTTGCGAAGGACGAACCGCGTCTGCGGCATGCAGCCCTCAAACGCGTCCACCAGCAGCAGCACGCCGTCCACCATCTGCAAAATGCGCTCGACCTCGCCGCCAAAGTCGGCGTGGCCCGGCGTGTCTACGATGTTGATGCGGGTGTCGCCGTAGGTGACGGCGGTGTTTTTCGACAGGATGGTGATGCCTCGCTCGCGCTCGAGATCGTTGGAGTCCATGATGCGCTCCACCCCGACCTCGCTGCGACGCAGAACGCCCGCGTCCTTCAAAAGCTGATCCACCAGCGTGGTCTTGCCGTGATCGACGTGCGCGATGATGGCAATATTGCGAATGTCCATAGTGTTTTTTCCTCCACAGGGCGGCGCCCTGTCCTGTCGCCACAAATTTTCTAAAACCGGTAAATTATACACCGCTTTTCAGGTTGACGCAAGTGTGCTATACTCAATTTCATGGAACATGACCTATTTTTTACAGAAAAACCCGCTCACGCGCCGCTTGCGGACCGAATGCGCCCCTCCACGCTCGACGATTTTGTGGGGCAGGAGCATATTGTGGGCGACGGACGGCTGCTGCGCCGGGCGATCATGACCGACACGCTGAGCTCGTCGATCTTCTTTGGCCCGCCGGGGACGGGCAAGACCACGCTTGCCGAGATCGTGGCCGCCTCGTCGCACGCGCATTTTGTCAAGATCAACGCTGTCAGCGCCGGCGTCAAGGAGCTGCGGCAGATCGTCCAAAAGGCGGAGGAGGAGCTGAAGTTTCACGGCACACCCACCTACCTGCTGCTGGATGAATGCCACCGCTGGAGCCGCGCCCAGTCCGACAGCCTGTTGCCCGCGCTGGAAAGCGGGATCATCCGCTTTATCGGCTCGACGACCGAGAACCCCATGGTGTCCATGACCGGCGCCGTCGTGTCGCGCTGCCGGTTGTTCCAATTCTACCCGCTTTCGGCGGAGGATATCAAAAAAGCGCTGCAGCGCGCGCTGACCGATTCTGAGAACGGCTTTGGCGGCAAGCGGGTGGACGTCGATGCGGACGCCTTTGACACGTTTGTGGGGCTGTCAAACGGCGACTGCCGCAACGCATTAAACGCGCTGGAGCTGGCGGTGCTGACCACGCCGCAGGGCACGGACGGGCGCATCCGCATCACGCGCGAGGTGGCGGCGGAATCCGCCCAGCGCAAGGTCATCGCGATGGACAACCAGCTTTATTACGACATGCTGTCCGCGTTTTGCAAGAGCTTGCGCGGCGGCGACAGCGACGCGGCGCTCGCGTGGGCGGCACGGCTGCTGTACGGCGGGTGCGACCCGCGCATCATAGCAAGGCGGCTCATCGCGCATGCGAGCGAGGACATCGGGCTTGCCAACCCGCAGGCGATGGTGCAGGCCGTCGCGGCGGCGCAGGCGCTGGAGCTGATCGGCATGCCGGAAGCGCGGCTGCCGCTTGCGCAGGCGATCCTGTTCCTTTGCGAATCCCCAAAGTCGAACAGCGTCGTCACGGCGATCAGCGCCGCGCAGCAGGACGCCCAGAAGGGCATCGCGGAGCCCGTGCCCGCGCACCTGCGGGATACCTCGTTCGGCGGTGCGGACAAGCTCGGCAGCGGCCGCGGCTACCGGTATCCGCATGAATTTCCGGGGCATTGGGTGCGCCAGCAGTATATGCCGACCGAGCTGGTTGGCCGCCGCTACTATGTGCCGTCCGACCAGGGGCAGGAGGCCAAGATCCTCGAGAATCATGAGCGCCGGGACAAGCTGCGTGAGCCGTAAGGCGGCATAGCGTATGCGCGCCGCAAAGCGGCAATAAGCCGGTTGTACGGCCGGGGTTTTCCCCTTTCTCCACATAAGAAAACTGCGCGCGGGCGAACAGGCCTGCGCGCAGTGTTTTTGTTTTCAGTGTTTCTTTCTTTGGGTTTTTCACCCGCTAGAACGCCGCAATCAGATGCATGATAAACCGCAGGATAATCGCAGCGTCGGCTGCCGTCACCTGTCCGTCGCGGTTGACGTCGGCAAGGGCAAGCTGCGTCTCTGTCAGCGTTTCCAGACCGACCGAATACCGGAGGATCAGCGTCACATCCGGCGTAGTGACCACGCCGTCGCCGTTGGCGTCGCCCATGATCCCTGCCGGGGCCGTAGGCGTGGCGGTGGCCGCAGGCGTAGCCGTGCCTTCCGCGCCCGGCGTGGTGCCGGGCGTGCCGCCCGCGGTGGGTGGGGCGCTGGTTTCCGCGGTAGGCTTTGCCGTAGGCGTCGCGGTGGATTCGGTCGTGGGCTGGGTCGTGGGTTCGGTCGTGGGCGCCGTGGTGGGTTCCGCGGTGGGTTCCGTGGTGGGCGGCGGGGTGCCGTCGGTTCTTGTGACGTATTTGCCGTAGATATAGCCTTGCTTGCCGGTGGCGATGACGACGGCATAATACCATTCGCCGGACTTGGTATACAGCTCAAGCGCCTCGCCGGTGTTCAGCGCGGCCAGGATCGTGTAGCTGGTGGCGGGGCCGGCGCGGAGCTTGATATCGTCCGCGTTGACCGTGCCGTAGCCCACCAGCACCGGGGCATGCGCGCCCGCCTTGCCGATGGTGTCGAGGACGGACACGATATCCAGCGCCGCCGTGGAGGCGATCTCGCCGCCGTTGGCGTCTACAAGCTTTGCGCCCGGATAGTAAAACTTCAGAATGTCGGCATAGCCGTATCCCAGCCGCGCCATCTCATTGGCGCCGCGGTGAGACAGGCCCACACGCGGCCCGTTTGAATTGCCGTAGCACAGATGCCACATGCCGTCGTTGACCTTGGTGACAAAGCTTATGCTGCCGCCGCCCGAGATGCCTGCGCCGCTCTTGATGTTTTCAAATGAGAGATCCAGCGTGCAGGAATCGACCGCGCCCGCATCGGTGCGCACCGTGAGCTTGATCTTCATGCCGCTCTGCGGGGCATACGCCTCGGGATAGCGGGTGCTGTTATTCTCGCCGTTGTAGCCCGTGATGCTGTCCACGGAAACGATCTCGGTCACCGTGCCGGATACGGCGGCGTCCGCCTTGCCCAGCAGATAATTATACAGCCCCTCGGGCATGGTGTGGGGAGCTGCGCCCGCCACGGCAACGGTCACGTTCTGGCTGCTGCCGAACAGGTCAAAGGGGTCGTACTTGATCTGATACGCCTTCTCATAGGGGGTCGTGCCGCCCCAACGCGTATACGGCGTGATGACAACGCCGCCGTTGTAGGAGCCGTAATGCGTCTTGACGACGGAGCTGCCGTACATCAGCGTGTTCTGCCACACGGCGTCAACCGCCGCAAACGTGTTGGCCTTTTGCGCCTGATAGCCCACATAGACCTGCGAGGTCGTGGTGTCGTACACGTCAAACTTTTTGGAGCCGCTGCTCTGCGCCTCAACCAGCGCAAAGCACTTGGCGATGATCGTCTGCGCCTTAAGCACCTCCGCGTTGCTCGAATCGCCGACCTCGCCGGACACCGCGCCATAGACATATTCCTTGAGCGGCAGCCGGTTAATGATCCACAGCGCGGCGGAATCCTTCTCGCTGATATAGAAGGTCAGATCGCCCAGATAGGTACGCCCGCCGACGCCAAGCAGCCCCGCTTCGTTGGAGGCGTTTTCACCGCGCGCGACGGTCACGCTCGTGACGTCGGAGGCCAGCTTGCCGAGTGCGGAATGCGACAGGGACACCTTGCCGCCGGACACCGACGCCGTCAGCGTGCCGCCCGTAAACGCCGTATCCCCGACGGAGTAATTGCCGGTGACGGAGATTGTGGCGGTGGCCTTGCCACTCGCGGACAGCAGCACGCGAATATAGCTGTCATTGACAGCGGCGGAGGCCGTCGCATATGGCAGCGCCAGCGCGGACAGCAGGATCACAAAAGCGATCAGTATAATACAAACCGTGCGTTTCATAGCACATATATATCATAAGCGCCGATAAAACGCTATCGGCGCCCAAATAAATTCTATCATTATTTACATCCGTGTTGCAAAAGAACGTCAGGCGGGCGGTGCAAAGGAAGAGACTGCCATTTCCGCCGCGCGCATACCGTCCACCGCCGCGCTGACGATGCCGCCGGCATAGCCCGCGCCCTCGCCCACGGGATATACGCCCGGATGTGAGACGGACTGCATGTCCTCCCCGCGCAGGATCCGCAGCGGGGCGCTGGTGCGGCTTTCGATCGCGGTCAGCACCGCGTCCGGCAGCTCAAACCCGCAGAGCTGCCTGGCAAACCCCGCAAGTCCGACCCGCAGCGCATGCGTAATGTAGTCCGGCAGGCACTCGGACAGCCGCGCGCCCCGCACGCCGGGCAGGTAGGTCGGCTGTACGCGGCCAAAGCGCGTCGTCGCGCGGTCATGCTGAAAATCCTCCACACGGCAGGCGGGCGCGCGCCCGTCGCCGCCGCCGAGCAGGAACGCCCGATGCTCCCACTCCTGCTGATACCGCACGCCGTCCAGCGCGCCGTAGCCAAAATCGTCCGGGGTGACCTGAACCACGACGGCGGAGTTGGCGTTCTTGCCGTCACGGGCAAAGCTGCTCATGCCGTTGACCACCACCTGATCCCGATCGGAAGCCGCCGCGATCACGCTGCCGCCCGGACACATGCAAAACGTATACACGCCGCGGCCGCCGCTCTTGCCGGTCAGCCGGTATTCCGCCGCGCCGAGGCGCGGATGCTCCCAAAAATCGCCGTACTGCGCCTTGTTGATCAGGGTCTGCGGATGCTCCACGCGCACGCCGACGGCCAGCGCCTTGGGCGCCATGGCAAAGCCCGCCTCCTCCAGATAACGATAGGTATCCCGCGCGGCCTGCCCAATCGACAGGATCAGCGCGTCGCAGGGCACGCACTCCTCGCATCCGCCATGCGAAAGCCGCACGGCGTCGATGTGCCCGTTTTTCATGGAAACGCCCGTCAGCCGCGTCGAAAAGCGTATCTCGCCACCCCGCGCCTCAATCTTTTGGCGCATGTCGGACACCACCTCACGCAGGCGGTCGGTGCCGATGTGCGGCTTGGCCGAAACGCCGATCTCGGGCGGCGCGCCGCAGGCGATCAGGATGTCCAGCACGTCGCCCACGCGCGGATCCTTGCTGCGCGAGGTCAGCTTGCCGTCCGAAAACGTGCCTGCGCCGCCCTCGCCGAAGGCGACGTTGCTCTCGGGGTTCACCTGTCCGGTCAAAAAGGCGGTCTCCACGTCGGCGGCACGCTCCCCGATCGGCCTTCCGCGCTCGATCACGAGCGGCCGATACCCGGCGGAGGCGAGCGTCCACGCCGC
Organism: uncultured Oscillospiraceae bacterium; assembly: GCA_964474405.1. Lineage (GTDB taxonomy): Bacteria > Bacillota > Clostridia > Christensenellales > CAG-138 > CAYYUV01. The sequence goes on from CAYYUV010000004.1 coordinate 97,017, forward strand.
AAACAGACCTGCGGGGCCAAGCCCCGCAATCACGATCCGCCCGTTTAGAGGCCGGTTTCCGGGGATCAGCGCACGGCTTTCGCGCTCCGGTACCGGTTCCGCACCAAGCGCCTGACGCGACAGCAGGCGATCCGCCACCGCACTGGGCAGCGTCAGCTCTGCATGCACGACAAAATGGATGTCCTGCTTGCGTCTGGCGTCCAGTGCCTGCCTCACGATGCGCAGATGCCGGATGTCCCGGACGGACAGCCCCGTCTGTGAGGAGACCTCCGTCAAAAACAGCGTGTCGTCGCTGTCCAGCGACCGCCGCAGGTTTGGAATCAAAATGCGTTTGTCCGCCATGGCTGCCGCCTCCTCATATCGCCGCGATACGCGGCTGTCGAAAGAAAAAGCAGCGCACTCCGCCCCTTGCCGGGTGGAATGCGCCGCCGGAAAATACCGCTTGTCAGTAGATCAGCGTAATGATGATCTCATCCGGGCAGGTCATCAGCAGCGCGCCGTCATAGACGCGTGCAAGCGGCAGCTTATGCTCGCCCACGGAGAGGCCGCGGCAATCCACCGACAGCCGCACCTGTTCCGGCTTCCATTTTTCGATCTCGAACACGGTGCCGGTCAGCGTGATCTGCGCCTTGACGGGCTCGGCCGTCTTCAAAAGCCCCGACAGGCCGTCGAGAATGACCTCAATCTCCTGGGTCACGGTCTCAATTCGCTCGGACACGGTGACGGTCACGCGCAGATCGGACGTATAGCCGGTCTTAAACTCCGCGCCGTCGGGCAGCAGCAGCTGCGTCTCGATCACCTCGCCATCCATGTCAACGGTGGCGACGATGGGCTCTGTCACGATCTCGTTGATCGAGGCAAGAACCTCGCTCGACCCCCACAGGATGACCTCGGATACGGAGGTCACATAATCGGTCACATAATACACCGCATCCGGCGCGGAGATATCCACGCGGATCGGCACGCGCCGAAATGCCGTAATGTCAAGCTGCACGGCGATGGAGGGAACGTCCCGGTTCCTCGTGACGACGTCCAGCACTTCGCCGTTCTCATCGTAGAACGTAACGTCAACGGCGCCGTCGAAATCGGCCGTCAGGCCGTCGATCGGCACGGTCGCCACGGCGCGCTTGATCGGCGTGATGTAGCGCGATGCGCCCTCGACCAGGATGGTCGAAGGATAGGTCTCCTTGCGGATCTCGTAGCCGTTAGGCAGCGTGCCCTGATATTCGACCTTGACGGGCACATATTTTTCGATCAGCCGATCGACCTCCACCTTGACCGTGCCGGGCGTCACGTCCGCCACGCTGCCAAGGCCGGACTGCACCGTCACATCCAGTGGGAGCGTATAGGTGCCAGCTTGGGTGATGGTGTTGAGCTTGGCCACGCAGGAGATGCGGGTCTTGTCGATGTCGCGATGTCTGGTGATCTCCGCGTTAACGGTGACGTCCACCGTGCCAAGGTCGTCGGTGACCAGAATCAGCGAGCGCGCCAGCAGCTCGTTTGCGCCCTCGGTCGAGATCTGCACGTCGGAAACGAACTTGCTGCGTTCCGGGTTTTGATCGGCCAGGACATAGCCCCACATCAGCAGCGCAAACACCACCGCGAGGATCTTGATCACGATATTGGTGGAAAAAAACGATTTGATTCCGTTCCATACGGCCGTGAGGAACTTACTGGTCTTCATGGACGTCCCTCCTCTTTCCGCGGACATGCCCCTGCTTGAGGAACAGACCCTCCAGCACGTTACGAAGCGCCTTGGTATCCAGATAGCGCATCAGCTTGCCGTCCCGCGCCAGCGAGATGGCGCCCGTCTCCTCGGACACGACCAGCACCACGCAGTCCGACACCGTGGACACGCCGAGCGCCGCGCGATGCCGCGTGCCAAGCTCCCGCGAGATGTCATAATCGTCCGACAGCGGCAAAAAGCAGCCGGCGGCGACCAGCATCGTCCCGCGGATGATCACGGCGCCGTCATGCAGCGGGGTGTTGGGTTCAAAAATATTTTCGATCAGCGCGCCGGAAACGTTGCCCTCGATCAGGGTGCCCGTGGCGGTGATGTCCGCCAGCCCCGTGCGCTGTTCAAACACCAAGAGCGCGCCCACGCGCCGCTTGGACAGGCGAAGCACCGTCTTTTGCAGATCGTCCACAACGTCGGTGCGCATGGTCTCGTTCATCTCGGAAAAAGCCTTGCCGATGCGCTTGCCGCTGCGCCCGAGCTTTTCAAGAACGCGGCGGATCTCCGGCTGAAACAGGATAAACAGGATGATGATGATCGAGCCGGATTTTAAGATGGAATCCAGCAGCCAGGTCAGCGTGTTCAGCGACAGCAGCTGGCTGATGACCGAACAGACAAACAGCAGCGCGATCCCCTTGAGGACCTCCAGCGCACGCGTCTCCTTTGTCCAGATGATCAGCTTATAGATCAGTATCGCCATGATGAAAATATCGAGCGTGTCGGAAAACCAGTTCCATTGCGACAGCCCGCTGGTGATCGTATTCCATATATCGCTGTAATTCAAAGGCGCCCGCCTCCTTTTATAGCATCCCGTTGACCCAACCTAAATAAAGTATACCATTCATGCAAACAAGTTGTCACGCAATTATGACAAATTCATGAGCATCTTTTCGGCGCGGCGTTTGAGAAAAACCCGCAGGACAGCGCCTGCCGCCAGCAGCAGCACCGCAGCGCCCCATAGATACAGCTCGGAGTCAAGCAGCACGCAAAGCGCCGCCGGCACGCCCACGGCCAGAAACACAAGCAGCATGTTGATAAGCACCGGCAGCCCCTGCTTGACGCATTCCATCTCGGTCTGCCAGTCAAACTTCGGCTTTTTGAGGTTCAGATACAGCCCAAACACCGTGAAAAAGTAGGAATAGCACAGCGGAACGGCAAAGAGCCCCACCGTATGCAAACCCGAGAACGGATATCCAGCCGTCAGCAGAATCCCGCAGAGAAGCACCGCGGGCACGGACAGCGTCAGCCCCACATAGATCTTGGCCGACAGCCATTGCGCCGCAGGGATCGGCAGCTGCTGCATCAGCCAAAGCTGCTTGCCCTCCAGCGAAACGGCGGCGCTTGTCGTGACCGAAAGCGAAACCAGCCATGCGACCACCAGCGGCAGCGCCCAGCCGATCATCGGCTCCAGCATCTCCCACATGGGCAGCACCTGCGCGCGCGCAATGAGCGCATACCCCGCGCCAAGCACCATCAACACCTCTCCAAAGCCCGTGTTGATCAGATAAGCGGCGCAGCCGGTGAGCCGCTTCCATTCCTTGCGATACAGCGCCCTCATGCACGATTGCCCCTTTTGCTGCGTCAGCCGAAACCGCGTGTCGCGATAGGTGGCGGACAGGAGCGTGTTGAGACGCTGATACAGCAGGCAGATCGCAAAGCAGAACGCGGTGCCGATCGCGGCGGAACCGCCCACAAACAGCAGGATCGCCATCGGGTCCAGACGGCAGACCGCGTCGGAAAACAGGCCTGCCAGCGGATACAGACTGTCAAGCCGCGCCTCAAGCATCGGCGCAAGTCCGGCCAGATTTGTCATCGCGGTGTTGGACGAAAACGACACCGCCATAATCGCCAGCACCAGCACAAGCTGAAACACCGTATCCAGCAGCGCGCGGCGGCGCATCCTTGCAAGCAGCGCCGCAATCACCGTGCCAAACAGCCCGCCCACCGCGAGCGGCAGCACCGGCACCAGCAGCACCGCGATCAGATACACCGGGAAGAACAGCCATGACGCCTGCGTGTTGACGGCGTAGATCACGCCCGCGGGCAACAGCAGACACAGCGCAAACAGCGAATCCACAACATAATAGCTCATCAGCCGCGCGCCGGCGACCTCGCTCCCGCGCACGGGCAGGCTCATCAGAAGGTCATAGTCCGCCGTGCCGAACAGCACGCCGCGCACCCGCATTAGCGCCGACAGCAGCGTAAGAACCGATGCTGCCACCATCATCAGCTCCGGCAGCAGCGTCATCATGCCGAGCGGCGCAAGCGCGCTTGAAAACATCAGCGAATACGAGCAGGACATCACCACGCACAGCACCGCCAGAACGACCCACATCAGCAGGTTTTTCCGCGCCTTCTTGCGCGCGGCCTCGTCCGTATGGCAGCGAATGGCATTGATGGACAAAAGTCCGCTCATCTGTACGCGGAAGATCCGCCAAACGTTTTTCATGCTTCCGTCAACTCCAAAAAGACCTGCTCCAGCGAGCCGTCGCCGCGCAGCGTATCCATATCGCCTTCGGCAATGAGCGCGCCCTCCTTGATGATGGCGACCTTGTTGCACAGCTTTTCGGCGACATCCAGCACATGCGTCGAGAAGAAGATCGCCACGCCTTCCTTTGTCATCTCATGCATGATCTCCTTGAGGGTGAACGTGGCCTTCGGGTCCAGCCCCACGAACGGCTCGTCAAGCAAAAACAACCGCGGCGCGTCGATCAGCGCGCCGATCAAGGCGATTTTCTGGCGCATGCCGTGCGAGCAGGAGCCGACGAGGTCGCCCAGCCGCCCGCTCATCTCAAAAGCTTCGGCATAACGCCGGATGCGCTCGTTGCGCACGCTCTCGGACAGGCCGTAGACGTCAGCCAGAAAATTCAGATACTGGATGCCGGTCAGATGTGCGTAGATATCCGGGTTGTCGGGAATATAGCGGGTGATCTTTTTGCAGGCCAGCGGTTCATCCTTTACGGAATGACCATCGATGAGGATATCGCCCCCGTCAAAGCCCAATATCCCCGACACGCAGCGCAGCGTGGTGGTCTTGCCCGCGCCGTTGTGACCGATAAAGCCATAGATATCGCCGCTTTTGACGGTCAGGGACAGGTTGTTGACGGCGGGTTTACCCGCGCCAAAGCGTTTATAAAGATTTCGGATCTCAAGCATGCTGCTCCTCCTTCTCGCGGTACAGAACCAGCTTGCGGCCGATGCACTGGATGATCTCCGCTCCCAGCGCCTCAGACAGCCCGGCGGCCGCCTCGCGCGCGGAAAGCGCGCATGTCGGCAGCACCGACAGCTTGACCAGCTCCCACTTGTTCAGATAATCGCCAACCGCGGAGGTCAGCTCCCCGCTGATCCCATCCTTGCCGATCTGAAACGATGCGCTCAGGGTGTTGGCCCTTTTGCGCCATTCCGCCCGTTCCTTACCAGTCATATCCGTTACTCCTTCTTATTCAACAAAATCAAATTCCCACGCGCCGAGAACGATGCTGTCGCCCTCCTTGGCGCCCATCTCGCGCAGAGCGGAGATGATGCCGGTTTTGATCAGCAGCTGCTGGAACCGGCGCATGGAGATATCGTCGTCCGGATCGGTCGAATCCAGCAGCCGATCCACGTCGCCGCCTTCGACCACAAACGCGCCCGCGTCGTCCCGCCTGACGGTAAAGCCCGGCGCGTACTGCGGCTCCGTCTCGAGCGCGGCCTCCTCATAGATCAGCGCCGGCGGAAGCTTGGACAGGCGCTCGATCACACAGTCCAGCAACCGGTCAAACCCCGCGCCCGTCGCCGCCGAAACCGGAAAGACCGGGCAGCCCCGCTGCTCCATCTCGGCCGAAAACGCGGCGTAATTTGCCTGCGCGTCGGGAAGATCCATCTTGTTGGCGGCCACGATCTGCAGCCGCTGTCCAAGCGCCGGGCTGAACTTGTTCAGCTCGTCGTTGATCTTCAAAAAATCGTCCAGCGGATCGCGTCCCTCGCTGCCGGAAATGTCCACCACATGCAGCAGGATGCGCGTGCGCTCGATATGCCTCAAAAAGTCATGGCCAAGCCCCGCGCCCTCCGCCGCGCCCTCGATCAGCCCCGGGATGTCCGCCAGAACAAACCGTGTGCCGTGCCGTTCGGCCACGCCGAGGTTCGGGGTCAGCGTGGTAAAATGATACGCGGCGATCTTCGGCTTTGCGCTGGTCAGCACCGACAGGATGGTGGATTTTCCGACCGACGGCAGACCGATGATGCCGACGTCCGCAATGGTCTTGAGCTCCAGCTCGACCTGACGCTCCTCCGTTTTCTGCCCGTTTTGCGCAAAGCGCGGCGCCTGCCGCGTAGGCGTTGCAAAACGCGCGTTGCCCTTTCCGCCATGGCCGCCCTTGAGAACGGTCTTTTCCCGTCCCGGCTCCGACATGTCGGCAAGGATGGCGCCGGTCTCCACATCGCGCACGACGGTGCCCACCGGCACGCGGATGCGCATGTCGCCGCCGTCGTGACCGGTTTGCAGCTCGGCTTTGCCGTTTTCCCCGTTCTCCGCGCGATAAAACCGCTGGTACTTAAAATCCACCAGCGTGTTCATGGCGGCGTCCGCCACAAATACAACGTTGCCGCCCTTTCCGCCGTCGCCGCCGGAAGGGCCGCCCTTCTGAACAAATTTTTCGCGATGGAACGCCGCGCAGCCGTCGCCGCCGTTCCCTGGTTTGATGACGATGCGCGCCTTATCGACAAATGGCATGACATACCTCCCGTAGGGGACAGATCTCGCATTTCGGCCGCTGAGCCTGACAGATCTGCCGCCCGTGATAAATCAGCCAGTGATGTGCCCTGCCCCAGTCCTTTTCGGGGATATGCGACATCAGCTGCTGTTCTGTTGTTTCTACATTTTTTGCGTCCGCAAGCCCGATGCGGTTGGCCACGCGAAACACATGGGTATCCACCGCAATGGCCGGAATGCCGAAGGCGTTGGACAAAACGACGTTCGCCGTCTTGCGCCCGACGCCTGGGAGCGCGGTCAGCGCCTCACGCGTTTTGGGAACCTCGCCGCCGTACTGCGCGGCGAGAATGCGCGCCGTATCCAGAATATGCGCGCCCTTGGTGCGATAGAAGCCGCAGCTTTTGATGTACGGCAGCAGCTCCTCCTCCGTCATGGCGGCGACGGCCTCGGGCGTGTTGGCGCGGGGAAACAGCACGCGCGTGCAAAGGTTTACCTGGCGATCGGTGCATTGCGCAGACAGCATCGTGGCCACCAGCAGCTCAAACGGGGTCGAAAACTCCAGCGCGGGCTTTGCGTCCGGATAGGTCTTTTCCAGGATGGCAAGCGCCTCCGCCCGCTTTTTCGGTGAAAGCATGCTCATGCCCTCTGGCAGAAGGCAAGCGCGCTGGTCGCGGCCACCGCGCCGTCGGCGCACGCCGTGACCACCTGCCGAAGTGGAGTGTGGCGGATGTCGCCGGCTGCAAACACGCCGGGCACGCTCGTCGCCATATGCTCGTCCGTGCGGATTGAACCGTCCTTTTCCAGCAGCAGCCGATCCCCCACCAGCTCGGTTCGCGGGACGATGCCAACAGCCGCAAACACGCCGTCCACCGCAAGCTGCCGCGTCTGTTGCGTCTTGACGTTTTGAAGCGTCAGCCCGGTCAGATGCGTCTCGCCTTCGAGCGCGGTCACGACCGTGTCCCAGAGCACATGCACGTTCTCGGATGCAAGCGCCGCATCCTGAAGCGACTGTGCCGCGCGCAGTGCGTCGCGCCGGTGAATGATATACACCTCCCGGCACAGCTGCGAAAGATACAGCGCATCGGACACGGCCGTGTCGCCGCCGCCGATCACCGCAACGGTCTTGCCGCGATAGAACGCGCCGTCGCAGGTCGCGCAGTAGCTCACGCCGGCGCCGGTCAACGCTTCCTCACGGGGCAGTCCCAGCTTGCGCGGCGCGGCGCCCATGCACAGAATGACGGCCTTTGCCGTTTCCTTTTCGCCGGACGACAGGGTCAGCGTCATGCTTCCGGGCGCCATCGCAAGCGCGGTCACGGACGCATATTCGGGGTCCAGCCCCATCCTCTCCGCGTGCTCAAACAGGCGCATGCCGAGGGTCACCCCGTCCGGCGCGTCCGACATGCCGGGATAATTTTCGACGCTGTGTGTGCGGACGATCTGTCCGCCGGTATACAGTTCTTCAAACAGCTTGACGCGTGCGCCGCCGCGCAGCGCATACAGCGCCGCGCTAAGCCCGGCCGGGCCGCCGCCGATGATCGCTATGTCGAGCATGCTGGCCTCCTATCGATAATATTCCGTTTATACTATACCGTATGGAAAGCCGAATTGCAAGCAAAGCCGCGACGGCGCACAGCGCGTTTTATCCCCGTGAGGCTTTGGGCGCGGCAAGAAAAGAACGCGGGCAAAACCTGCCCGCGCCGCATCAAATCCGCATAAAACAACCTGTAACACGCCCCAGCCGGATCGCAGCGTTTTTTTCGCAAAAACCCCGCCGCGCACAAAAGCGCCTACTCCGGCCGATCCTCCGCGCGAAGGCCGGGGCCGGGATCGCCCTGCTTCCAATGGCGGCGGCACAGACTGATATAGGTGTCGTTTGCGCCGAGAACGACCTGCTCGCCGACCTTTGTCACATGGCCGTGCCCGTCCAGACGGGCGTTGCAGGTGGCCTTTCTGCCGCACCAGCAGATGGTCTTGATCTCCTCAATGGTGTCGGCCATGGCCAGCAGATAGTGGCTGCCCTCGAAAAAATTCCCCTGAAAATCCGCTCGCAGGCCGTAGCAGATCACCGGCACGTCGTAATCGTCAACAATCTCGGTCAAAAGCTCGACCTGTGCATGCGTCAGAAACTGCGCCTCGTCCACGATCAGACAGTCATATTCATGCCGCTTGACCGCATCCACATCCAGATCGTCCATCAGCACGCATTCGTCCTTGAGGCCGCAGCGGGACTGGATGGTGTACTTGCCGTCGCGCACATCGACGGCGGGCTTGATCAAAAGCGCCCGTTTGCCGCGCTCATAATAGTTATACTTGACCATGATCGCATTGGCGGTCTTGGACGAGCCCATCGCCCCGTAACGGAAATACAGCTTTGCCATGCGCGTCCCTTTTCCCCCTGCTTTTGATATGCTGATATTATAACGGATGCGCCGTGCGTTGTCAAAAATTGAGCGGTTTTTGCATTTTCGGGATTGACGAAACCGGTTTCAGCCGATATAATACCTGTTAGCGCCCGTAAAATCGGCGCGAACGTTATGCTCGAGAGGGGAGGGATAAATATGGAAATTCGAGTCGGTGAAAACGAATCCCTGGAAAGCGCACTCAAGCGGTGGAAAAGAAAGTGCGCCCGCAGCGGCGTCCTTGCAGAGGTCCGCAGGCGTGAGCATTACGAGAAGCCCAGCGTAAAGCGCAAGAAGAAGGCGGAAGCCGCCAGAAAGCGCAAGTACTGAGCCGGGCAAAGGGATAACGTCAACAAAAGCGCATGTGCAGCAAAGCCTCCTGTCGGGACGGCGGCGCACGGCGCTTTTTTTGTTGTCCGGATGCACGGTTGCGCAATGCCCAACGTCACGGTTTACAATCGCGCGCACGCTTGATATAATCGAATATCGACATCCTGCCGGCGCCAAAATGGCACGGCGGCTTTGGAAAAAAACCTGCCGCCGGGAAGCGGCAAAAGAGGGAGGACGGCATGACAAGCAGAAAGCTTGCCCGGTTGGCGGCGCTGATCCTGTGTCTGTGCCTGTGCGCCTGCGCGGGGAATCAGGCGCAGCCGGCGCGCACGCACGGGGAACGGGCGGAGCGCACGGAGAACACGCCTTTGCCCACGCAAAAGCAGGCCGAAACGGCGACAGCCGCCCCCGCGACCCCGGAACCCGCGGGCACGCCCAAGCCGGTCGACTATCCGTATCTGGACGAATACGGCTATTACCATTATCAGATCCGTCTGGACGGCGTGCTGCTGCCGCTTGCGCACGACGCGCTGCTGCCCGCATCAGGCAACAGTTATAACGAGATTCTGTATCCCTTCTCGGAGATTCTGGACTATTTCGGCGTGGCCTACTTCTGGAATCAGGAAACGGACGACTTTTCGACCGTCGTCAACGGCGTTCAGGTCAGCAGGGACTGCAACGACGAGGATTTCATGTGGTTTACCACTCAGCCCTACGGCTACGGCAACGGCATGACGCCCGGCAACATCGACGGCGTTTTTTATGCGCCCAACTACGCCTTTGAGCATACCATCGGCGCGGTTCTTACCAAGATCTCCAAAGGCGCGGAGCGGGATCGGGCGTACATTGACATCACCACCGCCGCCGCCTATTTATGGGGCGCGGGCTCGGCCGACCCGTTCATCATGCGCTGGGACGGCACCCAGTATGTCCTCGACGAAGCCATCCCCGGCAGCGACGGCGAAAAGCAGTTTAACTGACGCCGCGCCGTATGCAAGGCAGCAGGCCGCCCCGGTTACAGGCAATGCAAGACCCGCCTTTTTAAGGCGGGTCTTTTGCGTGTATCTGTCCTTTCGGCACCGGGCGTTTGACACCGGGCGCAGGCATTTTGTCAGGGTGTGTGCATCTTTTCCAGATGATGGCAGGCGACCAGATGCCCGGGCTCGACCTCCAAAAAGGCGGGAATCGTCTCACGGCAGAGTGCCGTCGCATACGGGCAGCGGCCGTGGAACTTGCAGCCGGGGATGTCGCTCGCGGCGGAGGGGATATCGCCCTTTAGGATCATGCGCTCACCGGTGCGCGCCATGCCCGGGATGGGCATGACGTCCATCAGCGCGCGGGCATAGGGGTGGCGGCAGTCCTTGATGATCTGATCGGCGGTGCCGATCTCCATAATGCGGCCGAGATACAGGATCGCAATTCGATCCGAGATGAGCCACGCCAGCGACAGATCGTGCGTGATGAACAAAAACGCGATGTGCTGCTCCAGCTGCATCTTCTTCATCAGTTTGATGATGCCGAGACGGATGGACGCGTCGATCATGGACACGGGCTCGTCGGCGACGATAAAATCCGGCTCCAGGATCATCGACGCTGCGATGGCGACGCGCTGCCGCTGGCCGCCGGACAGCTCGTACGGATAGCGGTAGAAATAATCCCGCGCGGGCTGAAGCCCGGCGCGCTCCAGCGCGGTCTGCACCTTCTGCTCCCGCTCCTCCGCCGTTGTGACAAGGCCGTTAACGTCCAGAGGCTCGGCCACGATGTCGATGATGTAATGGCGCGGGTTCAGCGACTGATAGGGGTCCTGAAAGATCATCTGCGCGTGCCTGCGCAGCTCCTTCTCAAACGGCGCGGTGTAAAACGCATGACAGAGGATCACCGTCAGCGCGGCAGCCGCAAACGCGAGCATCGAGGCGCCGAGACCCCAGCCGAATTTGACCGTACCGCCAAGCGACAGCAGGATCAGAAGAATGCTGACAAGGCCTGCCCCGCAGGGGATCGCGATCATGTGAATCCGCTTTTTGACGAGGATGCACAGCGCAAGCGCCGCCGCGGCGCAAAGAAGGGGAAGCGCGGCAAAGATGGCGACGCTCGGCCCAAGCCCGTAGGCAGTCAGATATTCGCTGGGCGCAAACGCAAGCCGATAACACGACAGCGCCGCGCCGCTCGCCGTATCGGTGGCTGCGGGCAGCAGCGCGTAGAACAGGAATATCAGCAGCGCAAAAGCGCCGCCCAGAAGCCTGCCTGCGCGATGGCCAGGATCGTGACCGATGTACTCATCCACGCGCGCGGAGCCGATCTCCTTGCCCATAAACTCGGTGCTGCCGGCGGTGGGACGCAAAATGCGCAGGATGGCCTTGCCGGTCGTGGTCTTTCCGGAGCCGGACTCCCCGACCAGCGACAGGATCTCGCCCCGGTCAAGCGTGAACGACACATCGTCCACCGCGCGGACAAACCGCCCCTTTTGGTGCTTGACGGGAAAATAGACCTTGAGATGTTTGACGTCCAGAAGATGATTAGACATGCCTTGCCTCCTCCTCCGCGACCAGATGGCAGCTCACCGCATGCCGCCCGCCCACGCAGACGGCGGCAGGCTCCTCCATGCGGCAGCGCGCGGTGCAGCAGTCGCAACGCGGATGGAACCGGCAGCCCGCCGGCGGATCGACCAGGATCGGCGGATAGCCGGCGATGCCGTCCGGGATGGTCTTGTCCCCCTCCACATTCGGGAAACAGCCGATCAGCCGCCTCGTGTACGGATGCCGCGCATGGTGGAAAATATCGTCCACGGCGCCGATCTCCACGATCTTTCCGGCGTACATGACCGCGATATGGGTGCAGGTTTCGGCAAGGATGGCCAGATCGTGCGTGATGATGATCATGCCCATGTTGCGCTCGCGGCGGAGCCGCTCCAGCAGGTTCAGAATCTGCGCCTGTACCATGACGTCAAGCGCGGTGGTCGGCTCGTCGCCGATGATGAGCTTTGGGCTGCATGCAAGCGCCATGGCGATCATGGCGCGCTGCTTCATGCCGCCGGAAAACTCATGCGGATACCGCTTGACGCGGTCGCGCGGAACCTCGACCTGCTCCATTAGATCGCCCGCCATCCGCATCGCCGCATCCCAGCCCACGCCCTCGTGCAGCACGATCGCCTCCGCGATCTGCCAGCCGACGGTCTTGACCGGGTTCATGGCGTTCATCGCGCCCTGAAAGATGATCGAAACGTCCTTCCAGCGGCGCGCGCGAAGCTCCGCATCGGCAAGCGGAACCATGTCCCTGCCCTCAAGCAGGATCTGCCCGCCCGCGATATAGCCCTCCTTGGGCAACAGCTTACAGATCGACAGGGCGCAGGTGGTCTTGCCGCAGCCGGATTCGCCCACCAGCCCCAGACACTCGCCGTAATCGACGTCAAACGACACGCCGTCCACGGCTTTGAGCTCGCCTTTGGAGATATGGAAATAGGTACGAAGACCGTTGACCTCCAGCAGTTTCATCCTATTCTTCACCTCCCTCTGAGCTTGGGGTTCAAGATCTCGTCAAAGGCATAGCCCATGAGCGTGAACCCCAGCGCCACCAATATGACGCACACGCCCGGCAGCACAAAATACCACCACGCGCCGGCGGTCATCGCGCCGGTCGAATAAGCGTCGTTGAGCATCATGCCCCAGCTCGGCTGGGTCGGATCGCCAAGCCCCAGAAAGGCCAGCGAGGTCTCGGTCAGCACGGAGCTTGAGATGATGAGGATCGTCTCTGAAAACACCAGCGGAAACACGTTCGGCAGGATATGGCGAAACATGACATGCGCCTTGCCCGCGCCCACGGAGACCGTGCGCTCGACATATTGCTGCTCACGCACGGAGAGCGTCTGCGCGCGGATGATGCGCGCCGTGCCCGACCAGCCGGTAAGCCCGATGACAAGAATGATGTTCCAGATGCTGTTGCCGAGGATCGCCGCCAGCACCATGCAAAACGGCAGCCACGGCAGCACCAGAAAAAAGTCGGTAATGCGCATCAGCACGTTGTCCACCGTGCCGCCCGAATAGCCCGCCACAATCCCGATGACGGTGCCCAGCACCATCGAAATGACGGTGGCCACGATGCCCACAAACAGCGAGATGCGCGCGCCGCTCATCAGATAGGCCAGTACGTCGCGGCCAAGGTTGTCGGTGCCGAGCCAATGCGCCCCGGAGGGCGGGTTGAACACCTCGCTGCGCGAGGCGGCGATATCGGTCGTCCGAAACGGCAGGATTATCGGCCCAAAGACGGCCATGAGCACAAAGAACAGTATGATGACGATGCCGCAAAGCGACATCTTGTTTTTCAGCATTTGTCGGACAAACTGTCCGGCCTTGCGGCGGCGCAGGGCGCGCTTGAGCTTTCTGGTATCCTTACCCGCTTGCTTCATCCTTTACGCACCTCCTCTAGCCCTTGACGCGCGGATCGATGAACTCATACAGAATGTCCGTGATGAGATTCGCCAGGATCACCGCGACCGTCGTAATGACAAAGCAGCCCTGCAAAAGCGGATAATCGCGCTTGAGCAGCGCGTCGTACATCAGCTTGCCCAGCCCCTGCCAGGAGAACAGCGTCTCAAGCTGGATCGCGCCGCCCAGGATCGCCGAGATGTTCATGGCGATGATCGTCACCATCGGCAGCATGGCGTTGGGCATGGCGTGCCGCATCAGCACATACCGGTCGGAAAAGCCCTTGGCCTTGGCGGTGGTGATATAATCCTCGGTCAGCACGTCGATCATGGTACTGCGCATGGTGATCGAATACGCGCCGATCATCGCAAAGCCCATGCAAAGCGCCGGCAGCACCAGATGCTTGAGATAGTCCTGCACATATTTCCAGCCGTGGTAGGCGGTGCCGGCCGTGGTGATGCCGCCGGTGGGAAACCAGCGCAGCCCCACGCAAAACACAAAGATCAGCACCATCGCAAACCAAAACGTCGGCATGGAATACAGCACCAGCGACCCGGACAAAAGCCCCGTATCCAATGCCTTTCCGCGCTTCCACGCGCTGACAACGCCGACAAGGAGCCCCAGCACGATGGCGATGACCTCCGCGCACAGCAGCAGGATCACCGTGTTGGGGATGCGCCCCGCGATGATCGAGAGCACGGCCTGCTTGCCGTCATAGGTGTTGAAGGCGTCGCCAAAATTGCCGGTGCAAAGATTCTTGAAATAGATGATGAACTGGGACAAAAGGGATTTGTCGAGCCCCGCGCTTTGAATCAGGCGCTCCTTGACCTCCGCGGACGTGGTGCTCTTGGCGAGGATCGTGTTGACGTCGCCCGGCATGATGCGAAACAGGAAAAAATTGAATGCGATCACAAAGAAGATCGTAATGACCGCAAAAAGCAGTTTTTTGATTATCCGCCTGCCCAAAACCCCTTCACCTCCTTTTTATGAGGAAAGACCCATAAGCAAACTGCGCCACGGCGGAGACCCGCCATGGCGCAGCGCGTTCCCGCCGTCAGGCAGCGGGCTTGATGTTCACATAGTTGTAGGCAAGCTCGTTGGCGAACAGGCCGTTCGCCTCGGTGGTAAAGCCGGTCCACTTGGCCTGATTAATCGCCTGAACAGTCTCGTCAAAGCAGATGACGGTGTAGGGGCAATCTTCATACAGCAGCTGCTGGCACTGATTGAGGTACGCAAGCCGTTCGGCCTTGTCAACCGTGCTGTACGCCTTGCTGTACAGTTCGTCAAAGGCGGGGTTTGCATAGCTGACGCCCGCATAGCCCAGCGTGTTGCAATCCTGGAAAATGCACAGGATAAAGCCTGGGTCGGCGTCGCCGCCCCAGCCGTCCAGGGTCATCTGCCAGTCGGGATTGCCGTCATAGCAGGTATCCCACATGGTGACCTTCTCCATCGCGTTCCAGGTGATCTCGATGCCGGCCTCGGCGCAGTTGGTGATCATCATATTGACGACGGCCGACTGCCACGAGCTGCGCTCGGACGCGGTGATGAGCTCGACGCTCAGCTTCGCGCCTTCGCGCTCACGGATGCCGTCGCCGTCGGTGTCGAGATACCCGGCCTCATCGAGCAGCGCATTGGCTTTCTCGATGCTGAACGCGCGCAGGGTTTCCTCGCTCGGCGTATACCGATAGTCCACATTGTTGATCGGGCAGTACGCGGGTATCGCAAGCCCGCCGTAGCCCATCTCCACAGCCAGATCCCGGTCAAAGCAATAGTCGATTGCATAGCGGACGGTCTTGTCGGCCATCACCGGATCCAGCAGGTTGTAGCCCAGATACTCAAAGCCGAAGCTGTCAAACTTTTTGACGCACATATCGGCGTTGTCCTTGAGCGAGTCATACTGCGCCTTTTCAAGCTGCCAGCACGCGTCCACCTCACCCAGCAACAGCGCCTGCGCCATGGCGTCGGCGTTGTCATACGGCGTAAAGACCAGCACGTCCACGGTCGCCTTGTCGCCCCAGTAGCTGTCATTTTTGACAAAGGCAACGTTGCCGTTGGCGCTGCGCGCCGCGTCGTAGATGAACGGGCCGGAGCCAACCAGCTCGCTGCTCTCATAGGTCAGCACATCCTCCGCCGCCGCCCAGATATGCTCCGGCAGGATCGGGATGATCTGATACAGCATGTCGGGCTTCGGCGTCTCGCAGTTGAACACGACCGTGAAATCATCGGGGCATTCGATCGAGGCAAAGCCGCTTGCGTGCGTGGAATACATGTAGCTGTTTTCCGCGTTCTCATAGGTCCATTTGACGTCCGCGCTGGTGACCTGCTCGCCGTCGGTAAAATAGGCGTCGTCGCGCAGATAGAACGTCCACACCGTGCCGTCCTCATTGACGTCCCAGCGCGTGGCCAGGCGTGGAATGGCGTTATAATCCGTGTCGTAGGCAATCAGCGAATCATAGCAAATATTCAGAAAATCATACACCATTACAGACTCGGTGGAGAAGAAATTCAACGTGTCATAGCCGCTGCCGATGGCGACGGTGAAAATCAGCTCGTCCGCCTCGTCGCCCGTCTTTCCGCCTGTGCAGGCAATCAGTGCAATCGCCATCATCAGAACAAGCAACAGGGTCGTCAATTTTTTGATCGTCATGTCAAACCGTTCCTTTCTCTATTTGGGATAACCTGATTCGGGCGTAATAAAACCGTATCCTTTATTACGCGTTCATTATAGATCACCCCCCGAGAATTGTCCAGCGAAAAAAGCCGTTATTTCTCCTCCTTCGACACGCCCAAAAATTGCCGGAATTCGGACATTTTTCCACGTTCCGTCCCCTGCGCGCCGCCTGTGCCTTCCCTCCCGGCGCGTTCCTTCGTCCGTGCACGCTTGCCCGTGCCCGCCGCGCATGCTATACTGGCCATGAAGAAGGCTCGTTTTTGACGCCGTTTGCGCCCGCCCGCGTGGCAAATGCTCATCAAAGGCTCACGCTTGGCCGCCCGTTGACGAGGCGTCCGCACGGCGCGCGGCGGTTCCGTCCCCTCAAATAAAGGAGTGCTGCATGGACTGGATCTATTATCTGATGGGAGCGACGATTCTGGGCGCCTATGGCCTGGTGTGGTATCTGCGCGTCCGCCGCGCACGAAACGTGGCGCGTTATACGCAGACGCTGCAACGTGCGCCCCACCCCGACGAAGCCGGCTATACCCCCGGCCTGCCGCCCGATATTACACGCGACATGGTGCAAAATTGCACCGGTTCTGCCGGCGCGGCGGAGACAGCGGGTTTAAAAGATACAACGATGACCGGCTGTGCGGCGGATGGAGAACGGGACAGGACGGTCCCTGACGGGACGGAAAAGGAGCAATAAAACAGGTATGAGCATTGCCATTGTAACGGGCGCGTCCTCCGGCATGGGCGCGGAGTTTGTGCGTCAGCTGGCGAACGCGGGCAAATATTCCCAGATATGGGCGATCGCGCGGCGGCAGGAACGGTTGGACGCGCTCCAATCGGCGTATCCAACGGTGCGCCCCGTGGCGCTGGATCTGCTGGATCCCGCGGTGCCAGACGCGCTTGGCGCGCTGCTGGAGAAGGAGCGACCGGACGTGGGTCTTTTGGTATGCTGCGCGGGCTTCGGCAAGTACGGCACCTATCGGGATCTGACCTGCCGGGAGATTTCGGACATGATCGACCTCAACGACAAGGCCACCGTGCTTGTGACCTATGCGGCACTTCGGCACATGGCGCACGGGGCGCGGGTGATCCTGCTCGGCTCCTGCTCGGCGTTTCAGCCGCTGCCCGAGTTCAATCTGTACGCGGCGACCAAGGCGTTCGTGGTGCATTTCGGTCGCGCGCTGAACGTGGAGCTTAAGGACAGAGACATCTGCGTGACCACGGTCTGTCCGGGCTATGTGAATACGGAGTTTTTTGCCGTCGCACAGCAAACCAAAAACCCCGATACCTGCAAAAACTTTTCGCCGATGTACGAGAGCCGCGACGTGGTAAAGCGGGCGCTCCGCGACGCCGCGCGCGGGAAGGATATGAGCGTGCTGGGCGCAAACGTCAAGCTGCAGCGGCTTGCCGCCAAGGTGCTGCCAAAGCGACTTATCATGCGCGTGTGGATGAAGATCAAATAGGGCCTATATGTAACAATAAACGCTCTCCGCAGAATAACGGAGAGCGTTTTGTTTTTACAGGATCGGTCAGCCGGCGTAAGGAACCTCGCCAAACCACGCGGCTTCCTGCTCGCCCTGAACCAGCCAGCCCCATTCCGCGACGTTCTTTTCATAGGCGACGGTCACGCGCGTGCCGTCCTCCCGCTCGCAGAGCACATAGGTTTGCAGATCGGTCCGAAGCCCAAGGAGCTTTGTCCCCGCCGGAAGCGTCGTCTCCGTGCCGTCGGCCTGCGTCGCCACAAGCCCGTCCTTCTGGGTCGTCACGGCGTTGTACTGCCAAGCCTCGTCGATGCGCAGCAGCGTATAGTCCGACGCGAGCGTGAACGCGCCGTCCGTGCCCATGCGGTAGGTGCAGACCCCGCCCCAGGTGCCCATGATGTCCACCTGACAGGTCAGGCGCACGGCGCCGGAGCCGTCAACCGTCTCCACGCTGCCGTCAAGATAGACCTTCGTGATCTCGCCGTTATTGAGCCGGTAGATATAAGTGACATAATCATCCGAGCCGGTATCGCCGCAGAGATATATCTCGCGCGCGCCGTCGTCGGCCAGCGTATCGGCGATGTGCAGCGTGGCATTGTACAGATATTCGTGCATGTCGGTATAGGTTTTTCCGTCGTATTCGACTTTCAGCGTCACCTGGTCGTCGCCCGTCACGGCAAAGGAGACCGTCTCCTCCGT
Source organism: uncultured Oscillospiraceae bacterium (assembly GCA_964474405.1). GTDB lineage: Bacteria > Bacillota > Clostridia > Christensenellales > CAG-138 > CAYYUV01. The sequence goes on from CAYYUV010000004.1 coordinate 115,437, forward strand.
GCCGTTGCCGTCCAGGTCACAGGCGGCCTTTTCATCCGCCGCAACCGGAACGTACGCGTCGCCGCTGATCGGACTGTGCGCGGCGCCGGTTACGCGCATCGGAAACTGCGCGGACGCGGCCTGCGATGTAGAGAGGGCAAAGCGGATCTCGCCCAGCCGTTTTCCGTCGCCCATGTTCAGCGCAACGTACGCGATGATCCCGCCGTCCTCCGTCTCATAAAAGGTGCTGAGCGCCGTCTCGGTGTCGCCCTTGTCGGACGGCGCCAGGCGATAGCTGTCAGAGGCCTCGTCATACGTCACGGACGCCAAAAGTGCCTCCGGGATCTCGGGGAGCGCGGCGATGTCCGAAAACGCGGCCAGCGCCAGCTCCTCCATCACCGCATGCGGCACAACGACGGTATCGCCGTCCCGCGCGGCGCCGGTGATCTCGCCGCTCCAGTTTTCCCCGGCAAGGTACAGCACCTGCCAGACAAGCGTCGCGTCCTCCGGCGCGTAGGCGGTTTCGCCCTCAATGCCAATCGTGCGCACGATCGAATCCATAATGGGCATCATCGCCGAAACCCGCTCGCTCAGCGTGCCGGCGGGCGTGGCTTGGGGCGCCGTCTCCGGCGTCTGCTCGGGCGTTGCCTCCGGCTCTGCCGTTTCCGCGTCCACCGTCACATTCTCCACCGCCACCTGCTCGGTGGGCGCCGCCGTTTCGGACGGCGTGGCGGGATTGGCCTGACAGGCGCACAGCGCCAGACATGCGGTCAGCGCGACCGCCAATGCTTGATATCGTTTCATCTTGTTGCTTCCTTTCTCCCGCCCCCGGCGGGAACACGGTCCGATTCGGACAAAAAGCCGGCGACAAAACGCCCGGCTCACATCCGTTTCTATGGGAGTGCGGCACGGCGTCCGTCTGCGCGTCTCCTTTTGTTTGACCTGGCCTCAGTATACCGCAGGCGATGTGTCCTGTGTGTAAAATCTTCTTTGAAAATCTGTCAATGATCTCCATAATTTGTAACATCTTCCTGCGCTTTCCCCGCGTCAGCCACCTGTACCAAGGAGAAGAACCCCCGCACCGCGAACGGGCAGGGGTTCGTGTATCCGAAAACATTGCCTTAAAATGCCGTCTTATTCGTTGATGCCGGGCACATGCTCGCTGGTAAGAAACCCGACCATGTCGCTCAAGCGGCGAATGGCGGACGGCATGGGGTTGATTTTGTTGCCCATAAAGATCACATAGGTCGAAAACCCGCCGTCCAGATTATAGGCAAGCGTGCACCCGCGATCCACAAAGATGTCCGCGACCTCGTCAAGCGTCATGAACTTCTTCTCAAAGCCCGACGTCACCGCGACATAATGGTAAGCGCAGGGGGAACCGATCGCCGTGCGGAAGGACGGATAGGTGGAAAGATAGCTCTTGGAAAAATCGGCCTTCGCCCCATCCCGAACCAGCACGGGCCCGAACGTCCACACGTTGGATATGCCCTCCGCCAGCAGCGCGTCGGCGCTCGTCGCCGCGGGATCGACCAGACGCATCGTGCCGTCCGGATAGAGCGCGAACCCCTCACTCTTGCCGGTCTTGACATAGACGACGCCCCGGCGGATCTGGATGCCGGTGGGGTTTGTCGCCATCTTCATAAAATCACCCGTGATGGCAAGCACCGCCTTGCTGCGGCGCGCGATGAGCTTTGCATCCTCGGTGCTGCGGTTCAGCGTCTCCCCACCGCCCGCAAAGATGCCGGCGGGCGCGTTGCCGTGCGTCATAAACACGTCGATCATCAGCGGAACGGCCGCATGTCCCTCGTTGGCCGCGATGGCGATCAGTCCCGCGTCGCTGAGATACAGCCACGGCCCCTCCGCCCCGGCAGAGAAGCATTCGCCCAATCCGGCGTCGGTTTTTACGGCGGAAGCAGCCTTTGCCCCCTCCGTGTCCGCCTGATAGTCAGCCATGCTCCAGCCGTCCACGGCAAGCCGTCCTACAGCGTCCGATCCGCAGGCGACAACAGTGCCGTCCCAGCGCAAGCCCACGGTGTGGAATGCGCCCGCCGCAACGGCGACCACGCCCTCCCATGCCTCGGTGTCGCATTGACCCATGGACCTGTCCCCCGTGCTGAGCACGCGAAAATCCCGCGTGATGGCGACCGAATGATAGGCGCCCGCCGCGATATAGATGACGTCCTTCCAGCCGGACACCTCCGTCTGGCCGTAGGTGTTGTCTCCGCAGGCCGTCACAGTGCCGTCCGACCGGAGTGCAAGCGTGTGCATCAGCCCGCAGGCGACCGCCGTGATATCCGTCCAATCCTCCGTGTCCGTCTGGCCGCAGCTGTTATCCCCGCAGGCTGCCACGGCGCCGTCCCGGGTCAGGCCGACGCTATGAAAAGCGCCCGCCGCCACCGCGGTGATATCCCGCCAGCCGTCGGTGTCGCGCTTGCCGCAGGTACGGTCGCCCACAGATGTGACGCTCCCATCCGCGCCAAGGCACAGCGCGTGCGTCACACCCAGCGCCAGCGCCATGACGTCCGCCATGTTCGAAAGCGCCGAAAGCTCGTCCCCGCACAGAACGACGCCCTCCTCCGTTTGAAACGCACAGGCTGCCATGCCGCCGGATACGGCGCGGGCGGTATCGGGCCGTTTCCACCCGTCATACCGTGCGTCGCCCGTAAACAAAACCTTGCCGTCCTCCCGCAAAAGCGCGGTGTACCATGCGCCCGCCGCCAGCCGGTCACGCCACAGAAGATGCCTGTTTTGCATGACCTGCGGCAGCGTCTTTTCCGTTTCCGCCCAAAGCGCGCGCGCCTTTTGGGTTCCGTAATTCAGAAGCAGCGTTTTCGCCGCTATATAATCGCCTTGTCCGATTTGAGCGGCAGCCTGCGCCAGCACGTCCGCCTCCTCTTGCTTTTGCCCGCATCGCGCGGCGGCCTTATCCGCCCCCAAATAGGCGCCGGCTTCCCGGTACCGCTCCGCCGCCTGCGGATATTGCTCCGCTGCCTCGGCTGTCAGCCCCAAAAGAATGCTGCGGCAGCCGGAAAGCGCGGCCTTTTGTTCCGGATTCCATGCATCAAAGCGCTGCAAAAGCGCGTCGGCCGTCTCGGACAGCGCCGCCGTTTCCGTTTGTGGGAAGGCACCCTCCGCCGCTGCGGTCAAAAGCCCCTCCGTCTGCGCCGTGAGTGTTTGACAAGCGCCCGCCGCCGCCTCGGCCGTGCCAAACCCGGCCTCCTCCAGCACCTTTGAATACGCCGTCAGCGCCGCGGCCGGATCGCCGTTTTCCGCCAACAGGCGCGCCCGGTGCAGTGCCTGCTGTGCATTCACACTGGGCAGTACATATAAGAGCATAAACAGCAGCACGCCCGCAAGCAGCGCGGCCACACCGCAAAGAATCGTAAGGATCTTCCTGCTAAAAGCGGACTTTTTCTTCTTTTTCTTTCCCATAGCCCACCCTCTACCCTCTGGTTATACTTATCATATGATTGAAGCATACTTGGTGCGCCGTGGTCTGTCAAGCAAAATTCGACGGGCAGCGCCCGTATTCGACCGTTTCGGGGTCGTTTGGCCTGCACAGCCGGCTTTGGCGCCGTTTTTGTTGTCTGTAACCCCATGGGCATGCTATACTGAACAAAAGCCCGGCCATCCGCAGGAATGCGGACAGGCCGTGGCCGCAAGGAGGGATCCGCCATGGATTTTTACCAGTGTCTGACCACCAGGCGAAGCGTGCGCCGCTTTGCCGACCTGCCGCTTGCGCGGGAAACGCTGGAACAGATCGTGCAGGCCGCGTCCGCCGCGCCGTCGTGGAAGAACACCCAGCCGACCCGATATATCGCCGTGACAGACCCGGCATGCCGGGAGCAGCTTGCGGCGCATTGCGTGATGGATTTTGCCCAAAACGCCGCCATCATCCGCCAGGCGCCCGTTTTGCTCGTGGCGACGTATGTTGAAAAGCGTTCTGGCTTTGAGCGCGACGGCACGCCCTCCACGTCCAAGGGCAGCCATTTTGAGAGCTTTGACACCGGCCTTTCCGTGCAGTCCCTGTGTCTCTCGGCATGGAACGAGGGCGTAGGCTCGGTCATCCTTGGCATCTTTGACGAGGATGCGGTGATGCGTGTCGCCGGGGTGCCCGCGGGACAGCGGGTGGCGGCGCTGATCGCTCTGGGCTATCCCGACGAAACGCCCCAGATGCCGCGCCGCAAGCCCGTGTCGGAGCTGTTGAGCTTTCGCTAGGCGTGCCGCGGATTGTCCATTTTTTCCCTTGACGGGCAGGGGCGCTGGCACATATAATTAGGAATGATTTTTTTGCGGCGGGAACGCGCGGTCTTTTTCTCCCGCGCCTGCAAGCTCAGAGAGGAATGTATTTACAATGGATTATGCAAAGGAAAGCCTGCGTCTGCACGAGCAGTGGAAGGGCAAGATCGAGGTCGTTGCCACGGTTCCCGTCAAGTCCAAGGAGGATCTGAGCCTGGCATATACGCCGGGCGTGGCGCAGCCGTGCCTGGAGATCCAGAAGGATGTTGACAAATCCTACGAGCTGACCCGGCGATGGAACCTGTGCGCGGTCGTGACGGACGGCACGGCGGTGCTGGGTCTCGGCGATATCGGCCCCGAAGCCGGCATGCCGGTCATGGAGGGCAAGTGCGTCCTGTTCAAATCTTTTGGCGATGTGGATGCGTTTCCGCTTTGCGTCAAATCCAAGGACGTTGATGACATCGTAAACACCGTCTATCTCATCTCCGGCAGCTTTGGCGGCATCAACCTCGAGGACATCGCCGCGCCGCGCTGCTTCGAGATCGAGCGCAAGCTGAAGGAAAAATGTGACATCCCGATCTTCCACGACGATCAGCACGGTACGGCGGTGATCACGCTGGCGGGGCTGACCAACGCTTTGAAGGTCGTCGGCAAAAAGAAGGAGGAGGTCAAGGTCGTCACAAGCGGCGCGGGCGCGGCAGCGATCTCGATTGTCAAGCTGCTCCTTAGCGCGGGCTACCGCGACATCACCATGTGCGACCGCAAGGGCATGATCCACAAGGGCCGCGAGGGGCTGAACTGGATCAAGGAGGAGATGGCCGAGGTCACCAACCTGGAAGGCCGGCACGGCACGCTCGAGGATGCGCTAAAAGGCGCGGATGTGTTCATCGGCGTTTCGGCGCCCGGCACGGTCACGGTCGATATGGTTCGCACCATGGGTCGCGATCCGATCATCTTTGCCTGCGCAAACCCGACGCCGGAGATCTTTCCTGACGACGCCAAGGCGGGCGGCGCGGCGGTCATCGCCACGGGACGCAGCGATTTCCCGAACCAGATCAATAACGTTTTGGCGTTTCCCGGCATCTTCCGCGGCACGTTCGACGTGCGCGCCAGCGATATCAACGAGCCCATGAAGGTCGCCGCGGCGGAAGCGCTGGCCTCCTTGATCTCCGATGAGGAGCTGTCGGCGGACTACATCATCCCCAAGGCGTTCGATCCGCGCGTGGGCAAGGCCGTTGCCTTGGCCGTCGCCGAGGCTGCAAGAAAGAGCGGCGTAGCCCGGATCTGACGCAGAATCAGTCTCGTTTTATCCAAATAGGAATACCTGTATATGCAAAGGACGGCCGAAGCCGTCCTTTTTCCTGCAACAAACATCATCGCTTTTTGGGGGGATAACCGTTTTCAGCCGCGCTTTTACACGCCGCTTGCGCCGTAGTTTTGGAGGACGCGGGCGCTGGGATCGTCCACGTTGCAGCCGGGCCAGGAGCGGTTGGGCATCCAAAACCCCGTGATCATGTCCGCCTGCCCCGGATAGTAGCGTTCAAAGATCTCCCGATACAGCAGGCTTTCCTTGGTAAACGGCGTGGCGTGTGCATAGCGCAGCGCGCACGCCTTCACATCAAGGTCTGAATACTGCGTCTCGGCAAACGCCTTAAGATCGTCCACAAGCGAATGCCCCACGGCGTCGCTGAAGGCGGCTTTTTCGCGGTTTAGAATGCCGTCGGGCAGATAGCCGCCGTCGCGGAACGCGCGCCGGAGCAGATATTTGCCCTGTCCGTAAATGTTTCTCTTTCTGCGGGGATCGACGGACATGACGTAGCGCACAAACGCCAGATCGCCGAACGGCACGCGCGCCTCGATGCCGTTCTCCGAGATGCAGCGGTCGGCGCGCAGCACGTCGTACATATGCAGCTCGCGGATGCGCTTTTGCGCCTCCTGCTGAAACGCCTCCGCGCTCGGCGCATAGTCGGTATATTTGTAGCCGAACAGCTCGTCGGAGATCTCTCCGGTCATAAGCACGCGCACGTCCGTCTCGCGGCGGATGGCCTGACACAGCAGATACATGCCGATGCTGGCGCGTATGGTGGTGATATCATAGGTGCCCAGCACGCGGATTACGGGCTCCAGCGCGGAAAGCACATCCGCACGGGTGATGATGATCTCGCGATGACAGCTGCCGATAAAGTCCGCCGCCTGCCGGGCATACTTGAGATCGATCGCATCGGTATCCATGCCGATGGCAAAGGTGCGGATGGGTTTTTTGAGCTTCTTTTGCGCGATGGCACACACGAGGCTGCTGTCCAGCCCGCCCGAGAGCAGAAAGCCCAGCGGCGCATCCGCGTCCAGCCGCTTTTCGACGGCGCGGGTCAAAAGGTCATGAATGCTGCTGCAAACCGTCTCGATGTCGTCCTCGCAATATTCCTCCACGGCGGCGGGATCGGCATAGCGCGTAAACACGCCGTCCCGGTACCAGCAGCCCGGCGGAAACGGATAAACATGCGGGCAAAGCTCCACGAGGTTTCGCGCTTCGCTTGCAAAGGCGATGCTGCCATCCCCCGGCAGATAGCCGTAATACAGCGGCCGGATGCCGATGGGATCGCGGGCGGCGACAAAGGTGTTGGCCGCGGCGTCATATAGGATCAGCGCAAACTCCGCATCCAGCATGCCGAACATCTCCGTGCCGTATTCGCGCCACAGCGGCAGCAGCAGCTCACAGTCCGAGCCGCTGGCAAACCGATAGCCCCGCGCCTCCAAAGACGCCTTGACCGCCCGAAAGCCGTACAGCTCGCCGTTGCAGACCACCGCGCTGTTGCCAAGGAAGAACGGCTGCATACCGCTCTCGTCCAGCCCCATGATCGCCAGCCGGTGAAAGCACAGACAGCCCTCGCCCACGCTTTGGATGCGGCTCATGTCCGGCCCGCGGCCGACCGTTTCGCCAAACGCCCTTACAACCGCGTCCCGCGGCGCCGCGCCGCCGGTCAACCCCATAATGGAACACATAAAAAAGCACCTCCGAATCAAAAATACAGCGCTCATCCTATCTCTTTGTTAGGACGAATCGCTGCTGATCCGCGGTGCCACCTAATTTACTGTATATAACAGTCGCCTTTGAGGGCTCCAACAAGCCCCGGCGCGTTAACGGGCGCCACCCGTCTCCCATACTCGCCCGAAAAACGGGCTTTCCGCTCGCTGCTCCGAAGTGTTCGTTCGCGCGCCTGCCGCACGGGCTTTCCACCGCCGCCCGCTCTCTTTGCCGTCCGATCGCGTTACTTTTCTTCCTCATCGCGTTGATATTGGTGGTACTTTACCACGTCAGCGCAGCGTTGTCAATAGATAATATATGATTTTGTTCGCCGGGGTCGGCGGCAGGCGTGCGGGAGGAAACGCCGGGGACAGCGGCAGGCGTGCGGGAGGAAACGGGACGGCACATGCGGGTGCCTTGGGCTTGCCCGCCAAAATCCGGGCTTTTTGCGTCAGAACCGCAACTTACGCCGCAGTTTTCGCAATATCTGCGCAATCTTTCCCGGCGGCATTGAGCGGAATGGCCAATGGTGATAAAATACAACCATAAAAACAACGGGCCGCCGGCGCGCTTTCGGCGGGGAAAAGGGAAAAAAGGTATGGAACGGAGACTGCATGGGGTCACGGCACTGCTGCCGCAGGGCTTTTGCCGCGCGGATCTTTGCGTGGATTCGGACACCGGTTTGCTCAGCCGGGTGGACATACACGGCCCCGCCGCGCGGGAGGGGCAAGCCCTTTTGCCCGGGCTGATCGATGTGCACACGCACGGCGGCGGCGGGTATGATTTCAACACGGCGGAGAATGCGGAGGATCTGGCGGTCATCTTCCGCCATTATGCCGCGCACGGCGCCACGGGCGTGCTGGCCACGCTGCTTGCCGATACGGAGGAGCGGCTGCTGCGCCAGCTCGCGCTGCTTTGCTCTGCCGCGCCTCGGTTTTCGCAGCTGATGGGCATCCATATGGAGGGGCCGTTTCTGTCGGCCGCGTACAAGGGCGCCATGCCCGAGGTCTGCTTAAGACAGCCGGATATCGCCGCGCTGGCGCGCTATCAGCGGGCGGCGGGCGGGCTGATCCGCTACATGACCGTTTCGCCGGAGCTTCCGGGCGCGGCGGCGCTGATCGGCGAGGCAAAAAAGCTCGGCGTGACGGTCACGCTCGGGCATTCCGGCGCATCCTACCGGCAGGCGATGGACTGCGTCGCGGCGGGCGCCGCCTGCTTTACCCATACGTTCAACGCCATGCGCCCGATCGAGCATCACGATCCGTCCCTTGCCGCGGCGGCGCTTGCCGCGCCCTGCTGCTGCGAGGCGATTCTCGACGGCCTGCACCTTGCGCCCGACACCGTGCGCATGCTGGCGGCGATCAAGGGCACGGAGCAAATGATCGGCATCACCGACAGCCTGTCGGTCGCGGGGCTTGCCGACGGCGTCTACCGCTCCGGCGGGGCGGAGGTGCGCGTCGCGGGCGGGGATGTCAGGCAGGTGGCCACCGGCACGCGCGCGGGCAGCACGCTCGGCGCGTGGGAAGCGCTCAAAAACCTCGAGGCGTTTGCCGGTCTTTCGGAGGAGGCAGCGATCCGCTGCCTGACGGAGACCCCGCTTCGGATGCTCGGTCTGTATGACAAAACCGGCTCGCTCGAGGCGGGCAAGGCGGCGGATTATCTGGTGATTGAGGATGGGCGGCTCGTCGAAACCGTCTGCCGGGGCGTCACCGTCTTTTCGGCGCAGGCGCGGCGCGAGCGTTGACACGGACGCGCGTTGGCTGTTATAGTGGACGTCGAATGCGGCGTCCTTTTTTGACGCCGTTTGACCGGCAAAGGGGGCGTACAAACCATGGCATCTCAACAACAGCGCGCAAAGAACCCGTCGGGGCGCGGCGCAGGGCTGCTGCTTGCGGCGGGCTCCTCGTTCCTATTTGGGGCGCAGGCGCTCTCGATCTCCGCGGCGTCGGCCGCGGGCATGGGCAGGGGCACCATCATCCTGCTGCGCGGCGCGCTGGTGACGCTGTTTTCGCTGATTGCCTGCCTGATCCTTGGACGCTCGCTGCGGCTTCGGCGCGAGCAGGCCGGAAAGATGATCATATACGCGCTGTTTGGCAGCGTCACGACCTCGCTGATGCTGATTCTGGCCTATTCCTATCTCGGCACCGGCGTGGCCACAACCATACATTTTCTGTATCCGCTGCTGGTGGTCTCTGCAAACGCCGTCCTGTTCCGGGAAAAGCTGCCCGTGCCCGTATGGATCGCCCTTGGCGTGGTTCTGGCGGCGATCTGGGTCATGCAGGGGATCTCCGGCGCGCTGCCACTGTGGGGGGTCGGCGCGGCGCTGCTGTCGGCGTGCAGCTGGGCGTTCGGCATGATCTATTATGAACGGAGCGGGCTTTCCGCGCTGCCGCCGCAGGTGGTCAGCTTTTATCTGTATCTTTTTCACACCCTGTTTGGCGGCTGCTACGCGCTTTTGATGGGTGAGACCGTGCTGCCCGCCATAACAGACTCGTGGTATCTGGCGGTACTGCCGGCGGTGTTTCTGTTTGCGGCGATGGTGCTGTTTCAACTGGGCATCCGGCGCGTCGGCACAGGGCTGTCGAGCATTCTGGGCGTCGGCGAGCCTGTCTGCACGCTGCTGCTCGGGTATCTGCTGCTTGGCGAAACCATGACGCTCCGCACGCTGCTGTGCTGCATCGTGCTGCTTTTGGCGATCCTGTTTGTCATTATTTGGGGCTGCGTCAGGCAACGCGAAACCCCGCGCATCACAGACGGTCCGTAAGCCCGCAGACGGGGCGCGGGTCCGTCTTTCGCGCCGGAGCGCAGCCTGTTTTTCGTGCCGGGACATGGATTTGTACAACAAAAAAAGGGAACCGCGCGGTTCCCTTTTGTGATGTCTCGGGCAGATCAGCCGTCCAGACCGTTCTCCTGCCGTTCCATATTCTCCACCACAACGTCGTAGATATCGCCCTTTGACGCGCAATATTCCAGCACGCGCCACGGCGTGTTGGTATGGAAATGGATCTTGATCAGCTCCTCATCCCCCACGGCCATCAGGCAGTCGCCCTCGATCTGGCGGGTGATATCGTCATGAATCTCGTCCTCGGACAGGTTTTTTCCCTCAATCAAAAGCTGTGTGTCAAACTTAAACTCCAGCATGCTTGTTCCCCTTTCAACTTGATATTGGCGCAGACATCTGCCGGCTTATGACAAAGCAAGCGTATGCGCAGGCGTCCGCCGCCATGTGTAAAACAAGGCCGCACCCGAGCGCCTACATGCTTCTGCGTCCCTCGAGCGCCTTGGCCAGCGTCACCTCGTCGGTATACTCCAGATTGCCGCCGATCGGCACCCCGTGCGCGATCCGTGTGACCGCCACGCCCTGCTCCTTCAAAAGCCGCGCCAGATAAACGGCCGTGGCCTCGCCCTCGACGTCGGGATTGGTGGCCAGAATGACCTCCTGCACCTTGCCGTCATGGCAGCGCTCGAGCAGCTCGCCGATCCGGAGATCCTTCGGCCCTACGCCGTCCATCGGCGACAGGGAGCCGAACAGTACATGATAGCGGCCGCCAAACTCCCGCGTCCGTTCCATCGCCATGACGTCCTTGGGATCGGACACGACACAGATCAAATCGTCCCGCCGTCTGGGGTCGCCGCACAGCTCGCAGATGTCGCGGTCGGTATAGGTGCCGCACACGGGACACGGATGCACCTTGTCCCGCGCGTCGCGGATGGCGTCCGCAAGCTCATCCGCCTGCTCCCGCGGCACGCCCAGCAGAAAAAAGCACAGCCGCTGCGCGGTCTTGCGCCCGATTCCCGGCAGCCGCGAAAGCTGCACGGTCAGTTTTTCAACAGCAGCAATCGCCATGCGTTACAGCCCCAGGTTCATCCCGCCGGTCAGACGCCCCATCTCCTGCTCGGTGACGGCGTTCGCCGCGTCTAGCGCCGCGTTGACGGCGGCCGTGATCATATCCTCCAGCATCTCCACATCATCGGGGTCCACGCATGCGGGATCAATCTTGACGCTCTCCACCCTCTTGGCGCCCGTCACCACCGCGGTGACCATGCCGCCGCCCGCGCCCGCCGAAAACGTGCGTGCGTTCAGCTCCTCCTGCTTTTTTTGCATGTCCTGCTGCATTTTCTGTGCCTGCCGCATGAGCTGCTGCATGTTTGCGCCGCCCATGTTCCCGGGAAAACCGCCTCTTGCCATACTGTCCTCCGTTCTTTATTCGATCGTCAGCTTGTCGCCAAACAGTGACGCAAGCTGCGCTTCCTGCTGCGTGAGCCGCTCCATGCGGTAATGCAGCACCGTGTCCGGCGCAAGCGCGCAAAGCTCCTTCTGCACGATGCGGACGTTGTTTTGTGACGAAGCGACGCCGAACGCGCCCTCGTCCTTTTTTTGGAATTCCACCGTCATGGTGCCGTTTTCATATGCCACGGCGCGCCCGCGCACCGCCGAAATATGCAGCATCACGTTCGTCCGCTTGACGCGGGCAAGCGTCTGCTCCCACAGTGCCTGCACCGTACCGGTATCCGCACTGTCTGCTGCGGCCTGTCCCGATGCGGGCGGCGCGTCCGGGGTCGCCGCAAGGACGGGCTTTGACGCCGCCTCGAACGACGGCTCCAACCCGGGCGGCTCCTCCAGCGGCGGCAGCTCGTCCGCAGACGGCGGCAGATCCGGCGCCGTTTGCACGGACGCGGGGGCTGTGACCCGCTGCGGTTGCGGCGTGGGGGCTGTTTTGCGCTCCAGCGCGGGGGCTTGCCCCGCTCCTTCGCTGATCCTCTGCTCCAGACGCAAAACGCGCGCCTCAAGTCCGGCCTGCGAGGCATCGTCCTCCGGCCGGCACAGCCGCACCAAAAGGGTCTCAAGCAGCGCGCGCGGCTGCGGGAAATAGCGCATCTGCGCCTGCGTTTTCAATACCTGCTCCATCATGTACAGCAGCAGCTTTTCGTCAGCGGGCTTGGCCTGCTTTTGCAGACGCTGCATGGTGTCCGCCGTGCATTCCAGAATCTGCTGACAGTCGCCCAGCGTCTTTGCAAGCAAAAGCTCCCTAAGGTGCGCGCCCAGATCACCCGCAAACACCGCAAGATCCCGCCCCATGCGCGAAACCTCGTCCAGCTTCTCAAGCGCCGCCGCCGCATCCCCCGAAAGGAGCGCCCCCGCCATTTCAAACAGAAAGCCCTGCTCCATGTTGCCCAGCACGTCATATACGTCCCCGGCGGCGACACGGCTGCCGCAAAACGCCAGACATTGATCCGCCAGCGACAGCGCGTCGCGCATGCTGCCATCGGCGGCGCGGGCGATGAGCTGCAGCCCCTCCGGCTCGATCTCCGCCCCGGCCTTGGGCAGGATCGCACGCAAATAGCCGATAATGTTGGCCATCGTGTGCCGCCTGAAATCGAACCGCTGGCAACGGGATATGATCGTTGCGGGGAGCTTTTGCGGCTCCGTGGTGGCAAGGATGAACATCACATGCGCGGGCGGCTCCTCCAGCGTCTTTAGCAGCGCGTTGAACGCGCTCTGGGAAAGCATGTGCGCCTCGTCGATGATGAACACGCGGTATTTGAGCGAGAACGGCGCAAACTGCGCCTGCCCGATCAGGTCACGAATGTCGTCCACGCCGGTATGGCTGGCGGCGTCGATCTCCAGAATGTCGCCGTTTTCACCGGCTGCCGCCATGCACCGGGCGCAGGCCCCGCACGCCTCGCCGTCCACCGGCGCGTCGCAGTTGATCGCGCGCGCAAAGATCTTGGCGGTCGAGGTCTTGCCCGTTCCGCGTGAGCCGCAGAACAGGTAGGCATGCGAAAGCTGGCCGTCCCGGATCTGATTTTTCAGGATGGTGGTGATGTGCTCCTGCCCCACCACCTCCGAAAAGGTCCGCGGCCGATACTGCCGATACAACGCGCGATACGCCATGCCACCCTCCCAGACGATACTTTGGTTCAGTATATCACCATCGCGCCTTTTCGCGCAAGGGCTGACGCCGCAGATTGGCCGCCGCCTGCCCTGAGCCGCAAGCCGTGCGCGGGGGAACGGGCGTTTTTTCTCCTCAGCGGGTTTTTTTTAACAATTCCGCAACCTTTTTTCCCGCTGTATTGTGTTATGGTTGTAAGAAGGAAGGAGGGTTTATCCTAATGAAAAAACGTATTGTGTTCAGCTGCATCGCCGTTCTGCTTGTTTTGACGCTGCTGGCGGGCTGCGCCGCAAAAAATGACCGGGGCGAGGTATCCTACGCAACCGGCAACAGCTATGACTACGCCAAACCCGCCGAGGAGCCGGACGCAGCGGAGGAATCGGTGGATATGAACTGGGAAACCGACGACGTATCCACCGCCACCGATGGCGAGCTTGACAACCCGGCCTCCGTCGCGCTCGTCGGCCGCAAGATCATTGAGACGGCCTATCTGTCCGTCCAGACGCTGGATTACGACGCCTTTATCCCGAATCTGAACGAGGTTGTCAGCACGCTTGGCGGCTATGTCCAGTCCTCCAGCACCAGCGGCCGCGGCTATGATTCAAGCAGCCGCATGCGCTGGGCAAACATCGTCGTGCGCGTGCCGAACGACAAGCTCAAGACGTTCCTCTCGCAGATGAGCGAGATCGGCAACGTCGTAAATGCAAGCACCAACGCCGAGGATGTGACGCTGAACTATGTCGATACCGAGAGCCGCCTTTCCTCCTTCCGCACCGAGCAGGAGACGCTGATGGGGCTTTTGGAGAAGGCGCAGTCGATGGAAGACATCCTGACCATCCAGCAGCGGCTGACCGAGGTACGCTATCAGATCGAATCGTATGAATCGACGCTGCGCACGCTGGACGATCAGATCAACTATTCGACCGTCACGATCGACATTCAGGAGGTCGAACGCCAGACCCCCGTCGTCGAGGAGACGCCGGGCGAGGAGATCTCCCGCAAGTTCCGCGAAAGCCTGGAGGACGTCGGAGACGGGTTTGTGAACTTTGGCGTATGGTTTGTCGGCAATCTGCCGGAGATCGTCGTCTGGGTCGTGATCGTGGGCGGCCTTACCACGGTGATCGTGCTGATCTGCCGCGGCGGGAAAAAGCGCCGGGCAAAGCGCGCCGCCAGACGCGCGGCCAAAGCTGCCGCGAAGGAAGCGGCGAAGAAGGACGCGTAGCGGCGTTCTGACCTTCCGATAACACAAAAAACAGGGAGGGGCTGCCCGTTCCGATTCCGGGGAATCGGACATGGGGCGGCTCCTCCTTTATCTTTGCCCATAAGGGGAAACGTCTGATCGCGGGGCGGCATGCGCCTGCCCCCGTTCTGTCTAGCCGCGAGGCGGAATATACCTGCCGAGCGCGGCGCGCATCTCAAAATAGCGGTCGTGCGCGCGCCAGCCGTAACCGGTAAGGTCGTCATCCCTTACGATGACCACCTCGCAGTCCGGCACCTGTTGAGAAAACTCCGCCACCGCTTTTTTTACGTCCGCGAACCCGTATGGCGTCACAAACATCCGTTCAAGCTGCTTTAGGCCGTACAGCGGCGACAGATCGGCCACCGGGCTGCAGCACATGTTGAGATCCAACAGGTTTTCAAGCTCGGTCAGCGGCGTGACGTCCGTGATGCGGTTGGCAAAAAACTCCAAATATTTCAGGTTTTTGAGCCCGGCTATCGGCGTGATGTCCGCGATCTTGTTGTCGGCAATGATCAGATATTCGAGCTTTGGCATCGAATACAGAAAATCGACATTTGTCAGCTTGTTGTGTCCGACGTCCAGCGCGATAAGGTCGGTGCAGTATCTAAGCTTATACAGGCTCTCATCGGTACAGGCGGGCTTGTAATCCGCGATGGTATACGCCTCGGTGATCAGCCCGTCCTCATTGCGGCTCACGATCCGCCAGGTGGCAAAATAGGTGATGTCGGTGCGCACCGTCCAATAGCCAAGATCCACCGTCCAGACGATCTTGATCCCGTCAAACGCGCTCTGCAGCGCCGCCATCTGCTCGTCCGGCACGCCGCAGCCGCACATCTCCAGATGCGTCAGCCTCTTGAGCAGCGGCAGCAGCCGATACAGCGGCTGAAGATCCGTGATGGGGATGTCGCTGAGCACCAGCTCCGTCATCGCGGAATCCACCGGCACGCCGTACAGATCTGCAATAAAGTCAAACGTCACCTCCGGGTATGCCGCGAGCGTTTCCGCCGCGTCCGCCATATCAAGGTCGCTTCCCGCAAGGCAGACAAGGCGCACCTGCGGCTCCCGCAAAAGCACCGCGGCCAGATCCTCCTTCGTCACGCCCACTGCGTCGGCAAGATCGATCGCGCTTCCGCCGTGCTGCACGCTGACCGCGCCGGACGTATCCGTCCAGGTAAATGCAACGCCGTCAAACGCCTTCTCCGCCTCCAAAAGCGCGGCATAGCAGGTGCTGCCGGTAGCGTCCACCGACTCCAGCGCGTCAAAATAGCCGAGCATGGCAAGCGTTTCTTCATCGGCGTCCGGCAAAGCAAGCGCGGTGCTGTCGCTCCGAAAACGCGCGTCACCCACCGGCACATCCCAGATGATCACACGATCCGGGTTTTTCTGCTTTTGAAGCAGGTATTCCTCCTCCGTCAGCGCCTGTCCGGTCAGATCCAGCGGCGAATTGTCGGCCTGTGCGGCCTCCGCGGGCATCGTCGGCGTCTTGTCCGCACAGCCGGTCAACAGCGCCAACGACAGCGCCGCCGCCCACACGGCCAGATATACACCGCCTCGTTTGATCTTCATCCTCATTCGATCCTTTCTGTGCTGCTGCGCGTCCCCATGCTCACTGTCCGGGGTACAAAAGCGGATCCATGATGTCCGGCACCTGCTCCGAATAGCCCCAGAGCAGCGCATCGGTCCATTCGCGCTGGAGATCCGCCTCCCCGGAGTGGCAGTTGAGATGCTCTCCCATGAACACCATCGCCGCCGATGAGCCGCCGTCCAGGTTATAGGCCACGGTGCAGTCCTCATCCAAAAACATCTGGGCAAAATCCATCATGTTCACGTTCCACGCGCGTTTGATGTCGCGACCGTCCGTGACGATGGCGACAAAATGTCCCTGCTCCACCATGCCGATGCCGCAGCGCGGGTTGTCGAGAATGGCGATCCGGTGCTCGGCTGCAAGCTCGTTGATTCTGCCGTCATCCACCAGCGTGGGACCGAAGCTGAAGGCGTTTTTGACCCCGCTGTCCACCAGCTGAAGCCCGCTCAGCGTCCCTTTTTTGATGATGGCAAGCGTCAAATCGGGGTTGAACACCAGCGCGTCCTCCGCCCGATAATCGGCATAATACCTGCCGTTTCGGATCAATATGCCTTTGAACGCCACGTCCGCGTTGGTCAAATTGTCACCCGTGATCGCCAGCACCGCGCGGTAACCGCGCGCAATCTGGAACGGCGGCTCCTGCAAATCGGCGCCGGGCAGGTTGGAGGATACCCCCGCGCGGAAGCAATCGACGCCCCGCATGCGGATATGCGCCACATACCTTACGCGCGGCCCGCCGTCCTTCTCCAGTGTGTATTCCTCACGGTCGATCAAAATCGACAGCGTGTCGGTTCGATATTCCCAATGCCCCTTGTCATAATCCACCACGATCACTTCCTCCGGCTCGCCCTCCTGCCGGTAATAGCCTTCGTTCGGATCGGGCGTCGGCGTAGGCTCGGGCGTTGGCGTAGGCGCGGGCGTAGGCACAGGCGTAGGCGTTTCCGACGGAACGGGCGCCTCCGTAGTCGCCGCAAGCGTCTGTGTCGTGTCCGGACCGGAGGCTTTCCGCGTCTTGGCAAGGATCGCAAGCAAAATCCCCACCGCCAGCAAAAGCGCCGCGGCCAGCAGCAGCAGGACGCGCCGCCTGCCCGTCGTTTTGCCCGCCAAAATAATCCATGCGCCCCCTAAAAGCCCCAGCGCGGCCAGAATGATCCCCGCCGTCATAAGCGCCGCACGCGGGCGCGCGCCGTCTTGTCCGTCCGTATCCCGGGCAGCCGCGGCGGCCGTGGCGGCAGGCGTCAGGGTCGGCGTCACAGCGGGCTCCGCGGTGGGCGCAGGCGTTTGCGTAGGCGTAGGCGTGGGCGTTGGCAACGGCGTCGGCTCCCGATAGTTCAAAAGCGTGGAAGTGTCGATATGCTCCAACAAATCGTTGCAGGCCGTATCCTCGCCGACCGCGGTATACACAAGCCGGAACGCGGTTTGTTTTTCGATCTTTCGCTCAAACATCGCCTGCGAGGTGTAGCTGTCATAGGCGCGCTGCGCCGCCTGCTGGGCGGTCAGCCCGTCATAGCAGGACAGTGGCCGCGTCCAGTCCACAACCGTACCGCCCGCGGCGTCCAGCACATACAGCTTTGAAACGATGTCCGCATCGTCTCCCTTTGCCATCGTCTGAACGACGGCTTGCACCGTCTGCGCGGTGTACTGCGCGCGCACGGGGGAATCCTCGCCGGGATCGACCGTCACGATGATCTTCGGCCGCACCGCGCGGATGAGCGCATACAATGTCTTTTTGAGCACGCCGTCGTTCCACAGCGACGCGACGCGACACACGGTGACCGCGTTTTGATCATCCAGCAGCTGGTATTGCGGCGGGCAGGTTATGCCAAGCGAGGTCAGCGCGGCAAGCCCCTCCTGCACCAAATACCCGTAATCCTTGCCGAGATAAACGATCGCCGTCGTCACGCCGTTCTCCACCGTGTACTGCGGCAAAAGCCCGCCCAGCGCATGGGTCTCATCCATCATGCCGGACAGCACCAGAAGGATATCCGCCTGTCCCTGCCCCCCCTGCCGAAAGTCGGGCGTATACGCCTCTGTGCAGGCGTGCACCTCGCACATGCTGACCTGCCCGGAAACGCAGGTGACGGTAAGACCCGAAGCGCCGTTGGCCGTAAGCCATTGGCGGTAGCAGGTCCTGTCCGCATCTTCGCTCCCGATCACGTTTCCGTCCGCATCCAGCCATTCGAGGGTCGCCTTGCCCGCAGGCTCGTACCAGAATATCATCACGCCCGCTGCCTCGCCCTGCCAGGTCAGGGTCATGCTTTGCTTGGGCGTCAGGGTGAGCCGCGTCTCCAGATCCCCGTCCGACAGATAGGTCTGCGCGTCCTCACGCCCTTCGGGCATCCGGTAAACGCAGTCCTCCCCGGGTATGATTCCATCCTTTTCCTCTCCGGCGGAGGCTTGTGCGGCGCCGGGCAGCGTCGCAAACAGCAGCGCCGACATCAGCAGAATCAGTGCCCGTTTTCCCATTCCGTATACTCCTATACAACAGCGTTCTTTCCCCAAAAAATCGGTGTAACGATTATAGCATGAATCCGGGTAAATGAAAAGGGCGAACCCCACGCGTTTTCCTCCTTTCCCGCCATTTCCCGCCGTGCTCCGCGTCCGCGCTCGCCCCGCTTTTCCCCGTCGATTGGCGCAGGCCATTCGCCGCGCACAGGGTTGACAGGCGCGGCCGGGCATGGTAAGATCAGCTTGCGCAGGGGCGTTGGCGGGGTTCCGCCGACTGAGAAGTACCCTTGAACCTGTTGGGTAATGCCATCGTAGGAAGCGGAAAATGATACCGGTATCCCTATCTTGCGTTCCCGACATGGCGCAAGATTTTTTGTCGTCATGGAGGAAAAAAAGACAATGAGCAAAGAAAAGTGGTTGTGGCTGAGCGGCGGTATCGTGGCGGCGATCGTGCTGATCGCCGTGTTCTGCCTGCTGGCTCGCAGGGACAAAGAGAAGGCCCCCGGCGAAGGGGAGCGGCCGGCGCCCCGCGGCATGCCGATCCGGACGCTGGTTGCGGGCGCAATGTGCGTGGCCGTTGCGTTCGTGCTGTCGTACATCAAGCTGTTCTCGATGCCGATGGGCGGCTCCGTTACGCTGTGCTCGATGCTGCCGATCTTCCTGTTTGCGGACAGGTTCGGCCTCAAAAACGGGCTGCTGGCCGGGCTTGCCTACGGTCTGCTGCAATTCATCCAAAAGCCCGAGATCTATCATTGGGCGCAGATCATCCTGGACTATCCGCTGGCGTTTGCGGCGCTTGGGCTTGCGGGCGTGTTCGCCGTGTCGAAAAACAGCGCTTTTCGCGCCTGGTCGCTGCCAGCCGGCTGCGTCATCGGCGGGGCGGGGCGGATGCTGTGCAGCGTGATCTCCGGCGCGGTGTTCTTCGGCGCGTATGCCCCGGCGGGCATGAACGCGTGGCTGTATTCGTTCCTGTATAATGGTGCCTACCTTGGCGTGGACACGGCGCTTTGCGTTTTGCTTTCCGTGCCGGTCTGTGCTATACTGAGAAAAAATCGGATCTGGACGCCCGACGTCCGCTAGGAGGCAGCATGCATTGGACGGTTGACCGGCTTGAGGGGGATCAGGCCGTGATTGAGGTCACGGCGGATGCGTTTATCCGGCTTCCTGTTTCCGCGCTGCCGCCCGAAACGCGTGAGGGCGACGTGCTGGAGGTGGCGGTTGATCCCGCGCTGACGATGCTTCGGCGCGACAATGCCAGACGGCGGCTTTCGCGGCTTGTCCGCCGCAGTCCTGCGGAAAAGCGGTGACCGTTTTCTTACATGCAAGCAGCCTTTGTATTATGTAAAAAAGCCCCGGATGGGGCTTTTTTTGTTCTCGTTGCGACATGGCTCAATAGACCAGCTTGATCTCATGCTGTTCGTTGCCCGGCACGTTCCAGTGCGCGTCGCGCGTGCCAAGCGTCCCGAGCGATTTTAGGATCTCCCGGCGGATGCCGTCGTAGGCGGCGGCGTTGCCGTAATAGATCTGATCCCGCTCCTCGGGCGTACAATAGCGCTTCAAATACGCCATGATAAGCTCCGGATCCACATCCGCCACCCGCGCCCACGACCAGTCCCTGCTGTCGCCGACGGCGGCGATCAGGTCGGATGCGCTGACAGGCCAGCCGCCACCGGCAGCCACGCCTTTTTTGCCGCCTCCGCCGCCGCCAAGCGACGACAGATAGTTTTTGTAGAGCGTCATGGCGCCCTGATACACCTTCTCCATGGCGGTGTTCATCGCGCCCGCGTTGAACATATCCGTCTCGGTGCGCCGTTCGTCATAGGATGCCTGCCGCTCGGACAGGTATTGGAGCAGCTTTGCGCTGTAATCGCTGTTGAGCGCGGCGACGTCGCGCGCCTCCTCGTTCTGCTGGCGGCTTTTGACGTCGGTGACATAGGTGCTTCGCCCCATCCCCCGGGAAAGGGCGTCGGCGTCCAGCTCGGCCGAATAGGTGTCGGTGCGTCTTTCGCGGTCGGCGATGGCGGCGTCATAGGATGGCCGCAGCCAGCCCGAGATGTTTTTTGCCTCCTCCTCGCTGTCAAAATCCGCCAAATCCACCAGCTCCGGCGCATACGCCGCGCGCGCCGCGCCGTAAAAATCGGCAAAGTCGTACAGCGGCTCGCCGGTTCCGCCCGCGCGCCCGCCCGCGCCGCCGGACGCTTGGTTTTCCCGCGCGCCGGGCAGGGTGGGCGGCGTCAGCACGCGGATGCCCGCAAGATCCTTCTTGTTCTTCATTCCGTGTCTCCTTTCAGGAAAGTTCCGAGATCGCGTCCTCGAGCTCCGCAA